>JAFZHD010000014.1 GCA_017555085.1 Muribaculaceae bacterium | reverse complement strand
TATATATATAACTCCAAATTTTTTTAGGATTTAAACATCTAAAAAAAGTTAATATAATGGGGCGGATTTGTATTGGAGAGATAAAGGGTGTGTTGATGCTGATATAATAGTGAGGTTACTTGACCACTATCTTTGTGCCGGTGGTGAAGATGTTGATGTTGGGGTGGGTTGTGAGTATTGACTGCGCTTGGGCGCAGGTGCAGTGGCCGGTGTAGAAGGTTGTGTTGGGGTGGTGTGTGGCTATGTCGTTGAGAAATTGGTGTGACTCGTTGGCGGTGTGAGGGCCGTCGGTGAAATGCAGTCCGCCGATATAGGTTTTTACATTGTTGATACCGGTAAATCGACAACATGAGTCGATGATGTTTAGTGCGCCGCTGTGGGAGCAAGGTGCGATGATGACAAGTTGGTTGCCGTCAACAATGGCTAATGACAGTTCGTGGGCAAAGGTGTCGGGCATGCCGTTGGCCATCAAATGGCGGTTGCCGTGAGGGCGGGCGTGTTGCGCGGTATCACACACTACAAGCGCAATGTCGGGCGTAAGCCACATGCTGTTTTCTATGAGAGTAAGGAGTGGGTGACGGGCAATGCTGTCGGGTGCGCTGATGTTGCGTGCAGAGCCGAGGCGCGATGACTCAAATCGGTCAAAGATGTGTGTTGAGGCATAGACTCGTGTCGATGGAAGGGTGTCGAGCAGTTGCGGCAGTCCGCCTGTGTGGTCGTCGTGTCCGTGCGAAATGACGGCGCAGTCAATCGCACCCAAGTTGATGCCCAGGTGGCGGGCGTTGTCAATAAAACTTCCGCTGGCGCCAGTGTCGCAGAGCAGTTGGCATGATTGCGTGGCAATATAAACACTCAACCCGTGTTCCGAAATCAGACATGGGTTGGTGTTACAGGGTTGATTATCAATGAGTATTGTTATATCAATCATTATTCGCCGGGGACGATTTTGGTAAGATGCCATTTACCGCCTACGCGTTTGAATTCAAAGGTGTGGGAATAATAACTGTCAACCCAACCGCAGTCGAGATGAACGGTCGAAAATTGCATTTCTCCCCACATTTGATAGAAAAATTTGCTATCGTCGTTGCCTTCTTTTTCAAAGGGTGTTTGGGCTTCGAAGTTAGAAGGAACAAGCAAGTGGGCAAATTGTGTTTGTTGCTCGGCCGAAAGTTTGGTGCGCGATTTCATAAATTCGGCATCGGTCGAGAATTTGGCGATAAACGACACAAACGATTCGCCTTGATTCCAAGGTTGGCTTGTGCCCATCATTGTTTGCACGCTTTCGTTTACATCGGCTACATAACTGTCGATAATTTCTTCTTGCGACATCTGCGCGTGGCAGGCGATGGTTGCGACAAATGCCATTACTATGGCCGACAATATCTTTTTCATAATCATTTTTATATTAGGTGAATGCCGGCAGCGGCACATTTTTCGATTTGTTCTTCGGGCCAAATGCTTGCTTGCACTTCGCCGACATGGGCTTTTTGTAATATGAACATACACAAGCGGCTTTGTCCGATACCTCCGCCGATTGACAGGGGCAATTCGTCGTTGATGAGCGCTTGGTGGAATCGCAAGTTGAGGCGTTCCTCGCATTTGCGGGCAGCGAGTTGGGCCTTGAGTGAGTCAGGGCTGACACGAATACCCATTGATGAAATTTCAAACGGGCATTGGAGAATGGGGTTCCAAAACACCATGTCGCCGTTCAATCCGGTGTAGCCGTCGCTGTTGGGCGTAATCCAGTCGTCGTAGTCGGGGGCGCGTCCGTCGTGGGGCTCGCCGTTTGAGAGCGGGTTGCCGATACCGATGATGAATATCGCGCCATATTTCTTGGCAGCAGCGGCTTCGCGGCCTTTGCCGTCAAGGTTGGGATACATGTCGAGGAGCTCCTGACTGTGTATAAACTTGATTTCGTCGGGGAGTTGAGGAGTGATGTGGGGGTAGCGGCGGTAAATCATCATCTCGGTTGCCTTGACGGCCGAGTAGATTTTTTTGACCGTTGCTTTGAGATATTCGAGGTTGCGGTCTTCGGGGGCAATGGTCTGTTCCCAGTCCCATTGGTCAACATAGAGTGAGTGCAAGTTGTCAAGTTCTTCGCAAGCGCGAATCGCGTTCATGTCGGTGTATAGGCCATATCCCGTTGCGATGTCATAGGCATCGAGTTTGGTGCGTTTCCACTTGGCAAGCGAGTGCACAACCTCGGCTCGGCGGTTGCCCATGCATTGAATGTTAAACGACACTGGGCTTTCAACGCCGTTGAGGTCGTCGTTGAGGCCTGTGCCCGATAATACAAAAAGCGGAGCGGTAACTCGGCGAAGGTTTAGTTGTTCGGCAAGTTTCTCCTGAAAATGTATCTTGATTTCTTTGATTGCAATTTCAGTGGTTTCAGGCAGAAGTTTCTGCTTGTATTTTTTAGGTATTATGAGCGCCATAATATGTGCAAAATTTTATTGATGGTGCAAAGGTAATGCAAATTTCTATTATATTCAAATATTTTCTTACAATTTGCTATGTAAAATTCGGTTTTGGTAAAGATTTGGGGATAAATTGACGATGTTTTTTAGACAGACGGCCAAACAAAAGAATTATTTACCACCATTTTATATTCGTGTGGTTAAATGGGGACGGTGGCAACTGCAAAAAAACAAAGGCACCTCGCGGTGCGAGATGCCTTTGGTGGATATTAGATGGGTTGATTATTCAAACCATGTGCAGTCGAGGAATGTGAATTGGCCGGGAGCGGTCACTTCATATCTCACTGTGTGCATTACTGTTGAGCCTGTGTAGGCAGCAAACTCGATAGAGTAGATAACTTGGAGACCTTCAACGGGCATTGCATCGGGGTGGATTTTTGCCAATGCACCGGGCATTACTTCGTTACAGAAACGAGTCTTCATGAGTTCTACCACTTCTTCGTTGCTCATGCCTTCAAAACCGGCAGGGTATTGACCGATGGCTTTGTCGGCGCGAATGTCAACATTGCCATAGTAGGCCGATGTACCGCTATAATACTCGTTGTTACCATAGCTTGATACATAGAACTTGCCGCTCTTGATGTCGGTTGAGCCGAGGGGCTTGTCGATGTTTTCATATACCCAATCAACACATGCTTGGTAATAGAGTTTGCAGATATCGTGGCTACCACCATTGGGGAGAGTGATGCTCACATTGGGGTCAAACATCCATTTGCCTGCTGTTTTTACAAATTGAGCCGATTCTTGGATTACGCCGTTGTTGAGGTTCCATGCCGAGCCGTTGTATACATATTGGTCGCAACGGTAGTAAGTAGCCGAGCCGTCATAGTATTTGTAGAGTACAAACATTGCATCTTCGGCTTGCGCATAGGGATAAGTAGTCTTCAAGTAAACGGGGAGGTAAACTTCGGGTTTGGCCGATGTTGAGAGGTTGCCATATTTTTGACCCATTGCAGTGTAGTCAGCGGGGCTGAGAACTGCAAAGTTGGCGGGAACGGTCCATTTGCTGCCATCAAAGTAGTAAACGGCGTTTTCTTCAACTTTAGCCACATCGGCAACGAGAGAGCGGAGTGACAATGTTGCATTGGCAGTAGCCAATTCGGTAACAACGATTGAGATGTATTTGCCACCTGAAATAGCGATGTACCATCCTTTGAGGTTAACAGTAGAGCCGTCAGTGAAGAGGGCTTTTTGTTCTGCTGTCAATTGATAGGGGCTACCTTGTGCTGTTGCACCGTCAACGATGATGTTTACATAGTTGCCGCTTACTGAAACAGTACCTGTAAATGATACATACTTAGCAAGGCCATCGGCTGTGCGGTTAGCGATTTCTGCGTCTAAATCAGCGCCTTTCATAACCACGGGGGTGGGGAATTTGTAGGCAGTTGCTCCGATGATTTCTTCGGTAGCAGAAGAACCTACAACTTGGAGGCCTTTATTATAAGAACCGATTTCGCCGTTGATTTTCACGATGTCGCCAATATTGTGGCTCGCTACATCATAAGACTTGCCATAGTAAACGAGGATTGTGCCGCTGTTGTCGGTCAACATGTAACCTTGTGCACAAAGACCTGAAACCACACCAATTATCTCATAGGTTTCGCCCTTAACCACTGTGCCTATAACGCTTGTGTAGTCATTAGCTTTTTCGTATGCTGCGGGATAAGCGCCTTTTACAGTGTCGTAAGCGCCATAAGAGTTGTATTGAGCGTCATATTGGAGAGTTTTGCCGTTCATCACGTTTGTGATAGTGAGAGTGGCATCGCTGTTGGCAACAACAGTCCATTCGCCGCCTTCGGCAGGTACTCTTTTGCTCACATTGAAGTTGTTGTAAGTACCCTTCATATAGAGGTAGCGGTCATAAGCATCGATGATGTAGAATTTACCCTCAGAAGCCGCTTCAAAGCGGAATTCGATAGTGGCAGCATCTTCGACATTGAGACCGGTAGCTTCGGGAGCAACAGTTGTAACGCCCAAGTAGCCATAGCTTTTGTCTTCGGTAACAGCAGTTGCAGCGTTAACATCGGCAGCGAGAATGTAAGAGCGGCCCGATGTGATAGCAGTTACTTTGTTGTGGGTATAAGTGGGAACAACGGGCTCTTCAACACCGCCAAATACGGGTTCGCTTGTGGCGTTGTTGTAGTTGACAATAACATATTGACCTGCCTGTGCATCGGGATAAGCCGCTTTGAGGATGTTGGGAATGTTTTTGTCGGCCGAGTGAGAGGGTGTGAACGCGGCAACATAGTCTTCGCTACCCCACACTGCTTGATAGTCTTCGTCAGTAACCTGATATTGCTCGGCAGCTGCGGCAGCAGTGACTTCGGCGGGAAGCGCGGTAGCCACGTTGTAGGTAACCTTCACGGCCGAACCGTTGTCAAGAACGAAGTAGGGGAATTTAGAATCGCCCAAGAATGCGGGAATATAGTCTTTGGCTTCTACATCGGCAGTGAAGTAGTGTTGAGTGCCCACTGCTTTAAGTGCGGCGCTGACGCTATCGGCTTCGGCCTTGGCTTTGTTGGTCGAGTTTGACGCGATGGCGCTATAATCGGCATCGGTGAGCGTGTACTCGATTGACTGAACGTCGGTGATGGCAGGGTTGTCTTCAAAACCGTTGAGGTATTGATTGTTCCAACTGTTGTCATCGCAACTTGCGAGAGCCAAGATGCAGGCTCCTGCAATAAATGAGTTAAATATATTCTGTTTCATTGTATTCATGTCTTTTTAGATTAGAAATTAACTCTCATTTTCATTGAGAATGTGCGTCCGAAAGAGTAGAATACGCGATAGGCATTTTCCCAAGAGCCGCGAGTATCGGTGTTGGTGTAAGCATCTACCACATAGTTATAGTTAAACAAGTTGTAAACGTTTCCGTAGAGAGTGGCATTCAAGCCGCCGATTTTGAAACGGTAACTTGCCGAGAGGTCAACTTGTTGTCCCCAGGGTATTTCCCAAGGTTCGGCAACACTGATGTTTGCACCGGGAGAGTAATTGCTTGATGATACTTGATAGTCAGAGTAGTTGCGGGCACATACAGTCCAGTCGGCACCGATGCGGAAGCCTTTGAAGGGACGGAAGTTGAGACCGAACGAACCGGTTGTTTGAGCCGAGCCACCCACTTTGATGCCTTTTTGCATGAGAACGGCGCGAGCGTGGTCGTCGGCGAGGACGCCCGATGCGATATCACCTTGAAGGTTTTTCAAGGGTTGGCCGTTTTGGTTGTAGAAATAACCTGTTGCGTTAGAACTCCAAATCCAGTCGCCCCAAGAGAACATACCTTCGATGTCAACCCATGTAGCGGGGCGGTAGATGAAGTCAACTTCAACACCCATGTGGCGAGCATCAACACCTTGCATGTTGAAGTAGTAGCGGTCGCCAGCGTGTTCGCCCGAAGTGATGTCGCCCGAGCGGGTAGATGTTTTGTCCATCCAAGTAGTGTGGTAGAGGTTCAAGTTAGCGCTGAACTTGGGAGAGTGGAAACCATAACCCACTTCATAAGACATGATTTTTTCGTTGATAGCGTCGGGGTTGGTTGCGTTGCTCACTGTTGATGTGAGGAATGCACCGCCCGAGAAGAAGGGTGCGCGGCTGATGTAGCCAGCGTTTACATATACGTTGTTGTAACGGTCGATGTTGTAGTTAGCACCAAATTTTGCAGTACCGCCCAAGAAGTTGAGGCTTTCTGATTTAGAGTGCTCTTTGTCATAATAGAAGTTGTCGACACGCCAGTAGCCGGTGTTGCTGATCGAACCTGCAAGAATCAAGTTCAAGTGGTTGTTAAATGCGCTGTATTCGGCTTGTGCATAAGCACCTTCTTGGTGTGTGTGACCGTCGTAGTTGCGATAAACGATGTCGCCAACGCCGAGTTTTTCATATTTCCAGTTGGGGTCGGCAGCGGCAGCATTGTTTTCGGGCTTAACGCTCTTACGGCTGCTATCGTCCATAAAGTATTCACCGTCATAGAGGTCAATGATTGTGTTGTTGTGGTGACCCACATAGTAGCGAACATCGATACCGCCGGTGAAAGTCAACTTGTTCCAGAAAGTGTTTTTGTAAGTCGAAACGAGGCCATACCATTCGTGGCTGTTGTTTGACTGACTCATAATCATGTTAGAACCTGTTTCGCTGTTGGCGTTCATTTCTTGAACTTGGTCATAAGCAAATGTACCGTCGGCGTTGCGGAAAAGGTTGTTTACGAGACCGTTGTTAGCACCATACCATGATGAGTAACTGATTGATGTGCCGTTGTAAGTGCCACGGCCTTGACCAGAGTAACCGCCACCAGTTGCAAATGAAGCATAAGCAGTGGTTGAGAGTGATGATTTGTGGTCAATCTGCCAGATGTGTGCCAACGAGAGTTGGGGTTTGTGGTAAGTGTTGAGGTTTGATGAGCGAACATTGCCGTTCTTGTCATAACCAAAAGTGGGGTTGTATTTATAGGGGCTGTCGTCACCCATGTATTCGCGAACATTTTGCCATTCGTTGATAGTGAGACCGTCGGCGCTTGAACGCTTGTTGTGTTTTTGGGGTGCGCCAAATGCAGTGAACGACAATTGGTGAGAGTCGCTGATGCGTTTAGAAATGTTGGCAAAGTAGTTATAACTGTTGAAGAAAGTACCTTGAACATATCCGTCGCCCCATTTGCGTGAACCGAGCAATGTGATGGCCCAACCGTTGTCCATAAGACCGGTTGAAACCTTGAAACCATATTGGTTCATACCGTCGTTGCCCATGCCATACCACAAGTTACCGCCTTTTTTGGCGTCGAGTGATTGGGTTACGATATTGATTGTACCACCCACAGAGGGAGCCGAGAGAATGGCAGCACCAAGACCGCGTTGAGCCTGAATGCTTGAGGTAACATCAGACAAGCCGGCCCAGTTTGACCAATAAACGCCACCCCATTCCATATCGTTGACGGGGATACCGTTGATGAGCACAGCCACGTTGGCCGATTTGAAACCGCGCATGTTGGTTTTAGCATCGCCAAAACCGCCACCGTCTTTTGTTGTCCACACACCGGGAGTGGTTTTCAAAACCTCGGGAAACTCTTGGTTGCCGAGTTTGACATCGATAGTGGTAGCGTCAACGCTTGAAATCGCGATAGGTGTAACGCGAGTTTTTGCGATTGATTGTGTTACCACAACGTCTTGCAACATTTGAGATTCGACTTCGAGAGTGATAACGCCCATATTTGCCTTGGCGGCAACATCGGCCGATTTATAACCTACGAAGGTAATAGTGAGTGATTTGGTACCGTCGGGAACGCTCACCGCAAATTTACCGTCAATGTTGGTAGCCGCGGCGGCAACACCATTTGTAACTGAAACGGTTGCGCCGATAATAGGCTCACCGCTTTCGTCAACTACTGTACCGTGACATTTCAAATCTTTGGCTGCGGCAAAGTTCAATGACATAGTCATCAAAATGGCAGTCATTAAGAAAAATAGTCTCTTCATACTGTTGTTGGTTAAGTTTGTAAATTGATTTGTATATTTAATTATTTTTTATGCAAAATGATATTTATGCACACTGTATGCAGTTATGCCGTTACAATCGCAAAAATACTAAAAGTCAGCCGATTTACAAATTTTAAACATGTTAAATTTTTGTTGCGCGAGTGTTAAAAATGATGAGGCCGCCATTATTGAAAAAACGCCGCGCCAAGTTGGTGAAAAAACGAGAGAAAAAGACCGGTTTACAGCAGTCACACTGGCATAACACAACAGGCCATCTCGGTTGAGATAGCCTGTTGAATTGTGGAGTATAGCGGACTCGAACCGCTCACCTCGACACTGCCAGTGTCGCGCTCTAGCCAGATGAGCTAATACCCCGTGGTTTTGCCTTGCAAAGGTAATACCTTTATTTCACAAGGCAAAATTATTTTAATGTTTTTTTGAGCCGTGTTATTAAATAGACAATCGGCGCAATGTGTTGAGCAAGTCGCGGTTAATGGGCTTGTCGTTTTTGATGGCCTTGGTGAATGGCACATAAACAATCTCGTCGTTTTTGATGCCAATCATCACATTTCGTTGGTCGTCGAGCAATGCGTCGATAGCGGCAGCACCCATGCGAGAAGCGAGAATGCGGTCGTGGGCTGTGGGAGAGCCGCCTCGCTGCAAGTGGCCGAGAATTGACACGCGAACATCATACTCGGGATACTCGTTTTTCACGCGTTCGGCCATACCCATTGCGCCGCCGGTGACGGGGCTTTCGGCAACGAGCACGATTGACGAGTTTTTGCTCTTGCGGAAACCGTTTTCAATCAATTCGGCCAATTGGTCGACCTCGGTCGAGATTTCGGGAATGATAGCCGCTTCGGCACCTGCGGCGATAGCGCCGTTGAGGGCGAGGAAGCCGGCATCGCGGCCCATGACCTCGATGAAGAACAAACGTTCGTGGCTGGTGGCCGTATCGCGAATTTTGTCGACACACTCCATGATGGTGTTGAGTGCAGTGTCATAGCCGATAGTGGTGTCGGTGCCATAGAGGTCGTTGTCGATAGTGCCGGGGAGGCCGATGATGGGGAGGTTAAACTCGTTGGCAAAGATGCGCGCACCAGTGAGCGAGCCGTCACCGCCAATCACCACCAACGCGTCAATCTCATGACTGCGAAGCACTTCATAAGCCTTTTGGCGGCCTTCGGCTGTTTGGAACTCTTTGCAACGGGCTGTTTTGAGAATAGTACCGCCCATTTGTATGATGTTTGACACATTTTGTGTCTTGAAATCGACTATTTCGTTAGTGAGAAGGCCGCGGTAGCCACGATAGATGCCCTTGACTTTCATGCCGGCAAATATAGCAGCGCGCGTAACGGCACGAATGGCCGCATTCATACCGGGAGCGTCACCACCCGATGTGAGAATACCTATACATTTAATTTCTGCCATAGTGTTTGGTGTTTTAACATTTTCTAATCGCAAAGGTAGTTTTTTAATATCTAAACAACAAACCAAAAAACCTAATTTATTTTAACCTCACCCAACTTTGTGCAGCCACACGGTTATTAGAATAACTTCGCTTTCCTGTGCTTTGCACGCATTCTATTCTGGCAACCAACCTTTATAGGCGTGGCGGCGGGTTATTCTTCGTCGAGGGAGTAGTTGAGGAAGTCGTTGAGGGGTTTGAGCAGGGCGAAGCGTTGGGCGGCGATTTCGACCCATGCGGGGTCGCGGAAAAAGGCTTCTTTGCATGAGCAAAGGCGGCCATATTCTTTGAGTCGCAGCAAGTGGGCTTGGGGATGGTCGATGCTCCATCCTGCGGGTATGCGTTTGAGGCTGTCGCCTATCCACTCGGGGTAGTGCTCAACAAACTCGGGGTTGTTGATGATTTCTTCAAATTCTTCGATGTTGTCAACAATGGCGTGGCGCAGTTTGCGTAGCATGGTGCTGTCGGGACACCAAATGCCGCCATATAGTCCCGAGCCTCCCCACAGGTTTTCTTCATCAAGGCCCATGTGCAGGTAATATCCGGCGCGGTGGGCTTTGCGTCCCCACGGGCTGATTGCTGCCGAGAAAAATGTCTTGTAGGGTGATTTGTCGGTCGAAAAGCGTGTGTCGCGGTTAAATCGGTAGGCGCATGAGCGGGCCGACTGTGACGACAGTCGTGATTCCCATGTGGTCATGAGTGTGAGCATGCGGTCAACTTCTTCGAGCCATTGTGCGCGAAGGTCGTCATATTCCGATTTGTGTTGCTGAAACCACTCGCGATTGTTGTTGCGGCTGATTTGTCGCAAAAACTCAAAAAGTCGGTGGGTATAATACTGTGCCATGACTATTGGTGTGCCTCGGTAAAGGGGAATGGAGTTATTTGATGTCTTCCCACTCGGCATCTTCGATTTGCGGCTCGATTTTTACCGTCGGGTTGTAGTGGGGCTCAGAGTTGTTGTCGGTGTTTTCGATTTCTTCAAAGTCGACATATTCGCCTACATTGCGGTCAAATATCTTTTCGCGTTCGGCTTCTTGTTGTTGCTGCTGTTGTCGGCTTGCTTGTTCATATGCTTTGCGCATTTGGCGCTGTGCACGATAAATGTGGTAGCCTATTTTGATAACGGGCCATAGCACGAGAAGCAGCAATACTAATAAAATGATATAAATCATAGAAATAGACAGATTTGAGGCTGACTCAAATTATTCGTTGCCTTTGCGGGTAAAAATCGAAACGAGTGTGTAGAAACAGATTGTCCACGCAAATCCCGAAATGCCCCAAATAGAAACAAATGAAATGGCTGCAAAGATTAGCACATAGCGACGGAAATTTTCGCGCCAATCAAAGTTTTTGAATTTGAGCGATGTCATTTTGATGTTTGACACCATGAGGAATGTCATGGTGAGAATGATTATCGCCATTGCGATGTCGCCGGGATATTGATTGGTATAAATCCAGTTGCAAGCGCCAATCCAGAAGATTGCGTTTGCGGGAATGGGAAGGCCTTTGAATGTAGTGGCCTGATTATCGTCGATGTTGAATTTTGCCAAACGCAATGCTCCGCCAACTGCGATTATGATTGCGAGGTAGGGCATCCATTGGCAAGTGCTGAAATGACCGATTGTGTTGTAGAGCAACAACGAGGGCGCGAGGCCGAAACTGATGAGGTCTGACAACGAGTCAAGTTCTTTGCCGAGGTTGGAGTATGCTTTTAGAAGTCGGGCAGCGGCTCCGTCGCAGAAGTCAAATACTGCGGCAATGCCGAGGAATATGAATACCCATTGGTAGCCTTGTAACGAGCCGAATGTTTCTGTGGCCGAGAATGCAAATATGCAAGCCAAACAACCTGCAACCAAATTAAGGCAGGTGATGGTGTTGGGTATTTGTGATTTAATGAGTTTAAGCATTTTGTTGGGGCTTGAGGCGAGCCACGGGGGTGATACCGCCTGTGGTCTTGTCGCCGAGTTTAACGAGGATTTCGGCATCGAGGGGTAGATATAAGTCGATGCGTGAGCCAAATTTGATGAATCCCATGTGGTCTTCGATGTTGGCTTCGTTTCCGGGTTCGGCATAGGTTACGATGCGGCGAGCCATTGCGCCGGCAATTTGTCGAACGAGAATTTCTTGGCCGTTTTTAGCCTTGATTACGACTGTTGAACGCTCGTTTTCGGTGCTTGACTTGGGAAGATAAGCAGCCATGAAACGTCCAGAGTGATGTTTTGACATGATTACCTCGCCATCAACGGGAAACCAGTTGGCATGCACATTGAAAACGGTCATAAACACCGATACTTGAATAACGCGTTGGTGCAGATATTCGTCTTCAAAAGTTTCTTCAAGGGCAACGACTTTGCCGTCGGCCGATGAAAGCACCATGTTTTCGCGTTCGCCAGTGTAGCGGCGGCGGGGTGAGCGGAAAAAGTTTACGACGCAAAGCCAAAGAAGAGCCGAAACAGTCACTGCGGGCACGAATGCCGCTTTGGCATAAAACCAAACGGGGATATTGATTGCCAACAAAATAGCCAGCAAAATCAAGATTATGTTAGTTCCTTCGTGATGTATTTTAACTCTCATTTCAATAGGGTCGTATTATTTTCAATTTACAAAGTAACTTATTTTTTTACTTTTAACCAAAAAAAACGCCGTTTTTGTTGCATTTGGAGTGCCAAAAAAGCTAAATGCGCCAATCGTGCGATGTCTTTTGGCGGCACGAATGTTGTTTGTCATGATGCAAAAATAAAGGCCGTTTCATCGCGAAGCGGCCTTTATCGTGTATGTTTCCAAAGTTAGTTGTGTGTTCTTTCAGCGTGTGTTCAGTATTAGCTAGGTTCAAAGAGAAGCGCGCTCGCCAGTTATTAATGAATATAGGCCAACGGCTGCTTTTGGCCGCAATTTTTCGCTTTTTTTGACCAAACGAGATAAAAGGTGCGTTTAGGCGTAGGTTTTTCGCCATAAAACATTACCTTTGTAGTTACGAAAAATCAAAACACATAAATATGCAGCAGGTAAAACCCAAAAAAGCCCTTGGACAACACTTTCTCACCGACCTTTCGGTGGCCGACCGCATTGCGGCAACTCTCGACGATTATAAAGGTATGCCTATAATCGAGGTGGGGCCTGGCATGGGCGTGCTTACCCGCTTTTTGCTCGACCGTGGCCATGACCTCAAAGTCGTGGAGATTGACAATGAAAGTGTCGACTATCTCAACCGCTACTTTCCCGAACTTGACGGCCGAGTGCTTGCCGACGATTTCTTGAAAATGGACTTGCCCGCGGCTGTGGGCGAGGGCGATTTTTGCGTGATTGGCAATTATCCCTACAACATTTCGTCGCAGATATTTTTCCGTGTTCTTGATTTCAAAGACAAAGTGACTTGCTGCTCGGGCATGTTGCAAAAAGAGGTTGCCGAGCGATTGGCAGCCGCTCCGGGCAATAAGACTCGCGGCATATTGAGCGTGTTGTTGCAGGCGTGGTATGATGTAGAATATCTGTTCACGGTGAGCGAGCATGTGTTTAACCCGCCGCCCAAAGTGAAATCGGGTGTGGTGAGATTGCGCCGCAACTCGGTTACCGACTTGGGCTGTGACGAGCGATTGTTCAAGACGGTGGTGAAAACATCGTTTGGCCAGCGCCGCAAAACACTTCGCAATTCGCTCAAATCGCTGCTCCCGGCCGGGGTCACGATACCCGAAGACAAGATTTTCACTCTGCGCCCCGAGCAATTGAGCGTGCAGCAATTCATAGAGTTAACCAATTTGATGTCAAATCTGCGTAATCAGTCAGCCAACTAATGAAAGAATATACACCCGATTATCTTCAATTGATTCGCGACATTATCAGCCGTCGCGACGACGAGGCCGCTCGCAAAGAGTTGGAGGGATTGCACCCCGCCGACATTGCCGAACTTTATGAAAACCTCAACGAGAAAGAAGCCGAGTATATCTATCAGTTGCTCGACGAAGACAAGGCTGCAGATGTGTTGATAGAACTTGACGAGGACGACCGCAAGGACCTTCTTAGCGACATGCCCGTCGAGGAGATTGCCCGACAACTCGACCACTTGGACACCGACGATGCGGTAGAAATTATCCGTGAACTCGACAAGGAAGACCGTGACGAGATTCTTGCTCACATCGATGACGTGGAGCAGGCTGGCGACATCATCGACTTGTTGAAATATGACGAAGACACTGCCGGTGCGTTGATGGGTACCGAAATGATTATCGTTAACGAAAATTGGAGTATGCCCGAGTGCGTGAAGCAAATGAGGGCGCAAGCCGAGGATATGGACGAGATTTATAATGTCTATGTTGTTGACGATGACCAACGCCTCAAAGGGGTGTTCCCGCTCAAAAAAATGATTACACACCCATCGGTGTCAAAAATCAAGCATGTGATGCAGAGCGACCCCGTGTCGGTAAAAACCGATACTCCCATCGATGAGGTGGCTCTCGACTTCGAAAAATATAACCTTGTGGCAATGCCCGTTGTTGACTCTATCGGCCGCTTGATGGGCCGCATCACCGTTGACGACGTGATGGACCAAGTGCGTGAACAATCTGAACGCGACTACCAATTGGCATCAGGTCTCTCGACCGATGTCGAAACCGACGACACCGTTTTGCGCCAAACCAAAGCCCGTCTGCCTTGGTTGCTCATCGGTATCTTGGGCGGTATCGGCAACGCATGGATTCTCGGATTTTTTGAACAGGGATTTGCCCTCAACCCCATATTGGCATTGTTTATCCCCATGATTGCGGGTACAGGAGGTAATGTCGGCATTCAGTCATCGGCTATTGTCGTGCAAGGCCTTGCTAACGGTTCGCTCGACATCAAAGAGTCTGGCTCGCAACTGCTCAAAGAGTTTGGCGTTGGCCTCATCAACGCGTGCATCATCTCGCTGTTGGTGTTTGCCTACAACTTCTTCGCCTTTGGCATACAAGAAGTGGCCACAATCGCTGTGTCAATGTCATTGTTTGTGCTGGTGTTGTTTGCATCGGTGTTTGGCACACTCGTTCCATTGACACTCGAACGACTCAAAATCGATCCCGCGCTTGCAACCGGTCCGTTTATTACCATTACCAACGACATCATCGGCATGGTAATTTACATTTGGATTAGTTCGGCCTTGATGCAGACCATGCTCGGCTAATAACAACTGCTACATAACACAGGCCGCCCGACACATTGTGCCGGGCGGCTTTGTTAATACGCTTTGTAAATTATCTATTCAGTAGTTTTGTGGTTTTGTATCCGGGGCGGTTGCTGAATGTGAAGGCTGCGAAGAGGCCGGTGGCGTCGGAGTTGTATTTGATGTGGTAACGCTCGGCGCCCATAAAGTCGAGATAAAAAGTGGCTGTGTCAACTGGCAAGTCGGCTGTGTAGCCGTCACTCAGTCGCTCCTCGATGGTGATGTCAGTTCCGATTTGTGTTATGGCGAGGCTCACGGCTCCGCTTGTGGTCATGGCTTCAACTGCGTGTCGTTGCAACACTACCGTGCCGTTCTCAAGGGCCGTGAGGGTTATGGCAGGTTGGGCATATTCGTCGTCAAATGTGAGGACTCCTGCCAATAGATATTGGCGTGCTTCGCCTCGCGATGACGGTTTTGCCGCCAACCCTACAATTATCGCGGCCACAAGTGTGGCTATGACGTAAAATTCAAGCGATTGAAATATCCAAAGTGTAATCATACCGATGCAAAGTTAATGAAAAACAATTATTATCGCGAGGTTGTTAGGGGTGAAAAGTGATGATGTTATGGTTTTGATGCTTGTCCCGCCACACAAGTTGGCTTCGTGGTTGCTTGGCGTTATCGACTCGGCTCTTGATGCCGTGGGCATCGGTGGCGGCTCGGCTGCCGAGGAGGTGGTGTATGCCTTGGCGGTAGTGGCGATTGCTGTCGGTGTGGGGTGGCTTGTGCGTTGGGTCGTGGTGCTTATTCTGAAACGGCTGCCGATGTTGAGGCGGTGGGAGTTTGTCAAGGAGATGATTGAGCGGCGCGTGGTGTCGCGTTGCAGCCGTGTGATTCCGCCGTTGCTGTTTTTGACGCTGATTCCGTTTGCTTTTGATGTCAATAGTGCGGCCTTGTCGGTTGTTGAACGCGTGGCCACGGTGTATCTGTTGGTTGAGATGGGGGTGGCAGTGTGTGCCGTGCTCGAATTTTTGTGGACACGCTATGACCGCCACCACAATGAGCGTAATGTGCCGTTGCGCGGGGTGCTCAATGTGGGCCGTGGTGCTGTGTGGGCCGTGGTGCTGATTATATCGGTGTCGGTACTTATCAACCGCTCGCCAACGGTGTTGCTCACCGGACTTGGCGCATTTGCGGCCGCGCTGATGCTCGTTTTCAAAGATTCGCTGTTGGGCTTGGTGGCGGGAGTGCAGATTGCGCAGAACGATTTGTTGCGCGTGGGCGATTGGATAATTGTGCCATCAACGCTTGCCAATGGCATTGTCACCGATGTGTCGCTCTCGGCTGTGAAAATTCGTAATTGGGATAATACCATTGTGTCGCTTCCGCCCTATGTGTTGGTGTCATCGTCGTTTCAAAATTGGCGTGGCATGAGCGATAGCGGTGTGCGGCTCATCACGCGCACGGTGGTGATTGATGCCACTTCGGTAAAGCCGTGCACGCCGTCATTGATAGAGGAGATTGCTGCCAAAGTTCCGCTATTGCGCGACTATATCGACAGTCAGCCGTCGGGCTACGGCACGGGTCTTACGCCGGTTAACGGTACGGTAGATACCAATCTTGGCCTGTTGCGCGCTTATGCGTGCCTATATTTGCTGTCACACCCCATGGTGGCCCACAATCAGCAGATACTTGTGAGCTTGAACGACCAGACCGGTGACGGCTTGCCGGTGCAACTCTATTGTTATGCCGCCACAACCGATTGGGCCGCTTTTGAAGCCATACAAAGCGAAATCGTCGAGCATATAGTTGCTATATGCCCGACGATGTATCTGACGGTTTATAATTCGGTTTCGGGAAAGGATATCAGGCCTATCGCACGATGAGGCGAGCGGCTTGAATGCCGTTGTTGTCGCTGATTGCGACCATATACATGCCCGATGCAAGGTTTGCGGTGGCAATCTTGTTGCCAAGGCCCGATTTAACGAGCGCGCCGCTCATTGTGTAGATGCGATATTGTGCATTTTCGCTCACATTGGCAGCAACATCTTCGCCGGCAATAGCGGGGTTGGGGGCGAGAACGAGAGTTGCGTTGTTGTCGGCCACGATTGTCTCAACGCTGCCGGGAGTGTGGGCAACAGAGGCGTGAACGGCTTCAAATGTGGGCATCTCGATGCGGTGGGTTGATGATGCCGCGTCAGAGAGATAGATTTGCAAATACTTGAAGGTCACGGGATATGATGAAAAATCATTTACATCAATCAACTCGCTCATGGGAATGAGAATAGTGTTGAGCGTTGAGGCTGTGAGCGTGGTGGGAGTGTAGATATAGTTTACTGCACGGTTTGCTCCGGCTTGGGTGTTGATGTAGATTTCTTTGATAGTGGCAGTGCCGGGGTTGATGCAGATGCGCAATGAGTCGGGCATACTCCACAACACAACATCTTTGGTGAGTTTGACATAGGTGCCGCGAGTCGAACTTACGGTGTAGTCAAACGCAAAACCTTGTTTGTCAATTACCGATACAGAGTCGTTTTTGACACCCGATTTGTTGTATTTCCAAGAACCGAGGTCGATGTTGGCATCGATAGGCATGTAGCGTTGTTCGGGGATTTCAACAGTCACAGTGAGTTGGCCTACGAAGTCTTCAACAGTGCCGCGAATGATTGTAGTGCCGTTTTTCACGCCATGAACGCGACCGGCAGCATCAACTGTCGCGATTGACTCGTCGTCGCTCGACCATTTCAATGCTTGGTTGTCAAGAGGCATCTCTTCGTTGCCAACTGTTGCTGTAACCTCAACAACATAGTCGGTAAACGAGTTTACCATAGCATTGGCAAGGCGGAATTTGGGTTCGCCTGTGCCAACAGTAACGGGAATTGAAGTGCTGACACCGTCGATAGTTGCGGTGAGCATGTGAGTGCCGCTACCAGTAACAAAAAGCGATGCACCGTCGGCGCTGATTGTACCCAAAGCCTCGGGGCACGAAAGTTTCACGCCTTTGAGGTCGGTAGAGATGAGCACATCATATTTGTTGTAGGCATAGAACACGGGAGTGTAGTAGCCATATTTGGGGAGCGTTTTTGCTTCTTCGGTAAATGCGATTTCGTCAATAACATTGTCGGTGGGAGCAACAGCCACTGCAAAGAGGGCATTAGTAACTGAGCGTTCGTTGCCGTCGCTTGGCGAGTTGCGAATGCCGAAAGCGTCGGTGTAGAGAGCCGATGAGCCGCCGCCGTCAAAGTTCATTGCTTCGCTACAACCAACCTCGCGCATAATGTCGGCGAGAACTCGTGACACAACACCGGCCGAAACATTTGAACGACCGTCAACAACGAGCATCACAAGTTTGGTGCCAGTCGCATCGTGACCTACAGCAGTGCGGGGGTTGAGCGAGGTAAGGTGGTCGAGAGCCGACTGAGTGTCAAGGGTTATACCACCCGATAAAATCATGGGCTGACCGCCCAATACCTGACGAGCCTCAATAGACTTGCCGTTGAGCGAGAGAGTGGCATTAACAGTGATGATTTCGCCGTCAGAGAGGCTTGTAACGAAATTTTTGGCAGTGCCGTGGCCCGAGAGAATGTAACTGCCTGCCGACAAATCATTGGATCCCTTGGTTGTGGGAGCGCCAGTAACCTTCATCTTAACCTCTTTGCCTAGAGCGAAGTCGCCGTCAACGGGAGTGATAACCACCTCTGCACCATAATCGTTAGTGCCGGTAGTAGAGCCATAATTGCTGTTGTAGATAATGAGATTGTTTTCGCCGCGGCCTGCATTGATAGCAGTAATGGCGTGAGAAGCCGTGCCGTCAGCATTTGAAACAGAGCCGCCGATAGCCATTTGGCCGAGATAGGGAGTCTTGTTGCCGTCGATAGCCCAATGAGTCCAGCCATTGTTAGAGGCATACCACACACTGCCATCGGTAACAGTCGTACCGATAGGCGCGCTATTGCCAAAGAAGTCGGCATTAACACCGGCAAAATAAAGAGCGCCCTCCTTGTTGCTTGCCTGTGCCATCTTGGTTACAGTTGTAACCGAAGCAAGTCTATTATTAGCCATAACCCCACGCATTTCGACATAAGGATTAGTGAGGTCGGTAGTAGTATAGAAAATGTTGAGATTAGAACCGCCGGTCGCACGGAGCGAAGTCTGCGTAGTTCCGGGGCCCACCTTGGCGTGAAAAAGCGTATCGACAACATAGTCCTTGCCCTGGAGCGTCCAAGCACCCGAAGCCAAAAGCACAGCCGGAACGGCCATCGACAAAATTGAGGTAAAAATTTTCTTCATTGTATTATAGGGTTATGATTATTTTCTGATGCAAAAATAGTTACAATAATTGAAACTACCAATAAATTGTCGATTGCATCTGTGTGTAACCCAATTAAATTGAAAACAGCGCCACTTTGCCGCGGTGCAGTCGGGTAAAGATAGCCTGTGTCGGGAAAAAGCATGCCCAAAAGCCACCTAAACAACGGTCCAATTTTGCTGACGTTAGGAAACTATTCGAGCGTGCTGTTCTTTATTATGTGGTCGGTTAAATCGGCAAGATGGGCTGGCCGAAGATGTGGAGGTCGGCGGGGAGGGTGTAGGGTAGTTTGCCCTGTGTGGTTCGGAGTTGAACGAGGAGTTTGCCGACTATGTTGCAACCGAAATAGTATTTTTTACCTTCGATTTCAACGAGTTCGGCTCCCCAGTATAGACGTGAGGGGTAGTTTGTTTTGGTTGCGTCTTCGACGGGTGTGTGGTCGGTCGAGTGGAGTAGGTTGCGGAATTCTGCCCAATTTTTGTATTTGAAATTGAGACAGTATTTCATCCAATCGGCTTGTATTTCGTCCCAGTCGGGTCGGAGGTGTTCTCGGAATTTTGCCTTGTATTCGGTCTTTTTGCGGGCATCCACTCTGCAGCCTTGGAATAGGTTGTTTCGGAGCCAGTTTTGGCCTTCGATGCTGTTGACTCGGGGTAGGTGGAATAGGATTTCAAGTTGTCGGAACTCGAAATCGAGATACTTCATGGTCTTGCCTCCTTTTGGCATCATGGCCATGTTGTCAAACTCATAAAATGGGGTGCCTTGACGGGTGACAAAGGGTGCACAGGTGTCGGCGGGGTAGAGACCTAATTTGCCGAGAAGAAACATTTCATCTTCGGCTTGGGGTATGAGGGTTGTGATGTCTCCTGCTGTGGTTGCGAGGTCTTCGCGGAGTTTTGAATCAGATTCGATACGGTTGTTGATGTACTCAATAAATGTTGATGTTTTCATAGATGTGTATGTTTTAAATTAGTATTAATTCGGCTTTGATATAACAAAGATAGTAAAAAATGCCGAGAAATGCAGATTTTTGGCACTGTATTTTCCCCGGATGGCCTTGTGTGTGGGCTGTGTATATAATAATGTGTAAGCGATGTGTAGGTACACAAAAAGACTAAGCACCATTGAGATGCTTAGTCGGTGGAAGGTAGCCCATAGGAGAATCGAACTCCTCTTTCAAGAATGAAAATCTTGCGTCCTAACCGATAGACGAATGGGCCAACTGTATCTGACTGCTATTAAGCAGAGATTTTGCTAATGTGGTGAGCGAGCTTGCTCTTGAGGTTAGCGGCTTTGTTCTTAGAGATAGCCTTTTTGCCAGCGAGACGGTCGAGCATAGCAACAACCTTAACGAATGCTGCTTCTGCTTCTGCTTTGTCATGCATTTTGCGGATGCGACGAACGGCGTTACGAGCAGTTTTAGCGTAGTAGCGGTTGTGGAGTCGACGAGACTCTGTTTGGCGGATTCTCTTGATAGCTGATTTATGATTTGCCATTATATTAAATCTTTAATCTTTAATTATCGTTTTTAATTAGTAGCCCATAGGAGAATCGAACTCCTCTTTCAAGAATGAAAATCTTGCGTCCTAACCGATAGACGAATGGGCCATTGGTTTCAAATGCGAGTGCAAAGTTATATACATTTTTTGAATCCCGCAAATTTTTTTTACTCAAAAGTGATTTTTCTTGTGCTTTTTGCGTTTTTTTCTGATTAAAAGGGTGTGATTTGGCACTTTATGACTAAATTCGTGGTATAAAATCACTGTCATGCACCGCACTTTACATTGCATTGCTTTACGCACAATTAAATATAATGAGCGGCATTCGATTTTGAGTGCCTATTCGCTTGAAGCCGGCCGAGTGTCGTTTCTGGTTCCGGCGGGGGCGGGTCGCGAGGCTGTGCGCCGTCGTGCGCTGTTTATGCCGTTGGGCTTGATTGAGTGTGAAGCGCAGTTGCGCCACGGTCAGGAGTTGTACACAATGAGCCAACCGCGTGCCGAGATGGCGTTGCATGGCATATATGCACATCCGGTGAAGAGCGCGCTAGCGATGTTTGTTGCTGAGGTGCTTGGCGTAGTGTTGCGTGAGAGCGGTCCCGATGAGTTGTTGTATGCTTTTTTGAAGCAGTCGATTGTGCGACTTAATGATGCGCAAGACGGCATTGCCAATTTCCACATTTGTTTTCTCTACCGCCTTGGCCGATTTGTAGGCATTGAGCCTGATGTGACTACCTATGAGCCGGGCCGTGTGTTTGATATGGTTGATGGCACATTCCGATTGACAGCGCCGATGCATCAGCATTTTTTGTCACCTGACGAGTCGGCGGTGTTGGCGAAATTGTCGCGCATCACGTTTGATAATATGCATCTATATCGGTTTAACCGCGACAACCGCCGTCAGTTGCTGACACAGATGCTTGAATATTATACGCTTCACTATGCGTCACTATCCTCGCTGAAATCTCTTGATGTGCTCACAGCGTTGTTTGATTAGCATTTGTCGGAAGATTGCAGATATACACATATTATATATAACAAAGGCAGTGATTGTGGTCACTGCCTTTGTTTATTGAATGAGGGGTTGTTGTCGCGTTGTTAAGCTAATGCTTCGATGTTGCGGGGGTTGAGGAGTTGTTTGCCCTCGGGAGTGTACATATACTCGATGCGGTCGGCGTATGCTTTTTCAATTTTGCCGCGCACCATTTTCATTGTACTGTTAATCATTTGATTTTGTTCGGTGAAAGGCTCAGCGAGTACGGCAAAGCAGGTGGGCAACCAACGGTGGGGGAACATAGTTTCGTATGTGCCGCCTTTGGTGAACATTGCGATGTCGGCATTGATGAGTTTGAGGGCTTCAATGCGACCTTCTTCGCTATCAAGCGCGAGTTTCTTTTCGGCCAATGTGCGTTTGAGGTAGTCTTTGTTGGGCACGATGAGTGCTGTTGTGTAGTTTGACTGATTGTTGTAGAGCATTACTTGGTCGATAGAGGGTGCGAGTTGCACCATTGCTTCTTCGATGCCTTCGGGACTGTATTTCTCGCCGTCGCTTGAAATGAGGAGGCTCTTGAAACGGCCTTTTACATAGAGGAGGCCTTCTTCGGTCATATAACCGAGGTCACCGGTGTAGAGATATCCGTCGCGAACGGTTTCGGCAGTTGAATCGGGGTTTTTCCAATATCCGGCCATAACATTTTCGCCTTTAACAACGATTTCGCCCATTTGTCCGAGGGGAAGTTCTTTGCCGTTGTCGTCACAAATTTTGAGGTCGATGGGGTTAACGAGTTTGCCGCTTGAACCGAAACGATATTTTGTGGGGCCGTTTGATGAGAGTACGGGTGTTGCCTCAGAGAGACCGTAGCCTTGATACATGGGCATACCTACGCCTACATAGAATTTCTGCAAGTCTTTGTCGAGCAATGCACCGCCGCCGATGAAGAAACGCAATTCGCCACCAAAGTTTTCGCGCACTTTTGAGAAGATGAGTTTGTCAAACAATGCCACGAGGGGTTTCAAGAAAATGCGCAAGCCTTTGCTGTCGAGGTTGCTGTCGCCATAGTAGGTTTGTTTAACTTTGAGACCGAAGTTGAAGAGGCGTTCGGTAGTTTTGCCTTTGGCGCGAATAGCGGTTTCGATGTTTTTCTTGAAAGTTTTGGCCAATGCGGGCACACTGAGAATGAAGTGGGGGCGAACTTCCTTGATGTTTTGAGGAATGTTTTTGAGTGTTTCGAGTGGAGTGCGGCCCACTTGCACAGTGGCTGCTGTTGCACCTTGTGCCATCATGATGTAGAAGCCTACAACATGGGCAAAACAGTGGTCGAGCGGAAGAATGATGAGGGTGCGCCATGTTTCGTCGATGTCAACAAGCGTGAGCGACTGTTCAACATTGGCAGTGTAGTTGCGGTGTGTGAGCACCACGCCTTTGGGGTCGGCAGTTGTGCCGCTGGTGTATGTGATAGTGGCGTAGTCATCGTTTTGAATTGACTGAGCCACGCTCAAAAACTCTTCCATAGAGTGTGAAGCGAGGAACTCGTCGCCCATCTTCAACACTTCTTCAAGCGCGATTTCGCGGTCTTCATATTTTTCTTGTTTGTCAAATACGATGACATATTTCACTTCGGGAAGTTCGTTGATGATAGCACGCACTTTTTTGAGTTGAGTGCCCGATACCATTACATATTTTACGTCGCCGTGAGTGAGGCGGAACATGAGGTCGTTGCGCTCTTCGAGTTTGATTGACAGGGGTACATTGACTGCGCCGGCATAGAACATAGCAAGTTCGCCGATAACCCACATATTGCGACCTTCGCTGAGGAGGGCCATGTTGTCACCTTTTTTCACACCGAGGGCTTGAAGACCGGCGCCAAGGCGATAAACTTGTTCTTGAACCTGTGTATAGGTTGTGGGTTCAAATTTTTTTCCTGTCTTTTCGAGCAGGAAAGTGTTGTTTGGGTAGCGTTTTACCGACGCTTCAAACAAATCGATAATCGTTTTTTTCATATTGTCTTTAAACAGTAAATTTGTA
Organism: Muribaculaceae bacterium; assembly: GCA_017555085.1. Classification (GTDB taxonomy): domain Bacteria; phylum Bacteroidota; class Bacteroidia; order Bacteroidales; family Muribaculaceae; genus RGIG4079. The sequence goes on along the minus strand of JAFZHD010000014.1, from coordinate 8,398 downwards.
CAATATTGTTAATCAAATGTTTATCATGGTATCTCTGGCTCGCAAAGACACCGATTTGATTGGTTATAAGAAACTATCTTTAATTGCTGTTGTTAAAAATCGTGGCAAGTTATAAAAAATATTGTAGAATGCCAAGAAACAGAGCCAAAACATTAGATATTGCTGAAAAAATGTGTAACTTTGACCGCGTATGGATATAGATGAATTGTATTATAGCGCGATAGATTTGCTCACCGAGTTGATAAAGACTCCGTCGGTGAGTCGCGACGAGTCGGCCGCCGCCGATATTGTGGCGCGTTTTCTTGATGAGAACGGCGCATGTGTTGAACGCAGAGGTAATAATGTGTGGTCAATAGCCAACGGTTATGACCAAATGAAACCCACTTTATTGTTAAACTCTCACATTGACACTGTCAAACCGGTTGAAGGATGGACGCGCGACCCGTTTGGTGCCGAAGTTGACGAGCAGCAACGCCTTTATGGTCTTGGCAGCAACGATGCCGGCGCATCGTTAGTGTCGTTGGCTGTAGCCTACCTGCATCTTTCACGCCTTGAACGCAGCTACAACCTCATATTCCTCGCTTCGTGTGAAGAAGAAGTGAGTGGTAAAAACGGCATAGAATCGGCCTTGCAGCAAATGCCCCCCATAGATGTGGCCATCGTGGGCGAACCCACCGACATGCAGCCCGCTGTAGCCGAAAAAGGTCTTATGGTGCTTGACGGAGTGATTAGAGGCAAATCGGGCCATGCCGCCCGCAACGAAGGCGACAACGCCATCTACAAAGCAATGGCAGTAGTTCAACGACTGAAAGACCTCACATTTGAAAAAGAATCGGCCACACTCGGTCCCGTCAAAATATCAGTAACGCAAATTGAAGCGGGCACGCAGCACAATGTCGTGCCCGACTGCTGCAAAATAGTGGTAGATGTGCGCACCACCGACGCATATAGCAACGAGCAGACACTCGCATTGATTCGTCAAGCAGTACCCGAGTGTGAATTGACACCTCGTTCAACCCGACTCAATCCCTCATCAATTCCCGTTGACCACCCCATTGTGCAACGCTTGGTGATGACCGGAGCGCAACCCTTTGGCTCGCCCACATTGAGCGACCAAGCGCTGATGTCGTGGCCCTCGGTCAAAGTAGGTCCCGGCAGTTCATCGCGTTCCCACACCGCCAACGAATACATTTGCCTCGCCGAAATTCGCACCGCAATAGAAATCTACATCAAAATCCTCACCGGCCTAAACCTCTAACAACATAAGGCAAAAATACAACGCCCCCACGGATTCCGCGGGGGCGTTTGTTATTGGGGGTTGTGATGTTTAGTCGTTGAGGTGGGGTTTGAGGATTTCGGCCCATGCTGAATAGCCGCGGCCCATGAGTTTGAAGCCGTCGTTGGTGTATTCGGCTTTGAGGTCGCCGTTGGCGTCAACCATGGCGGGATATACATCAACCCATGTCACTTTGGCTTTCTTGGCGAGTTTTTGCAGTTTTTTGTTGGCTGCTTTCACTTTCTTGGCTGAGCCGTTGAATGCTGCATATTTTTCGTAGGTTGAGTTTACGGGAATGAGGCTCTGAATGAGTATTTTGGTGTCGGGCGATGCCTGACGGATTGCGTCGATGGCTTCTTGCATTTTTGCCACGATGATGTCGGCGTCAAAGTCGGCTCCGAGGTTTGCGCCTTTGGGAAGGCTATCGGGCATGTTGTAACTTGATTGAAGCACGATGGCACGGGGCTGTTTGGCGGCAATCTGCTTGGCCAATGTGGGGAGTGAGTTAACAACATCGGGCCAGGTGTTGCGCGATTTTACATTTGGGTTGTCGAGGAGTTCGTGCCACTCGGCGCCGCCTACGAGGTTGTTGCCAAGTATCATGATGTCGTTGCTGCCGATGGGATAGAGTTCATCGCCAAACGTCATTTCGGGTGCGATGTATGGGGCAACGGCGTCGCGCCAAATTTTGTAGCCTTCATCGTTGAGGTGTAAGCCGTCGTTGGTCATGTAACTGGGGAGTTTGCATTGACGGTCGGCAAGCAATGAGAAAAGGTCGATGAAGGGAATGCCTTGACGGCGAGCGACTTGTTTGAGGAATACATTGCCTTGAAGTATGATTTCTTCTTTGCCAATCATGTTGCGATAGCGTTTGAAGTCGTTGTTGATGGGCAACCAACTTTGGAGATAAAGTTGGGTTTCGGGCGATTGTGTTTTGATTTTGACGATGAGTTTTTCGACGGCTGTTGCGATGCTGTCGGGAGTGAGGTGGTGTGACACATCGTTAACGCCCACGAGGAGGAAAATCTTTTGGGGATGTCCTTTTGTGACGAAGTCGATGCGGTCGCTGATGCCTTGCACGATGTCGCCGATGATGCCGCGGTTTTTGATGTTGGCGTTGTCAAACATTTCGTTCCAACGGCCGTTGTCGCTCAAACTGTTGCCTACAAACACGATGTCGTTGCTGTCGATGTTGAGTGTGGCAAAGTGTGATGCGCGTTGATGGTAATAGGGTGTATAGGTGTTGGCGGCGGGTGCGTCTTGAGAGAGGTAGTCATACACATCGTTGGCCGCCATAGAGAGCGTGCTGAGGCCCATTAAGGCCGAAATGAGAAATTTGTTAGCCATAATTGTTAGTGCAAAAGTGAGTTATTGGTTTGTGCAAATTTAGGTTAATTTTCCGAGAATGAGACATCGTCGGCGTTAAAATTTGCCGATTTTGCAGAAAGAGATTAATTTTGTGGTTCAAATAGTGCGGAATTATGGACGAAATCAAGAAAAAGCCCCTTGTGGGATTGAGTTTGGCGCAGTTGCGTGAAGTGGCTGCCGAATGTGGTATGCCTGCTTTTGCTGCAAAGCAGATGGCTCAATGGCTCTATGAAAAGCGTGTGGAGACGATTGACGAGATGACAAATTTGTCGTTGAAGGCGCGCGCCCGATTGGCCGAGGACTATTGCGTTGGCCGATTTGCTCCCAAGATGGAGGCCCGCTCGGTTGACGGTACGGTCAAATACCTGTTTGACGGTGTTGGCGGCCGCGACATTGAAGCTGTCTATATTCCCGACCGCGAGCGTGCCACGCTGTGTGTGTCGTCGCAGGCGGGTTGCAAGATGAATTGCAAATTCTGCATGACCGGAAAACAGGGTTTTCATGGTAATCTCACCACCACCGACATTATAAACCAAGTGTTGTCGATTCCCGAGAGCGAGTCGTTGACCAACCTTGTGTTTATGGGTATGGGCGAGCCGATGGATAATCTTGATGCTGTGTTGGGCGCGATTGACATTCTCACCGAGTCGTGGGGGTTGGCTTGGAGTCCCAAGCGCATTACCGTGTCGTCGATTGGCAAACTCAAAGAGTTGCGCACCTTGCTCGACTCAACCCGCGTTCACATCGCCATCAGCGTTCACTCGCCGTTCCCGCAAGAGCGTTTGCAACTAATGCCCGTTGAGCGCGTTTATCCCGTGGCCGATGTTATGGACCTTTTGCGTGGCTATGACTTTGCCCACCAGCGCCGATTGTCGGTTGAGTATATCATGTTCCGCGGCTTGAACGACGACCTTCGCCATGCCGATGCGCTCGTTCGCTTGCTCAAAGGCACCGACAGCCGTGTCAACCTCATTCGCTTTCACGCAATTCCTGATGTTGACCTCAAAACCACCGCCGAGAGTGCTATGGTTGCATTTCGTGACCGCCTTAATGCTCAAGGGGTTACGGCCACAATTCGCACCTCGCGTGGCGAGGATATCATGGCTGCATGTGGCATGCTTGCCGGCAAAGACCGCAAAGATGATTAACGAGGCCGATTGTGCATAAAAGAAAAACGAATTTGACAAAATGAACGAAATACAACTATATATTGATGGTTTGATAGCGCAGATGGGCGTTGATGTCAACGATGTGGGCTTTGTGAGCCGTTTGGTGATTGTTGGCATAATTGTGCTGTTGGTGGTGTTGGCCTATCATTTTTGCCACAAGATTTTATACAAGGTGGTGTCGCGCATAACACAGCGCACGGTGTCGCGCTGGGACGACCATTTGTTGGGCGGAAAGGTGCTCGACAGTATGTGTCACTTGCTGCCGCCGCTGTTGTTGTATGTTCTTTTGCCGGTGGCGTTTGGCGATATGCCCAAGATACTCAAATTTTTGGAAAGTTCGTGCTACATCTATATCATAGTCGTGTTGTTGCGATTGGTATGCGCCTTTATCAATGCGCTTTACCGCCTGACTTGTGAGAAAGCGGGCGTTGAGCAACACCCCCTCAAAGGCGTGTATCAGATGCTCAAAATCATTTTCATATTGTTGGGCTCGATAGTGATAATCAGCGTGTTGGTTGGCAAGAGTCCTGTGGCTATATTGACCGGCTTGGGTGTTGTGGCCGCTGCGCTGACATTTGTGTTTCAAGACACTATATTGGGCTTTGTGGCGGGTGTTCAACTCTCGTCAAACGATATGCTCAAACCTGGCGATTGGATTATCGCTCCCAAGTATGGCGCCGACGGCTTTGTGATTGATGTGACACTCACCACTGTGAAGGTGCGAAATTGGGATATGACCATCACAACCGTGCCGCCTTATGCGCTCGTTAAAGACTCGTTTCAAAATTGGCGCGGCATGTTTAACAGCGGCGGTCGCCGTGTGAAACGCTCTATTGATATTGACATTAACTCCATAAAATTCTGCACCCCCGAGCAGTTGGCCTTTTTTAAGGAAAAAGGTTGGCTCGAGGGTATAGATGTTGTTGAGGGCGAGATGGTAAATTTGCGTGTATTCCGCAATTATCTCGAACGATACATTCGTTCGCATAATCTTATTAATCAGAATCTTATTCAGATTGTGCGTCAGTTGCAGCCGACTCCCCACGGGTTGCCGCTCGAACTCTATTTCTTCACTGCCGACACCCAGTGGGTAGCCCACGAAAAGGTGCAGGCATCGGTGTTTGAACATGTGTTTGCCATGTTGCCGATGTTCGGATTAAGAGTATTTCAAAGTCCTGCGGGAACCGATTTGCAGGAGGTTGTCAAATCCAATTCATAACGCGAACCGATCTTTGGCCCGATGTTTTGTCGACGAGTCGGCGAATGTCGTTGAGGGCCGCCATTGCAAGCGCCTGATAACGGTTGCTCATGGCCTCGTCGCGCCCCATGTAACACACGCATAGGGTGTCAAGGGCGATAGTGTGCTCAATGCTGTGGCGCAAGGTGGCGATGTCGCTGCTTGTGGCGTCGGAGTCGAGATATACCTCGATGCGAAACAGGTGCTCACTGCCGTCGGCGGGCAATTCATCGTTGATGTTGCACGATGCGATGTGAGGCAAAAGGTGCAACAAAATGTTGCCGAGCGAGGCTTGTGCCTGGCGGACGAGGGCCGGTTTTTGGTCGGGAGTGAGAATGGCGATTTTGTCGCCGAGATTATTGTCCATGATGTTGTTTAGCGCGGCCACGGCGAGTACTTCGCGTGTAATCGCGTCGGTCGATAGGTTGATTGTGAATGTTTGTCTCATTGTTTAAATAAGTACTTGATTGTTAGTGAAATAATTAGAATGATAACGGCTGTTCCAAATAGGGCTGCGGGCCATGTGCGGTCTGGTTTTGTTTCTGTTTTGTCGGCATTAATGGCATGAGATTTAATGTCTATGTTGCCGTTTTTCAACACCGATAGCGAGTCGGCAGCCGATGCCTTGGTGTGAGTGGTGCGGTTGACAGTTACGGCTTTTACCTTTATCGGGCTGATACTGTCGGTGGGGATAGTCATCTCAATGATTTTCAGAGAAATGCTATCGTTTATTGCCGTGGTGACGAGTCGCAGCCAATGGGCGTTGATGCAACTGTCAACATGCATTGCGATGCTCTCGGTGTTTAGCGATTGTCGCTTTGTGGAGCACGCTGTCGCAAGCAGGCATGCCGTTAGAGCGAGGAGAGTTTTTGGTTTTAGACACATAAGGGTTGTTTAGATGGTAAAACAGGCGAATAGCATAGACGGTGTCGATGAAAAATCGCGATGCACTTGTGGTCAACACAAATGCCAAGGCGATGGTCAGAGGGTCGTTGGGGTGGCGTTGCTCGTGTTTGCGCACTTTTGCATCAATTTCGTGCCACATCTGCCGTTTAATGGCGGTGGTGTTGTCGGGTAATTTGCCATTGCGCAGAAGGCCGATGCATCGGCAAGCGTGGTTGAAGCTGACATAGTAGCCTGGAGCGGGCATAGATAAGGCTTTTTCGACGATCTGGGCGCGTGTGAGAGGTTTTTGCCCTCGCCACTGCCGTGCGATTTCGTGACATCTCGCCATAAAATCACGGTTGCGTTCGGTGATAAAATACATCATATAAATCGAGATAAATGGGTAAATAACCATTGGAAACTGTTGCAAATTTACCACGCCGCTTATGCCAAAACCAATCATTGGCTAAAACTTTTTTATGGGAAAATTTGTTAAATGTTTGTGTGGCTGAGATTTTGTGTGATGCCCGATTTTTGCAGTTTTCACTTTATTATAATAAGAAATTTGGTTAAAAATTTGGCGAATAGGCTAAAACTCCTTACCTTTACCGAGTTAAATTATGCAATCATCTAAGACCATGGTTTAACCTGACATGAAAATCCATTTTTTATTGTTTAACTAAATAATTTTATCATGAACAAAACCTTACGTAAATTTGCGTTTGCCGGAGCAGCATTGCTCTTGGCTGGTTCTGTTGCATCGGCATTTGTCGATACAGAATCAATGGGTGACCTCTCGTTCAAAGCGGCGGTTACTCCTACTGCAGGTACAGCAAACGCCTATGCGTACGCACTTGACGGTGAGTATGCAGGTGGTGTATTGAATGTAAGCTATTCATTGAATGCTGCTGCAACTGATGTTAATGTAGTTGTTAAAAACAGCGCTGGTGAAGTAGTTTATACTGAAAAACTCGGTGCACAAGAAGCAGGTGCTCACACAGCAACTGTTAAAATGCAAAATGTAGATTCAGGTGACTACTCTTGGGCAGTTTCTGTTGCTTCTGCAAAAGAAACAGTAGAACAATTTGTTGACCTCAGTTTCTATCACCCCAGTGGTCTTGATGTTGACAACAATCCTTTCAGTGCTTCTTTCGGTACACTCTTCGTTGCTGAAGGTTATACACAAGGCAAAACAGAGGGCTATATCAGTGCTCAAGCTGATGGTTCAGAAGGTGGCGGTCTTTACATGTTTGCTGCCGACGGTACTCAAATCTTGAATAAAGATGGCAAAGGCCGTTTCTTCCCTTCTAACTTGACTTGCCAAAGCCGCAATCTCATCGGTATCAACCTTACTTCAACTTCTGGTGCTGACTTCAATAAAGTTCGCGTTGCTGAAGATGGTCGCGTGTTTGTAGGTCGTTACAACTTTGACGGTTCTTACTATCTCGTAGCTCCCAGTGTTGCTGCATTGGTTGCTGGCGAAGAATTCACTTCACTTGTTGAAGGTTGGGAATTCAACGATAGCATCTACCGTGACACTTTGGGCAACTTCGTTGCAGGTCCTGCACAAGGCTTTGATGTTGTTGGTGCTGGCGAAGATTTGAAACTCATCGCTCTCGCTCGTAACACTAACCGTCTTGAATTAGTTTTCCACCAAAACGCAGTAGTTGAGTATGCACTCGGTACAGCTGCAACTCTTCCCGCACCTACTTCTGTTGAAGCATTGGATATGCAATACACTATCTCTTACGACCGTTCGGCTAACATCGCTTGCGATAACCGCGGTGGTATTTGGTATGTTCAATATCGTGGTACTCCCGCCGACGACCAACCTGCATTGGTTTATGTAAACGCTGCTGGTGAAATCAAATACTTCGAAGGTGCTGGCGGTAAAGTTCGTCGTCGTGGTGCTTTGGCAGTTAACCCCGAAGGTACTCGCCTCGCAGCTGCAAGCGCATCTGGTAAAGTTGGTGTTTATGATATCACTTATGCAGAAGATGGTACAGTTACTTTGACTGAAGTTTATGACATTGCTAACGGTGGTAGCAACACTTACGCTGCTGCATGGGACTATGCTGGCAACTTGTATTTGGGTAACGCATCAACTGAATATGTAAGAGGTTATGCAATTCCCCAATCTGCTGCTGTTGAAACTCCCGCTGCTGGTACATTCACTCACGTAGGTCCTTCTAAACTCCCCGAATTTGCTCCTGTTAAAGAAATGACAGTTACTAAGGTGTGGGAAAGCAATGAAGGTATCCCCGCCGCAGCATATGGAGCATACCGATTTGGTACTGGTGTAGATGATAATATTTTGACAACCACTGCATCACGCCAAATCATGGAAATCGATGCTGCCGGCAAACGCGTATTGGCCGACCTCACAGCATTCTTTGAAGCAACTCCCGAACTCCATGTTGTAAATAAAGTAATCGAAAAAATCGATACAATCAGCGTTGATAC
>JAFZHD010000013.1 GCA_017555085.1 Muribaculaceae bacterium | reverse complement strand
TAGCGTGAGGGTTCCACCTCTTCCCATTCCGAACAGAGAAGTTAAACCTCACCACGCCGATGGTACTGCGAAAGTGGGAGAGTAGGTAACCGCCCCTTTACCGAGCGCCCTGGTTCAAACGAGCCGGGGCGCTTTTGTTTTATCATAGTGATTGATAGTGGCTACGGTATCTTAATTGCATGGGTGTTATAATTGTGTGATGTTGTGTAATTAAACCTATTTGTGTAATTTTGTGGTATGAATGTTTCTCAAAATATAAGACCTATTGAGTTGCTTGCGCCTGCGCGTGATGCCGAAACTGCTATTGAAGCAATCAAGTGTGGTGCCGATGCCGTGTATATGGGTTCGGAAAGCCATGGCGCTCGTGTGGCTGCGGGTAATAGCGTAGAAGATATTGCTAGCGTTGTCGATTTTGCTCATCAATATAACGCAAAAGTTTATGTTACGCTCAATACGATTATCTATGATAATGAAATTGAAGATGTAAAGGCATTGATTGGCCGTTTATATGATATAGGCGTAGATGCGCTGATTGTACAAGATATGTCGGTTTTGAGAATGGATATTCCGCCTATCGCTCTTCATGCAAGCACTCAATGTGATACTCGCGATGCCCGCAAAGCCCGTTTTTTGCAAGATGTAGGTTTTTCGCAGATTGTTATCGCTCGTGAATTGTCGTTAGAAGAAATCAAGCAGATTTCCGATAAAGTTACAGTGCCCATCGAGGCATTTGTGCATGGCGCTTTGTGTGTTAGTTATAGTGGCGACTGTCAAGCGAGTCATTATGCTATGGGCCGTAGTGCCAATCGTGGTGAATGTGCGCAGATGTGTCGTTTGCCATATTCGCTTGTTGATGCCAAGGGCCGCACATTGATTGAAAACAAACATTTGCTCTCACTTCGTGATATGAATCGCAGCCGTTATCTTGAACAGATGATGGATGCTGGTGTATCGTCGTTTAAGATTGAGGGCCGATTGAAGGATGTGGGCTATGTGAAAAATGTAGTGGCATTTTATCGCAAGCGCATTGATGAGATTATCGCATCGCGCAGCAACTGTTATTGCCGCTCATCGGTGGGATATAGCGACGTGCCTTTTGAACCGCGACTCGAAAAGAGTTTTAACCGCGGTTTCACGCCATATTTCCTTAATGGCGAAAAGACTGCTATTTCATCAATAGACACGCCCAAATCGCGTGGCGAGCGCGTGGCAAAGGTGAAACGATGCTTTGGCCGTGAAATAGAGGTTGTGGCCGATGTGCAATTGAATAATGGCGACGGTATGGGCTACTTTGACGAAAAGGGCGAGTTTACCGGTTTCAGATTGAACAAGGTGGAAGGCAAGCGACTCTATTTGACTACTCCCGTTAGATTGGCTCCCGGAACAGTGCTGTATCGCAATCGCGACAAGCAGTGGGATGATATGCTTGAAGCTGATGTGTGCCGTCTGATTGATGTGAAAATGGCATTGTCGCGCTGCTCTGACGGAGTGTTGCTCACTGTGAGCGATTGCCGCGGAAATGTAGTAAGCAAAGAACTTGCCATTTCACTGGACGAGGCAAAAAGCCCGCAAGAGGCATCACGTCAGCGCGTGTTGCGTAAAGTGGGTAACACTATATACTGCGTGGCCGAGATTGACGATAGACTCGGAAATGTATTTGTGCCAGCATCGGTGCTTACACAATTGCGCCGTGATGTGCTTGAATTGCTTGATGTCGCACAACGAGAAAACTACAAGCGCGACACAAGAATGACCGAAAATCGCATGGCACGATTGCCGCAAGGAGAATCGTTGACCTATCATGATAATGTGGCTAACGAGATTGCCCGTGAATTTTATGTTGACCATGGCGCCAGCGAAATTGTAAAAGCTGTGGAATTGGATATGCCCAAAGGCCATTTCACTGTTATGACAACGCGCTATTGTGTGCGCCGCGAAATGGGTAAGTGTTTGAAAACTCCAGCAGGTCGTGAGTGGGCCGGTCCGCTTTATCTCACATCGGCAAATCATAGATTTGCCCTTGAATTTGACTGCCAACACTGTCAAATGAAAGTCCTTGCGCTTGGAGATGCGAAGAATAATGATTAAATTTGTGGTTAAAACCAACTATATATGAATAAAGGATTGATTCTCGTAACGGGAGGAACAGGATATATCGGCTCGCACACTGTTGTCGAATTGCAGCAGGCGGGCTATGAGGTTGTCATTGTTGACAACTTGTCAAACAGCAATGTTGATGTGCTTGACGGAATTGAGCGCATCAGCGGCATCAGACCTCACTTTGTAGAGGCTGATTGCACCGATATGACTGCTATGAAAAAATTGTTTGACACATATAAGGGTATTGCCGGAATTATCAATTTTGCCGCAAGCAAGGCTGTGGGCGAATCTATTGAGAGACCGGTATTGTATTATCGCAACAACCTTAACACGCTGATGAATCTGCTTGATTTGATGGCCGAATATGATGTCAAAGGCATTGTATTTTCATCTTCTTGTACCGTTTATGGCGAACCCGACGAAAATCCCGTAACCGAAAGTGCGCCTATCAAAAAAGCTACTTCGCCTTATGGTAACACCAAACAGATATGTGAGGAGATAATTCACGATGTTATTCATTCGGGTGCTCCTTACAAGAGTGTGATTTTGCGCTATTTCAACCCCGTTGGTGCGCATCCTTCGGCCGAGATTGGCGAATTGCCCAACGGCGTTCCCCAAAATCTCATTCCCTATTTGACTCAAACAGCCATCGGCATTCGCAAAGAATTGAGCGTGTTTGGCGATGATTATGACACTCCCGACGGCTCATGCATTCGCGACTTTATCAATGTTGTAGATTTGGCAAAAGCGCATGTTATAGCCGTTGAGCGCATGTTGCAAAACAAGAGCGAGGCAAATGTAGAGACTTTTAACCTTGGCACAGGCGTAGGCTTGTCGGTAAAGGAATTGATTGCCGCATTTGAACGCGCAACAGGCGTGAAAGTGCCCCATAAGATTGTTGGCCGTCGTGCCGGTGACATTGAGAAAGTGTGGGCCGAACCTGCTTATGCCAACAATGTGCTCGGATGGAAAGCCGAATCAACGATTGAAGACACTATGCGCTCGGCTTGGGCATGGCAATGCCGTTTGCGTGAACGCGGAGTGATGTAAAGAGTAAACGATACATATAATATAGACAAAGAGCCTGACATTGCGTCGGGCTCTTTGTCTTATATCGTGTATGCTGTTTTATATTAGAGGGTCAAGACGATGCGGTTTTCGTCGGCAATGCGGCGCATGTTCATGATGGCATATCTCATGCGGCCGAGAGCGGTGTTGATGCTTACGCCTGTTGCATCGGCAATTTCCTTAAAACTCATGTCTTTGTAATATCGCATAATGAGCACCTCGCGTTGGCTTTCGGGCAACGCTTTGATGAGTCGGCGAATGTCGGTGTGAATTTGTTCGGTAACCATTTGGTCTTCGATATTGTCGTCGCACAAGTCGCGGCGATTGAGCAAATCGGTGTCCTCGTTATCGGCCGATACGGTGTTTTCTGATTTTTCCTGACGGTAAAAATCGATGATGAGATTATGTGCGATGCGAGAAATCCATGCAGAAAATTTGCCCGATTCGGTATATCGACCTTGCTTAATGGTCATAATAGCCTTGACGAAAGTTTCTTGGAAAATGTCGTCGGCAAGTTCTTCGTCTTTAACGATATGTAAAATATAGGAATAAACTCGTTGCTGATGACGGTTGAGAAGTGTGTCAAAAGCTTCATTATTACCCTTAGCATACATCGCCACCAACTGGTCGTCGGTGAATGTTGTCATTGTTTGCATTACTATTCTATTTTTGCGTTTAGAGTAGTGTTGTGGCGATAGGCAATAATGTTTTTAGGTTATTAATTATGAGTTCAATTTGGTTTACCCGACAAAAATAAGGCGAAAATTTTGAAATGGCAAGAAAAGTGAATAAAAAAGCGGTTTTTTTAACAAAATACACAATAAAACGAGCGTAAATAAGTTGAAACGGTCAAAAAACATCACAAAAAGAAAAAATCAGAAAAATATATGTAATGTAATAATAAAAGCAATAAAGGTGCGTTATTAAAGTAAACAAACACAAAAACATTGAATTGCCTATGAAGAAAGTGGTTACTCCTTCGGCGACAATTCATGCTGCAAATCGTGACGCTTCGGCTCCTCGTCCTCGAAAAACGACGATTGACTTCCTCAAACAGTTTGCGAGAAGTTATCATTTTGAGCCAGGTGTAAACCAAGCGATAGGAGGCATGATTGTCAATTAACACAAAAGGACAGCGTCGACTGTCCTTTTTTTGCGCCCGGCTTGCAGATATTTTGTAGTGCCGGCTTGTATTATTCAACCTTTTTCTGTAACTTTGTGTTATGTTATACATCACAACACATGGGGTTGACTGGTTTTGACAGCGTGTAGAGGTGGTGTGTAAGCATGCAGAGCAATGATGGCTACGCTCTTTAATCAGGGACATCAAAATTTTAAATGGCGAAAATAACTACGCTCTTGCTGCTTAATCGAAGTACAGTAGATTAGCTTAATCTCCGCAACAGTTGCAGAGACAAGACATCACCCAATTGTCCTTTTCCTGAGACGGATTGATAAGGTGGTGCAGGTAAATCGGGAATGGGATGCCAAGTGCCTCGCGCGGCGTCCGAGATTTTAGAGGCTAAGGTAGCGATTGGTGGTCTCTTGCCTGTCACTTCCCTACAATCAAGTAGAGACTAAGCATGTAGAAAGCACATTAGTTCCGCGTTTGGACGAGGGTTCAAGTCCCTCCAACTCCACCATTAAACAATCGACCGCCGGCTTGATAGTCGGCGGTCGTTTGTTTTAATATGTAATTAAAGTTTTTCTTCGTGTTTGAAGAGTGGAATATATACTCTTAGGCAGGGTGGACAAAAAGTGGGATGAAACCTTTGTAATGCGCTGAAATACATATCTTTGTAAAGAAATTCATTGATATGGTAAAAAAAATGCTTTTTTTGTGGCTCAAATAAGGTCGTTAAAAACGGCATGAGAAGCCG
>JAFZHD010000012.1 GCA_017555085.1 Muribaculaceae bacterium | reverse complement strand
TTTGATGCAAGCACTAAGATACCGTATAATAAAACTATAAATCTCAAACAGGGAGCATATACAACTGTCGCTAAGATCAAGCCATTAAGAGATTTTATAGATTTATAAAGATTTCAAAGTGCCAAATTCGAAATTTCAAAGAGCCATTTTGTCACTTTGAAATGGCACAAATAAAGTTAAGCAACTCGTGAGCGAACCTCACGAGTTGTTTTTTACACCCTTTGAAGTGGTTAGTCCGGCTAACCGACTGCTCACCTCTTCAGTTGGCTACAATTTGTAGTCAACTGCATTCCCAAAATCAGTTGTAATCAATCTGTATACAACTTAACATTCTACAATAGAAAGTGGGCATTCACAACCCCAAAAACCATATCGAACACAAGTGAAATGGTCTTTGGGGCGATGTTATTATTTATCTATAATTTAACTCGTATTTTCTATGAAAAATTACTATCTTTGTGTCAGAATTAGGGCGCCGAGTGGCAAAAGTGAGAAGTCGCCATTAGTCACAATTGCAAGGCTCGATTGATTCCTTTATTTTACCCACAACTCCGTAACTATCTAATTGTCAGAGGTGTTTACTTTCTGCTACGAAAATTTATGTTTAATTAAAAAACCTTTATGTAGAATGAAGAACATACTATCTTTATCTCATGACGAGGCTTTGGATTATTTGATGAATACAAAGCAGTATTGCGGGTTTGAACTCCCTGAGTATTTTGTGTTTAACGGCGTTCTCGCAAATGTTCGCGAAACCATTGGCAACAAGCCTTATACCCAATGTGTGGGGCAAGTGGCTCCCGATGATGTTGATGGCGTGAATGTTGATGTTGTGATTAGCAAGGATGGCAAGCACAGCATACGCAAATTGATTCTCACCAACCCCTATCTCTACTATTTCCTTTGTCGCGAACTTTGCAACAAAGATGCATGGTTTGCCTTGGGCGAGTGTTTTGAACTGTTTAGTGTGCCGACTATCTCTGTGTCTTCGTTGCCGGTAGTTCCCGACCGAAAGGAGAAATTTCACCGTGCTGCAACAATTTCAAATTGGTGGAAGTGTGTAGAGCAGCGCACTATCAGCCTTTCGCTTGACTATCGTTACATGTTTGTTACCGATATCACAAACTGTTATAGTTCGATTAATCCGCAGTCAATAGAGTGGGCTTTGACTCGCAAAGGTACGCAATTCGAAACTGATGTGAACCGTGACTTGGCGCGAAACATTCAATTCTATTTGCGCGCTATGCAGCATGGTCACAATGTGGGTATTCCTATGGGTAGCACATTATTTGACTTTATCGCTGAAATAGTGTTGGGTTATGCCGATTTGTTGTTGTATGAACAGTTGGAGGCGCAAAACATCGTTGGTTATGAAATTATCCGTTACCGTGATGATTACCGCATTTTCTGCAACGACAAGGGTCTGCTTGAACAGATTTCTTATGTATTGCGAGATGTGCTCGGTAGTTTGAATTTCACATTCAATGCCGGCAAGACCAAGATTACCGACGACATCGTGACCGGCACAATCAAGCCCGACAAATTGTGGGATATCTATAACACGCCTGTTTACAGCAAACGAAATAGTGCATTCGATACTATTCAGAAGCATTTGCTCTACATTTTGCAATTCTCGCGCAAGTTCCCTAACGGCGGTCAGTTGCGAACAATGTTGAGTAATCTTGACGAAATGGTGAAATTTACTTTAAGCGATGATTTTGAAGATAAGAATGGCGAGATAATAAAGAAAGACCGCCCGTTTAACACTATGCAATCATTATCATTTGGCTCTCTCGAATGGATTGATGGCTTTGAAGGGGTTGTTATTCGCCGTTGTTTGACCGAAGATGTTGAGGTGCTGACAGCTATTGCCGTTCAGATTGCAGTTGAAAACATCACGGTTGCCAATTATGCACTTCGTCTTGTGAGCCGTATGATTGATTCGCTTGACGACGATTGTGAAAAGGTGAAACTTGTGTCAAAGGTATATGAGAAATTATGCAATCAGCCCAATACCAACTATCATCAGTTGTGGTTGCAGAATATGACTTATGCCTATGAGCCCGACCTTGACTGTTTCCCCTATGATATGCCGTTGTGTAAGGTGGTTGTGGGAGAGGGGATTGCCGACTTGTGGAATAATTCATGGCTTAAGCCCGAATTGGTTGATGCTCAGCTTGCTGCGAGTGTTGTCGATACCGAGGTCCTTGAAAAACTCGGGCCGATTATCAGTTTTAGAGAATCGCAGGTGTATAACGAGACTGAATATGAACCCAACCCTTTTGAAATGATTGATTAGTTGCTGGGTTGTTGTTGCAAGGCCGGGAACCAAAGGGTTTTCGGCCTTTCTGCATAAATATCCACATGAATGTGAGATTTTTGTAAATATGTAATTGAAAACAGCGGTTTGCATAATTAGGTGTAATTGGTGTTTGTAAATATCGAAAAAATTGCTACCTTTGCACTTTCAAATTTGTAAATAGCACTAAATGAACGAATCAACAGTTAAAATCGACCTGCTGTTTGAAACAAGTTGGGAAGTTTGTAACAAGATTGGCGGTATTTATACCGTATTGTCGACAAAGGCAAAAACATTACAGAAACTATACAAGGATAAGACAATTTTTGTCGGTCCCGATGTGTGGAGCGATGAAAATCCCTCACCATATTTTGTAGAATCACGCACATTGCTCAAAGAATGGAAGGCGCAAGCACAGTTGCCCGAAGGAGTGACTGTGAGAGTTGGCCGTTGGGATATTCCCGGCAAGCCTATCGTTGTGCTTGTGAAGTTTGATGCCATGTATGCAGTCAAAGACGAGTTCTATGGCCGCATGTGGAATCTTTATGGTGTAGATTCTTTGCATGCCTATGGCGACTATGACGAAGCGTGTGCATTCTCTCACGCCGCAGGTCTAGTAATCGAAAGCATTTGCCGTTATCAAGGCATTGAAGGAAAGAATGTGATTGCCCACTTTGACGAGTGGACAACAGGCATGGGCCTTCTTTATATTAAAGATGTGTTGCCCCAAGTTGCGACAATGTTTACTACTCATGCAACAAGCATCGGTCGTAGCATCTGCGGCAACAACAAGCCTCTTTATGATTATCTCAAAGGATATAACGGCGACCAAATGGCTGCCGAACTCAATATGCAGTCAAAGCACTCGCTCGAAAAAGCGGCGGCACACAATGCCGACTGCTTCACTACTGTGAGCGAAATCACAGCAGTTGAATGTGAGCAGTTGCTAGACTTGCGTCCCCAAGTTGTGACACCCAACGGTTTTGAGCAGAACTTTGTGCCTGCCAAGACCAAGTTTGCCGAAGCCCGTCAGGCTGCTCGCGAGAAATTGCTCAATGTGGCACACTCGTTGACCGGTGTCAAGTTGCCCGAAGATACATTTGTTATTGCAACATCGGGTCGTTGTGAGTATCGCAACAAGGGTATTGACATGTTCCTTGACTCAATGACCAAATTGAGCGATTTCAACCCCAAACGCAAAGTTTTGGCTTATGTAATGGTTCCCGCATGGGTGAAAGAGCCTCGTGCCGACCTTGCAAAAGCGGTTAACGCAAAACGCAAATGCCGCTTGGATGATGCTGTGATTAGCCACAATCTCCACAATATGGATTGTGACCCCATTCTCTCACGCATCCACGGAATAGGTTTTGCCAACGACAAAAACTCTCGCGTAACAGTGATTTATGTGCCTTGCTACCTTAACGGCAACGATGGCATTTTCAATATGTCATATTACGACCTCGTTATCGGTATGGATGCGACAGTGTTCCCCTCATATTATGAGCCTTGGGGTTATACTCCGCTCGAAAGTGTGGCATTTGGAGTTCCCACTATCACAACATCGTTGTCGGGATTTGGCCAATGGATTTTGTCGGCATTCAGCAACGACTTTGAAGATTGCGGTGTAAATGTGATTGCCCGTGGCGACTACAACTACGACTCGGTGTCGCACAGCATTGCTCAAGCATTGTATAACCTTGCAAGCCGCGACGAAATGGCGGCAGCGCGCATCTCAAAAGCGGCTATGGCTACAGCTTCGGCAGCAGCATGGAGCAATTTCATTGTATATTACAACGAAGCGTTTAATGTGGCAATGGACCGTGCTCAAAAACGCAACGCATAATAATTGATTAGAAATAACAAAACACTTATTAAATAACTACACTTATGAAATTACAAGTAAGTAACACTAATGCGGCCACATGGCGTGGCGTGACTGTGAAGTCGGAATTGCCTTCACAGTTGAAACCACTCGAAGAGTTGGCCAAGAACCTATGGTGGGTGTGGAATAGCGAAGCAAAATCGCTTTTCCGCGATTTGAATCCTGATTTGTGGCGTTCAACAGGCGAAAACCCTGTAATGTTGTTGCAACAACTCACATTTGAGCGTCTTCAAGAAATTATTGCTGATAAAGAATTGATGTTGCGTATCGAAAAAGTTTACGCTTCATTCAAGGAATATATGAGCAAACCCATGCGCAAAGATGTTCCCTCGATCGCATATTTCTCAATGGAATATGGTCTTTGCAACGCATTGAAAATATATTCAGGTGGTCTTGGTGTATTGGCTGGTGACTACATCAAAGAAGCGTCTGACAGTTGCATCAACATGACTGCTGTCGGTTTCCTTTATCGTCACGGTTATTTCACTCAATCACTCTCGGTTGACGGTCAGCAAATTGCTGTTTACGAACCCCAAAATTTCAGCCAACTTCCTATCGAACAAGTTTGTGACGAAGAAGGCAACCCCGTAATTCTCGAAGTTCCTTATCCCGGTCGCATCATCTACTCTCACATCTGGCGTGTGAATGTAGGTCGCATGAACCTCTACTTGATGGATACTGACTTTGAAATGAACAGCGAGTTTGACCGCCCCATTACTCACCAACTCTATGGTGGTGACTGGGAAAACCGCATCAAACAAGAATATCTCTTGGGTATCGGTGGTGTGCTTATGTTGAAAAAACTCGGCATCAAAACCGAACTCTTCCACTGTAACGAAGGTCACGCTGCATTGTTGAACCTCCAACGTCTCGTTGACTATGTTCAAGAAGAGCACCTCGACTTCAATGTTGCTCTCGAAATCGTTCGCGCATCAAGCCTTTACACTGTTCACACTCCCGTACCTGCCGGTCACGACTACTTTGACGAAGGTCTCTTCGGCAAATACATGGGCGAATATCCCGCTAAACTCGGTATCGAATGGCGCGATTTGATGAACATGGGCCGCGAAAATCCCGATACAGAAGAACGCTTCTCAATGAGCGTATTCGCTCTTAACACTTGCCAAGAAGCAAACGGTGTAAGCTGGTTGCACGGTGAAGTGTCTAAGAAAATGTTTGCAGGTATCTGGAAAGGTTACAACTGGCAAGAATCACATGTTGGTTATGTAACTAACGGTGTTCACATGCCTACTTGGGCTGCATCGGAATGGAAAGAATTCTATGCTGAAAAACTTGGCAAAGAAGTATTTGATGACCAAAGCAACCCCGAAGCATGGGACGGTATCTTCAAAGTTGCAGACGAAGAAATTTGGAACATGCGCATGACAATGAAGAACAAATTTATCAACTTCGTTAAGCGCGATTTCAAAGCAAAATGGCTCGCTAACCAAGGTGACCCTTCGGCTGTAATGAAAATCGTAGACAAAATCAATCCTAACGCGTTGATTATCGGTTTCGCTCGTCGTTTCGCTACTTACAAGCGTGCGCACTTGCTCTTTACCGACCTCGACCGTCTTGCTAAGATTGTGAACAACGAACAATTCCCCGTTCAGTTCATCTTCTCAGGTAAGGCTCACCCCGCTGACGGTGCTGGTCAAGGTTTGATTAAACGCATCATGGAAATCTCTCGCATGCCTCAATTCCTTGGCAAAATCATCTTCCTCGAAGACTATAACATGATTGTTGCTAAGCGTCTTGTGACAGGTGTTGATATCTGGTTGAATACTCCCACTCGTCCTCTCGAAGCATCAGGTACATCAGGCGAAAAAGCTGAAATGAACGGTGTATTGAACTTCTCTGTACTCGACGGTTGGTGGTATGAAGGTTACCGTTTTGACGAAAAGGCTGGTTGGGCTTTGACCGACAAACGCACATTCCAAGACCAAGCACAACAAGACAAACTCGATGCTGCGACTATCTACTCAATGCTCGAAAACGAAATCATCCCCTTGTACTTTGCTAAAAACTCAAAAGGTTACTCACCCGAGTGGATTCAATACATCAAGGGCTCAATCGGTAACATCGCTCCTCACTTCACAATGAAGCGCATGATTGATGATTATATCGAACGCTTCTACAACAAAGAAGGCAAGCGCACTGCTGAATTGAAAGCGAAAGATTATGCAAAAGCACGCGAAATCGTTGCATGGAAAGAACGCGTTGCAGCTGCATGGGATGGCGTTAAAGTTCTCAGCGTAGAAGGCACTGCTCCTCAAACTCACCGCACAGGTCAAGAGTATCAAGTAACTATCACTATTGATACAAACGGTTTGAGCAAAGATCTCGGTCTCGAAAATGTTATCTACAAATATGAAAACGGCGAAGAAAAATTGTGGAACACAATTCAATTTGATGTTCTCAAAGAAGAAGGTAACATCGTTACATTCGGCTTGAAGAGCACTCTCACTGACGCAGGTGAATTCCACTATGCTTATCGTATGTATCCCAAAAACGAAGCACTTCCTCACCGTCAAGACTTCGCTTATGTTCGCTGGATTTAATATCCAATTGGCATAAATTTCAAAAATCGCTCGAGCAATCGGGCGATTTTTTTTGTTTATACTATGCCAAAATGTTAGTTTGGCACGGAATGTGCAATAAGTATGGTGTATTCAAAACAATGAACAATAAAATTAATAACTTAATATAATATAGATATGACAATCAAACCATTGGCAGACAGAGTGTTGGTTAATCCTGCTCCCGCCGAAGAAGTAACAGTTGCAGGTATCATCATTCCTGATTCAGCAAAAGAAAAACCCCTCAAAGGTACAGTTCTCGCTGCTGGCAAAGGAACAAAAGATGAAGAAATGGTTGTAAAAGAAGGCGATATCGTGCTTTATGGCAAATATGCCGGCACAGAAATCGAGTTTGAAGGCAACAAATATCTCATCATGCGTCAAAGTGACATTTTGGCAATCGTAGGTGAATAATGTATAATCTGAAATCTTAACAAATACACAATTATGGCAAAAGAAATCAAATTTGATATAAAGGCTCGCGAAGAACTCAAAAAAGGAGTTGATGCTTTGGCCGATGCAGTTAAAGTAACACTCGGTCCCAAAGGCCGCAATGTAATCATTGAAAAAGCATTTGGCGCACCCCACATCACAAAAGACGGTGTGTCGGTTGCTCGCGAAGTGGAACTCGAAGACCCCTTCCAAAACATGGGTGCTCAACTCGTTAAAGAAGTTGCATCAAAAACTGGTGACGATGCCGGTGACGGTACAACAACAGCAACAGTTCTCGCTCAGGCGATTATCAATGTAGGTCTCAAAAATGTTGCTGCCGGTGCGAACCCCATGGACATCAAACGCGGTATCGACAAAGCTGTTGCTGTTGTGGTTGAAGGCATCAAAGCACAAGCTCAAGAAGTGGGCGACGACTTCAAGAAAATCGAAGATGTTGCACGCATCTCGGCTAACAACGACGAAACTATCGGTCGTCTCATCGCTGAGGCAATGAAGACTGTTAAGAAAGAAGGCGTTATCACAGTTGATGAAGCCAAAGGTACTGAAACAACTGTTGATGTGGTTGAAGGTATGCAATTTGACCGTGGTTACATTTCACCCTATTTCGTAACTAACACCGAAAAAATGGAATGTGGAATGGATAACCCCTATATCCTTATTTATGACAAGAAAATCTCTAACCTCAAAGATATGCTTCCCATTTTGGAAGCGACTGCACAATCAGGTCGTCCTCTCTTGGTGATTGCCGAAGATGTTGACCAAGAAGCATTGGCAGCCCTCGTGGTTAACCGCTTGCGTGGTTCATTGAAGATTTGTGCTGTTAAGGCTCCCGGCTTTGGCGACCGTCGCAAAGAAATGCTCGAAGACATCGCAGTGCTCACAGGTGGCGTTGTTGTGTCAGAAGAAAAGGGCATGAAAATCGAAAACGCAACAGTTGAATGCCTCGGCCGTGCCGAAAAAATCACTGTTAACAAAGAAAGCACAACTATCGTTAACGGTGCTGGCAACAAAGATGCTATCGCTGCTCGCGTGGCTCAAATCAAGTTGCAAATCGGCAACACAACATCTGACTATGACCGCGAAAAACTCCAAGAGCGTCTCGCTAAAATGGCGGGTGGTGTAGCTGTTCTCCACATTGGTGCTCCTAGCGAAGTGGAAATGAAAGAAAAGAAAGACCGCGTAGATGACGCCCTCAGCGCAACTCGCGCTGCTATCGCCGAAGGTATCGTTCCCGGTGGTGGTGTGGCTTACATGCGTTGTGTTGCAAGCCTCGAAAACCTCAAAGGTGAAAATGATGACGAAACAACAGGTATCCAAATCGTTAAACGCGCCATCGAAGAACCTCTCCGCCAAATCGTTGCCAATGCCGGCATTGAAGGTGCAGTAGTGGTTCAAAAAGTGAAAGACGGCGAAGGTGACTTTGGTTACAACGCTCGCAAAGGTGTGTATGAAAACCTCCTCGCAGCAGGTGTTATCGATCCCGCAAAGGTGACTCGCGTGGCTCTCGAAAACGCGGCTTCTATCGCTGGCATGTTCCTCACAACCGAATGTGTAATTGCGAAGAAACCCGAAGAAAACCCCGCTCCCGCAATGGGTGCTCCCGGTATGGGTGGCATGGGCGGCATGATGTAATAACGACATCAACCCGATATAGTCAAGGGGCCCTCTCGCTTAGAGAGTGGCCTCTTGACGTTTTTATGTGGCATTGTGAAAGCAAATTACTGAAAGCGTGATGTTAAAAAGGGTTGATGCGTTGCTTTGTGTTAATAAAATGGGTAACTTTGTAGTTTGAAAAATTATATAAAACATGAAAAAGTTATACATATATGCAACAATGCTGATGGCAGGCGCTTTGTCGCTGTCGGCTCAAAGCAAAATTGACTATAATGGTCAGACTCGTTTGCTTGAATATAAGATGCAAAAGCAACTTGAAAAATCGGGTCAACTGACTGTTAAAACTTTGTCGGAAGACGAAAAAATGCTCGTTCTTGTTGATTTGCAAGAAGGTGAAACTGTGGCCGAATTGGAAGAAAAAGGCGCTGTGATTGTAAGCCAACGTGGCGACTTGGTGTTGGCCGAAATGCCAATTTCTCAAATCGAAGACATGGCAGCATTGGAGTCGGTGAAGAAAATGAGTTTTGGCGAAACATTAACAACAAAACTCGACTCGGCACGCATTGTGACCGGCTTTGAAAATGCTCATAACGGCGTAGGTCTTGACATGGCATATAACGGTACAGGTGTTGTTGTCGGTTTGATGGATGCTGGTATCGACCCTAACCACATCGCGTTTAAGGAACAATCGTCAAACAACAGCCGTGTGAAAAGATTTTGGAATTATGGCTCAACCGGTTTGACTGCAACTTATGACACTCCCGAAGCCATTTCGGCATTCTCTACCGACAACCGCAAGGAATCGCACGGCACACATGTGCTCGGCATCATGGCTGGCGGTAACAAAGGTAGCAAGTTGTATTATGGTTTGGCTACTCATTCAGAAATTGCAGCAGCGGCAGGTACATTGACAACCAACAATGTATTGGCTGGTGCTACAAAAATCCTTGAATATGCAAAGAGCGTGGGCAAACGTGCTATCATTAACCTCTCGGTAGGTAGCAATAGCGGTTCTCACGACGGTACTGCATCTTATGGCCGTTATTTGTCGGCGCTTGGCGAAGAAGCCATCGTTTGTATTTCGGCTGGTAACGAGGGTACAATGCCCATCGGTTTGCACAAAGATTTTACCGAAGGCGATAACGAAATCAAGTCGTTCTTGGAGGAAAATTATGTAGACGGCACCTATAAAGGTTCTACAACTTTTTGGAGCAAAGATGCAACACCTTTCACATTCACTGCATTTGTCTATGACTTGAATCAACACAAGATTGTGTATGAATTGCCCGCGGTGAGCGAATCGACTAACGGTAAATACATCACAGTCGGCAGCATGTCTTATGGCACAAGTGTCACTTACAAGAGCGCCGAGTTTGATAAAGCCTTTTCGGGCTATTTTGGCGTGATGTCAGACTTGTGCTTGGACAACAACCGCTACATGGTTACACTTAACTATGACTTGCGCACAGTCGCAGCCAACGAAGGTAACCTCGTGTTTGGCTTCAAGGTTACAGGTGTGGCTGGTAACAGCGTGTATGGCTACTGCGACGGCGTATATACCCAATTTACTTCTTATGGCGAAGAAGGTTGGTATGCTGGCTCATGCAACGGTACAATCAACGAACTCGCTTGTAGCGAAAAGGTATTGGCGATTGGCGCTTATGCAACTCGCAACAGCATCAAGCTTGCAAACGGTGTCGAGTCATATTACACATCTCTTGGCTTGTATCCCAAACCCTCGGGCGGTATCTTGAACTTTACTAGTTACGGAACATTGGCCGACGGTCGCAATCTTCCCCATGTGTGTGCCCCCGGTTTGCTCGTATCGGCATTCAGCACTCCCTATGTTCAATACAACAACTTGGGACAAGGTCAATACACTACTCGTTACACATCATTCAATAAGTCATATTATTGGGGCCCCATGACCGGCACATCTCAGGCGAGTCCATTTGCGGCAGGTACAATCGCATTGTGGATGCAAGCCGACACAACTTTGACTGTTGATGATGTGAAAACAGTTATCGCTGAAACATCAATCAAAGATGACTATGTTAACAATGCAGCCGTCAAAGTACAATGGGGTGCAGGTAAAATCAATGTTGTTGGCGGTTTGAAATATGTTCTCGAACGCAAAAACGCTTCGGGCGTTGCTGCTATTGCCGATGACAAAGACAATATGGTTGTTGAAGCAAACGGAAGCAGTGTAAATGTGTTTGTAGCCGGCGAATCGGCAATTACAGTGGCTGTTTACAATATGTCGGGCCAAATGGTAAGATATGTATCGGTTAACGATAACGAAGCTGTTGTAGATGTCGCCACCTTGCCCAAAGGCATTTACTTGATTCAAGCTCAAGGCGCCAAAGGTCGTTACTCAACTCGAATGGTTATTTGATAATCAACATAACGCAATAATAAAGCCCGATGAGTTTGCTCGTCGGGCTTTTGTGTTATATACCCATATTTGCGAAGACCATTTCTATCCTGAAATAATCAACCCCGACACTTTGGGGTATTGGAGTCGCAATAAAGTGTTGAGAACGGAGCGTATGTCCAGTATCTGCTCCACCTCACATCCCAATTTTTGCCACGCATAATATGGAGCATTTGCGAATGCTGCATTACCTGCTCTTCATGGTTATAAGCACGCATTGCGATTTAATGGCAATACACTGCAATCGCATATAATCGATTGATTGTAGAGAGTCAAACCGCAAAAGCCGACATGCATATGGCTGCTATCGCACACTTGCATAACTGCCCATGGGTGCAACGGAATTTGTCTTTGCTTCTTCAATTATGCGCTGTGTTTCGTGATGTATGATGGTTGGGCTTCCCTGTCAACATTAGATGTGTTCCAGTCGGTTTCATTGCGACAGAGGCAGAATGAAAGGCTACTTGTTTGTCGTGATGATGACCCGTGGTATGACAATAAAAAAGCCTCGCCGATTGGCGAGGCTTTTGCGTTATAATTGAATAGTGGGTTTCAATTATTTAGCGTCGAAAACAACAACGCGGTTCCAGTTGTTTTCTTCGTAGATTTGAGTGTCGCTACCTTCTGCTTTAACTGTCAAACGGTCAGCTGCGATGCCGTAAGTGTCAACGAGCATTTTAACAACGTTTTCAGCACGTTTTTCAGAAAGTTGCATGTTGAATGCGCTTGAACCAGTTTTAGCATCAGCATAACCGATAACTGCAACGTTTACATCGGGATTTTCGTTCATCCATTTAGCGATGTTGTAAACGTTAACTTTTTCTGAATTGCGAACTTTTGCAGAACCAATAGTGAAACGAACAGCAGACATCAAAGGAATTTCTTTCACTTCGGGGCATTCGGGGCATTTCACTTCGGGGCAGGGGAGTTGTGCTTCAGCAGCAGCGAGGCGGTTGTTGCAGTTAGCCAATGCACCACGGAGGTCGTTAACTTGGTTGTTGAGAGCGTCGATTTGTGCGAGGTAAGTGCAAGGATCAACTGTGTTGTAGCTTGTGTTACCGAGACGGATGTTAAGACCACCAAGAGCAGTTACGTTAACATCAACGGGAGCACCCCAGGGTACGAGGTTGAAGTTGTCACCGTGCATTTGAGCGCGACCTTCCAAGAAGAAGTCAACGCGTTTGCAAAGACGGAAACGGAATTGGAGACCTGCAGAAACGGGGAGAGTCCAGTTGTTGATTTTTGCTGCACCGTCGTTGTCCATGATTTCTGATTGAGTGTAGTCCCAACCGAATGTACCACCGAGACCAACGAAGGGAACGATGCTGAATACGCGTTTAGTGTTTACACCACCGATTGAGTTGAACATATCCCACATGATGTCGAAGTCAGCGCTTACATATTTTGATTTGCTGTAAACACCGCTGTCATAGTGAAGAGCGCCACCGAGGAAGTTAACGCGCCATCCCAAGTAGGGAGTCATCCATTTGCCAAAACCGAGGTTGTAGGCAGCTGTGATGTGGGTTTTGGGTTCACCGTTGGGAAGGCTTTTTTCGAACATGGGGGCGTTCATACCAGCGCCAACTTGGAGGAACCATACGCCTTTTGACAAGTCGTAGTACTCTTTGCAAGGAGTGAGTTCAGCGACAGTTACGTCT
Organism: Muribaculaceae bacterium; assembly: GCA_017555085.1. Classification (GTDB taxonomy): domain Bacteria; phylum Bacteroidota; class Bacteroidia; order Bacteroidales; family Muribaculaceae; genus RGIG4079. The sequence continues at coordinate 89,298 of JAFZHD010000012.1, read as the reverse complement.
TCTTCAACTACAACTGCTTCCTGTGCATTCATTGTGTTTGCTGAAAGGAGCATTGCGCCACAAGCAGCAACTGCTAAAAAGATGCTTTTTTTCATTACTGTTGAATTATTAAATTAAACAAATTGTTATTGGTTTTTTCTCTCTATTTTTAAGTTGCCTTCATAGAAGGCGTTTTTGATACGGCTTTATAACACACTGCTTATGCAATTTGTTCTAAATATCCACACAAAATTATATAAAATTATTTGACTACACAATTTTTTGTAAAATCTTTTGGGCCAATTTTCGATGTTTGGGCAAAAAAAATCAATATTTAATAATAATGTGTCTCAACTTGATGCTTTTTGGTAGAAATTAACTACATTTGTAGTCGCTGATATTTGAGTATGGACAAAGATAAAGTTACCCAAAACAAGAAACTCTCGACGACAAAACGCCCGTTCAAATCTCCCAAAAGGTTCAGGTTGTCGTTTGTGAATGAGAATACTTTTAACGAGGTTTGGACAATTAAGATGTCGCAAACCAAGGTTGTTGTGTCAATAATTGCGATAGTTGGCGCTGTGGCGTGTGTGATGGCGACTCTCATTGCGTTTACGCCCATTCGCACTTTGTTGCCGGGCTATTTGAAGACCTCGCAACGACAGGAAAATATAGTAAATAGCATGATGGTCGATTCACTAAAAATGCGTGTTGACATTAACAATGCTTATCTGCAAAATATCACTGACATATTGACTGACAATGTTGTGGTTGAAGAAGTAGTGATACCTAACGATAGCGCTGTGTCGGCAATTCCGGTTGACTCTATCATGGGCGCATCGCCTGCCGAGTTACAGTTTATCCAACAGTTTGAAGACGATGAACGCTATAACTTGTCGGTGTTGTCGCCATTGGTGGCCGAGGGCATGCTGTTTTATGCTCCGGTGTCGGGTGCGACAGTCGAGGAGCAACTTATGGATGGCTCTATGGCTTTGTCGCTTATCGTTTCGTCTTTGTCGCCCGTGTCGGCTGTGTATGCCGGAACGGTTGTCGATGTTTACTATGATGCGATGAAAGGAAATGTGGTGATTATTCAGCATTCCAACGATTTCTTGTCAAAATATATTGGTGTTGGTGAGACTATGTGCCAAGTGGGCGCAAAGGTGGTTGCGGGTCAGCGCATCGGCATGATTAGCCGCAATCCCGATTCGCGATTTGTGTTTGAATTGTGGCATAAGGGCACAGCATTGCAACCTCTTGACTATATCGCTTTTTAACAAGCGGCGGAGTTTAACCTAAAAAATGATAAGCGCTCCCGTTTTATTTGCATTTGCTGCCAAGTTGCATTATCTTTGCACATTGTTTTAAGGAATAAGCATAATTATGAAAAAATATATTGTTGCTCTCGTAGCATTTGTCTCTTTGCTTTCGGCTAATATGGCAGAAGCGCAGTTGCGCATCGGTCCTATGGCCGGCGTGTCGTTCACAACTTTGAAGTTCAACCAAGGCGGTATTATTTCGGTTGACGGTGCAGCCGGACCTGCCGCAGGTGTTTTTCTTGAAAAAATGTTTCCTGGTATCGGCTTCGGTATTGATATGGGACTTATGTATAGCATGAAAGGTGCGGCAGTAAACTTTGCCAATCGCAAAATCTGGGCCGATGATGGCGTTGCAAGCACTCGCAGCATGCTCCACTATGTGGAACTTCCCATCAATGTGAGATTTAAGTATACTCATTTGCAGGGCTTTGAAGATTATCTCGCGCCGTTTATATTTGCCGGTCCTGAATTCTCATTCCTTGCCGGTCACAACAAAATCTTGACTTCGAATAAAGAACAGGTTATGAACTACAATGCTGCGACTGTCGGTTTGATTGTCGGTCTCGGTGCTGAAATCTTCAAAAATTGGCAGCTTTCTGGAAGTTACACTTGGGGTGTGACAACAGCGGTGCAAACAGTGAAACTTGACGACTACAAGGCAAATAACCGAGGTTGGAACATTCGCGCTGCCTACTTGTTCTGATAGATTGTAATAAACAACAATACAAAATGCCCTTTTACAGTTCGCTGTAGGAGGGTATTTCTTTTAGAAATTGGTAAGATTGGTTGTGATAGTCAATGCTGCAACAATAGTGGTTGAGACCGTTTGACACGATGAGGTATTTGGCTTGCAGCACCATGTTGTAGCGCACGATTTGGTCGAATGTGGCCTGTGTTATTTCGACCGATGGCGCTTTATATTCGATGATAACAAGCGGGGTGGCTGTGTTGTCATAGACAACGGTATCGCATCGGCGGCGTGTGTTGTTGAGTGTGATGCCTATTTCGTTGGCGATGAGCGACTGCGGAAAACATTTGTGAGTGATAATGAATTCGACAAAATGCTGGCGCACCCATTCTTCGGGCGTTAATGCCACAAACTTGCGACGCAAACGGTCGTAGATTTGCAAGCCGTCGCTTGTGCGATTGATTTTGTAATCAAATGTCGGAAGATTGAGTTTTAGCATTAAGCAGTCTAAATTTTGCGTGCGTTGATAATTTTGTGTAAATTTACAACAAAATATTGACAGACACAATTAACACCATATATGGCCGCACCTAAAAATAATGTTTCATTCGGATTGTTGCGTTCGCAAATCGCTCAACGACAGTTTTCACCCGTCTATCTATTGCATGGCGAGGAGGGATATTTTATCGATGTTCTTGTAAAGGACTTTGAAAATATATTGCCGGTTGAGGAACGCGACTTCAATCTCTACACGCTGTATGCGCCGCAGGTGACTGCCGATGATATTATGGATGTGTGCCGCCGATATCCGATGATGTCGGAATATCAGGTGGTGATTGTCAAGGAGTGTCAGGCCAAGAGCGATGTGGTGAATAAATTGCACACCTATGTGTCGCAACCGTCGCCCACAACAATTCTTGTGTTGTGTTTTCGCGGTGCGCAAGCCAAAGGTAAGGACTTGTTGCCCGCAGCAAAAAAGACAGGTGTCGTGTTTGAGTCAAAACCGTTGAAAAACAACGAAATGGAAGCGGCAATTATGGATTTTGTCAAAGACCGTGGCTTGAACATCGAGCACAAAGGGCTGTCAATGCTCGCAGAGTTTATCGGCAACGATTTGTCTCGATTGTATAACGAAATCGGTAAGTTGGTTGTGGCCCTCGGTCCGGGTGCGACAATTACGCCCGAAGCGATTGAGCGCAATATCGGTTTCAGCAAAGATTACAATAACTTTGAACTTATCAAGGCGTTGGCCTCAAAAGATGCTAAGACGGTGTTTGCCATTGTTGAGCATTTCCGTCGCGACCCCAAAAATAATCCCACATTGCTTACTCTTGCGCTTGTGTTTAAGTATTTCTCTAATCTCTTGCTCATATATTTCATGCAAGACAAGAGCGACAATGCAATGATGGCGGCGTTGGGCTTTAAGTGGGCGGGACAGTTGACCGACTATAAAGTGGGCATGCGCAACTATAATGCCTACAAGGCCATTGAAATCATATCGGCAATAAGAGAGTTTGACACCCGTTGTAAGGGTATCGGCAGCCGTCAGAATGAATATGATTTGTTGAAAGACTTGATGTTTCGCATTTTAAGTGCGAGCGGAAACATCACTATTTAACGCGGAACGAATAGCCGAGCATTACCTGAATTGACGATGAGCGCGATGATGAGAATACATCGCTCTTGCGGTCAGAGAATATGCCGCCGAGGCCAAAGTAATAGCGCGCTTCGAGTGAGATAGCATTGCGGCGGTTGGCATAAACTTCCATACCAAGTCCGGCCGAAATACCATAGTCAAATTTATATTTAATCTCTTTGTTGAGTTGCTCGTTTGTGCGATTGTTCAACGGAAACCCTTTGACAATAGTGTAATTTTGGTAGTCAAAATTGGCTTTAATGTTTTCGCCGATGAGATATGACACCTCAGGGCCGAGGTTGAGAAATCCCTTGAAGGTGTTGTTGCCAAAATAAACATGTGTGAGCAACGGTATTTGCACATAAGTGAGTGTGCGTTGATACTCAAAAGGATATTCTTCAAAGTCTTCTTGCCAACCGCGTTGCTCAATGAGGATTTCGCCTATTAAACCAAAATAATTTTCTTCGGTGTATTTGATTGATAAGCCACCCATGTAACCCAACGATAACGATTGTTGCACAGAGGGCGAGAAAAACATTTGCGACAATGTGGCACCGCCTTTTGCGCCGATGTATAGTTTGGGCGTGTATTCGCGTTGCGCGAATGCAGTGGTGCAGAGCAACGATATGATGGCTGTGAGTAGATATCGTTTCATGGATTATTCAATACCTAATGAAATGAAATACAATGAGCAGTTGCTATAACCGGCATCGCTATCGAGTTTCATGAAGTCAAAACTGTTTTGCAAGCCTTCATAGTTATACTCGGGTGTGAATTTACCATATTTAGCCACCGACTCGATTATGTATTGAGCAGTGTCATATCCGAGTAGAGCCTGATTGGGATATGATGAAACCGGTTTGATGCCAAACTCTTGTTTGAATGCGTCAGAACTGAATTTTTCAGAGTCTTCAAATTCGTCAAAGCGGCTGTAATATGTGGTGCCGATTTGGTGCATTTTTTCTTTTATGCTGCCCTTGAAAGTAATCCATTCGGGATAGCCGAAAAGTTCGATGCGACGGTTGGGGTTGCTGTTTTTGAAACGGCAAAGGGTCGATGCATAAGAAATCAAGTCTTTTTTAGCCGATGATGTCGGTATGAACACATATTGAGTTGTGTCGTCAAGCGCGCGCAACTCTGTGTCGTCAAGAATGTCGGTGTAGGTCAAATACTTGTATTTGATATTGGCCGTATCAAGAGCGACTTGCAACTGTGTGGTGAATTTTATTTTGTCGCTAATGTGTTCCTTGTTGCGAAGGAAAACGGGGGTCATCCCTTGATAGTTTTGAATGATGTGGTTGATGGCCGACTTATACATCTCATCGTGGTTGATGTTGCCTTGGAGCACCCATTCGTTTTCTTTGTGAAGGGTATTCTTGATGTTGTAGAGGTTGAGAACATGGCATTTATGCTCTTGTGCAAATGTGGCAATCATTTCGAGGTGGTCGTCATCTTCGGGAGCGATGATGAGGTCAATATCTTTCATCTCGTCTTTGGCGAGAATGTCTTTGAGCGTAGAAATGCTGTCGGTGGTGTCATACACGCGAACAACGATGTTGCTTGGCTCTTGCAATTGATTGAGAGCAGTCAAGAAACCGCGGTAAAAGTCGGTGTAAAGTTTGTCTTGCTTTAGCGCTTTTTCGTGGCAGAGCATGAATGGCAAAACGATGGCAACCTCGGTGGGTTTGCCCGAATTGTTATATGCTATGTCGGCGATAGTAGAGCCATTGTTTTCTTCAATAGTTTCAGTTACAGCGATTGCGGGTTGTGCTGCTTCATCCACAATGGTGGCTGCTTTTTCAACAACAGTTTCAGTGGCGGCTACAACGGGTTGCGGTTCAGTTTCGATGGTTTCGGGTTGAGTGGCAGTCTCATAGGCTTTTGGTTGTTCGGTTGCTGTGAATTGGGCAATGCGCAATGTGTCGCCGGTTTTGATACCGTCTTTGGCGGCAGGGTTGTCAGCAATGAGTTGTGCCACAGAGATACCATATTGACGGCTGATGCCATATACTGTCTCTTTTTTCTGAACAGTGTGGTTGATGAAAGATGTGGCCTCAACAACTGCATCGGTTTTGGGGAAATAAAGGATGTCATGGGGCTTGATGCCGTCAATAGCTGACGGGTTGTATTTCACAATCTCGTCTTTGGTTGTTTCTAATTTTTTGGCTATGCTATATATGGTTTCATCGGGCTGAACATTGTAATAGTAATACTCTTTGCCGTTGATTGTTTTTGACGGAAGGTTAAATGCGTTGGCGCATAAAGATGACAGCAACAAGATTGCTGTGAGTATTAAACTGCTGATTGACTTGATTTGAACCATCTATATTGATATTTAATTTACAAAGATAACTCGTTTGTCTAAAATATGCAATAGTAACGTTATGTCTAATTGATAATAGGCAAAAGAAAAGCCTTGCCAATCAAGTTGATGGCAAGGCTTTATAGTTAGATTGTTATCTGCTTGTTATTTAAGAGTACCTGCTTCGGCTTTCTTAATCATTTCTTCGTTAGCAGAGATGTAAACTTCAACGCGACGGTTTTGAGCGCGACCTTCGGCAGTTTCGTTTGTTGCTACGTAGTCGGCCATGGGGATGCCTTGTGCAGTGATGCGATTAGCAGTAACGCCTTTGTTTACGAGGAATGTGCGAACAGCGTTAGCACGGTTGTTTGACACGCGTTCGTTGGCTTCATAAGAACCGGTATTGTCGGTATAGCCAAAGATTTGAACGTTAGTGTCGGGGTTGTTGATGAGTGAAGTTGCAAATTGAGTCAAAGAGTTTTGAGCTGATGCGTTGAGGGTTGATTTGCCTGTTGCGAAGAGGATACCACCGTCAAATGTCATCTTGATTGCTTGGAGACCGTTTTGGTCAACTGTTTCTTCAACTGTTGCACCTTGAATTTGTTCGAGTTCTTTTTGTTGTTTGTCCATCTTGTTACCGATGAGAGCACCAGCACCAGCACCAACGCCAGCACCGATTGCACCGCCGATAGCAGCACCTTTGCCACCACCAATTAATGCGCCGATACCTGCACCCAATGCAGCACCGCCACCACCACCGATGAGAGCACCTTTACCAGTGTTGTTCATTGTTGCACAACTTGAAGAGAGCATGAGCACAGCTGCCATGAGAAGTGAACCTGTGATTTTGATAAGTTTCATAAGTTTTAAGTATTTATTTGGTTAATATGGTTGCTATGTTTGTCTCGCAAAATTAGTGAAAAAATATAATATACCACAATAAAACTGCATTTTTGATAAAGTAATAATTAAGCATGGGTATAATCGGTGTTTTATTGAAAATTTTATGTAAGTTTGCAGTCTGAAATAGTATTGTACCATGAGATTTGTCTCGGAAAATTTAAGAGGAGAGTCCCCCAAACTTGTATATCATTTCGCTGCGCTATTAATAGTGTTGGCGTGGGGGGTGTCTTTTGTGTCGACCAAAGTGTTGCTCGACAACGGGCTTCGTCCGGCCGAGATTTATATCTATCGTTTTTTGTTGGCCTATCTGCTTGTGTTGTGCGTGTGCCACAAACGATTGTTCTCAAACTCGTTGCGTGATGAGTTGCTGTTTGCTACATGCGGCTTGTGTGGCGGCTCAATCTATTTTATTGCCGAAAACACGGCTCTCGAATACACGCTTGTGTCAAATGTGTCGCTAATTACCGCCATATCGCCGTTGCTGACAACATTCCTCATCGGTATGATTTACAAGAGCGAACGCCCAGGCAAAGGCATATATATAGGCTCGTTGGTGGCGCTGATAGGTGTTGCTTGTGTGATATTCAACAGTAGTTTTGTCGTGAAAATGAACCCTATTGGTGATTTGCTGTCGTTGGCGGCGGCATTGAGTTGGGCGGTTTATAGCCTTGTGTTGCGAAAACTTAACGCCTTGTATAGCATCATGTTTATCTCGCGCAAGACATTCTTTTATGGTGTGCTCACGGCGTTGCCTTATATGCTCACCGAACCCGAAATCACATCGCCCACTGTGTTGTTGCAAGCCGATGTTTGGCCTCACATGTTGTTCTTGGGTGTGTTTGCTTCGATGATTGCCTATGTCATTTGGGCTCAATCGGTTAAGCATTTGGGGGCAATCACTGCATCAAACTACATTTATCTGCAACCAATTGTTACGCTCATTGCCTCTGTGATTATATTGAGCGAAACCATCACTATTGTAGGCTATTTAGGTTGCGCGCTAATCCTCGGCGGCCTTTGGCTCGGTGACTACCTCACCCGCAAAAAATCATAAACACGACGGGGAAATAGACGCAATAGGTGTTATAGATGCTATGGGCGACTATGAATAACGCTAAACGATAATCATAATCACTCTGATTAAATCCCTTTTATTTAATGTAATTACCTTTTGGCGTTGACGGTAACTGTGTCGATGGGGGTGCCGTTGCGGTCGTGGAGGGTGAGTGTGAGGGTATTGTCGGTGGCTTGCATAAGTAGCGCGCCAACGGTTTTTGTGCCTTCGCTCCAACGGTGTTGTATGATGTTATGGTTGTCGGTCCACTTTTGCAATTCTTGTCCGCGTTCGTTGTCTGATGACGGTGTTTGCACATATACTGTGCCTCGTGTGCCGTCGGTCTCCTCGCCGTCATATAGCGCATTTGTGCGGGCATAAACATGGTTGTTTGCCGCAAGAGCAAGGTCAACGCCACATTCGTCAAAAAGTTTGCGCCATCTTTCATATTGCGATGATTTGCCCGATGTGCCATAAAACCATTGATAGTGTTCCATGACTACGATAAATCGGGCGGGATTGTTTGCGATGACTTCGCGCACCCACTTTTGCGCTTTGTTTAAGCCCGAACTGCTTGTCATGCTTTCGTTGTTGAGCATTATAAACAATGTGTTGCCGTAAGTAAAGTGATAGCAAACGCCCATTTCGCCGTCATAACCGTTGTGCGGGTTGTTGTTGGTATTGGCAAAGAATTGGTTGGTTTGCAGCGCATATCCGCGACTCATATTGTCGTGGTTCCCGTTCACGCCGGCCCAAACATATTTTTTGAAGGGAGAGTTTTCATAGAGCGATTTCCAAAACGAGTAACTGCCACCCCAAGCGATGATATCGCCGACATGCAAAATGATGTCAAAGTCTTCGGTAGTTGCATTTTCAAGTTTGGTGAGCATGTTCATTGCTGCGCGGGTGCGTGCGGGTAGCGGAGCGTAGGCGTGAAAATCTGAAATAATTGCTGCGGTCCAATTATTGTCGGCAGGGGCTGTCTTGAAATTGCGCACGGTGGCATTGTCGTCGATGCGATACATATAACGCGTGTCGGGTGTGAGAGCCTTGATTTCAACCGTGTTGCGCATAAATCGGGCGTCTTCATAAATGTCGGCGCCGGTTGATGATTTTGAGTATATGCTGTCAAATACCGTGCAAAGTTCTTGTGTGGCTGTGATGGTTTTGGCGTTAGCCCACGAGGTGTCGTCGGTAGTGGTGTAGCAACAGATGCTTTGAGGCGAATTTTCGGCGGTGTGCCAATTCAGCCTGATTGTTGTTGAGGCATCTTGACCGGGGTTGGCTATAACGGTATATGCATTGTTTTGGGCTGTGGTTGTTATGGCCAAAACAATCGTTGCAAAAAGAGTCAAAAAGATGTGTTTCATGGTTGTGATTTTGTTTATAGTCGCAAATTTACAAATTATGTGGCAAAAAACAAACCCCACTCTTTGCAGAGCGGGGTTTGCCGTTATTTATTATGCAATAAATGCTTATTTGCTGAGGGCGCAAGATTTGCATTTTTCAGCGATTTCTACAAAGAAATCGTTACCCTTGTCATCAACGAGGATGAATGCGGGGAAATCTTCAACTTCGATTTTCCAGATGGCTTCCATGCCGAGTTCGGGATATTCGAGACATTCGATTTTCTTGATGCTGTTGTAAGCGAGGATAGCGGCGGGACCACCGATACTACCGAGGTAGAAGCCGCCATGTTTGTGGCAAGCGTCGGTAACTTGTTTGCTGCGGTTGCCTTTGGCAATCATAACCATTGAACCACCTGCTGCTTGGAATTGGTCAACATAAGAGTCCATGCGGCCTGCTGTTGTGGGACCAAATGAGCCAGAGGGAAGACCTGCGGGAGTTTTAGCGGGACCAGCATAGTAAATGGGGTGGTCTTTGAGGTATTGGGGCATTTCTTCGCCGCGGTCGAGGCGTTCTTTGATTTTAGCGTGAGCGATGTCGCGACCAACGATGATTGTACCTTTCAAAGAGAGGCGAGTTGATACGGGATATTTGCTGAGTTCAGCGAGAATTTCGCTCATGGGGCGGTTGAGGTCGATGTTAACAACAGCACCTTCGCCTGCTTTGCGGTATTCTTCGGGAATGAGTTCGCCAGGATTGCTGTCGAGTTTTTCAATCCACAAACCGTCTTTGTTGATTTTTGCTTTAACATTGCGGTCGGCCGAGCAAGATACGCCGAGACCTACTGGGCAAGATGCACCGTGGCGGGGGAGACGGATAACGCGAATGTCGTGAGCGAAGTATTTACCGCCAAATTGAGCGCCGAGGCCGATTTTGCGAGTTTCTTCAAGAAGTTGTTGTTCGAGTTGGATGTCGCGGAAAGCGTGACCGAGTTCGTTACCTTCTGTGGGGAGGTTGTCGTAGTATTTTACCGATGCTTTCTTAACAGTAGCAAGGTTCATTTCGGCAGATGTACCACCGATAACAAATGCGATGTGGTAGGGAGGACAAGCGGCTGTACCCAACGATTTCATTTTTTCAACCAAGAAAGGAATGAGGGTTTTGGGGTTGATGAGCGCTTTTGTTTCTTGATAGAGATATGTCTTGTTGGCCGAGCCACCACCTTTGGCTACGAAGAGGAATTTGTATTCGTTGCCTTCGGTAGCGTGGAGATCGATTTGAGCGGGAAGGTTGCAACCTGTGTTCACTTCGTCATACATGTTGAGAGGTGCGTTTTGAGAGTAACGCAAGTTTTCTTCGGTGTATGTTTGGTAAACGCCTTTTGAGAGGTGCTCTTCGTCGTTGCAGCCTGTGAATACATTTTGGCCTTTGTTTCCGTGGATGATAGCAGTACCTGTGTCTTGGCAGAAGGGAAGTTGACCTTTTGCGGCAACTTCGGCATTGCGCAACATTGTCAATGCAACGAATTTGTCGTTTTCGCTTGCTTCGGGGTCGTTGAGAATTTTAGCAACGAGTTCGTTGTGCTCACGACGGAGCATGAACGCGTTGTCGCGTGTTGCCTGACGAGCCAATACTGTGAGGGCTTCGGGGTCAACAACGAGCATTTCGTGACCGTTCCAGTTTTCTACTTTTACATAGTCGCTGGTCAAGTGATAATACTCAGTAGTGTCTTTTGACATCGGGAACATTTCCTGATATTGGAATGGTTTGTTTGCCATAATACTATATGTTTATTAATGAGTTTATTATTTGTATCTTTCGGGAAGTACGCTTTTAATCGCTTCGTAAGATTGCTCCATGAGTTGGGCCATGTCGTGACCTTCAGCGGGTGCAACGATGGGCTTGTGGATAGTGAGAACGATGTGGCCCCAATGAGGAATCTTGGCATCTTTGGGCATGATCTCATATGCGCCTGAGATTGTGATAGGCACAACGGGCATGTTGAGTTCAACGGCTAATTGGAATGCGCCGCGTTTGAACGATTTGATTTTGCCGTTTTTGGCGCGAGTACCTTCGGGGAACACTACTAGCGAGAGGCCGCCTTGTAAACGGTCGTGAGCCTCTTGCATGGTTTGTTTCACTGCGGCGGGTGATGAATTGTCAACAAAGATTTGACCTGCGCGGCGGCATGCATAGCCTACAAAGGGAATCTTTTCGAGGCTTTTTTTCATCATCCACTTGAAGTTGTGGCCCAAAAAACCATAAATAGAGAAGATGTCGTAGGCGCCTTGGTGGTTGGCGACAAATACATAAGAGGTGTCTTTGTCGATGTTTTCTTGACCGTTAACAGTCACTTTTACAAGCGTACACCAACACATTACCATGCCCCATGCTTTGGCTATGTAGTAACTTGTAACTGTGGCTTTGCCAAATGAACACACGATAATTGTGAACAATGCGGTGAGGAATGTTGCCACTAATGCGATGGGCAACATGATAAATAATTGGTATATGCGATATAAAACAATCATAAATATATTGATTTTTTAGTTTTTCTTGCGTCGGCGAATTGACAGTTCGGGGCTTTGGAACAGTTGCTCCATTTCGGCCGGAATAACAAATATGTCTTCGGGCGATTTGGGACGAAGTGCCTCATACCATTTGAACTGCTGCAAATAATAGGTGTTGCGTTTTGCAAGGTAAATCGGAGTGAGGTTGCCAGTGGGCTCGGGCCACACGCTGAGTCGCTTGATGTTGTTGCCGTCAAAGTCGGCTGCGAGGAAACTGCCTGATATGTTGCCCAATTTGTTGTAGGTCGAGTCATTTTCCATAGGCAAATATATGGCTTGCACATTTCCGTTGACATCGAGATGTGTGAGGTGTCCGTTGTCGAAATATGCTGTCATTTCCTTGCCGGTCATTTGATTGTAAAACTCTTCGTCAATATGCTCTGCAGCAAAGCCGAAGTCGGGTAGTTTGGCCCAATCGACAGTAGAGTCGTTGAGATGAACATCTATCTCGTTGCCGAAAATCTGTCGTTTGCCGCTCCACACGATGGGGTGGTGGTAGAGGCGCATGATGGTGTCGCGTTGAGTGAAACTCATTGAGTCGCAAAGACCTTGCATGTCAGAGCGATAGAAACGCACGCGAGGGTGAGCAATCATTATACGTGTAGTGTCGGGCGCCATGTAGGTGCGAATTGACAGGCCGTGGAGATAGAGAGTGTCTTGTTGTGAAAATTCTTTGGCGCATGCTCGTCCCACGACATAGGCACTGTCGGTCAGTTGATTGTAAAATCCGTAATTGCCTTGTACCGATGTGTGGTTAACTGAGTCAGTGAGTATCATGTTACCAAAAGCCTCGCCAATGCCGGCGTTGCGGTCATAGTGAATGGTATCGCCAACGAGGGTGTTGCCGTCTTTGGTGATGATAACCGAACGCTCATAAAGGTCAGAGATATTGGTGTTGGTGTTATATGTTCCGCTCCATGCGTGAATAACACCGTCTTTGCTGTAAATGTCGGTAAAACTGACTAATTGAGCAATGTGGGTATAGGTGTTATATGACAAGGTGTCGGTGTACATGTCAAGCGTGTCGTTTTCTGATGTGCTGTTGAGATGTACATCAAGGTAGAAGTTGGCATCCTTGGTTGATGGGCTGTATTCGCCTTGGAGTGATGTCAATCGGTTTTGCTTGTCGGTGAGCACGCCGCCCACTTCATAGTAGCCGAGGTCGATGCCCAGGTCATAGTTAAACACATCGGTTTCGAGTTTTACATCTTTGTTGATGAGTTTAACTTTTTTGCCAGGGTCGGCATAAAGAATAGCCAATTCGGCTTGTCCGTCATAGTCGAGTTCGTCGGCAAACACAAACAGGGTATCACCTTGTTCCATCTTGATGTTGCCAAATGCGTTCAGCGAGTTCTTTTGGTCATAGAAGTGGGCGCTGTCGCAATACATGAACATGTCGCCTTTGCGAAATTGCACATTTCCGACAAGAAGTTGGTAGTCTTGGCCTTCCTTCATCGAAAGTTGGTCGGCATATTCGAGGAATACGCGGTTTTGCTGATAGCGGTTTGACTCGGGGATAGAAGGCTTGACACGATTGCCCGAGTTTTGGGCAAAAACAGTGGGTATAAATAAAATGGCAAGACACAGAACGACAAAAGCCATTCTGTGTTTGCGTTGTTCATTATGTTTTTGCTTGCGTTTCGGCATTTATTATTCGGTCTTTTTTGCTTTTATCCAGCCTTGATGCTCAAACTCGCAGTTGTTCCAACCGTCTTCGATGCGAATGTATGTGTCTTTGATTTTTTTGTCGAGCCACTCTTTGATGATTTCTTCTTTTCGGGCGTTTTCATACATGCCTTTAATCATTTGGAAGTCATCAGAGAGGTTGGCTTTATGGGCGTCGATGCGGTTAGTCAGTTTTACGATAGCCACAATGTCGCGGTTGCTTTTGCTGCTTTTCATGATGAAAGGCATTGAGATTTCGCCGACTTTCATTGTGTTAACCACTTTTGCCACTTCTTGGGGAAGTTGTGACATTTCAAAGCGGGTAGAGTTGGTGTTTTGGTTTACCATCATACCTTTGCTGTAACGGGTGTCTTTGTCTTGCGACACATAGGGAACAAGTTCTTCAAAGGTCACTTTGCCTTCAAGAATGTCGGTGCGAATAGTGTCAAGACGGTTGATTGCGATTTCGAGGTCTTTGTCCGACACTTTGGGACGCAAAAGAATGTGGCGTGTGTTGATGCGGTCGCCACGCTTTTCAATAAGTTGGATGATGTGGTAACCATATTCGGTCTCAACGATTTTAGACACTTTCTTTGTGTCGTTGAGGTTGAATGCAACTGCTGCATATTCGGGAACGAGAGCCGAGCGGCCGCGGAAACCGATTTCGCCGCCATACATGCTGCTACCGTCTTCTGAATAGAGAATGGCGAGAGTTGAGAAATCGGCTTCGCCACTATTGATGCGTTCAGAATACTCGCGCAAGCGTGCTTTCACTTCGTCAATTTCTTCGCGTGGAATGACGGGGTTGATGGTCATGATTTGTACTTCGACCTGCAAGGGCACATAGGGAACGCTGTCTTGGTCGAGGTTGCTGAAATACTTGCGAACATCTGACGGAGTTGTTTTGAGGTCTTTTGTGAGGGAGTTTTGAACCATTCTGATTTTTTGCATGTTGCGAATGCTTTCGGTCATGTCTTCTTTCAACTGCGGAATGGTTTTGTTGAAATACTGCTCAACTTTCTCTTTTGAACCGAGGTTTGTGATGTAATAGTTGATGCGGGCGTCAACTTCTTGTGCCACCATGCCTTCTTGCACCTCAACGGTGTCGAGTTCGGCTTGGTGGAGATAGAGTTTCTCAACAGCGAGACGCTCGGGAATAACGCAATAGGGGTCGCCATTGATGGGTGTGCGCTCATATTGCATTTGTTGATACATTTCTTCTATTTCAGATTTCCAGATAGGTTGGTCGCCAATAACCCATGCCACTTCTTCGGCAATGTTGTTTTGAGCCGAGATGAGTGATGCGAAAGCGACGCATGTCAAGCAGAAAGCAAGTATTTTTAGTTTCACGATTTTGTCAATTATAGTTTGTGTTACAAAGTTACATTATTCTTGGGAATTAATCACGATTCCAAGTCACATAAAATCATAATATCGCCGTCTTTAATACCCTTTTCATATAAATCTTGGCGCAACATGCGGTCATATTCCAATCGGCGGCGATTGATGATGGTTTCGCGTATGTGTTGCGATGCGATTTCAAGAGGCATAACCGAGCCTGTGGGCAGGTAGTCGGTGATATTTAGCAGATAGGTAAATCCGCCGATAGATGTTTCGAGATTCTTGTTTGTTTTGAGAAAAGAGTCGTGATTGCGGCCGAAATCATAGGGAATTTTTGATTCGATTTGTTCCCAATCAACCCAACGGTCGCGGAAATAGTCGTAGTGAATGGCCTCTGACAATCCGAATTTCTCAATGTTGTCGATGTCTTCGGCTTTCTCTGAACGATACCATTTTTTGAGCTTGTCAAGGTTGGCGGCGTGGTCGGCAACTTTGATGTAAATGCCTTTGATGTATGGGCCGGTTGTTGTAAACTCGCTTTTATGGACTTCGTAGTAGGCGGCGATAGAGTCGGCCGACAGTTCTTTGTCGGCGCGTGTTTCGTACATTTGCTGTCGGTATTCCCACATGATTAGTTGGTTGCGATACTCGTCAACCATGCGGTTTATGCGCGACAGGTCGTTGATGTTTTTGGCGGCTATCTCGCCCAATGTCTTGCTGTCAATCCACGAGCGGATATAGGCGCGTGCAAACTTTGTGCTGTCTGACTCGCTGAGGCCATAGGGCATGTTTTGGCTCAATTCGTTTTTGGTTAAATATTCCTTGCCCACTTTAACCAATATATCCTCATCTGAAACGCGCTCGTCGTTGCCGCAAGAGGCAAATAACGATAGCGTTGTCAGTATGAGGATATATCGAGAAATGATTTTCATTTTATTGTCGTTTTAATTCACCCCAAAATTAATAAAAAATTGAGGGATAAGCGACAATTACTTAAAGAAAATCAAGACTGATTAAAATCATTTTACTTTATTAAGCACCTTTTTATTAATCTTCACGCGATATTTGTCGTGCAAAGAGTTAACCCATTCTTTTTCGAGTGCGTTTTGGTAGTCAGATGTTACAGGACCGCGAACATCGGCAGCCTCTTCGGGGCAGTCGATAACTTTGCCGTTGTAGGTGGTAAATGCAACCCATTTGCCTTTGGGGGCGGGTTTGTCAGCACCAAATGCGATGTGGTCGATGATAGCGTTTTCACCTTTGGCAGCGATTACGCGTTCGATTTTTACATCACGGCCAAATTGTTGGCGAACTGCTTTTGCAACAGCCTCGTTAGCCATGGGGTTTGCTGCGAGGAATTTGTCGATTTCGGCACACACCGAGTCGCTTGTCGCAAAGATAACCACGCCTTTGTATTTGGGCGATTCCCATGTGTAGTTGGCTTTGTTGGCTTGGAAATAAGCTTCAAGACCTTCTTTGTCTTTGGCTGCTTTGTCCCAAACATTGCGGTTGCTGATTTCAAACAATAACATACCGTCGCGATATTCGTTGAGAAGGTCGCGGAATTCGGGATATTTTTTGTCGAGTTGTTCGGTTTCGTAGTTCAATGTTTCGGCATCTAACAAGCCTGAAATGTTAGAGTAGATGAAAGTGTAGCCGTGCTCGGGGTTGAGGTTGGCTGTAACAGGCATGCTTTGCATCGCTTTTGAGAAAGGAATGGTCTTTTTGCCGATTTTGATAACGGGCAATTTGCTGTTGGTGTATGCTGCGATGAAAGCAGAGTCATAGCCTCCATTCTTAACGAGCGCTTTGCGAATTTCGTCCATTGACGATTGCACGATTTGAGATTTGTGTTCGCTTTTGAGGAGCGCGAGTTTTTTGCGTTCGCCCATAGTGTTGCGTTCGTCGTTCTCGATAGCGTTTATGATATCTTGTTTTGCTTCTTCAAAAGTGGGAACGCCTTTGCTGTCAAGTTTTTTGATGATGTGGAAACCGTAGTTTGTTTGAAAGGGTTGGCTGATTTCGCCCACAGCGAGTGCAAATGATGTTTGCTCAAAGGGTTTAACCATTTCACCAGCACCAAACCAACGGAGTTTACCGCCATCGCGAGCCGAACCGGGGTCTTCGCTTTCAATTCTTGCTATTTCGCTGAAATCTCCGCCGTTAACAACGAGGTTGTATATAGAGTCGATGCGCTCTTTTTGTTTGATTGCTTCTTCGGGAGTTTTGCCGTGAGTGAGTTTCAAGATGTGCTGAACGAGAGCCTTGCCTTGGTTGGGGCGGCGGTCATGCACTTTCACGATGTGGAAACCGAAGGGAGATTGAATAACAGGTGAGATTTCGCCAACGGCAGTATTGTATGCTGCATCTTCCCAAGCATAGGGGAAACGGCCGGCTGTGATAAAGCCCATGCGGCCGTGGTTTTGCACGGCTGAACGGTCAATTGAGTGTTTCACTGCCGCTTCTTCAAAGCTAGCGCCGTTGATGATAGCGGTGCGAATGCTGTCGAGCGTAGCGGTGGTTTTGGTGTCCATGTCGTGGTCGCCTGTATATGTCATCATGATGTGGCTCACATCAACATCTTCGGCCATGTGGCTGTATGCGACTTTGATGAGACTGTCGCGAACAGAAGCATCAGTGAGGTAGGGACGGGCCAACTCGTTGCGGTAGCCTTTGAATTCGCGAACAAATGACATTGTGGTGTCAATGCCTGCTGCTTCGGCGTCGGCAACTTTGAGTTTGTATGTTACAAACATGTCAACATACTCATCGAGCGATTGCTGTTGAATTTGTTGGCTGTTGTTTTTGTTATAAAGGTATTGAAATTCGCTGAGGCGCACATCTTTGCCGTTGATGGTCATGAGCACCGGGTCATTGTTTTTGGCTGATGCTGAAAGCAATGTTGCAGTCAACAAGGCCGCCGACAGAATAAGTTTTTTCATTGTAATTTGCTTATTTAAGACGATTTTAATCAGTGATAATAAAAAAGTATAGAGATATAACGGAAACACATTGTGTTTTATTATATCTCTATTACAATTTTAGTTATGCTTTATGACGGCATTGCCCATTATTGGTGTGATGCGCTGTAATTGGGCGCTTCACTTGTGATAGCCACATCGTGGGGGTGGCTTTCGGCAACACCGGCATTAGTGATGCGAGTGAACTTGGCTGTGTGGAGTTTCTCGATGTTTTCTGCACCGCAGTAACCCATACCGGCACGGAGACCGCCGAGCATTTGGTAAACCACTTCATAGAGCAAGCCTTTGTAGGGAACGCGAGCGGCAATACCTTCGGGAACGAGTTTCTTGGTGTCGGCTTCGCCTGCTTGGAAATAACGGTCTTTTGAACCTTTTTCCATTGCTTCGAGTGAACCCATGCCGCGATATGCTTTATATTTACGGCCGTTGTAGATGATTGTTTCGCCGGGAGACTCTTCAACACCTGCGAGCATACCGCCGAGCATTACAGAGTAAGCGCCTGCAGCGAGAGCCTTAACGATGTCGCCTGAATAGCGGATACCGCCGTCAGCAATTAAGGGCACGCCTGTGCCTTCGAGAGCTTTTGCTACATCATATACTGCGCTTAATTGGGGAACACCAACACCGGCAATAACGCGAGTTGTACAGATAGAACCGGGACCGATACCTACTTTAACGCCGTCAGCGCCGTTTTCAACGAGATATTTAGCGGCTTCGCCGGTAGCGATGTTACCAACAACTACATCGATGTGGGGATATTTTTCTTTAACGGCACGAAGCACGCCAACTACGCCTTTAGTGTGGCCGTGTGCTGTGTCGATAACGATAGCATCAACGCCAGCTTCAACGAGCGCGTCAACGCGTTCCATGCTGTCGCCAGTAACACCAACACCTGCTGCTACGCGAAGGCGGCCGAGGCTGTCTTTGCATGCAAAGGGTTTGTCTTTGGCTTTGGTGATATCTTTATATGTAACGAGACCGATGAGGTGACCTTCGTTGTCAACTACGGGGAGTTTTTCGATTTTGTGCTCTTGCAGAATTTGTGCAGCTTCTTCAAGATTTGTAGATTGGTTTGTTGTGACGAGGTTTTCAGAAGTCATCACTTCGTCAATGAGACGAGTGCGGTCAAGTTCAAAGCGCAAGTCGCGGTTTGTAACGATACCGAGCAACTTGTTGTTGTCGTCAACAACGGGAATACCGCCAATGTGATATTCGGCCATCATGTTGAGGGCGTCTTGCACAGTGCTGCCTTTCTTGATGGTTACGGGGTCGTAAATCATACCGTTTTCGGCGCGTTTTACGGCGTGAACCTGACGGGCTTGTTCGGCGATAGACATATTCTTGTGAATAACACCGATACCACCTTCGCGAGCGATGGCGATAGCGAGTTGTGCTTCGGTAACGGTATCCATAGCGGCCGAAACGATGGGCACATTCAAAGTTATGTTACGAGAGAATTTTGTAGTGAGATCTACACATCGGGGGAGTACTTCCGAGTAAGCCGGAATCAAGAGGACATCGTCAAAAGTGAGACCGTCCATTTTTACTCTATCTGCAATAAATGACATAAAAATGATGCTTTTGATTTTATTGCATGCAAAGGTACAAACTTTTTTGAGTAAATAACCAAATGTAACCTTATTTTTTGCGTGTAGATTTATCTTTTTTATGCGTTTTTGCGCAATTTGCCATGAGAAGGGGTGAAAAGTGCCTGTTAGCAGGTGTCGTTTGGGTGCTTGTTTCAATAAAAAAGCCCCATTAAAGGGGCTATATGACGGGTTGATAAAGGGTTATTCTTCGAGCGAATCATAGTAGATGTCGATAAGGTCTTGGAATGGGTGTGCGAAATTAATCATTATGCAGTCAATATCGTCTTCGCCGAGGTCATCACACTCGTTTTGTGCCTCGCGCAAAATCATTTGATGAATCTCGGGAAATTTTGCGCTGAATATCGATTCTATTAAATCGCATTCGTCGCACCAATTGGCATCGGGAGCATTGAGTGCCGTGGTTATTTCGTTGGTGATTAGTTGATGCGCCTCGTCGGTGATGTTTACGGCAAAAGATATTTCTCCGCCGTCTCCGCCGCCGCAACACACCGTTGCTTCAAATTGGAGGGTTGTCATAGTGTTTAGTGTTGGTTAGAGTGCTTTTGGTTTTGTGATTTTTCACGAATGTTCATGATTGAGAGAATTGATGCAGTGATTGCAAGTGCGATAATTGTTGCCATAATTTTCAGATTTTAGATTGTCGTTTTTGATTATGGCACAAAGTTAGCAGGTGGGTTGGGCAAGAATGATGGTATAGGGGTGTTGAAATATGTTAAAAATGAAGATTATTTTAGATAAACAACCACAGGTGTGGTGCGAGTCAATTTGGGGACTTTTAATGTACTATTGAGTCATGGCGGTGGCGAGGTGGGAGAGGGTTGTGAGGTCGGTCTGTTTCATGCGTGAGATTATGGTGGCGATGGGCTCGGATAGTTTGATGTTTTTCATTCGGCCGACCATATCGGTCATGATGCGTGCTGCGCTTGGTGCCCATGAGCCGTTTTCGATGATGCCGACGCGGCGGTTTTGATAGTTCTTGATGAGCAGGTGGTGCAGAAAATCGTGCATGGCGGGAAAGAGGCCGCCGTCGTATGAGGCCGAGGCTATAACCATTCGGCTCATGCGAAACGCTTCGCTCAATGCCTTGGACATGTCGTCGCGACAAAGGTCGCAGATTGATATGTTGTCAACGCCTCGGTCGTGGAGCATTTGGGCGAGGATTTGTGCTGCGTGAGCCGTTGCGCCATAGATTGAGGCATAGGCGATGAAAACTCCGTCGGTCTCCGGTTCATATTTGCTCCAAGTGTCATATAGGCCGAAGTAGTGGTCTATATCGTTGCTCAATATGGGGCCGTGAAGGGGGCAGATTGTCGCGATGTCAAATGCTGTGGCTTTTTTGAGTAATGCTTGAACTTGTATGCCATATTTGCCACAGATATTGAAATAATAGCGGCGTGCTTCGTCGTCCCAATTTTCGTTGTGGCTCAATACTCCGAACTTGCCAAAGGCGTCGGCTGAAAAGAGTATTTTCTCTGATGTTTCATAGGTGACAATTACTTCGGGCCAATGCACCATAGGTGCGGTCATGAAACGCAGTGTGTGACGGCCGAGGTTGAGGGTGTCGTTGTCATTGATGGTGATGGTGTTGTCGGCAAAATCAATGCCTTCAAAAAATTGCGGAAGCATGGCAATGCCCTTGGCTGATGCAACGATTTTAATTTCGGGAAAGCGATTGATAACCTTGGCAATGTTGCCCGAGTGGTCTGGCTCCATGTGGTGCACAATCAGGTAATGGGGTTTGTGACCGTTGAGGGCTTTGTCGAGGTTGTGCCACCATTCCTCGCTTTTGCGAAAATCAACAGTGTCGATTATCGCGGTTTTCTCGTCAAATATAATAAATGAGTTGTAAGAAATGCCGTTAGGCAAGGCATACTGACCTTCAAAAAGGTCAAGGTCGTGGTCGTCGACGCCGATATATGTAATGTGTTGTGTGATGTTTTTGCTCATGGGGGAGGATGGTTTTGACAAATGCGTGATTAATTTGTGTGAGAGTTGAGATATGTGCCTTTGTATATTATGAATAAACCAATTTCTTGGGCAAAAGTTCTCTTAATTGTGAAATAATGTGTAAGTTTGCAGTAGAATTTAAATTTATATAATC
Source organism: Muribaculaceae bacterium (assembly GCA_017555085.1). Lineage (GTDB taxonomy): Bacteria > Bacteroidota > Bacteroidia > Bacteroidales > Muribaculaceae > RGIG4079. Next base: position 67,802 of record JAFZHD010000012.1, on the reverse strand, counting down.
AATGTTAGCAAAATTATTTGGATTTAATCCCAAGGAAACGACGGTGAAAACCGAGATTATGGCCGGTATCACTACATTCTTGACCATGGCCTATATCTTGGCTGTCAACCCTAACATTCTGGCCGATGCCGGTATGGATAAAGGGGCGTTGTTTACAACAACAGTAGTAATTTCGGGTATAGCAACTATCTTGATGGGCCTTATTGCAAAATTACCCTTTGCATTGGCTCCCGGTATGGGCCTTAACGCCTTTTTTGCCTATACGGTATGCTCGATTTTGGGCTATTCATGGCAGTTTGCATTGACCGCAGTGTTTATTGAAGGTATTATCTTTTTTATTTTGTCAATTACCAACTTGCGTGAAATGATTGTAGATGTGCTTCCCGACACGGTTAAGAATGCAGTAGGTGTCGGTATCGGTTTGTACATCGCGTTTATTGGTTTGCAAAGTTGTGGAGTAATCGTTAATAACGAAGCGACACTTGTAAGTATTGGTGATGTTACTCATGGCTCGGCATTGTTGGCAATGATTGGTCTTGTGCTCACTTCGATTTTGCTTGTTAAGAAAGTGAAAGGAGCGTTGCTTATAGGTATTTTGGCCACATCTATTATAGGTATCCCCATGGGAGTAACTCAATTTACAGGTGTGTTCAGTACACCTCCTTCAATTGCGCCTATCTTCATGAAATTTGAATGGAGTCAGATTTTTACGCAAGAAATGGCAGTGATTGTGTTCACATTGTTGTTTGTTGACTTGTTTGACACTATCGGAACAATTATCGGTGTAACACACAAGGCCGGAATGGTTAAAGACGGCAAAATTCCTCATTTGAAACAGGCGTTTGTGGTTGACTCTATCGCAACAACAGCCGGTGCTATGATGGGTACAAGTACGGTGACTACATTTGTGGAAAGTGCAGCCGGTGTTAACGAAGGCGGTCGCAGCGGTTTGACGGCAGTGGTGTCAGGTCTCTGCTTCTTGTTGGCTATTTTCTTTGCACCCTTGTTCCTTGCCATTCCCTCGGCTGCAACAGCACCCATTCTTGTGCTTGTGGGTCTTATGATGATGTCGGCAGTTGTGAAAATCGATTTTAACGATTATTCCGAAGCAATCCCCGCATTTGTGTGTATCGTGTTCATGCCCTTGTGTTATAGCATCTCTGACGGTATCGTTTATGGCCACTTGGCTTATGTTGCAGTTAACCTTCTCTCGGGTAACTACAAGAAGGTTAAAGTCGGAATGTATATTCTCACAGCGTTATTCATGTTGAAATTCTTAATGTAAAAAAAGAAAGTTATGAAGAAGTTATTTTTGACTATGACATTGGCCGTAATGGCAGTGTTGCCTATGGCAGCTCAACTCAATTTGCAGTTGCACTATGACTTTGGTCACAATATCTATGGCAAGGAATTGTCAAACCGTCAATACTTGACAGCGACTATTGAAAACTTTACTCCCGACAAGTGGGGTAGCACTTATTTCTTTGTAGATGCCGATTTGGGTGGCAATCAACTCAAAAGCGTTTACACCGAATTGTCTCGCGAATTGAAATTCTGGAATGCTCCCGTAGCAATTCACATTGAATATAATGGTGGTTTGTCGGGAATGCCTAACGATGAAGGCGAACCGATAGGCAGTTATAACGATGCATATTTGGCCGGTGCTGCATATAATTGGGCAAACAGTAATTTCTCACGCACATTCTCAGTGCAAGCGTTGTATAAATATCTTGCACACTATGCGGGTAGCACAAAACACAGTTGGCAGTTGACAACGGTTTGGGGTATGCACTTTGCCGACCGTATGTTCACATTTAGCGGTTATGCCGATTTGTGGTATGACCCCACTGTGAATGGTTCATTGATTTTGAGTAGCGAACCCCAATTCTGGTTTAACCTCAATCGCCTAAATGGTGTTGATGATAACATGAATTTGAGCGTTGGCGCAGAGGTGGAGTTGTGCAACAACCTTGTTTGGCCCGCAGACGGCAAAAACAACCGTTTCTATGCTATTCCCACTCTCGCATTGAAGTGGACATTCTAAAAAAAAGAACACATATCTATATGAAAAATGGGACCTTGCGGGTCCCATTTTTTTTGTTGTTATTTGGCGATTTAGATTTTGTTCTTGGGGGTTGTTGCTTGGAAATCTTTGAGGTAGGCCGGAACTGAATAGGCCAAGTCAAGAAATTCACCGCGACGGAATGCCATTTCGGCCAATGCAAGCATATCAGATGCCAAGGGGTGAATGTTGGCAATAAAGTGGGCGTTGGGGTGCTTGATAACCTCGCGAGCCTTATCGCTGCCGTTGCCAAAGAACACCACAGGACCATTTTCAAGCCACTGTGCATAAGATCTTTCGTCAAGGATGAGGGGCGAAGGTTTCATCTCTTCGTTGAGGCCAAGGTCAAGCACCGAAGTGTATACCTCCATGCGACGGGCATCAATCATGGGCGCAAACATGGAATCGGGGTCAATGTCATGGTTAAACATTACCGATGTGGCCATGATTTTGAGCGTGTCGATGCCGATGAGGGGAATGTCTAATGCATAGGCGAGGCCTTTGGCTTCGGACAAGCCGATGCGCAAGCCTGTGTAACTGCCGGGGCCGATGCTCACGGCAATGGCATCGAGTTTTTGGTTGTGTTCCTTGATATAGTCAAGGCATTTTTTGAGATAACCGCTGAGCAAAGCGGCGTGGTTTTGTCCTTTATAATCTTCAAAGTGTTCGAGCACCATGCCGTTGTCGGAAACTGCTGCCGAGCACACATTGGTCGATGTTTCGATGTGTAAAATGACTGCCATTGGTAGTTATCGTTGAATTTTTGTGCAAATTTAGTGCTTTTTCCCGCTTAAATCGTATATTTGCAGAAAATAAGCAAAAATAGTTATGATTTTATCAATGACAGGGTTTGGCAAGTCGGTTGTCGAACTTCCCAATAAAAAAATTACAGTAGAAATCAAGTCGCTTAACAGTAAGCAACTTGACATGTCGGCACGCGTGCCTGCTGCATATCGTGAAAAAGAACTTGAATTGCGCAATCTTGTGTCGCGCCGTTTGGAACGAGGCAAGGTTGACTTGATTGTGCACATCGAAACAATAACCGAAGAGGCTGCAATCACGCTTAATGTGCCTTTGATGGCTGCATACAAAAAACAATATGAAGAAATGGCTGCGGCATTGTCAATTCCCTTGCCCGAAGATTGGTATAGCGTGTTGTTGCGATTGCCCGATGCTATCAAGTCTGATGCTCACGAAGCGTTGGCCGAAGACGAGTCGGAGGCATTGGTGGAAGCAGTCAGCAAAGCCGTTGAAGAGTTGATGCAGTTCCGTGCTGTTGAAGGTCGCAAACTTGAAGACTTCTTCACTGCCCGCATTGATAACATTCGTAATTTGTTGGCCGAAGTGCCGCAGTATGAGGGCGAGCGTGTGGCAAAAATCCGCGCCCGCATCGAAGACGGTTTGGCTAAACTTGGCTCTATCGACTATGACAAATCGCGCCTTGAACAAGAAATGATTTTCTATATCGAGAAACTTGATGTCAACGAAGAAAAACAGCGCCTTGCACAGCACCTCAACTATTTTATGGAAACAATGGCAACTGGTCAAGGCCAAGGTAAAAAACTCGGTTTCATTAGTCAGGAAATGGGCCGCGAAATCAACACCCTCGGCTCAAAAAGCAACCATGCCGAGATGCAAAAACTCGTTGTGAAAATGAAAGATGAGTTGGAGCAAATCAAAGAGCAAGTGTTGAATGTAATGTAACGGATATGGCAGGAAAAATCATCATAATTTCAGCCCCTTCGGGTTGTGGCAAATCAACTATTATCAACGAGATTTTTAAGCAAGGCGGTGTTGATATGCAATTTTCGGTGTCGGCAACCAACCGTCAGCCTCGCGTGGGCGAGGAGCATGGCGTAAACTATTTCTTCTTGACCGATGATGAGTTTCGCCAAAAAATCGCCGAGGACGCATTTGTGGAGTTTGAGGAAGTGTATCCCGGTCGTTTTTACGGAACGCTTAAAAGTGAGGTGGAACGCATCTGCCAATCAGGCCACAATGTAATTCTCGATATTGATGTCAAAGGTGGCGTTAATGTCAAGCGCATGTATGGCGAGCGTGCCATCAGTATCTTTGTGATGCCCCCGTCGGTAGAAGAGTTGCGCCGCCGTCTTGAAGGCCGTGCCACCGATGCTCCCGAGGTGATTGACGAGCGTGTAGGCAAGGCCGAATTTGAAATCGGTTTTGCTCCGCAATATGACTGCTGTGTAGTTAATGACGACCTTCAAAAGGCCGTAGCCGAAACACGCGCCGCAATATTAAATCACATTAATTCATAACGGAGTGACACGGATAGGTGTATTAGGCGGCTCGTTTAATCCGGTTCATGTCGGACATGTGATGCTTGCGAGCTATTTGGCCCAATATGCCGGCCTTGACCAAGTGTGGCTCATGCTGTCGCCACGCAATCCGCTCAAAGAGGCCGATGGCCTTGCCGACGACAATCATCGATTGGCAATGTTGCAAGTGGCGGCCGGCGATTGCGAGCATATAAAGGTGTGTGACATCGAGCTGTCGATGCCGCGACCGTCATATACCATCAACACTCTCGACCGTCTTAAAAAAGATTATCCCGACAAACAATTCAGTCTTATTATCGGTTCGGATAATTGGCAGATATTTGACCGTTGGCGCGATAGCGACCGCATTATTGCCGATTATGGCGTGATAGTGTATCCTCGCCCCGGTTATGATGTCGTTATCGGCGATGTTGATGGCGTGAGATTTGTTGATGCACCGGTGGTGAATTTGTCAAGCACATTTATCAGAGAGGGGATAGCCCTCGGCAATGATATGGACGCGTTTTTGCCCAAAGGCGTGAACGACTATATCATAAAACACAATTTGTATAAAAAATAACATATATATAATGGATAATACAGCGTTAAACACAAACACTTTGGCATTTATTGCATTGTGCAATGAATACTGTGTGGCAATGGGGCAGGCCCGCGAAAGCGAACGCGAGGCTTTTGTGCAATCGATGTTGCGATTGTTGCCGCGAATTTACATCTCAGCCACCGACTTGAAAACCGATTTTGACCCGAGCGATGAGGCTTATTTGGAAAGCGCGCTCGAGGAAGATTATTATGAATCGGTAAGATGTTCGGTTGAAAATCTGCTCGGTCCTGATGATGTGTATCTCGAAGTGTTTGAGGAAGATATGAAGTATTCTGACACTCCCATTGCGGCGAGTGTGTCGGAAGGATTGGCCGATATTTTCCAGGTGCTGTATAACTTTGTGGTTATGGTGAAAGAAAGCCCCGAAGAATTGGTCGAAATGGCTGTTGTGGCCGTGAGAGACGAGTTTGAAAGTTATTGGGGACAACGTTTGTGCAATGTGATGAGAGCGTTGCACGGAATCAATTATAACATTAGTGATAATCAATAAAAATCTGAGTGTATGAGAAATCATAAATATATAACAGGCCTTGTTGACTTTATGAACAAAAGTGTGTGTAACTTTTGGGCGGTAAAAACCATTAGCGAAACACTTGAAGCCAACGGATTCAGTCAGTTAAATCCAGCCGATGCTTGGAACCTCAAAGCCGGCGACCGCCGATATGTAGTTAAAAACCACTCGGCCATATTTGCCTTTGTGGTGGGCGAGGGTGGCGCTGCCGACGGATTTAAGATTATCTCGGCACATAGCGATTCGCCCGGTTTCCGCATCAAACCCAATCCCGAAATGGTGTCGGACGGCGGCATTTTGAAACTCAACACCGAGGTTTATGGCGGCCCTATTCTCTATACATGGTTTGATCGTCCTTTGTCAATCGCCGGCCGAGTGATGTTGCGCAGCAATGATGTGTTGAATCCCGTGACAAAACTTGTAAAGATTGGCCGTCCGTTGCTCACAATCCCACATTTGGCAATCCACTTTAACCGCTCGGTAAATGATGGCAATCATTTGTCAAGACAAAAAGATATGTTGCCCGTGATTGGCCGCATTGACAGCATGATTGAGCGCGACGGCTATGTGTTGCGACTTGTTGCAAATGAATTGGGTGTTGACGAGCAAGATATTCTCGACTGCGACTTGTTGCTCTATGATACCACACCCGCTTGCTTGGTGGGTGTAAACGATGAGTTTATCACATCGGGCCGTCTTGATGACTTGGGTATGGCTCACGCTGCTATGACAGCCCTTCTTGAATCGGGTAATGGCTCAATGACTCGCGTAATGGCGATATTTGACAACGAAGAAACCGGCAGTGGCACAAAACAAGGTGCAGCATCGCCTGTGTTGGCCAATATCTTGCGCCGCATCGTGGCATGCCAAGGTGGCGGTGAAGAAGAATTTTTGCGTGCTGTTGCCCGCTCGTTTATGGTTAGCGCCGATAATGCACATGGCGTTCACCCCAACTATGCCGAAAAGCATGACCCGACCAACCACCCCGTGCTTGGCGACGGTCCTGTTATCAAGATAAACGCCAATTGCAAATATATGACCGATGCCGACTCGGCAGCGGTGTTTAAGGCCGTGTGTGACAAAGCTGGAGTGCCTTGTCAATACTTTGTCAACCACAGTGACTCGGCCGGTGGCTCAACTCTGGGCAATATTCTCACATCGCAACTTGACTTGCGTGGCGTGGATATGGGTAGCGCAATGTGGGCAATGCACTCGGTGAGAGAAACATGCTCAACCGACGACCATGTTTATGTAATCAAAGCATTCACCGAGTTCTATAATAGTTGATGAGTTTTGTGGTAAATAGTTATAAGGCTCTGAAAGAGAAATAAGTATGGGGGTTAAGGGCAGGCTATTTGGGAAAAAGAAAGAAACACGCCAGGTGAATATATGTTTGCCTGATGAGAGTTTTGTCCTAGCAGAAGTGCGTTCAAAAGATGGTGTCGAGTTGCACCTTATGCTAATAAATAAGTCTTTGGGGGACTATAAGGAAGACGTGCAATTAAAACAAGTGTTTGGCTATTATTGCTCAATCATATTTGAATTTGAAGATGTTGATGAAAATCAATGGCCTTCATCTGAGGAGTTTGCGGTTATGCGAAATTTTACAGATGAATTTGATAAAGCACTAAAAAATGATGCCGTCCATCCCAATGCTTTGTTTGTGGCACGAGTGACCAGTAATGATGGAACATGCCAAATGATATGGGTGCTAAATAATCCGGATTTGGCAATAAACTATCTTGATGACCTTATTGCCAAAGGTGATCAAACAAGAGCGTTTGAATACCGAATAGAAACAGACCCGACTTGGGATTCTATTGATTACTTCCTGGAGGGATATAAAAATAATAACAAATAGCGTTAGTTATTTCATTGTGCGGTCATCATTGGCCGCATTTTTTTATGGTCCGAAACAAAACGGAGTGGTGGGGTGTTATAGGTGTGTAGTTTAATTTTATATGTACCAGATATGAATAGTAAAGTTATGTTAGGGACGGCTTTGTGTTGCGGCGCAGTGCAGGCAATGGCGTGCACGGGATTGTCGCTCACAGCTCGTGATGGCTCGTATGTGCAAGCGCGCACTATTGAAGCTGCGGCAGGAGCTTTGAAAAGCGAGTATGTGATTATTCCCCGCGGTCAGGAAATAACATCTTTTACTCCAACGGGCATTAACGGACTGATGTTTACGGCCAATTTTGGTGTTGTGGGCATGTCGGTGGTGATGAAGGAGTTTATTTGCGAAGGCGTTAACGAGGCTGGACTGTCGGCCGGGTTGTTTTTCTTTCCCGAATATGGTCAGTATCAAGAATATTCACCGTCGCATAATGATGAAACACTCGGAGATTTGCAAGTGCCCACATGGATATTGACGCAATTTGCATCGATTGACGAGGTTAAAGAGGCAATTGGCAATGTTCGCATCGTTGGTCTTGACCGGAATTCGGTGGTGCATTATCGCATCGGTGAGCCGTCGGGCCGTCAAGTTGTGCTTGAAATTGTTGACGGTGAGCCTCACTTCTATGAAAATACTGTGGGTGTGCTGACCAACGCTCCCGGATTTCAGTGGCATGTGACCAACCTTAATAATTATGTAAATCTGTTTCCGGGTGCTGCTCCCGACCGTAAATTGGGCGATGTGACATTAAAGCCTATTGGCGGTAATTCGGGTTTCTTGGGCTTGCCGGGCGATGCAACTCCTCCGTCACGATTTGTGAGGATAGCGTTTTATCGCGCAACGGCACCGCAACTCGCAACAGGCCACGAAACAGTGTTGCAATGTTTCCACATTCTCAACAATTTTGACATTCCCATCGGTATTGAACACCCCGCCGGCGAGGTCCCCGACATTCCGAGTGCTACTCAATGGACATCGGCAATAGACTTGACTCATCGCATGGTGTATTACAAAACCGCCTATGACAACTCGATTAGGTGCATAGACTTGTCAACCATAGATTTTGACAAGGTTAAGTATCAGTCGTGCCCCATGGATGAGGTGAAAGAGCAGCCTATTCAGTATATTGTTATAAAGTAGTGAATAAACAAGTGTGAAATATCAGCCAAATTGTCAAAAATGACGGTTTGGCTGAAATTTTGTAATTATTTTTGCAAAAATGCTATAAAATTGATATAAAAGAATTATATTTGCAAGCAAAAGATAAAAACCAATCGCATAAAACAAACAAATCTAAATAACAAACCTATGTCAGTAGTAAAATTTTACCAACAAGACCAACAAGTACCCTTGGAAATGCACAAGGTGAGAGTGGTCCAAAAACTTTTTCTCCCCAATGTAGAAGAACGCGTAGCCAAAATCAAAGAAGCCGGTAACAACACTTTCTTGTTGCAAAACAAAGATGTGTTCATGGATATGCTTACCGACTCGGGCGTTAACGCGATGAGTGATAATCAGGTGGCTGCATCAATGCAAGCCGACGACTCTTATGCAGGCTCTGAAACATACAACCGCTTGGTGTCGGCTCTCAAAACAGTGTTCAAAACCGAGTATTTCTTGCCCGCTCACCAAGGTCGTGCATGTGAAAACATCCTTGCCGAATCGTTTGTAAAACCTGGCGATGTTGTGCCCATGAACTTCCACTTCACTACTACAAAAGCTCACATCACTCGCATGGGCGGTAGAGTAGAAGAACTTGTGACAAAAGCAGGTCTCGACCCCGATTATATTCATCCTTTCAAAGGAAACTTCGATATCGACCGTTTGAAAGCGCTTATTGCCGAAGTGGGTGCAGAGCATATTCCTTTTGTGCGCATCGAAGCCGGTACTAACCTCATTGGCGGTCAGCCCCTTTCGATGGAAAATATGCTCGAAGTGGCAAAAGTGTGTCGCGAAAACGGCATTATGTCGGTTCTTGACGCATCGTTGTTGCAAGATAACTTGTATTTCATCAAGACTCGCGAAGAAGCAGCTAAAAACATGTCTATCAAGGAAATCACTCACAAGATTGCCGATGCGATGGACCTCATCTATTTTTCAAGCCGCAAACTCGGTTTCTCTCGCGGTGGTGGTATCGTGTCTAACAATAACGACCTCATCATGAAGATGAAAGAGTTGATTCCTTTGTTTGAAGGTTTCTTGACTTATGGTGGTATGGAAGTGCGCGCTATGGAAGCCATGGCAGTTGGTCTTCTTGAAACTATGGACGAAGAAATCATCAATCAAGGTCCTCAATTCATTGAATATCTCGTTAAAGAGCTTGATGAATATGGTGTGCCTATGGTTAAGCCAGCCGGTGGTCTTGGCGCTCACATCAATGCGTCGGCATTCTTGCCCGACATGCCCCACGAAATGTATCCCGCAGGTGCTCTCGCAGCGGCGTTGTATATTGCCGGCGGTATTCGTGGTATGGAACGCGGTTCAATTTCAGAACAACGCAACGAAGACGGTACAGAAAACTATGCCGAATTGGAATTGTTGCGCTTGGCATGTCCTCGCCGTGTGTTCACACTCTCTCAAATCAAGTATTGTGCCGACCGCGTGAAATGGTTGTATGACAACCGTCACTTGATTGGCGGTTTGAAGTGGAAAGATGAGCCACAAGTATTGCGTTTCTTCTCTGGCCGCTTGGAGGCTATCGATGATTGGCAAGACCGTTTGGCTGCTAAATTCCGCGAAGATTTTGGCGACAGTTTGTAGTCAATAGCGAAATAATATAGATAAAAGCACATCAATTTTTGTGATTGGTGTGCTTTTTACATTTTAATTTGTTAACTTTGTGGAGTTTTACTAATAAATAACTTTTAGAAATGAAAAAGTTGTCAACCATTAAAGTTTTAGCATTTTTATTTTTGATGCTGCCGTTGGCGGCATTTGCAAGTGCCAAACCTCAGCGAGTGTCACCCGCATCGGTGGGTATTGCGCCCAAGCAACTTGAGTTGCTTTATGATTCATTGCTTGCAAGCACCGAGACCGAGTTGCATCACTTGATTGTTATGGTTGACGGCAAGGTGGCAGGTGAATTGCACCCTGCACCATTCAAAGCAGAACATCGTCACACACTTTATTCGGTGTCTAAAACTTTTGTTGCTGCCGCAGTGGGTCTTGCAGTTGATGACGGCAAGCTGTCGGTAGAAGATGAGTTGACAAAATTCTTCCCCAAATATGCCTCAACAATAGCAGGCGTTAAAATCAAAGATATGCTCACCATGCGCTCGGGCTTTAAGACCGAAGGCGGTATGCGCAACACACAGCAAGACTGGGTTGACTACTATTTGTCTCGCCCGTTGTTTGCGCAACCTGGCACGAGATATTCTTATGATTCAATCGAAACTTACTTATTGTCGGCTGTTGTGCAGCAAGTTATGGGTAAAGATGTGTTGCAATTGTTGAAGGAACGCGTGTTTGACCCTATGGGAATCAATGATGTAGAATGGGAATTGTGTCCCAAAGGCATCGTAACCGGCGGCTGGGGTATTTATATGTCGGCAATGTCGCAGGCAATGTTTGGTCAGTTGCTCTTGAATAAAGGCCAATGGGAAGGCAAGCAGTTGATTTCAAGCGAATGGATTGACGAAATGATGACTGTTAGAGTCGTGCGCGATGCCAATGATTATGGTTATCAGATTTGGCTTTGCGAGTATCCCGGTGCATGGCGCGCTGACGGTGCGTTTGGTCAATATATAATCGTTGTGCCTCAAAAGAATATGGTGGTAGTCTTAAACCAATGCTCGAGAAGTAAAGGCTGGCCCGAACGCGGTAATATTTGGAATACAGTGGTGAAACATTGCTTGAATTGCGCTATTGAAACTACTCCCGCAGCGTTGGAATCATTGGAAAAATATGAGGCCTCTGCGTCTCTTCCTTTGCTTGAGGGAAATGAATATAACGACTTGTCTAAGAAATACAACGGCAAGAAAATCAAATTAGGAAAGAATAAACTCGGTTGGAAATCGGTTGCTTTTGCTTTTGATAAAGAAAAAGTCGTTCTCAATGTTGTTGAGGAAGACGGCAGCAAGTCGGCTATCGAGTTGGGCTACAAGCAATGGCTCACATCTCAACTTGGCGGTTATCCCAATTACTCTATTGGTGCGCAAGCGCGCTTTTCGGGAATTACCGGCCCATTCTACACCGGCTCTTGCTATGCGTGGAATGAAGACAACACATTGTCGGCAAAGATTCATTATGTCAATTGGGTGACATCAATTCGCCTTGATGTGAAATTTGGCGATAAAGTTGAAATTACAGTAAATCAAAACTTCCCCTCAAAACCTTTTGTTATTGTAGGGGAGTAATAAAGCGTTTAACGAAATCAAGAAGTCATGAGTCTGTTTTGGCTGATATCAGTTTTGTCGGTATTTGTGGTGGCCGTCGTGTTCTCGGGCGTGCTTATTCCGCAGATATTGCTCATTGCGTTCAAGAAACGACTGTTTGACAACATTGACGGTCGCAAAATACATCAAGGCGCAGTGCCGCGATTGGGTGGCATGGCTTTCATGCCGGTGGTTATTTTGTCAGTGTCGTTGTTGTTGGGCGTTACCTTGGTGTTTGACTCTATCGAGGTGTTGACTTGCTTGGTGTCGGATATGAAAAGCATTGCGTTTTTGACAAGCGCAGTAATTGTGATATACCTTGTTGGGCTTGCCGATGACTTGATTGGTGTGAGATACCGTGGCAAATTTGTCGCTCAAATCACAAGCGGCTTGTTGCTGTTGGCGTCGGGCCTGTGTGCATGTCATTTCTATGGGGTGTTTTTCCTTGATACGGTGCCTTATTGGTTGGGCGCGGTGTTTACGGTGTTCATGGTGGTGTATATAGTCAATGCGATAAACTTTATTGATGGTGTTGACGGATTGGCATCGGGCATGAGTGCGATAGCGTTTTTGTGCTATGGCATAACCTTCTTTATGGTTGGCGAATACATTTACGCCGCTATTGCATTTGCCGTGTTGGGTACAGTCGTGCCGTTTTTCTACTTCAATGTGTTTGGCGATGCGAAAAAGCGCATGAAGATATTTATGGGCGACACAGGCTCGCTCACATTGGGTTTGTTGTTGTGCTTTTTTGCTGTTAAGATAAGCCAGATTGGCGCAACTGTGAGAGATGTCAACCCGATGGTGTTGGCTTATGCGCCGTTGTTTATTCCTTGCATTGATGTTGTGAGGGTGGTTATCGGCCGCATTCGTCGCGGTGGCAGCCCCTTTAAGCCCGACCAAACTCACATTCACCACAAGATGATGGCTACAGGATTGTCGCAACGAGTGGTGATGGTGTTTATTCTTGCCATGTCGATTGCCCTTATCCTGCTCAATGTGGTGTTGTCGTGGGTGCTTGATGTGAATTTAATCTTGCTTTTTGATATTTTGCTTTGGGTGGGATTGAATGTGCTGTTGACTCGTTTCAGAAAGCAGTAGGCGAGGTGGCGATTGTGAAATTGCAAAATGCCGTTTGTCGCGTTGTATAAGTGTATTTCGTGCGCCATAAAAGTGTCTTTTAATTTGACTCTTTGAAATAAAAGAGTTACCTTTGTATTTGTATAAAAATGTTTTGTAAAACCGATAATGCAAATACAAATGCGTGTTAATTTAAACTTGTTATATGTGCTTGTGAGTGTGTTGTTTATCTCATCATGCTCTACTCCTAAAATTTCTTATTTCCAAGATGTTGATGCCGCAACACAGTTGGCTTTGGCTACAAGCGGCGACATAAAATTCAAAACAGGAGATAAAATTACGGTAGTTGTAAACACAAAAGACCAAGAATATAACAATCTTTACAACCTTCCTTATGTGCCTACTCGCATAGGTCAGACAATCAATTATACCCAACAATCACAAGGCTTGTCGTGCTACACTGTCGATAGCGAAGGTTTTATCGAATTCCCTATCTTGGGTAAGGTGAAGGTTGAAGGCATGACTCGCGAACAGTTGTCCAACGAAATCAAACGCATGCTTTTGGACAAGCGTTTGTTGCAGGACGACCCATTGGTGGTTACTGTTGAGTTTGCTAATCTCACATTCTCGGTTCTCGGTGAAGTGAACGGCCCCGGTCGTTATAGCCTTGACAAAGACAAAATGACAATTTTGGAAGCGATAAGCATGGCGCGCGACTTGACCGTTATGGGCGAGCGCGAAGGCGTGATTGTGTTGCGAAACGAAGGTGGCAAACAAGTGACTTATGTGCTTGACTTGACATCGGCACAAGATTTGGTAAATTCGCCTGCATTTTATTTGCAACAAGGCGATATCATATATGTTCAACCCAATAAGGTGAGACAACGCCAATCAACAGTCAATGGCAATAACATCCGTTCGACTTCGTTCTGGATTTCTATTGCATCGTTGTTGACATCTGTGGCATTGCTTATCGTAAACTCAGTAGACTTAAAATAAGATTTCTGTTATGGCTGTAAATTCGCAGAAAAAACAATATGTAGAAGAGGAAAACAACCAACAAACATTGAGCATCAAGGATTTTGTGTTCATGTGCTTGTCAAAATGGTATTGGTTTGTAGCATCATTTGCTATCGTAATGACACTCGCGGTGGCATATATTCTTGTTAAAGAACCGAGTTATACACGCTCGTCACAGGTGTTGATTAAGTCGGGCTCAGAAGGTTCGTCGATTTCAAACGCAGTGGGCGAGTTCTCAAATTTGGGCTTGTTCTCAACAAACAGCAATGTCTATAACGAACTGATTGCCATCAACTCGCCATCGGTGATGATGGAAGTCGTGGAGCGATTGCAACTCAATATGAGATATAAAACCGACGGCACTTTCCACAAGAAAACCATTTATGGCTCCAATCTCCCCATCAATGTGAAATTCTTGGATATGGACGAAAACACAAGTGCGAAGGTGGAAGTTGACATCGATGAAAACGGTGTTGTCACTTTGTCGGAATTTGTGATGAGAATTGATGATGAGAAATTTAAGTCAGATGAGGTTGTGACCGGTTTGTTGATTGAACCCATGAACACACCCATCGGTCGCATTGCCGTGACTCCGACTCTTCAATGGGAAGAAGGCAAGGCACATCACATCTATGTAAGCAAAAACGGTTTGCACTCAACAGCACAGGCTTGTCAGAAGAAACTCGAAGTGACACTCGATAATAAAGATGCCGATGTAATCAATTTGTCATATATCGATGTTTCGCCTCAACGAGCAGTAGATGTTCTCAATGAAATTATCAATGTTTACAACGAAAAATGGCTTGATGACAAAAACAAAGTCACTGTGAGCACGTCTCGTTTCATCGCAGAGCGTTTGGATAGCATTGTCAAAGAACTTGGCGATGTTGATGAAAGCATTTCGTCATACAAAAGCCAACAGTTGTTGCCCGATATGGCTGCAGCGACCAATATGTATATGTCGCAAAGTTCAAAGCATATGGAGGATATGTTCAAAATCAACAATGAACTTGCGATGGCAAAATATATTCTCAATTATGTGAGAAAAGACGAAAACCGCCGCAAATTGTTGCCCGCAAACTCGGGCTTGTCAAGCAATAGCGTAGAGTCGCAGATTGCCGAATATAACGCAATGCAGTTGAGATTATCGCAACTTTCATCGGGTGGCGATGTTCAAAACCCCGTGATAGCAGACTTGGAGGCTTCTTTGGAGTCAACACGCGGCGCAATCGAGGCTTCGGTTGAAAATCTCGTGGTAAGCCTTGAAACACAGTTGAAAAACCTCAAACAAAACGAGGCTCAAACAACAAGTCGCATTGCGGCAAATCCCGGTCAGGAAAAATATCTCTTGACAGTCGGCCGTCAACAAAAGGTAAAAGAGGCGCTCTACTTATATCTTCTCCAAAAGCGTGAGGAGAACGAGTTGACAAGAGCTTTTACTGCTGACAATACACGCATCATCACACCTCCGATGGGCGAGTTGCGTCCCACATCACCTGGCAAAATGAAAATTTTGTTTGTTGCGTTTGTGCTTGCGTTGCTCATACCGTGTGCTTATATATTCCTTCGCGAAAGTCTTATAACAACTGTTCGTAGCCGTCGTGATTTGGCCCGCTTGTCAGTGCCTATGATCGGCGAAATTCCCTTGCACGGCAAATCGGCTTCGTTCTGGAATAAGAAAGTCGGGGCGGGAAATGTGGTTGTCGTTCAAGAAGGCAACAGAGATATTATCAACGAGGCGTTCCGCGTGCTGCGCACAAATGTGGAGTTGATGACTCACAAAGATGAGTCGCGTGTGATTGTTGTCACATCATTCAATCCTGGTAGCGGAAAATCGTTCTTGGTGATGAATGTGGCAAAAAGTCTTGCTCTCAAAGGTAAACGAGTGCTTGTAATCGATGGCGATTTGCGCCACGCATCGGCATCGGCCTATGTCGATTCTCCCCGTCGCGGTTTGAGCAGTTATCTTGTTGGTGTTGAAGAAGACTTGTCGTCATTGGTTGTCAAGTCGTCGTATGACGATAATTTGTGGGTGTTGCCGGTTGGTATCATTCCGCCTAATCCCACCGAGTTGCTTGAAAGCGAACGATTGGCACAATGTTTCGAGACAATCAAAGGCGAATATGATTATGTATTTGTTGACTGTCCTCCGATTGACATCGTTGCCGACACTCAAATTATTGAGAGATTTGCAACCCGAACATTCTTTGTTGTCAGGGCTGGATTGCTTGAAAAGAATATACTACCCGAACTTGAAGAGATTTATCAAGGCGGAAGATTTAAGAATCTGTCGCTTATACTCAACGCTACGACTGATGATGGTGGTGGGCGCTACGGAAGTAGATATGGCTATCCATATGGTGCCAATTATTATGAGCATGGCGCAAAAGCGAACAAAAAGAATAAATAAAGTGTTGGGTTGTCAATCATGAATTGTCAACCTAATGCAGTTTTAATAGGAATATATTTTAGAGTATGAAAATAGCCGTTGCCGGAACAGGTTATGTCGGATTAAGTATCGCAACTTTGCTTGCTCAAAACAACGAAGTTGTCGCAGTTGATGTCGTGCCCGAAAAGGTGGATATGATTAATCGATGCATATCTCCAATTCAAGATGAATATATTGAAAAATACTTGAAAGAGAAAGAGTTAAATCTCGCCGCGACATTAGATGCTGCAAGTGCATATCGCGATGCCGACTTTGTGGTTATTGCCGCTCCGACCAACTATGACAGCCAAAAGAACTTCTTTGACACTTCGGCCGTAGAGTCGGTGATTGACTTGGTAATCGCAAATAACCCCGATGCGGTAATGGTGATAAAAAGTACCATTCCTGTGGGCTATTGTCGTAGTCTTTATGTCAAATATGCGGCAAAATTTGCTCAAGATTCAAACCATCAAGGCAAGAAGTTTAATTTGATATTCTCGCCCGAGTTTTTGCGCGAAAGCAAGGCGTTGTATGACAATCTCTATCCGAGTCGCATCATTGTCGGCATTCCCAAGTTTATTGAGAATTTTGATGAGGAAAACGATGCAATCAAGGCTATTGCCGATATTCCCCGATTGGAAAAAGCAGCACACGATTTTGCCGAATTGTTGCAACAAGGTGCTTTGAAAGAGAATATTGACACTCTGTTTATGGGCCTAAAAGAAGCCGAGGCGGTAAAATTGTTTGCAAACACCTATTTGGCACTTCGCGTTAGTTATTTCAACGAACTTGACACATACGCCGAGGTTAAAGGTCTTGATTCGGCAGCGATTATTCAAGGCATCGGTCTCGACCCACGCATCGGTACTCACTATAATAACCCCTCGTTTGGCTACGGCGGATACTGCTTGCCCAAGGATACCAAGCAGTTGCTTGCCAACTATCAAGATGTGCCTCAAAACATGATGAGTGCGATTGTGGAAAGTAACCGCACCCGTAAAGATTATATTGCCGACCGTGTGCTTGAAATAGCAGGCGGTTATCAAGCAAACAGTGCGTTTGATGCATCGCTCGAAAAGCCTGTGGTTGTGGGCGTTTACCGATTGACAATGAAGTCAAATTCCGACAATTTCCGTCAATCGTCAATTCAAGGCGTAATGAAACGCATCAAAGCCAAAGGCGCGATTGTTATTATATATGAGCCTACGCTCGAAGACGGTACAACTTTCTTTGGCAGCAAGGTTGTCAATAATCTTGACGAGTTTAAGGCTCAGTCTCAGGCAATTATTGCCAACCGATATGACTCTATACTCGACGATGTAAAAGAAAAAGTATATACTCGTGACATTTTTCGTCGCGATTAACAAAATAAAACCATGAAGTTATGAAAGGTATAGTTTTGGCCGGAGGTAGCGGCACCCGTTTATATCCTATTACAAAGGCTACAAGCAAACAGTTGTTGCCTGTATATGACAAACCAATGGTGTATTATCCTATTTCGGTGTTAATGCACTCTGGTATTCGTGAGATATTGATTATATCTACACCGCAAGATTTGCCTTCGTTCAAGCGTTTGCTCGGCGACGGTAGCGATTTTGGCGTGAGATTTGAGTATGCCGAACAGCCATCACCCGATGGTCTTGCACAAGCCTTCATCATTGGTGAGGAGTTTATCGGCGATGACTCGGTGTGTCTCGTGTTGGGTGACAATATCTTTAACGGCGCAGGTTTCAGCGCGATGTTGCGCGATGCTGTTCGCACAGCCGAAGAAGAAAACAAGGCTACCGTGTTTGGTTATTGGGTAAACGACCCCGAGCGTTATGGTGTAGCCGAGTTTGATGCCGAAGGCAACTGTATCTCAATTGAAGAGAAACCTCAAAATCCCAAATCACACTATGCTGTGGTGGGCCTCTACTATTATCCCAATAAGGTGGTGCAGATTGCAAAGACAATCAAGCCGTCGGCTCGCGGTGAGTTGGAAATCACCTCGGTAAACCAAAGTTTCCTTGAAGACCGTGAGTTGAAAGTTAAAACCCTTGGTCGCGGATTTGCATGGCTTGACACCGGTACACACGATTCGTTGAGTGAGGCTTCAACCTATGTTGAGGTGTTGGAAAAACGCCAAGGCTTGAAAATTGCTTGCCTAGAAGGTATTGCATATCGCAAAGGTTGGATTACTGCCGACAAAATGAGAGAATTGGCACAGCCCATGATTAAAAATCAGTATGGCCAATATCTGCTCAAAGTGATTGATGAAGTGGAGCGTTGGGGTAATAATTTAGATGATTAATTAGTTGATATGGAGGTAATTAAAACCGATATAGATGGTGTGGTGATTATTGAACCACGCATATTCAAAGATGCACGCGGCTATTTCTTTGAGTCGTTCTCGCAAAAGGAGTTTGATGAAAAAGTGATGCCCATCAATTTTGTGCAGGATAATGAAAGCATGTCAACGCGCGGCGTGATGCGCGGTTTGCATTATCAGCGCATGCCTTATACGCAGAGCAAACTTGTGAGATGTGTCAAAGGTGCAGTGCTTGATGTCGCTGTCGACATTCGCCACGGCTCGCCCACATTTGGCAAGCATGTAGCCGTTGAATTGAGCGAAGACAATCATCGTCAGTTCTTCATCCCTCGCGGTTTTGCCCATGGCTTTGCCGTGTTGACCGATGTTGCGGTATTTCAGTATAAATGTGATAACTACTATGCACCACAGGCCGATGCCGGTATTCAGTTACTCGACGAGTCGTTGGGCATTGATTGGAAAATTCCGACAATCGAGGCAATTTTGAGCGAGAAAGACCTCAAACAGCCGCTGCTCAAAGATGCCGTCAAAGACTTTGATATTAACGATAAATTGTATTAAACACGATATATAAAATGGAATTCAAACGCAATATAATCATAACAGGTGGTGCCGGATTTATTGGTAGCCATGTTGTTCGTCTATTTGTCAACAAATATCCCGATTATCGCATTATCAACCTTGATAAATTGACCTATGCCGGAAACTTGGCCAATTTGGTTGATATAGAAAATAGCCCCAACTATGTATTTGTCAAAGCCGACATCTGCGACTATGAAAAGATGACCGAGTTGATGAATACATATAATGTTGACGGCATCATTCACCTTGCTGCCGAGAGCCATGTTGACCGCTCGATTAAAGACCCCTTCACTTTTGCCCGCACAAATGTTATGGGAACATTGAGTTTGTTGCAAGCGGCAAAGGTTTATTGGGAATCATTGCCCGAGCGTTATGAAGGCAAGCGTTTCTATCACATTTCGACCGATGAGGTTTACGGCGCATTGTCGCTCACTAACCCCGCCGGCGATGAAAACGGCCGTGGTCCTTATGGTCCCGATTTCTTCTTTGAAACAACAAAATACAATCCCCATTCGCCCTATTCGGCTTCAAAGGCTGGTAGCGACCACTTTGTGAGAGCGTTCCACGATACTTATGGAATGCCCACTATCGTTACAAACTGCTCAAACAATTATGGTCCTTATCAGTTCCCCGAAAAACTTATTCCGTTGTTTATCAATAACATTCGCCACCGCAAACCGCTCCCGGTATATGGTAAAGGCGAGAATGTTCGCGATTGGCTCTATGTTGTTGACCATGCCCGTGCCATTGATTTGATTTTCCATGAGGGTAAGGTTGCCGAGACTTACAACATTGGAGGATTTAACGAGTGGAAAAACATTGATATCATACATGTTATTATCAAGACCGTTGACCGCTTGTTGGGCAACCCCGAGGGCCATTCACTTGACTTGATTACTTATGTGACCGACCGCATGGGTCATGACCTTCGTTATGCAATCGACTCAAACAAACTCAAAAACGAACTTGGATGGGAGCCCTCATTGCAATTTGAAGAAGGAATTGAGAAAACCGTACGATGGTATCTTGACAATCAGGAATGGATGGATAACATCACAAGCGGTGAGTATGAAAAGTATTATGAATCAATGTATCAAGGTCGCTAATAACACCGACTGATGTCAGAAAACCTCAAAACAAAAACAGTAAAAGGAGTCGGTTGGAGTTTTGTCGACAATATAGCTAATCAGGGGATTTCATTCCTTGTGGGGCTTGTGTTGGCCAATCTTCTTACGCCCGAGGAATATGGTCTTGTGGGTATCATTATGATATTCATAGCCATATTTAACTGTATTGTTGATAGTGGTTTTTCAAGTGCGTTGGTGCGCAAAAAAGATGTATTGCCCATTGACTATGACACAATTTTTGTGGCCAACATCATTTTCAGTGCGGCATTGTTTGTTTTATGTTTCTTTGGCGCGCCGTTTATTGCCGATTTCTTTAATGAGCCGCAGTTGACATTGCTAACCCAAGTGATGGGTATTATTGTTATTATCAATGGTGTGGCAATAGTTCAGCGCACAATTTTGGTCAAGAATATCGATTTCAAAACACAGACCAAGATATCGCTCATAGCCTCAATATCTAGTGGGGTAGTGGGCATCGGTATGGCTTTGTATGGCATGGGAGTGTGGAGTTTGGTGGGACAACAAATCTCGCGTCAAACATTAAACACACTGTTTTTGTGGATATATGGCACATGGCGTCCGCGATTGAAATTTTCGGTCGAAAGTTTCAAACAGTTGTTTGGTTTTGGTTGGAAATTGTTGGTGTCGGGATTGATAGATGCATTATGGCGTGAAATCTATCAGATTGTGATTGGTAAGTGCTATTCATCGTCAATGTTGGGCCAATACACGCGTTCAACACAGTTTAGCGCCGTGTTCTCGTCTAATCTCACTACCATTGTGCAGCGTGTAAGTTTTCCTGTTTTGAGTCAGTTGCAAGATGATAAGCAACGCCTCAAAGAAGGCTATCGCAAAGTGATAAAAGTTACGATGTATGTAACCTTTTCGTGTATGCTCATGCTCGCTGCTGTGGCTCATCCCATGATTAATGTGCTGATTGGCGAAAAGTGGAACGAGGCCGCCAACATGTTGCCCATTGTGTGTTTCATAATGATGCTTTACCCGCTTCATTCGCTTAACCTCAACATGTTGCAAGTTCAGGGCCGCTCCGATTTGTTTTTGAAATTAGAGATAATAAAGAAAGTGTTTGCCGTTGCTCCCATATTGTTGGGCATATTTATTGATATATACTACATGCTGTGGGGTAGCGTGGTGACAGGATTGATATCTTATTACCTCAACTCATATTATTCGGGCAAATATCTCAAATATGACTTTTGGTCACAGGTAAAGGATATTGCGCCCTCGTTTTTATTGGCATCGGTAACGGCGGTAGTTGTTTATGCTGTGTCGTTGTTGCCAATGTCGCTTTACATAATCTTCCCGTTGCAGTTGGTTGTAGGGCTTATCGTTTTGGTGGCTCTCAGCGAAATGTTCAAATGTGAAGAGTATGTCGAACTTAAAAGAATATTGTTTTCAGCAATTAATAAATTAAGAAATGGAAAATAAACAGATTACAGTAACATCTCCGTTGCTTCCCGATTTGGAAGATTTCAATTTGATGTTGAAAGAAATATGGAGTAGCAAGTGGATAACCAACAATGGTTCGTTTCACCGTCAGTTGGAGGCCGCTTTGTGTGAATATCTCAAAGTGCCTTATATCAGTCTGTTTACAAATGGCACATTGCCACTCATTACAGCTTTGCAGGCTTTGAACATCTCTGGCGAGGTGATTACCACTCCGTTCAGTTTCGTGGCCACAACCCATTCTATTTGGTGGAATGGCATCAAACCTGTGTTTGTTGACATCGACCCTCTCACATGCAACATCGACCCCGATAAGATAGAAGCGGCAATCACGCCCCGAACCACAGCAATCATGCCTGTGCATTGCTATGGTAATCCTTGCGACACTGCTCGCATTCAGGCTATTGCCGACAAATATGGTCTCAAAGTGATATATGATGCAGCACATGCGTTTGGCGTAGATGTCAATGGCAAGTCGTTGCTTGAAGCGGGTGATATGTCAACTCTCAGTTTCCATGCAACGAAAGTGTATAACACTATCGAAGGAGGTGCGTTGGTAATGCATGACGAGCAAACCAAAAAGCGCATTGACTTTCTTAAAAACTTTGGCTTTGCCGGCGAAACCGAGGTTGTTGCCCCTGGTATTAATGGTAAAATGGATGAAATGCGCAGTGCTTATGGCTTGTTGGCGCTTAAAATTGTCGATGATGCTATTGAGGCTCGCCGACAAGTGGCGTTGAAATATCGTGAAGCATTGAAAGATGTGAAAGGTGTCAGATTCTTTGACGAAACAGCCGGTGTAAAGCATAATTATTCATATTTCCCCATCTTCATCGATGCCCAAGAGTATGGAATGACGCGCGATGAACTATATTTCAAGATGAAGGAAAACAATGTTCTCGGCCGTCGCTATTTCTATCCGCTCATCAGTTCGTTCTCAACCTATAAAGGTCTTGATTCGGCGTCAGACACAAATTTGCCTGTGGCTACGCGCATAGCAAATGAAGTGATATGTTTGCCGATGCATCATGATTTAAGTGAAAATGATGTGGAACGAGTATTAACCCAAATTGTGAAATAATGCAGCACGAAAAAGAAATATATGCGTTAGGCATAGGTCATAATACACCTGTATCTATTGACTTGGCCGAGGCTTGCGGATATAAAATCAAGGGATTGTATCACTATAATGATACACGAACAGGCGAAATAGACCATGGTTATGAAATCATTGGCTCGTTTGATGATTTGTTTGCTCGCGGGTCGCTTGAAGGCATGAATTTCATGCTCACAATGGGCGATAACGAAATTCGCACTCAATTGCTTGCCAAGATTTTGGCCCTTGGCGGTAATGTGCCTTCAATGATTCACCCGACAGCTGTGGTGTCGCGATTTGCGACAATTTCGCCAGTTGCGGTGTATATCTCTCCGTTTGTGTATGTTCAGGCCGACACTGTTGTGAAGCAAAACACAATAATACTATCAAATGCCGATATATCTCATACTTGCACGATTGGCTGTAACTGCTTTATAGCGGGCAGTTCGACTATTGGCGCTTATACTACGATTGAGGATAATGTGTTTGTAGGTCAAGGCGTGTTAACTATATCGGGCAAGGTCGGTACAATCGGTCAGAATTCGTTTCTTGCGGCTCGTACATTGGTAACCAAACCAGTACCGGCAAATTCGCGAGTGATAGGTATGCCCGGGGTTATTATAGAGAATAAAAAGTAAGAAAAATGAGAATTATATTCCTATTGTCATTATACAAGGACGGCGACGGTGTAAGCGATGCTTTGGCCAATTATGTCAAGGAGCGTGGCGACGGCAATAAACATTTGATTGTTGCAAAGTGGAACTATGCCCAAAAATCGGACTTGAATGTTGTTGAATATGGCAGTGACGAATTTCAGCAGATGGATTTTAAGGAATATGACTTGATACATTACTTCAAGGGCACATCATCAAATGTGTTATGCCAATTTTTAGCCTCATTAAAAAAGAAAGGCTTGAAACTGCCGGTTGTTACATCAATTTGTCAACGACCATCATATAAATCGTTGTTAATGAGCCCATACGAAATAAAGAAAACCGACTGTTTCGTTATGATAGATAAGGCTTCATACAACGATTCCATATTGAGTTTTGTGCCTGAAAGCAAAAAGGCGCAGATATATTTTTGTAATTCTGACGACATAGACAACACACAAGATATTGAATATATCCAAAGAACTGACGGTAAAATAATTTTTGGCCGTGGTACTACATTGTCAAAGTGTCCAAGAGATATGTTTGAAATCTTTGATGCGATAAATGTCCCCAATAAAGAATTTCACATTGCAGGCGTTCCCAAAGGCGATAATTGGGTGTCAAAAGAGGCCGAAAAGCGAGATAATGTTGTGCTTCACGGTATGTTGCCGTTTAATAAATGGTTTGATGTGTGCAAATCATTTGATGTGGTATTATATTATATCCCCAAAGATTCTCATGCATCGATTGACGCAAATTTGGGCTTGGCAATGAATATGAGAAAGCCCGTGGTGTATATGGGCTGTGAGGCTCCGAAGGAAAGATTTGAACACGGCAAAAACGGATTTATAGCAAATAATGCTGCCGAATTTGTGGCGTATGCCGAAAAATTAGCGGCCGATTTTGAATACCGAAAAAAGATAGGGGAGTGTGCACGACAAACTGTCTGTGTCGATTTCTCTCCTGTAAAAATGGTTGAGTTATATCAAGATGTTTACAATGAGGTAGTAAGTGAATCTCATCTAAAGGAAAAAGTGAAAATTCCGTTTGGGTATTATGTTCAGTATATGAAAAGATGCCCCAAAAGAATACTCCAAGAGACATTTGATTACTATCCAAATGTCAAGAAAGCACAAAAGAGATAG
Source organism: Muribaculaceae bacterium (assembly GCA_017555085.1). Classification (GTDB taxonomy): domain Bacteria; phylum Bacteroidota; class Bacteroidia; order Bacteroidales; family Muribaculaceae; genus RGIG4079. The sequence goes on along the minus strand of JAFZHD010000012.1, from coordinate 43,152 downwards.
GAATGAGTATATATATAGTCATAGTAGTAATTGCGGTATTTGCGTGCTGTTTCAAAGGCAAATATAAAGTAATTGGCAATGTTGTTAGCATGTTGCTGATGCTCGCAATGTTTGTGGTGTGTGCCTTTCGACACGAATCGGTAGGTGCTGATACCTCAATGTATTTGACTATCTATAACTCGCCCCGTTTATTGGAATATTATGCTGATGAACCGATATTTTATTGGTTGGTGAAGACGATGCGCGATATGGACTTGTCGCCTTATGATGCCCAATTTATAATGTCGTTGCTAGCTTATATTCCGCTGTTTTGGCTATTTAAGCGCCGAAGTTTTGATTTCTCATTGTCAGTGCTTTTGTTTATCGTTGCCTATAACTCTTATTTCTTGGAAACGATGAACATTGTTCGTCAATCAATCTCAACGCCATTCTTATTGTGGGCATATTTGCTTATTGATGACAAAAAGTATTGGAAAGCGCTGATTTGTATGTTGATAGCGATTGGGTTTCATTCAAGCTCATTGATATATGTGCCGTTGATTGTGTTGGCCTATTATGTGAAAATGTCCAACAAATTGATGCTAATTTTGATGACATGCGCATTGGCGTTTGCGTTGGTGTTCTCGGAGGTGGCATTTATCCAAGACTTGATTAGACTGTTAGAGAAAAATCCGATATTAGGTTTGGACAAATACTCACACTATACCGATTATAAAATAGAGTTGTCAAGAACACTATTTGGGCTTATCCCGATGTTGGTGCCCACATGTGCTGTCGCTGTTTATTCATATAAGGTGTTATCGCGAAACTTCTTGTCAAGGTTGTTTTGCTTTGGCGTTTTGTTCTTGTGTTTGGTGTCGATTATGCCGACATCTTACCGAATGGCCTATGGTATCGTAGCCCTTGAATTGTTGCTGATACCTCAACTTATGAAGGTCGATAAAAAGGGCCGAACTTTTATTTTGGCGATAGTCGCATTTAATGTCTTGTATTGTTTGTATCGACTTCAAATGTTTGGAGATGAAGTCTATAAAATGTATTGATATGGGCAATGAGGCTGCGGTAATAATAGTGTTGTATAACCCCGATTTGAGTTTGGTCAAACAAACTGTTAGTCGGGTTAATGGTGTGTGTCGATTGATATTGGTGGATAATTCGGCTGTTGATAATAGCGCACATTTCGCAACGGAGGATTGTCAATATATTCCGTTGGTGGGAAATAAAGGTATTGCCTATGCTCAAAATATCGGAATAGCCAAAGCCAAAGAGGCAGGTTGCTCTCATGTCGTTTTCTTTGACCAAGATAGTGCTGTTGAGACGCAATTTGTGAGCGAAATGGTAAAGCAGTATATGCTGATTGAAAAAGATGTCAATAATTTGTTCTTGTTAGGCCCGACGGTTTATAACGAGAAAACCGATGAAGAATACAAGTCGGTGTTTCACAAATATGAAACTGTCGATAATGGTTTTCAACAAAGACGTGAGATTATTAGTTCGGGCTCTTGCGTGGCATTAAGTAAGATTGATGTCATCGGCGGTCTTGATGAAAATCTCTTTATTGATGCCGTTGATTTTGAATGGTGTTGGCGTGCATCACGCAAAGGATATGTTTCGGGTATAACCAATAAAATTCAACTGAAACATAATGTTGGGCAGCGCGAAATCAAGATTGGTGGTTACAGCATATTGATTTCTGCACCGATTCGTTATTTCTATCAATATAGAAACTATATGTGGCTGTGCCGTCGAGATTATGTGCCGTTTGCTTGGAAACGCAATGTGGGAGTCAAGTATTTTTTGAGACTATTTTATTTCCCGATTGTTATTAAACTCGGATGCAAAATCTTGAAAAATATGCTGAAAGGTATTTCAGCGGGATTTAAGAACGATAAAAGTATATATGCCAAAATATGATAGGAGCAATAATTGTATTATATAACCCCGATTTTGAGTTACTTCAACATGGCCTTGATGCATTATTGCCTCAAATAGATAAAATATGCCTGATTGATAACTCATCGGTTGACAATAGTCACAAGATACCTCAATGTGACAAAATCAACTATATTCCGTTGTTGGAAAATAAGGGGATAGCAGTCGCGCAAAATATCGGAATAAGATATTTTGAAAAAGCCGGATTTGAGTATATTATTTTTAGCGATCAGGATAGCGTTGCCACAGCAAATGTGGTAAAATTCTTGGTGGAAAATTATGAGTCGTTAAGCAAATCATATAATATCGCTGCGATAGGCCCGCAACCAATCAATCGTAAGACTCAAAAGTCTTATGTGAAAAAGAGTATCATTAAGGAAACTGTTGAAAATAACGGAAAGTCCTATTATAAGGTATATTCGATAGTATCATCGTTTTCATTGGTAAAATTAAGCACTTTCTCTGTTGTGGGGTATATGGAAGAAGAATTGTTTATTGATGGCGTAGATGATGAATGGTGTTGGAGAGCGCATGATAAAGCAAAATTAGACACTTTTGTGGTGTGTGATTTGCAGTTCTCACATTTCCAGGGTTGTGACGAATCGGTTAGTTACAAAAAATCAACACCTTTTAGGTCATATTATCAGTTTCGCAACTTTATTAGATTGCTTAATCGCAGATATGTACCTAAATATTGGAAATGCATGAATTTAGTGAAATTTAGTGTCAAAACTTTTTATTATCCGTTATTTGTCGCTCCGCGCAAAGAATATATAAAAGCGATTTTTGCCGGAATCAAAGATGGAATACGTACGATTAAACAATAACTCGATGAATATAAAACGATTGATACATAGTCAGGCTGTGCGACATGCGATATTGAGAGCCTTTTCGTGGGTTCCTGATCGGTTGATGTTGCCGATGCAGTATTATATTGTATTGCACCGTTGGCCCGATATGAAGTCGCCAAAACGCTTCACCGAAAAAATTCAGTGCTATAAGGCATTTTATCGAAACGAACAGATGCTTGATTGTGTTGATAAATATGCTGTACGCCAATATGTTGAAACAAAACTCGGCACAATACAATACTTGAATGAATTGTATCAGTTGTGTGACAATGCCCGAGAAATTAATTTTGAGTCATTGCCCCAAAAGTTTGTGATTAAAACCACCGACGGTGGAAATGGCGATAATGTATATATATGCCACGACAAAAATGAGATTGATGTTGAGGCTACCGTTGCGCTTGTTGACAGTTGGCGCAACAAGAAATACTATGCTGTGTCGCGCGAATGGGCCTATAAGGGCGCAAAAAAATCGCAAGTGATTGTAGAACAGTTGCTTGAAAGCGATGAGAATGCCGATGGTTCAATCGATGACTATAAGTTTATGTGCTTTAACGGCAAGTTTCGTTATTTGTGGGTTGACAAAAACCGATATTCGGACCACCGCCGAGGTTTTTGGAATGAAAAACTCGAATTTTTGCCCGGTGTGAGAAGTGACCACCCGACATTTGATGTAGCACCCAACTTGCCCGAAAATATAACCGAAATGGTTGCTCTTGCCGAGAAATTGTCCGAAGATTTCCCGTTTGCAAGGGTTGATTTCTACAATATAAAAGGCAAAATATATTTTGGCGAAATTACATTTTATCCGTGGAGTGGATATGTGCAATATTCGCCCGATGAATTTGATTTTGAATTAGGTTCTAATTTCCAGTTGTTATGAGCATATCGGTATTGATGGCGGTTTATAGGTCGGAGAAGGCTGAGTATTTGCATCGGGCTTTGACGAGTGTGTGGGACGAGCAGTCGCTCACACCCGATGAGATTGTCCTCGTTCAAGACGGTCCTGTCGGCGACGAACTCTCGGCCGTGATTGCTTCGTGGCAACAAAAATTGGGCGATAAATTAAATTTGATTGTCAATGAGTCAAATATAGGGTTGACCAAGTCGCTCAATAGGGGTATTGCCTGCATCAAGAGCGATTTTGTGGCCCGAATGGATAGCGATGATATTTCTCACCCCTTGCGTTTTGAACGTCAAGTGGCCTATTTTGAACAGCATGCCGATGTGGATATCGTTGGCGGTGCTTTGCAAGAGTTTGACGATGAAAACGAGTGCTTGAATGTGCGCCGTTATCCGCTTACCAACGATGAGGTGTTGCAATATATTTACAAGGCATCGCCATTGGCTCACCCGACGGTGATGATGCGCCGCCGATTGTTTGACTCGGGTTTGCGCTACGATGAGCGTTATCGCACAAGTCAAGACATTGCGTTGTGGTATGATGCTCTGTGTGCTGGACACAAAATAGGCAATGTTGATGAAATCACGATCAATTTTCGCCGTGCGGGCGATGTGTTTAAGCGTCGCAGTCGCGATAAAGCTTTTAATGAATACAAGATTTATGTAAACGGTATTCGTCGCCTATATGGCACGGTAACATGGCGTTATGTTTATCCGTTGGCTCGATTGGTGTTCCGATTGATGCCTGTGTCGGTGGTCAAGCGCGTTTATGGCAGCAAGTTGCGTAAGTCGGTATTGGAAAAATCAAGTAAGTAAGACGTTTTTATGAAGATATTGGTAACCGGAGCAGCCGGGTTTATAGGCTCAAAATTGGCGTTTTGTTTGGCCCAACGAGGCGATGAGGTCGTTGGTCTTGACAATATCAACGATTATTATGATGTGCGACTAAAATATGGCCGTATGGCCGAGTGTGGCATCGCGGTTGAGAATAACAATTTTGCCGATGGCGAGATGGTACAGAGTGTGTTGTTGCCCAACTATCGCTTTGTAAAGATGGATTTGACCGACCGAGAGTCGCTCAACGCTTTGTTTGCGACCGAAGGTTTTGACAAAGTGGTCAATCTCGCTGCCCAAGCCGGTGTAAGATATTCAATCAGTAACCCTTATGCCTATATCGATAGCAATATAGTGGGCTTTATGAACATATTGGAATGTTGCCGTCATCACTCGGTGGCTTACTTGGTTTATGCATCATCAAGTTCGGTTTACGGCTTGAACGACAAAGTGCCTTTCAGCGAAGATGATAAGGTTGATATGCCTGTCAGTTTATATGCAGCAAGCAAGAAAGCCAATGAACTTATGGCTCATTCTTATAGCAAACTCTATAATCTGCCGACAACCGGGCTGCGCTATTTCACGGTATATGGTCCTTGGGGACGCCCAGATATGGCGCCGATGCTGTTTGCCGATGCCATAAGCAAGGGCGATGCCATTAAGGTGTTTAACAACGGTGACCTTTCACGCGATTTTACCTATATTGACGATATTGTTCAAGGCACAATTCAGGCTGTTGACAAATGCCCCGATGCTGTCGCTTGCCCCAATAATGTCCCTGCAAAGGTTTACAACATAGGCTGCTCTCAACCTGTGAAATTGATGGACTTTATCAATGAGATTGAGAGCGCGATTGGCGTTGAGGCAAAGAAGGAGTATCTACCCATGCAGCAAGGCGATGTATATCAAACCTATGCCGACACCTCGCGCCTTGAAGCAGAGGTGGGTTACAAACCGTCAATTTCGCTGCACGAAGGCATTAAGCGCTTTATCGATTGGTATAAATCAGACAAAAATCCGTTGAAAGACTAATCGCGCTATGGTCGATTGCAATAGCGTAAAAGTTGTAGATTTTTATGTCACCGACCGTCAATATGCGATGGCCGATGTTAGTATCGACGGCTCTTATGTCTATTACTGCTTTGGCACTGAAGATGTGCGCGAAGACGGCCGTGTGATGTTATCGGCTGCCGACCGCGATGACATTGTTGCACAAATAACCGAGGCAATTAGTGAAAATGATGTAGAGTCCCATGGTGCAACTGACTTGGGCGTGAAACTGTCAGTAGCATATAATAACGGAACTACAGCGAAGTTGACACACCAAGAGGTGTCTATTGTCACTCTAAAAGCCGTTATAAGGGCATTGAGCGACCGTTGCGAAGACTTGATGTTCCTTATGAGTTTTTGATAAAATAGGGGAGAACGGCGTTATTTGCGCCAGAAACTGCGTGAGAATAATACGAGCACGGTAAACAATTCAAGACGGCCAACAAGCATCAAGAAACTTAATAACCACTTGCCTGCATCGGGCATAAATGCATAAACATTTCCGTTACCTGTTACGGCCGATGTGAGACCGGTGTTGCTCACGCATGAGAATGCCGAGTAGAATGCATCGGGCATTGACATTCCCGCCGAGGTCAAAATCACTCCGCCGGCTATGATGATAAGCACATATATCCACAAGAATGCCATAACCTTTGATACCAATTCGGGCGCAATTACGCGGCCGTTGACACGCACCGACAAGATGGCGTTGGGCTGTATGCAACGGTGAACCTCGTTGCGCAGGTTTTTGAGCATGAATATCAATCGGTCAATCTTTGCACCACCACTTGTTGAGCCGGCACATGCGCCAAAGAACATCAAGATAAATGTGATGAGGAGTATAGTCGTACCCCAATTTTCAAAGGCCGATGTCGTATAGCCTGTTGATGATAACGCCGACACGATTTGGAACAGCGGGTCGATGCTCACCGATTCCCAGTTAACGGCTTGTCCGCTGAATGTGATTGCGGCGATATATGCGATTAGCGCAAGGCCTATAATTTTGAGGTATGCTTTGAACGAGTCGTTTTCTCTGAAACTCTTGAAATCGCCCACAGATGCCTTGTAAATCAGCGCAAAGTTGATACCGCCAATGAACATGAACACGATAAGAACAATTTTGAGATAGTTTGATTCCCATGCGGCAATGCCGGCATCGCGTGTTGAGAAACCTCCTGTTGACATCGAACTCAATGCGTGGCACATGCTGTCAAAAAAGTCCATTGGTCCGGCCCATAGCAACAAGCACAATGCGATAGAAAGCAAGAAGTAGATAAGCCACAGAGTCTTGGCTGTTTGGCTTACTCGCGGACGTATTTTATCGCGTGTGATGCCCGTAACCTCGGCGTTAAACATCTGCATGCCGCCCGAGTGGTTGAGCATCGGAATCACTGCAAGTGTGAAAAGGATAATCCCCATACCGCCAATCCATTGCATCAGACATCGCCACAAGTGCAGACCATGTGACAGTTGCTCAACGGTGCTCAATGCCGACACGCCTGTGGTGGTAAAGCCCGACATGGCTTCGAAAAATGCGTCACTAATTGAGTAGTGGGTTGATGATAAAAGGAAGGGTATCATGCCGAATAGCGAGAAGATTACCCACACAAGTGCCGTGAGCAAAAATCCTTCGCGCTTTGCCATGTCGTTGCGTGTGGGCTTGATGAGAAATGTCATTGCCCCGCCGGCAGTAGCTGTGATTGCTGTTCCAATGAGGAATGCCATGTAATCGCTCTCGCCATAGATGAGGCAAGTCAACAACGGAAACAACATAAATGCCGCTTCAATCATTAAAAGCCATCCGGTAACTCTCATGAGCACCGGCAAGTTGACTTTTGCGCGCGATTTATACATTGGCATAGTATCGGTGTTTAATTAAAGAGTTTTTCTACTTTGTGAATTGCTCCTGTGAGGCAGAATACTACAACATGGTCGCCAGGCTGAATAACGGTGTTACCGTTAACGAGCATGCCTTGTCCGTCGCGAATGAGGCCCGCAATGGTCATGTCGCGCGATAGGTTGAGGTCTTTAACGGCCGCACGCGTGATTTTTGATTTGGGCTTAACTTCGATTTCGGCCACCTCGGCATCGGTAAGCGCAAGGCACTTTGACGAGTTGATGTCGGCATCAAGCAGAATTTGGAAAATCTTGCTTGACGCGAGGAGTTTTTTATTGATGATTGTGCCGATGTTGAGACCTTCGGCTTCTGAAATAAACTGAATGTTTTCGACTTCGGCAATGGTCTTGTCAACGCCAAATTCTTTGGCTGTCAAGCACGATAAAATGTTTGATTCCGAACTTTCGGCAAGTGCGATGAATGCATCAAAATCTTCTATACCTTCTTCGCGAAGCACATCAAAGTCGCGGGCATCGCCGTGAACGATTTCGCAGTTGGGGCATTTTTCGGGAAGGTGTTTGCACACTTCAAGGTTGCTCTCAATGATTTTGAACGAGTATTCTTCGCCAGCCATTGCAACCAATCGAATAGCGATGCGGCTACCGCCCATAATGAGCACGCGTTTGATGTCGTGTTGCACTTTGCCACACAAGTCGAGCAAGTCATCAACATGGTCGCGTGTGGTGGTGAAATATAGAATGTCGTTTGCACGGATAATGTCGTCACCGCGAGGTATGATGGTCTCGTGGTTGCGCTTGATAGCCGAGATGTGGAAGTTGCGCTGCACAAATGCCAAGTCTTTGAGTTGCTTGCCAATCAATGGAGCGGTGTCGCGCAGTTTCACGCCGACCAATATGATTTCGCCATCGTGGAGCTCAAACCAATGTCTCACCCATGAGCGTTTGAGCGATGTCATGATTTCTTGTGCTGCAAGAAACTCGGGGTAGATGAGGTAGTCAACGCCTATTTTTGTGAAAAACTCTTGGCTCTCGTCAATCATAAATTCATAGTTGTCGATGCGCGCCACGGTTTTCTTTGCACCGATGCTTTTGGCCATTGCACATGCTGTCACATTGGTGGTTTCATAAGGCGTTACGGCAATGAAAAGGTCGCAGTCGTCAACACCGGCTTCTCTCATGATGCTAAATGATGTGGGGCTGCCACACAAGGTCATCAGGTTGTAATTGGCATCAAGATTGGCAAGGCGGTTGGCGTCTTTGTCAACCAACACAATGTCTTGTTCTTCTCTTGACAACAGTTTGGCCAAGTGAGAACCGACTTCTCCTGCTCCGACGATTACTATTTTCATTATTTATCGTGCTTTAATTTCAGAATAGCGTTGTAAATTGCTTCGTGGTCAATCTCGCAAATGTGGTGTAATTGAGCCACGCTGCCGTGATGGATAAAACGGTCGGGTATGCCCATGCGTTTGATTACGGGCTTGAAATTGTTGTCGTTCATCCATTCGGCAACAGCCGAGCCCAATCCGCCGGTGATTGTTCCGTCCTCAATGGTGATGATGGGACAACCTTTCATCGCCACTTCGCGCAAGATGTCTTGGTCGATGGGCTTGAGGAATATCATATCGTAGTGGGCTACCGAGATGCCGTCGGCTTTGGCGCGTTCAATGGCTTGTTTCACCGCGTTGGCGATAGGACCGAGCGATAGAATTGCAATATCGTTGCCGTCGGCAAGTTTCTGCCCGCGGCCTATTTCGATTTGTTCCATCGGTGTTTGCCATTCAATGGTGTGGCCTTTGCCGCGCGGGTAGCGAATGGCGATAGGACCGTGGTTGTCACATTGTGCGGTGTAGAGCAAGTTGCGTAAAGTGCGTTCGTCGCTTGGAGCCGAAACGGTCAAGTTGGGAATGCAGCGCAAGTAACTCAAATCAAATGCACCGTGGTGGGTAACTCCGTCTTCGCCCACAATGCCGGCGCGGTCGATGCAGAATGTCACGGGGAGTTTCTGTATTGCCACATCGTGAATGATGTGGTCGTAGGCGCGTTGAAGGAACGATGAGTAGATAGCGCAGTAGGGACGCAAGCCGTCTTTGGCCAAGCCGCCCGAAAAGGTTACGGCATGTCCTTCTGAAATGCCGACATCAAACACGCGGTCGGGATAGGCCTCTTGCATGATGCTCATTGATGTGCCTGAAGGCATGGCCGCAGTTACGCCTACGATTTTATCGTTTTTAGATGCAAGTTCCACCATGGTGTGACCAAATACATCTTGATATTTCAATGGTTGAGGCTTATCGCTATTGCCACCGAGCAATTCGCCTGTATCGGGGTCAAATTTGCCGGGTGCGTGCCATGTCGCGGGGTCGTCTTCGGCAGGTGCATAGCCTTTGCCTTTGACTGTGCGAAGATGCAAGATGCGTGGACCTTGCATGTCTTTGATGTCGCGCAACACTCTTACGATGCGGTGAATGTCGTGTCCGTCAAACGGGCCGAAATATCGAATGTTGAGACCTTCAAAGATGTTTTGCTGACGCGAAAGCAATGATTTCAAACTGTTGTTGAAACGCATGATAAAACCGCGTTTGCGCTCAGAAATCAAGCCCAATCGGCGCAAAAATTTGTAGAGGTTATAACGAATAGAGTTGTAACTCTTTGAAGTCGAAAGATGAGCCAAATAAGAGTTTAACGAGCCTACATTGCGGTCAATCGACATGTCATTGTCGTTGAGAATGATGAGCAGATTGTTTGGCGTGTTTGCGGCGTTGTTGATGCCTTCAAATGCAAGTCCGCCGCTGATTGATGCGTCGCCAATAACGGCTACGACATTGCGACGGGGGCTTTCGCCTTGCAATTCCGATGCTACTGCCATGCCGAGAGCGGCAGAGATGGAGTTGGATGCGTGTCCGGCAGTGAAAGTATCATATTCGCTTTCCTCGGGGGTGGGGAAGCCGCAGAGTCCGCCCAATTTGCGGTTAGTGTCAAAGGCGTCACGACGGCCTGTGAGTAATTTGTGGCCATAGGCTTGGTGGCCGACATCCCAAACGATGCGGTCGTAGGGGGTGTTGAACACATAGTGCAAAGCCACGGTCAATTCAACTGCGCCCATGCTTGATGCAAAGTGGCCGGGGTTGGTTGACAATGAACTGATGAGAAATTTGCGTATATCTTCACACAACTGTGGCAACTTGTCGGACGATAACTTGCGAAGGTCGTCGGGCGAGTTGATAGAGCTGAGGATGTCGGCAGCCTCGTTATTATTTTTTATGTTGTTTTCGCTCATTTTCATTATTACCGCGAATGTGCTTTTTATAATTGGGAACAAAGACTAATACACCCGAGACAACGATGGCAAATAATGTCCAAAAGTTGAGCCCGCGGGTTGAAATCACAAGGTAACACAGTAATATCCATAGAACTGTGAGGCATGCAAATCTTATAATAAGTCCTGTCTTCATTTTGTTGCGTTATAATTAAGTGTCAGGCGGGCGATTATTGCCCACAACAAACCAAAGTTACTGCAAATATAGTAAAGTTTTGTGGGATAATGAAAGGTTTTGCTCGTTTTTAGTCAATTTGCCACTGCCGATTTATCTATGTTTAACATCACACATCGATGTGCTGACAGCAGAGCAATAAAAAAAGCCGCTCCAGAGGAACGGCTTTTTTATGTAAGGATTTTGTAATCGAAAGATTAGATACCTTGGAGTTTGAATGTGATAGGCAATGTGTACCATACGTTCACAGCCTGACCATTCATCTTACCAGGGATGAAGTTGGGGAGTGATTTAACCACGCGAACAGCTTCTTTGTCAAGGTCGGGGTCTTTTGAACGAACCACCTTAACTTCACCAATTTTACCTGATTTAGTTACGACGAACTGAACAACTACACGACCTTGGATGTTGTTTTCCATTGCCATAGTAGGATATTTGATGTTGCTTGAAATATACTTCATCAATTCAGCGTCGCCACCAGGGAATTGGGGCATTTGTTCTACTGCGGTAAATACTTGTTCTACTTCTTTCTTTTCTTCAACCACGATTTCTTCCTTGTACTCGCGAACAACGTTCAAGTCGTCAGTACCTTTGTCAAAGTCTGTTTGACCGAATGCTGTTTCTGTCTGTTGAAGTTCATCCTGAGTCTTGATTTCGTCTTCGGCTTTAACTTGGTCGTCGTCAACGATAGCAAGTTCAGTTACTTTTACAGTGTTGAGCACTTCTTCGGGAAGTACTTCGGGTTTTTGTTCTTCGATACGTTCGAGCTCTTCTTCGGGTTCTTCTTCTTCGGCTTCTTCAGTAACCACGCTCACCAATTGTTGGTCGGCTTCGGCAGTGATATCTGCTTCTGCTTCGGGGATGATTGTGTTAATCAAGAAGGGGAGAGCGAACACGACAGCAGCGAAAATCAAAACGGCAATCATTGCCTTATTGTGACGAGCCTCTGATGCTTTACGCATTTGGTAAGCACCAAATTCTTTATTTTTGCCTTCAAAAATAATGTCACACCATTCTTTTGATGAAAGATCTACATCTTTAGCCATAATCTTCAATTTTTAATAGTTAATAAATATAGTCAATCATCATTATTTGATTCCGTTGAGAGTCTTATATGCGAAAATGAGAGCAGAGTCTACGCCATTGATATTGTCAATCTGATAGCGAGAGATTTGGTTGATCTGCATTTCGTCAAGAGCGCTGATGAGGCTTTCGTAAGAAGCATTGGGACCAGCCTTGATGATAACTACGGGACGAACCAATGTAGAGTCATTGCGGATGTCTTTTGCCAATGTTTGATATTCTTCGTCGGTAAGTTCTTTATTTCTCCATTTTTCTTTTTGAACGTTGATTTTTTCAAGAACTTGTTTGTTGCGATTGTGAAGAATGTTACGAATACCAAATGTTTCACCAGTGTTAGAGTTGCCGATGAATTTTTCGACTTTAATATTGGGGTTATCAATAATACCGTCTTTGTTTTCATCATCAACTACGGGCTTACCTTCGTAATAGTAAACAGTATGTTTGGGTTTGCCTGTTTCGAGGTCCATCATAACATTACCGTCAGCATCACGTTCGGTATCAAGGATCAATGTGATAGCTTCTGACTGCTTTGTCTTATTCTGCTGTGCTTCTTCTACTTTTTCGTTAGAAGGGAGCGCAATTTGCAGAGTCTGTGATTTAATCATAGTGGTACAAAGCATGAAGAACGTAATCAGAAGCATGTTCATGTCCACCATGGGAGTAAAGTCCACATGGATAGCCATCTTTTTCTGGCCGCCTTTTTTGCCTTTGCCGCCTTTATCGGATTGTTCTATTTGTGCCATAATGATTAATCTTGTTCAGTTTTAAGTGCAGTCATCAAAGAGAACTTGTTCAATTTAAGTGTCTGCAAGTTGTCAAGTACATTGTGAATTGTAGAGTAAGGAGTATCCTTATCTGCTTTCACCGCGATACCTTCGCCAGAGCGACGGAGAGCAGAAGCAAACGCTTCGTTACCCAAATCTTTGTTTGCTTCGGCTACATTATAGATAGCGCGCATCCAGATTTGGAATTCGTTGGGTTTGTTCATGTCTCGGTTGTCATCGATGGGGATACCAACGATGGGGTTATCGAGGTGTTTCATCACTTCGTCTTGTTCAGCAACCTCCATTTCCAAGAATTTGGGAAGTTCAGAGAACTTCAAGCCAAACATGTTGAGCTTAGAGAATGCTTTAACTTGAGCGTTAGTGAGTTCGATTTGGTTGTTCTTGTGCAATTTGTTGTAGTTGGTAACAGCTTCAATAAGAACCGCTTCACGAACGTTTTCGCTTGAGAAGGTAGAGTCAACGTCACCTGCTACAGAGATGAAGATTTTACCTTCAACAGAAGCGTCGCGTTTGCCGTCAACCACGCCAGCACCTGAAACAAGAATTGTAACAAGGTTTGCAGTGGGCACCTTAACTTCAGAAACCGAAGAAGGTGTGATAACGGTTGCGGGTTCTTTCTGCAAGAAAGTTGAAGTCAACATGAAGAAAGTAAGCAAAAGAACAGTCACGTCACTCATCGCGGTCATGTCGATGAGCGTACTCTTTCTTTTAATTTTTACTTTTCCCATATTTACTTAATTTAAATTATTGTACAATTTAATTTGTTGTAAATGAGGGATTAGTGAGAAGCAGCGAAAGACTGAACGATTGAGAAACCGATTTCGTCGATAGCGTAAGTGAGGTGGTCGATTTTGTTAGTGTAGAAGTTGTAACCGATTACCGCAAATGCACCAGTAGCGATACCGAATGCAGTGTTGATAAGCGCTTCAGAGATACCAGCAGAAAGAGCAGTTGAGTCGGGAGCACCAGAAGCAGAAAGAGCTTGGAATGATTTGATCATACCGATTACAGTACCGAGAAGACCCACGAGAGTACCGAGAGTTGTCATAGTAGCAACGATGGGGAGGTTCTGTTGGAGAGAAGGCATTTCAAGAGCAGTTGCTTCTTCGATTGATTTTTGGATGTTAGCGATTTTTTGTTCTTTAGAGAGAACAGTGTTTTTGTCCATTTCTTCGTAGCTGTTGATTGCTTGAGAAACTACAGCAGCAACTGAACCTTTTTGTTTAGCGCAGAGTTCTTTTGCTTTTGCGAAGTCGTTAGCAGCGAGAGCAGTCTTGATGTTAGCAACGAATTTAGTGATGTCGCCTGTACCTTTAGCAGCGTTGAGAGCAATCCAACGTTCAACGCAGAGTACGATTACAGTCAAGAACAAGCATTGGAGAACGGGCACGATGATACCACCCATGAAGATTGTACCCCAGATGTCATGAGGATGAGCTTCGATGTCAGTGAAGAACATTGAAGAGATGCCTTCGGGAACTTCGCCTTCGGGGAAGAAGTGAGTGGGGCTACCAAACCAGAAGAGATAGAGACATGCTGTGCAGATGAAGCAAAGAAGAATCACGATTGACGCGTTCTTAATGCCAGGGGCATTAGTTTTTTTAGTTTTTGCCATTTTGATTTACTTTAAATGATTAATGTTATTAAAAAGTTAGTTAGTAAAATTGAAATTTCGCTACAAAATGTCGTTACACGAAAATAGCTTACGGTGTGGCACGCTGCTGTGTGTCAGGCCATAAGACATCTTAGATAAAATCACAATCGATTTAATCACTATTTTCGGTATCGATTTAGTTAATACTATCATGGCATTTTATTTCAAAATGCTTTTGCAAATGTATCACTATATTTTCATCTGACAAAATTTTGGTGCTTAAAAATTGAGTTTTATGCTTAAAAAAATGTTTTTTACTGATAGCGGCAGAATCGTGTATTTATGACACTTTGGGGCAAATTTACCACCTCAATTTGGCTGTTTTTGTGAGTCGGGGCGTGTGAGGTTTTGTCAAGTTTTTTACACTTGTGAAAAAAGTGCTACCTTTGCAGTTGCTATGACAACCGATTTGTGTCTTGAAATTGCCGGAGTGTTGGTGGGCTTGCTTTATTTATATTATGAGTATAAAGCGAGTGCATTATTGTGGATAGCGGGTGTGATTATGCCTGCACTCTCGCTTGTTGTCTATTACAATGCGGGTTTGTATGCCGATTTGGCCATCAATATTTATTATATGTTTGCGGCTGTGTATGGTTGGGTTGCGTGGCAGTTTTATAAAAAAGATGATAAACCGGCCGAAATGCCTATTTCGACAATGCCGCGCCCTTATTATGTGCCGGCAGCGTTGGCCACTGTGGCGTTGACTGCAACTTTGTCGTTTGTGCTGACAATGTATACTGACAGTACTGTGCCTGTGTGGGACTCGTTCACGACGGCATTGAGTGTCGTGGCGATGTGGATGCTTGCACGCAAGTTTGTTGAGCAATGGCTTGTGTGGGTTGTGGTTGATGTGGTGTCGGCGGGTTTGTATATATATAAGGAGATTTATTTTTATGCCGCGCTCTATGCTCTCTATGCAATAGTGGCGGTTTTCGGATATATTAATTGGAAGAAAATGATGCGTGCCAATGATTGATATTTACTCATATTCTGATATTGTGGTGCTTGGCAACGGAGATTATCCGCAAGCACAGTTGCCGCTTGATATCATTGGCGGACATCGAGTTATGGTGGTATGTGACGGAGCGGCAAATGCCTATCTTGCCACTCCTCGCAAGTTTGATGTGATAATAGGTGACGGCGACTCTATGTCACAAACCATCAAAGATGCTTATGCTGACAAAATTGTCATTGACCATGACCAGGAGACCAATGACCAGACAAAGGCTGTTAAGTATTTGGCTGATAGGGGATATGATGATATATCTATTGTGGGCGCAAGTGGTCGGCGCGAGGACCATTTGTTTGGCAATGTCAGTCTGCTTGTCGATTATTTGAAAAACGGCGTGAAAGCGCGCATATATACCGACCACGGTGTCTTTATTCCGCTATGTGGTGATGCCGAGGTGGTTTGCCGCCGCGGACAGCAGATGTCGATATTCAACTTCGGCTGCACTCGTTTGTCGGCCGAGGGCTTGCAATATGCAATTCGCCCCTTTGTGTCAATGTGGGAGGGTACGCTCAACCGTGTTGTTGAAGAAAAAGTGATTTTTTCGGCCGATAGTTACTACATGGTTTATATCGCATATTAATGTATGGTGAATTTTCAGGCGTTAATGGCTATTGTCACTGAAAGAACCTCTAAAAAACAATATATCAAATCAGCAAAATTACATATTGGGACTAAACGGGCATTGCTTTCGCATGGGATGTTGGGCCGTGTTTGGGGCATATATCCATAAATGTGCTAATACAATTATGTATTATGGGTTAATTTTTGTAACTTTGCACCCTGATTTTTAAGACAGTAAAAAAGATTGAATAATTTAAGATATGATTTCGGTAAGTAATTTAGGTATCCAATTTGGTAAAAGAGTCCTTTTTCAGGACGTAAATCTCAAGTTCACACCTGGTAACTGCTACGGTATTATCGGCGCAAACGGTGCGGGCAAGTCTACATTGATGAGAATTTTGAGCGACCAACTCTCGCCCACACACGGCACAGTAACCCAAGGCCCCGGCGAGCGTATGAGCGTATTGTCACAGGACCACTTTGAGTTTGACGAATGCACGGTAATGCAAACAGTGTTGCGTGGTCACTCGGTGTTGTGGGAGATTATGGAAGAAAAGGATGCCCTCTATGCCAAAGAAGATTTCTCAGATGCCGACGGTATCAGAGCATCGGAACTTGAAGAAAAGTTTGCCGAACTCGAAGGTTGGAATGCCGAGAGCGATGCTGCTGCATTGTTGAGCGGTCTTGGTATCAAGGAAAGCAAGCACTATATGCTCATGAAAGACATGAGTGCCAACGAAAAAGTGCGTGTGCTTTTGGCAAAAGCATTGTTTGGTAACCCCGACAACCTCCTTCTCGACGAGCCGACCAATGACCTTGACCTCGAAACAGTGGCTTGGCTCGAAGATTATCTATCAAAATTTGAAAATACAGTGTTGGTAGTATCACACGACCGTCACTTCCTTGACTCGGTGTGTACCCACACACTTGATATCGACTATAACAAGGTGCAGTTGTTTGCCGGCAATTACAGTTTCTGGTATGAATCAAGTCAGTTGGCATTGCGTCAACAACAACAGCAAAATAAGAAGGCCGAAGAAAAACGAAAAGAATTGTTGGAGTTCATTCAACGATTCAGTGCCAATGTGGCTAAGTCAAAACAGACAACAAGCCGCAAAAAAATGTTGGAAAAACTCAATGTCGAAGAAATCCAACCCTCATCACGCCGTTATCCCGGTATCATCTTCACTCCTTCACGCGAACCCGGTAACAAGATTCTCGAAGTTAAGGGCTTGTCGGCAAGCGTTGACGGCACATTGCTTTTCAAAGATGTGAATTTCCAAATCGAGAAGGGCGACAAGGTGGCATTCCTCAGTCACGACCCTCGTGCAATGACTGCGTTGTTTGAAATCATCAATGGCAACCGTAAGGCAGACGAAGGTACATTTGAATGGGGCCAGACCATCACATCGGCATATTTGCCCCTTGACAACTCTGAATTCTTCAATACAGACCTCAACCTCGTTGATTGGTTGTGCCAATATAGCGCCGATTCAAGCGAAATCTATCTTAAAGGTTTCCTTGGCAAAATGCTTTTCTCGGGCGAAGAAGTGCTCAAAAAAGCATCTGTGTTGTCGGGCGGTGAAAAAATGCGTTGTATGATTGCTCGCATGATGATGAAAGATGCTAATACACTTGTGCTTGACTCACCCACAAACCACCTTGACTTGGAGTCAATCCAGGCATTCAACAACACTTTGCAAGGCTTCAAGGGTAACATCTTGTTGGCATCGCATGACCACGAGTTTATTCAGACAGTATGTAACCGCATCATCGAACTCACTCCCAACGGTATCATTGACAAGATGATGGACTATGACGATTACATCACCGATGAACGCGTGCTTGCTACTCGTCAAAGACTTTATGCCGAATAATCAAACACTAACACTCAAAACATATAACAAAATGGTAAAACATATTGTAGCATTTAAATTGACAGGTACTGACGCGGAGCGTCGCGAAGTGGCCGAAAAGTTCAAAGCGGCTTTGTTGGCGTTGCCCGAGCAGATAGAAGTATTGCGCTCAATGGAAGTGGGTATCAACGAAAACCCCGCTGAAACATGGGACCTCGTATTGACTGCCGTTGTTGATACAATGGCTGATGTTGAGGTTTATGCAAAACACCCTGCACATGTTGCAGCTGCCGGTTTGTTGGCCGGACACAAAGGCGAACGTGCCTGTGTTGACTATGTGGTTGAATAATACTTGGCGGTTAACCATAAAACAAAAGCGAGAAACTGATGAAGTTTCTCGCTTTTTTGTTTGTGTATTGGAGAGCTATTATTGAACTCGTGTCAATTTGAAACCGGCTGTGATACCATCGTAAGTGCTCAACAATGATGTGATGCTTGAAATTGTAGAGTTGCCAACATAAGAGCCAACTTTTTCGAGGATGGTCATCAATTTGCTGACATCAAACATTACATTGAGAGTGTCGCCCGATTTTGTCACATAAGTCTTAACTGTGCCGATGTTGATTTGGCCAGCGACGGTAAAGTTGAAGAGGAGGTTGCCTTCTTCGTCTTTGGTTATGTTACCGCTCAAAGCGATTTTGTTGAACGCCATTGTGAACGCACCTGCTTGGTCGATAGTGAGTTGCATTGATTGGAGGCGCAAGTATTTGTAGTAGTTTTCGAGTTTTGCTTCAACTTGTGATGCAACTGCCGCGCCACCTGCTTTTTTGAGAAGGTCGTCGCTCTTGAATGCTACTGCGGGGGCTGCATATTTCCAAGTGCCGGCGAGGCTGCTGATTTCGATATTGTCGGTAGAGATGAGGTTTTCAACTACGCCGCCGAGCGCGCCGAGAATGTTAGACAAACCGCTACTGCTGCTACTGCTGTTGTTAGAGCTGCTACTTTCGTTAGAAGAGCTGCTGGTTTGGCTGCTTGAACCTGTGAGTTTGCCGAAAAGACCTTGAAGTGCTGAACTTGAACTTGTTTGTGCGAAGGCTGAGTTTGCGATAAACAAAGCCACGACAACTGTTGCGATTTTGTGTAAAAGTTTCATTTTGTGCAGTTTTGATTAATAAGTTTATTGTTGTTTTTGTTTGTCAAGATTTTCCCATTGCGAATTGTTTGAAAGGTATTCGGGTACAATGAGTTTCATTAGAGCTACGAGTTGGGTGGTGTCGTCGGTTTCGGCCAAATCTTCAAGTCGGGCGATAGACTTTGCCACCTCTTCAAATTCGTAGGTTTGCACCTTCGCAATCATGATTTTTTTATGGTGAGTCGCGATAGTGCGTTCTTTGTCGTTAAGCAACTCTTCATAGAGTTTCTCGCCTGGGCGAAGACCTGTTTCCACAATTTTGATGTCTTGGTTGACTTTCAGTCCGGCCAAAGAAATCATGCGGCATGCTAGGTCATAGATTTTGATGGGTTTGCCCATGTCGAAGATGTATATTTCGCCACCGTTGCCCATGCAGCCTGCTTCAAGAACGAGCGAACAGGCCTCAGGTATAGTCATGAAATATCGAATAATCTCTTTGTGGGTAACGGTTACAGGGCCACCAGCCTCAATCTGTTTTTGAAAGCGGGGTATAACCGAGCCGTTACTGCCAAGCACATTGCCAAAGCGGGTTGTGATGAAGCGGGTGTGCTTTTGTGACTGATTTTTTGCGTTGTGGAAGTGTAGTGACTGCACATATATCTCGGCAATGCGTTTTGATGCGCCCATGATATTGGTGGGCTTGACGGCCTTGTCGGTTGATATCATCACAAACTTGTCAACACCATATTTTATAGACAAATCAGCAATGTTTTTGGTGCCTAATACATTTGTGCGTATAGCCTCTGATGGGTTGTTTTCCATCATTGGCACATGCTTATAGGCGGCAGCGTGGAACACAAATTGTGGCCGGAATGTCTTGAACGCATATTCCATGCGCGTGAGGTTTTTGATGTCGCCTATAATAAGATGTGTTTTAGCCTCGGGGAAGCGTTCTTCGAGTTCGAGTTGCATATCGTGCATCGGCGTTTCGGCTTGGTCGACCAACACAATTTCTTTGGCACCAAGAGATGCTATCTGAAACACGATTTCGCTACCGATAGAGCCTGCGGCTCCGGTAATAAGCACAACCGAGTCTTTTATTTGTTGAACGATGTGGTGGTTGTTGGTGCGAATTGTGTCGCGTCCCAAAAGGTCCTCAATGTTGATGTCGCGAACATATCGCGAGAGCATAGTGGGTAAAGTATCGTTGGTGGGTGCGACTTCAAATTCCTCAAACTGATTGAGCATCAGTAGTTTTATGCCGTTTGAGAGGAATGTGTCGGCAAATTCGCTGCGCATCAAGTCAATCTGCGTTGACATAAACAGCAAAGTGTCGCAATGATATTTGTCAAAGATTGATTTTGTGTTGTCAGCATCAAATTGGATAATGGGTATGCCGTTAAGTGTTGAATCGTATTTTTTGTCAGACTTGTTGAGGATTGCAACGGGCTCAAAACGGCCTTCGGTTTCGTTTTTAAGCGCGCTTGCAAATACAAACGAGTTAATAGAAGTGCCGAGCACGATAACCGGAGTGCGGTTTCCTGCTGCGCCTGTGATGAGTGTATAGATATATTTCATTAATAGGCGCATGCACATCATAAGCGAGAATGAAACGGCGGCAATGATGCAGATGTTCCAAATGCTCATGTTGCGGCTGCCATAAATGCTCTCAAAAATCAAACAGCCGATAATCAGTGTGCCCGATGACAGAGATACGAGCATGGCCAATCGGTACATGTCTTCAATGGCCGATAAACGAATGATGTATTGGAAACTTTTGAGTATTAGACTGAAAATGAGGTAGGTGAGGGTTATGAGTCCCGCCTGAAAAGCGACCGAAGAGATGGGTAGTCCTTGGTCGTTGAACAAAAAAGTCGCATTACAGCACAACGCGACAATGAGAGTGTCGGCGATAAGCACCATCCATCGCGGAGCCGGAGTGACCAAAATGGCTTTGATGTAGGTGAGATGTGCAAGTCGTGCAAGGATTTTTTTGCCCATATAATCTTGGTTATTATATATAATGTTGCAAATGTAGGCTTTTATTTTCTAATTGACAACTGATTTTTGATGAATGTCTAAAAAATGTTGTGCGTTGCTACATGGGCGTTTTGGCGGGTGTGAGCGTTTTTTAAGATTGATAATTAGTGATATACCAAAAAAATGGAGTACCTTTGCAGAGTTTGTGTCAAAAAACTATTTGGCATATTGATAACACAGTAAATAATAATAATTACATAAAATTAAGAAAGATGAAAAAAATCATTTATTCGCTTTTTTCGCTCTGCGCATTGATCGCCATGGTGTCGTGTGACGAAGAGTGGAATGCCGAAGAATTGATGAAATCGGAAAACGGACTGCTGTCGGTGTCGCAATTGTGTGTCGACGGAGTTGAAAATGCCGATGTCAGTTCTTATGTAGTGGAAATCAGCAATGCTGACGGCCAATCAATGGGCCAATGGACAGGTGCCGATTTTCCATTAGATGTCGAACTTGAAGCAGGAGCCTATGTTCTTTCGGCTTCGTCAAGTGAGTCGGTTGAACCCGTGTGGGAACAAGCTTTTTATGCCGGTACTAAGGCGTTCAAAATTGAAGAAGGTAAGCGCCATGTGATTGACTGCGTTGACTGCTCGGTTGCATCGGTCAGCGTGACTGTTGCTTATGACGAAGAAGTGGCCGACCTTGTTAATGACAATGCTACCGTAGAGATGAGCATTGCCGGTAAACAACTCGAATTTGCCAAAAACGAGTCTCGTGTCGCACATTTCTATTTGGCTGACGGTGCATCTACTGCTGTGGCAAAATTTAGCGGTGTGGTTAAAGGCGACTCTGTGGTTTATCGCAAGGTGTTGACCAACCTCGTTGCCGGCGACTCTCTTAATCTTGTGTTTGGTGTTAAGGAATTGGTGGATAAAAAAGACCCCAACGACCCCGGAGCACCCAAGGCAACAAGCAGCACGCTTGACCTTAACGGTGTAAATGTAATCACCGAAGGCCTTCAAGCAAAAGTTGATATTTCGGCTGCTTATGGTATTAGAAACTTATATGTTGAGATTTTCTCGGAACAGTTAAATAAAGCAATGTTGCAAGAGATTGGCTTGGACTCATCATTTGACTTGGCTAATCCCGGCGCAATGGCCGATGTGCTCACCGAACTCGGTTTCCCCGTGGGCGATGCCGTAGTTGACAAAACTCAAATAGAGTTTGATATCACCGAATTTATGCCTTTGCTTGCAATGTTCCCCGGTCAACATAGTTTTGTGTTGACAGTGATTGACAACGAAGACTTGTCAACAGTTGTTACATTGGCATTTGAAGTCCCCGAAATCGTTATCGGCGAGGCTCCTGTTATTACAAGTAGCACGCTTGACCTTAACGGCGTGAATGTTATTACCGAAGACCTTAAAGCAAAAATTGATATTGTTGCAGAAAACGGTATTGCAAATCTTAATGTTAAGATTATTTCTGAAATCTTGACAAAAGAGATGTTGCAAGAAGTAGGTTTGGATTCCGAATTTGACTTGGCTAACCCAGGTGATTTGGCCGAAGTTCTTGGCGAACTCGGTTTCCCCGTAGGTGACGCGGTTGTAGGCAAAACAGAGTTGCTTTTTGATATTACCGACTTTATGCCCTTGCTTGCAATCTTCCCTGGTCAACACGATTTTGAATTGACAGTTGTTGATGCACAAGGCTTGTCAACTGTTGCAACATTGAAGTTTGAAGCCGTTGCTGAAGAAGTTGTTGGTGCTGCTCCTGTTATCACAAGTACAACTCTCAACCTTGAAGGTGTGAATGTTATCACCGAAGGCCTTAAAGCAAAGGTTGACATTGTTGCAGAAAACGGTATTGCAAATCTTAAAGTCAAGATTGTTTCTGAAATGTTGACAAAAGAGATGTTGCAAGAAGTAGGTTTGGATTCCGAATTTGACTTGGCTAACCCAGGCAATTTGGCCGAAGTTCTTGGCGAACTCGGTTTCCCCGTAGGCGACGCAGTTGTAGGTAAAACAGAGTTGCTCTTTGATATTACCGACTTTATGCCTTTGCTTGCAATGTTCCCCGGTCAACACAACTTTGAATTGACAGTTATTGATGCTGCTGATTTGTCAACTACTGCAACATTGCAATTTGAAGCAGTGGCTGAAGAAGTTGTTGGTGCTGCTCCTCAAATTTCAAGCACAACGCTCGATATCAATGGAGTGAATATCATTACCGAAAACCTTCAGGCAAAAGTTGATATCGTAGCCGAAAACGGTATTGCAAATCTTCATGTCAAGATTATCTCTGAAATGTTGACAAAAGAGATGTTGCAAGAAGTAGGTTTGGATTCCGAATTTGACTTGGCTAACCCTGGTGATTTGGCCGAAGTTCTTGGCGAACTTGGTTTCCCCGTTGGCGAAGCGGTAGTTGGCAAAACAGAGTTGCTTTTTAACATTACCGACTTTATGCCCTTGCTCGCAATGTTCCCCGGCCAACACGATTTTGAATTGACAGTGGTTGATGCCGCCGACTTGTCGACAACTAAAACATTAAAATTCCAATCAGTAACAGAGTAATTAAGATATGAAAAATATATTCAAAACTATATTGGCGGCTGCTACACTTGTGGCATCGTTGCCAATGATGGCCCAAGAGCAAGATGCGCAGCCGTTTAAGCGCAATCTTGAACTTGTTAATTTTGTTCCGAAGGGACAATGGATTACTGGCGCAAGCGTTGGTTATTCGCAATCAGAACAAGACAATTACCAATTTTTTGTGGTAGAAGGTTTGTCGGGCGATAGTTATTCGTTCAAAGTAAGCCCTATGCTTATGTATGCGTTTCAAGATGATATGACAATCGGTGCGCGAGTGGGCTATGCTCGCACATTAAATCGTCTTGAATCAGGTAGCGTGTCAATCAATGAAGATACCAATTTTGGCGTTGACAACTTGTATAGCCTCAGTCACAACTATTCGGCCACAGCTGCATTCCGCAACTATATCAGCATGGGTACAAGCCGCCGATTTGCCTTCTTTAACGAAGTGCAACTCACTGTTGGCGGTGGCGAGTCAAAACTCTGCAACGGTAGCGGTCAACAGTTGACAGGTACATTTGAGCGCAATTACAATGTTAATTTAGGCGTTGCTCCCGGTGTGGTGATGTTCCTCAATAACTTTACAGCCCTTGAAGTAAATGTAGGTGTGCTTGGTATCGGTTACTCTGAAACAAAGTCAACAACCGACCAAATCTATGTGTCAAGACGCGATTCTCGTTCGGCAAGTCTTAACCTTAACCTGTTCTCACTCTCATTTGGTGTCGCATTTTATTTATAGTCAGTTATGAAAACATTAAAGATTACATTCATATTGTTGATGCTGTCGGTAACAATGTCGTCAATTGCATCAGACCCCAAAGTGATTGTGGGTGACGAAGTGGTAAGTTCGGTTATTACTGATAAGAAATATGGTCGATTTGACCGCGGTATGAAAAACTATTTGTTCATGCCCAAAGGCGATTGGCAGATAGGCTTAAACGCATCGTTTGCCGAGTTTGATGCAAGCGATATTCAAATGTTGTCGCTCATAAATGACCTCGATTTCAATGTGCGAGTTTATTCAATCAAGCCCTCTGCATCATATTTCTTTGCAAACAACCAATCGATAGGCGTTCGCCTCAATTATACACAGGCCGACCTCAATATGGGTAGCCTTTCGGCTGGTACTGAAGATATGTCTATCAACCTTAACGACTTGGGCTATGGCAGCAAGTCTTATTCGGGCTCGGTGTTCTATCGCAAGTATATCGGCCTTGATGCTGCAAAACGCTTTGCCGTGTTTGGCGAGGCTGCTTTGAATGTTGGCGGTAGCGAGTCGTTGTATAAGAATGACGGACAAGAAACGCTTACTAATGTGTTTGAATCAAGCGTAAGCCTCACTCCCGGTGTGTGCGTCTTTATCATTGATAATGTCAATTTCAATGTGGCATTTGATATCTTCAAACTTTATATGAAAGATGCAAAACAGACAGGCGCAAACCAAGGCTCACGATTCTCGGCTGGTGTTGACTATCGATTAAACTTGATGAGCATTAGTTTGGGTATTGGTGTAACTATCTAAAACAGTTGTGAATATGAAAAAGAATATCAAATATATAATCTTATGCCTTGTGGCTGCAATGTCGGTTGCAATGACAAGTTGTATAGAAAACGACATTCCCTATGCTCGCATTCAGGCAAATATCTTGTCATTGAGTGCCGATGGTCTTAAACAACCCGCTGTTATTGACTCGGTTAATTGCCGCGTAACATTGGTGCTTGGCGAAAATGCTGACATTCACAATGTTAATATTACAGAGTTTAACATCACAGCAGGCGCTTCAATCGTGGGCGAACAACAGTTGCCCGGCGTTGTTGATTTGAGCAACCCTTATAGAGTAACTTTGCGATTGTATCAAGACTATGTGTGGACAATCAGAGCCGTTCAAAACATCGAACGTAATTTTGTGATTGCCAATCAAGTGGGTGCAGCATCTATTGATGTTCCCGCAAACAGGGTGGTGGCTTATGTTGCTGCTGGTGCTGATATGTCGGCTGTTGAGGTGCAGTCAATCAAATTGGGTGGCGAAACTGCTGTTTATTCGCCCGACTTGGCCGGTCAGATTGTTGATTTTACTGAGCCTGTAACTGTTGATGTGACCGAATTTGGCCGCACACAGCAATGGACAATATATGTGCTTATGGCAGAACAGACAGTGGCTCTTGACCGTGTAGATGCATGGACAAAGGTTGCATGGCTTTATGGTTCGGCCGAATCGGGTAAGGAAACAGGCTTTGAATATCGTTTGGCATCAAGTGCCGAATGGTTGACAGTTCCTCAATCGTGGGTAACAGTTGACGGCGGCAGCTTTGTTGGCCGTTTGATTCACCTTGAACCCAATGCCGATTATGTGGCACGCGCATATTCTGGCGGCGAATATAGCCCCGAAGTTCAGTTTGCAACAGGTAGCGAGGCTGTGATTCCCAATGCTTCATTTGATGATTGGTTTCAAGATGGCAAAGTGTGGAATCCTTGGGCTGCCGATGGTGAGTCGTTTTGGGATACCGGTAACAAAGGCGCTGCAACACTCGGACAAAGCAATAGCATGCCCACCGATGAAATACCCACAGGGTTGAGCGGAAAAGCGGCGCGCTTGGAAACCAAGTTTATCGGTATTGCTTCACTCGGTAAGTTAGCGGCAGGTAACCTCTTTACAGGTCAATACTACAAGACAGACGGTACAAACGGTATCCTTAAATTTGGCCGTGAGTTTACCGAACGCCCCACAAAACTCACTGGTTACATGAAGTATAATTGTGCTACAATCAGTCATTCAAACGACGAATACACTCATTTGAAAGGTCGTCCCGACACAGCAACTGTGTATATGATTTTGGCCGATTGGGCTGAGCCATTCGAAATTCGCACTAACCCCAAAAACCGTCAGTTGATTGACCTCAATTCGCCCGAGATTATTGCTTATGGCGCATTGCAATGGGGCGAAACAGTGTCGGAATACACTCCGTTTGAAATCAACCTTGAATATCGTGCAACCAACCGTCGTCCTCGTTACGCCGTTATCGTGTCGTCGGCAAGTAAATATGGCGACTTCTTTACCGGTGGTGAGGGTAGTGTGCTTTGTGTCGATGACTTCAAGTTGCATTATGACTACGAATAAACCGATTTTTGCATAAAAGATGATAAGACTGCTCGTTTAAGGCGGTCTTATCGTTTTTTATACGGCATAAAACAGTATTTTTGCAGAAAATTTTACTGAACCGAAAATTACATTAACATAGCAATTAAAGTGATGACTAAATTGATGAGGTGGTTGGCCGTGGCTATGATTATGGCCATTGTGATGCCCGTAACGGCAGCGACATTTGTCGGCGACCGCAATGACTTTCGAGATGAAACTATCTATTTTGTGATGACTACCCGTTTTTATGACGGCGATGCAAGCAACAACACTCAATGTTGGGAAAACCAAGAGCGAAATCAAGGTGACCCCGCATGGCGTGGCGACTTTAAGGGACTTATTGAGAAACTCGATTATATCAAGGCTTTGGGCTTTACAACCGTGTGGATAACTCCAGTTGTTGAAAACGGCTCGGGATATGACTATCACGGCTATCATGCTCTAAATTTCAGTCGTGTTGACAAGCGATATGAGAGCGAAGATGTGTCGTTCCAGTCGCTCATTGATGCTGCACACAACCGCGGTATGAAAATTGTGCTTGACATAGTGCTTAACCATACAGGTAACTTTGGCGAAGAAAATTTGTGCAAACTTTTCAGTCGCGATTGGACAAAAAATCAGTCGATGATTGATGAGTGTATGATACCGTTCACACAATCTGTTGGCGGTAAACTCCCCGATAACTATGATGCACTTGGTGCAGGCGAGCAATATAGCGCACGCTTGGCAAGAATGAAAAACAGCGACGGCCAAAACCACGATGTCAACAACTATTGGCATCATGTCGGCAATAATTGGGGTTGGGATGACCCTTCGCGTTGGTGGGGGCAAATAGCCGGAGACTGCGTTGACTTGAATACCGAGAACCCCTATGTCGCAGAGTATTTGGTTGATTGCTATGGCCAATTTATCAAGATGGGTGTTGACGGATTTCGCATTGACACTTCGGGCCACATTTCGCGTCTCACCTTTAACAAGGCGTTTATCCCGCAGTTTAACGAGTTGGCCGAGCAATACAAAGATAAACGCAATGGCGGTCCGTTCTTTATGTATGGCGAGGTGTGTGCGCGCGACCGCAATGTGACTTATCGCAATCACGAGAACTGTTCGCCCTATTTTTATACTTGGAAAGAATCGGCCGACTATGCATGGGATTACGACACCGAGTCGTGGAACGGAATAGTAGTAAAAGAAGGCGATTTTGGTAATCATGTCAATGCCACATCGGTTCAGGCACAAGGCAAAGATTATCTCGACGATAACGGCATGCCGACATCGACCAACGCATTTCTCAACGGCAACGATTATCACACTCCCGATTATAGCCGATATTCGGGGTTGAGTGTGATAGACTTCCCTATGCATTGGAACTTTGCCGAAGCATCAGATGCGTGGAGAGTTAAAGATGGCGATAAGTTGTATAACGATGCCACATATAATGTGGTTTATGTTGATTCACACGACTATGCTCCCGATGGAGCGCCTGAAAGCCAGCGCTTTGCCAAGTCGCAAGATGTGTGGGCCGAAAACTTGTCGTTGATGTTTACTTTCCGTGGTATTCCGTGTTTGTATTACGGTTCTGAAATTGAATTCCGAAAAGGATATGTTATTGATAACGGTCCTCAGTTGGCATTGCGCGAAACAGGCCGAGCCTATTTTGGCGGATATATCAAGGGTGATGTTGATGTTACCGACTTTGCCCGATACACTAACGCGCAAGGTAACATGGCAGCAACGCTGTCACATCCGTTGGCGATGCACATTCAGCGTCTAAATCTCATTCGCGCTGCTGTGCCCGCGCTCCGCAAAGGTCAATATAGCACAAGCGGTTGCAACGGAAATTTTGCCTTCAAACGCCGTTACACCGACTCGTCAACCGACTCTTATGTGTTGGTGACAATCAGCGGCTCAGCCACATTCTCGGGAGTGTCAAACGGTACTTATGTTGACTGTGTTACGGGAGATAGTAAGACTGTGACAAACGGCACATTGTCGGCATCGTGCTCGGGGAAAGGTAATATGCGAGTATATGTCTTGAATACTGACAAAACGCCTGCGCCCGGTAAAGTGGGCGATGACGGTAAATATCTATATGCGTCATCATCAGTGAATAAATCGCAACTTGCCTATGACGGCACGCAAGAGGAGGATTCGGAAAACAATGGTGGTAGCACGCCCGGAACGCAAGAGCCCGAAGTGGTAATTCCTCCGACAATGGAAGAAGGCGAGCAGGCTGTGTTTTTTGAAAATTCGGCATCATGGAGCGGAAAAATTCGCGCATGGGTGTGGAACGATAAGGCTAATTTCACAGGCGGTGTGTGGCCCGGCGAGGTGTGTGTCTATCTCGGCAATAATGTGTGGAAGTGGACTTATGCGGGCAGTGATGTGATAACCAGTGGCGGTATTGTGTTTAATAACGGTAGTGGCTCGCAAACGAGTGATTATGTGTGGGTTAATGGCGGTTATTATGATGCCAACGGATATGTCAAGACTATTGAAGGCGGATTGGTCACAGATGAACCCGTCGTAAATCCCGAAGTGCCCGCCGATGCTTATGTGGCTTATTTTGACAACTCCAAAGCAAATTGGCAGTCGGTTTATGCTTATGCTTGGGATCAAGGCAACGGCGATAAGGAGATATTTGGCCGATGGCCAGGAACAAAGATAAGCAAGGACAGTCAGACTGGATATTACAAGGCTTACACCACAGCATCGATGACAATGCCAATGATAATTTTCACAAACGGCTCGGGAGTGCAAACAGCCGATTTGTCGTGGGTGAATAATGGTATTTATGACACGACCGGTTATGTCGGAATTGTTGGCATAGACGAAGTTGTGTCGCAGAATGGCGTAACCGAAATAGCCCGCTACGACATCTTTGGCCGTAAGTTAAATGCTCCCACGGCAGGTGTGAACATCGTGCAATATAGCAATGGCACGGTTTGCAAAGTATTTGTCGCTGATAAGTAACCCCAACGAGAAGAATATCAATATTACCAAAATGTCGCTCAATTTCTGAGTGGCATTTTGTGTTATTAAGGATGGCGTTGATGGTTAACAGATGTTATTATTTTGATTGATTATAAATAAAAGTCGGTCATAATTTTATAGATACACAATAAATTGCGATATTTGCAGTCGCAAAATTTGTAGGTAGCATAAAAATGAAACTATCAGAACTCAAAACGGGCGAAACGGCCATCATTGTCAAGATATTGGGCCATGGCGCTTTTCGCAAGCGAGTGATTGAGATGGGCTTTGTCAAAGGCCGCTCGATTACAGCTGTTTTGAGTGCGCCATTGCGCGACCCTATCAAATATAGCCTCATGGGCTATGAGGTGTCGTTGCGACGCAGTGAGGCGCGATTGATAGAGGTGCTTCCAGTGAAAGATGCCGACAAATTGCCCGATATGACTCACCTCAATGTGATTGACGACTGCGATGAGGTTACGCGCGAATATACTGGCCAAAGCCACACTATCAACATTGCTCTTATCGGCAATCCCAACTGTGGCAAGACTACACTGTTTAACATTGCATCGGGTGCGCATGAGCATGTGGGCAATTATAGTGGCGTTACTGTCGCTGCAAAACAGGGCAGTTTCAGTTATGGCGGCTATGATTTCAATATCGTGGACTTGCCTGGTACATATTCGCTGTCGGCCTATTCGCCCGAAGAATTGTATGTGCGCCGTTATCTGAAAGAGGAGATGCCCGATGTTATTGTCAATGTGGCTGTTGCTTCAAATCTTGAACGAAATCTCTACCTCACTACCGAACTTATAGACATGGACCGCAGTATGGTCATTGCGCTCAATATGTATGACGAGTTTCTTGCCACAGGGGCAAAACTTGACACCGATACATTGGGCAATATGATAGGTGTGCCGGTTGTTCCAACGGTATTCCGCACGGGAGAGGGAGTTGATGCGCTTTTTGACCGCATAATTGATGTGTATGAAGGTCGCGACCGCTCGGTGCGACATGTGCATGTCAACCTCGGTAATGATATTGAAGACGGGGTGCGCGTGATAAAAGACTTGTTGAAAAAAGATAATACCTTGGAGCAGCATTTCTCGCCTCGATATTTGGCTATCAAGATGCTTGAAGGCGACCGTGAGGTTGAAGGTCTGCTGTCGGAATTGCCCAATTATGCTCAACTCAAAACATTGCGTGACAATGAGGTGAAACGCATAGAGCGATTGCGCGACGAGGATATAACATCGGCTATCGCTAACGAGAAATATGGTTACATTGCCGGCGCGTTGGCCGAAACGCTGACCGAGGGCGAAAAAGAGTCGGCCACCACAACTCGCATCATTGATGCCTTTGTGACAAGCAAACTCTTCGGTTTCCCCATTTTCATGCTCATAATGTTGTTTATCTTTTGGGCAACATTTGCCGTGGGCAGTTACCCTATGAGTTGGATTGATTGGGGTGTTGATGCCCTTGGCTCATTGCTTAACGGCATGATGGCTGACGGTCCGCTGAAATCGTTGCTTGTTGACGGTATAATAGGCGGTGTTGGCGGTGTAATAGTCTTTTTGCCCAATATACTGATTCTGTATTTCTTTATCTCGTTTATGGAAGATTCGGGTTATATGGCGCGAGCGGCATTCATTATGGACCGACTGATGCACAAACTCGGATTGCATGGCAAGTCGTTTATACCGTTGGTAATGGGCTTTGGCTGTAATGTGCCGGCGATTCTTGCTTCGCGCGCGATAGAGAGCAAAAGCAGCCGCTTGATAACCATTTTGATAAATCCGTTTATGTCGTGCTCGGCACGATTGCCCATATATCTGCTGTTGGCCGGAATGTTCTTTGGCCAATATGCCACATTGGTGCTTTTTATGCTCTATGCGTTGGGTATAGTGGTGGCTGTGTTGACGGCCCGACTGTTGCGCAAGGTGTATTTCAAGGCCGATGAAACTCCGTTTGTGATGGAGTTGCCGCCATATCGTGTGCCGACGCTCAAATCGTCGTTGAGCCACATGTGGGACCGTGGCGTGCAGTATTTGCGCAAAATGGGCGGATTGATTCTTGTGGCAAGTCTTGTGGTGTGGGCGTTAAACTATTTTCCGCATCATGATGTGACTCCCGAAACAGCCGCATCGATTGCCGCATCAACAAGCGAAATAAATCCTGCAACCGACTCGTTCCTCGAAATGATAGGTAAATTTGTCAATCCCATTATGCAGCCGTTGGGCTTCCATTGGCGTGCCACAGTTGCCATCGTGGCAGGTATTCCGGCCAAAGAGATTGTGGTGTCAACGCTGGGTGTTGTTAACGGTGCGAGTGGGTTTACATTTGCTTCGGCATTGAGTTTTATGGTGTTTGTGTTGCTCTACTGCCCATGTATAGCAAGCGTGGCTGCTATTGTCAAAGAAACGGGTAAATGGAAATATGGCGCATTCTCGGTTATCTACAACACGCTTGTAGCATGGCTCGCTGCCTTTATCGTTTACACACTCGCCTCGCTATTCCTTTAATTACGCTTTATTCCAACTCGACGATTGTGATGCCGGCGCCGCCAAATTGCACATGCTCGTCGCGGTAACTTTTCACGCCGTTAACGGTGTCGAGATAGTTGCGCAAGTATTGTCGTAACGCTCCCGTGCCTGTGCCGTGGAGAATGCGCACTTGCTTGCTGCTAAACTGAATGGCATCGTCAATAAAGTAGGTGATGGCTTGAACGGCCTCGTCAACGCGCATTCCGCGAACATCGATTTCCTGCTTGAAGTTGAGTTGGCGTTCACGCATGCTGTCAGAGGTCTTGGTGCTGACAAATGATGTTGCTTGCGAAGCGGGTTTGGGTTGAGCGGTGGTGACTTGCAGACGGCTGACTTTGACTTGGGTTTTGAGCATGCCGAATGCTACAGTGGCGTTTTTGCCTGATATTTCAAGCACTTTGCCCACAGTTCCTTGTCCGTCGAGTTTCACATTGTCGCCAACGGCAATTTCTTTTTCGGGCTTGGCGGCGGTCTTTTGTGCCGGCTTTTTGCCCTTGGGCGCTTTGCGCAATAATGGGTGGTCGTTGTCGCTGCCTGCGCCTTTGAGTTGTTCTTTTTCTTCTTGCAGACGGCGTCGTGCTTCGAGGGTCTTTTCTTTGTCGGCCTGTGCGCGGCGAATGTCGTGGATGGTGCGCTCGATGGTGGCATTACTGCTGTCGAGAATGCGTTTGGCCTCGTTTTTGGCTTCGCTCAAAATTTCACGACGCTTTTCACGCAAAGTCGTGGCGTCTTCTTCATATTGCTCAATGATTTGCTCGAGTTTCTTCTCTTTTTGGCGAATGGCCGTGCGCTTGTTTTCCCAATATCGTTTGTCGCGAGTAATGTCGAGCAGATATTTGTCAAGATTGATGTAATCGCTACCCACGATTTCCTCGGCATCGGCAATGATGTGTGCGGGTAAGCCTGTTTTGCGTGCGATTTCGATGGCAAACGAACTGCCCGGATTGCCTATTGACAGGCGGAACATGGGTTGCATGAGGTGGCGGTCATAGAGCATTGAGCCGTTGAAGAGCCCGGGGGTGTCTTCGGCAAAATGTTTGAGGTTTTGATAGTGGGTGGTAACCACGCCCCACATGCGGTTTTCGTTGAATTGGCGCAAGATGGCTTGTGCAATGGCTCCGCCGATTTGAGGCTCGGTGCCGCCGCCAAACTCGTCAATCAATATAAGCGTTTTGTCTTTGCCGTTGGCAAGGCAGTATTTCATGTTGCGCAAATGCGAACTATATGTACTCAAATCGTCCTCGATTGATTGGTCGTCGCCGATGTCAACAAAGATGTCGCTGAAAATGCCCATGTGAGAATTTTCATATACGGGCGGAAGCAGACCACATTGTGTCATGTATTGCACAATGCCCACTGTTTTGAGGCACACCGATTTGCCGCCGGCATTCGGGCCCGAAATCACCAAGATGCGGTTTTCTTTAGTGAGTGTTATGTCGAGAGGCACAATCTGTTTGCCTTGTCGTTGCAATGAGAGTAGCAAAATGGGGTGGCATGCGTGATACCATTCCATTTCGGTGTCGTTGTGCAATGTTGGCATTGTCGCACCGATTTCGTGGGCAAACTTGGCTTTTGCGTGAATGAAGTCAAATTCGCCTAATATGGTGTAACTCAATAGCATGTCATCGACATGTGGGCGCATTTCGTCGGCAACAGCGATGAGGATGCGAGTGATTTCGCGTTTCTCCTCCATTTGCAGTTCGCGAATGCGGTTGTTGGCCTCAACAATCTCGGCCGGCTCGATGTAGATGGTTTTACCCGATGCCGATTCGTCATGAACGATACCGTTGATTTTGCGTTTGTGCATCGGTGCCACAGGTATAACCAATCGGCCGTCGCGCATCGACGGAGTGGTGTCGGCTTCGAGATAGCCCGATTGTGTGGCGCGCGAAATCACACGGCGCATGATTGAGTTGATTGTTCCCGATGTTGCCGCTAACGATGAGCGAATTTCGGCCAATGCGGGAGATGCGTTGTCTTTGACATTGCCAAAGCGGTCGATGATGCGGTCGATGGTGGCTGTGATGAGAGGGAACGGCGAAAGTTTTTGTGCGATGTCGTCGAGGACGGGATAGGGTGTGGCATCGTCAATGCGTCGGCGAGAGAAGAACGATGATATCTCAATGATTGCACCTAACGATTGGCGCACTTTGAGCAAATCGGCAGCCGGAATAAATGTGCCGGGCACACGAATGGCTTTCAACTGACCGGTCATGTCGTGAATATTGCCCAAAGGCAATGCTTCTTCGCCATTGATGATTGCAAGCATCTCGGCAGTTGACAATAGCAGTCGGTTGACATAGTTGTATTGAGATGAAAACTTCATTTGAACGCAGTATTCCGCGCCCAAAGTAGAGATGCAGCGAGCCTTGACCATTTCGCGCACAGCCGCAAATCCTATCTTCTGTTCAAAACTTTCGGGATAAATCATAAAACAAAGTTACTAAAAATGTCGCAAACCTACAACATGGCGGCATAAAAGCAAATGCGACGAGGCTTCCACTTGCGGGTGAAGAATGCTTTGCGCTCAAAATTTCGGTCAAACTCGTCGGCAAGTTCGACTCGCATATCGTTGAGGATATTGCGTTTTAGTTGGTCGGTGTCGAAATTAGCCATAAAAATTATAATTAATTAGTTGTTATATCAAAAATAGTTTGTATATTTGCATTGCGAGGGATTGGGATTAACCTTAAGAGACCCGCCCTCGTTCCTTTTTATAATTCTGCTACATGAACGATTTGCTCGTTATGTATGCAGATTATTTTTTTGAACCTAAGGAATTGCCCGTCTTTAAGTTTTTCAAGACCGATATAACGGCGTAGAGCATGATTAAATACCTCTAGATCAAATTCCGTATTGGGCAAATCAATTACAGCAATTTCAGTAGTTCGTTTAGAAGCACAGTGCTTAAGACCTCGCAAAATATTATTTGATGTGCCATTCTCGCAACCGGCAACTTCAAATTTTAAATTATCCCAGCCCCCTTCTGTTTGTTTTTCTTTATATTTATCGCTTCGTTCATTTTCCAAGATAACCGCATGCCCTGCTTTATATCCTGCTTCTTGTGCATGACGTTCATATATACCACCTTTTTTATCAAAATTGTGTCCGATGTGGCTCGCCTTTAATCCGCCATTGTCGGGGTTGTAATAAACATCATGATAGTTCTTGTCTTTTTTGAGACGATTATACTTGAGACGATTAACGATAATGCGCTTTAATCGTGATAATTCGGCACACGCAATGCACATTTGTCGTTTTGGGTCAAAGGCGAGGTTTAGTTTGCGTGAGCATGAACCGCAACCTTTAGGGAAATAAGGGTGTTGCTTCGGGTATAGACGCATCGCCTTTCCAGGATTGAAGCGGAAAATCTTGCGTTTTGCCCCGTCGGTGCAGTTCTGCCCGCGTCGCATTGCGAGTTCTGGGTCAGATGTGGGGTATTTGCCTTTTCGCACCTGAACGGTTGTGCAACGACAGCCCCAGCCATTGGGAGGGAGGAACGCCCGAATAGCTCGGTATAAGAAATTGTTTCATTCAGATAATCACATCCTTTGGGAGCCTTTCTGCATTTACGTAGCCCGTGGCTCGCTCCGCTCAACCACGGTTACGTATCACACCCTAACAGGTAATCTTATGACAATTGAATCTTTTTGTATCAAGGTATTTGTGCGGTTTTCTCTATAGGTTGGAAATTTATTTGTGCAAACCAACTTAAAACCATATATTTAAATTATTGCTGGGGTATATCATTTGCAAGTGTCCCATTGTTTTGCCGGCAAAATAGGGGGACGAGAACGAGCTTGCGAGTTCGGAGGGGGTTAAGTCAAACATAGCATTTCGACATCTTTATACTCCACCCCTCCGGGGCTTCGCCCCACCTCCCCTATTTTTTGCTACGCAAAAAGCAGTGGAGGACTTGATGACAAAAATGGAATCTGTAATTATGTTGGCACAAGCATTAAGCACCGGAAAGATTATTTATGGCAACGGAGTGTTTTTTGTGCTATCATGTATATAAGTGCATTATTTTTTGAACCTAAGGAATTGCCCGTCTTCGGTAAAGAGTGATGTTGTGCTTTTTATGGAGGCTACGAAACAGTTGTCAAAAATCTTTGATAGTTGCACTTCAAGACTAAAAAACTTGTAGAGGCACACCTTCTGAGTGACGACAACGAAAAAGACGGATTTGAGAAAGGTTGTGCCTTGATAAGGTCAAACCTGATGATAGATCCCTGCTCGGGTAGCGAGGAAGATTGGGCGTCATGGTATGCACAAGCCTTGTGGCTCGAGCAGTTTCGATTAAGAAATCAGGCTGAGATGATAGCGAGGTTATTTGAAGAGAAGAAAAGGTGATTAACTATTCCACCACCACCATTCTCGTGATGGTGAAAAATCTTCTCCTCGCAACAAACACCATAAAAAACGGAGGAAATCAATAACCCACCCTATGAATCCAACCACAAGGATGATGGCTATTATTGGCACGAGGATAGATATTAAAATTCCCATATAATTGTAATTAAAATTGTTATAAATAACCTTACTGCAAATATAACAAAATAAATTGGAATGGCAAATGTAATCAATTATATTTTTAACATAAGCGGAAATTTCGCTAGCAATATAGGCATAATGGTCAACCAAACCGAGCAGTTGTCTAAGTCTGTGAAAGAGGCAACAGGGTTTATGGATAAACTCGGACAAAAAGCTATGGGATTTGCCGCCGCCACGGATGTTGTGCAAAATTTAAATGATGTGTTCAGTGGCATAACTGAAGCCGGGGCGTCAGCGGAATTGCAGTTGATGAATCTGAAGACTTTGTTTGGGGGGAATGCAGAGGCTGCAGAGGCTATGTATGAACGCATATCGGAATATGGAAAAGTGACGCCCTACGATAAAGCGGGATTGATAGAAGCACAAAGGACAATGATGTCATTTGGCATGTCGGGCGAAGCTGCTTTTTCCACCCTGCAACAGATTGGGGATATTGCCATGGGTGACAGCCAGAAATTACAATCGCTGGCATTGGCTTTTGCTCAAATGTCGAGCACCGGCAAGTTGATGGGGAATGACGGCGTAGCAGCTGCCGAGGTGTTGACCACTGCTATGCAAATTAATAAATTCCCGTTATTATTTGCTATTGCTCTCGGTTTGCACTATCTTTGACCTTTATATTTTGGAAAGTATGGAAAATAAGGTTCAAAGCAACGAAAACGGAGTGATGGCTCGATTTGTGAAATGGGCTGTCGGCTTGTGGAAGTATTGTAGCCACGGTGTATGGGCCGATACCCGCCAAAATCTGTTTGTCAGATTTATAAAGACCATAAATTTGGCGGTTAGTTCGTTCATGAACACCGATTTGCAGTCGCGTGCGGCAGCGTTGACCTATCGCACTGTGCTTGCCATTGTGCCGGCGTTGGCAATGGTGTTTGCCATTGCGCGTGGTTTCGGCTTCCAAAATTTGCTGCAATCGCGCATGTTTGGCTATTTTCCGCAACAAAGCGATT
Organism: Muribaculaceae bacterium; assembly: GCA_017555085.1. Taxonomy (GTDB): domain Bacteria; phylum Bacteroidota; class Bacteroidia; order Bacteroidales; family Muribaculaceae; genus RGIG4079. Next base: position 5,417 of record JAFZHD010000012.1, on the reverse strand, counting down.
TGCTTAATACGGCTTTCACTTTTGTCGATTCCTATTTGTCGCAGGCATCAGAGGGCTTGTTTGTGGGTATCGGCATCGTGTTTTTGATGTGGTCGTTGATATCGCTGCTTGGCGGTGTCGAGGAGTCGTTTAATGTAGTGTGGGGTATCAGAAAAAGTCGCTCTATGTGGCGCAAAATTACCGATTACACAGCTATATTCCTCATCCTGCCCATAATTTTTATCTGCTCAACCGGCCTGTCGATTTTTATGTCAGAAACGCTGCAAAATGCCATAACTTTCCGTTTCCTTTCGCCCATTTTCCCCGTGATGCTTGATATCGCAAGTGTGGTGTTGACATGGCTGTTTTTTGCGGGAATGTATATGCTCATTCCTAACACTAAAGTGAAATTTCGCAATGCGATGGTTGCCGGATTTGTGTCGGGAACGGCGTTTTTGGTGGTGCAATGGCTGTTTGTTTCAGGTCAGTTGTATGTGTCGAAATATAATGCCATTTATGGTAGTTTCTCTTTCTTGCCGTTGATGCTTTTATGGCTATATTTCGTGTGGATTATAACTCTGTCGGGGGCTGTATTGTGCTACTCGTCGCAAAATATTTTCCGATTCAGTTACTTTAACGATATCAAAGACATATCGCCGGCCTATCGCCGCAAAATGACGGTTGCGCTTATGAGCGTTGTGGCCCGACAGATGTATGAACAGCGCCGTGCGTTGACTCAGCGAGAGATTTCGCAAAAATATGGCATGCCCATCAGGCTTGTCACAGAGATTGTGAACGAATTGGTTGAAGCCGGACTCGTGTCGCGTGTGCTGCTCGATGAAAAGCGCGAAACATTTGGCTTGCAACCGGCTGTCGATGTCCATCAACTCACATTGGGACTGATGATTCGCCGTCTTGACCAATATGGTGCATCGGGCTTTGTTGATGAGTTTGACAAGCGTTTCCCCGACTTGTTTAAGGTTGAGGAAGATGTGACCGAACAAATGTGTCGCAATGCCGATGAAATCAAACTCATTGATTTGAAACTCAAACTTGAAGAATAAAATTGACTAACTAATAATACAAAACAAAAAAAATGAAAAAAGTAATTGCTACAACAGCCGCTCCCGGCGCTATCGGCCCTTACAGTCAGGCTATCGACACCGGCTCAATGGTGTTTATTTCAGGTCAAATTCCTGTAAATCCCGCAACAGGCGAAATTCCCGAAGGCATCAAGGCGCAAGCCGCACAATCGTTGGCTAATGTGAAGGCTATTTTGGCTGAAGCCGGTTTGACAGTTGACAATGTGGTTAAAACAACTGTGTTCTTGGCTGATATGTCAATGTTTGCCGATATGAACGAGGTTTATGCACAAACATTTACAGCACCTTTCCCTGCACGCTCGGCTGTGGCTGTGCGTGAACTGCCCAAGCAGGTGCTTGTCGAAATCGAGGTTATTGCTGTGAGATAATCAAGGCATTTACCGATACAATAAAGGCCGGGCGATTGATGTCGACTCGGCCTTTGTTATGTGTTATTGTTTGCTGTTGGCAAGATGTTCGAGCAGGTCGGCAACGACAAATGTGCTGCCGCCGACAAATATGGTGTCGGTAGCCGAAGATGTGTTGAGCGCGTGCTGATAGGCTTGTGCCACATTGGGGATTATTTCGCCGTTTAAGCCTGTGGCTTCGGCTAATTGCGCCAACCCAGCTGCGGGCAACGAGCGTGGAATGTTGGCGTTAGTGAAAATGTAGCGTGCCTTGCGGGGCATCATGGCCAGAATGTGGGAGATGTCTTTGTCATTGACAAAACCGATAATCATTGTGAGATTGCCTTCGATGTTGTTGAGTTGTCGAGAGAGGTATTCCCAGCCGCCGGTGTTGTGGCCTGTATCGCACACCACTCGCGGAGAGTCTTGCAAGGTCATCCAACGGCCGGCGAGGCCTGTGAGTTGGCACACATGGGCAAAGCCTTCTTTGACGGCATCGGCTGTGATATCCAAGCCTGCATGTTGCAAGCAGTTGATGGCCGACAGTATGGTGGCAGTGTTTCGGTGTTGGCAGTCGCCTGTGAGTTGGCCCGTGATGTTGCCGTGGCAAGTGTCGGTATATAACACACCGTCGGGAGTGAGTGTGGCCGATGTGAATGCCTGACGGTCTTGTGCAAAAGTGATGGGGGCGTGTTCGGCAGCGGCTTTTTGCTCAAACACGGGGCGTGTTTCGCTGTCGGCTTCGCCTATGATGACGGGAATGTCGGCTTTGATAATGCCTGCTTTCTCGGCGGCTATTTGAGCGTGGGTGTCGCCCAAAAAAGCGGTGTGGTCTTTGGAAATGTTGGTGATTACACACATCATTGGGGTGATGATGTTGGTGCTATCCAAGCGTCCGCCAAGTCCGGTCTCTATAACGGCAATGTCGATATTCTCGTTGGCAAAATGCTCAAAAGCCATAATCATTGTCAGTTCGAAAAACGACGGTTGGCACTGAAGGTCCATGCCCTGATAACGCTCTACAAAGTCAATGACCTTGTCGTGTGGTATCATCTCGCCGTTTATGCGAATTCGCTCGCGAAAGTCGATGAGGTGGGGCGATGTGTAAAGTCCCACTCGGTAGCCAGCACTTTGCAAAATGGCGGCAATGGTATGGGCCGTTGAGCCTTTGCCGTTGGTGCCGGCAATGTGTATTGAGCGATAACGGCGGTGGGGGTGGCCAAAAGCCTTGTCGAGAGTGTGTGAGGTGTCAAGTCCGGGCTTGTAGGCGCCGGCTCCTTGGCGTTGAAACATGGGCATTTGGGTGTATAGATAGTCTATGGCTTGGTCGTAAGTGAGCATTTTAATATATGATTAGTCCGGCAATAGCGGCGAGAATTATCACGAAAATGGGGTGTATCTTGGCAAAATATACGAGGCAGAACGATGTGATGCATATCACGATGCTGCAAATCACATTGTAGGCCTCTGTGCCAAAGTTTTCGGCGTTCATCAACAGCATGGCGGCCGATGCGATGAGTCCCACCGACACGGGTCGAATGCCAGTGAAGATGCCTTTGATTGCAACGCTGTCTTTGTGTCGTGCAATGAAATGGCTTGTGTATAACACCATGAGGTAGGAGGGAACCACCACCACTATGGTGCAAAGGATAGAGCCTAATATGCCCCAAATGATGTTGCCAAAGGCGGGGTCGTAGTTGGCAGGGGCAACAAAGCCTATGTATGTGGCCGAGTTGATGCCGATGGGGCCGGGAGTCATTTGCGATATGGCGACAATGTCGGTAAACATTTGTCGGGTAATCCATCCGTTACCAACGATTTCACGCTCGATGAGTGCGAGCATGGCATATCCGCCGCCAAAGCCGAAGATGCCGATTTTGAGATATGACAATATGAGTTTGAGATATATCATTGTTTATCTGCCTCCTTGCGCTGTTGGTTGGCTTTGTTGAGTTGATTGCGGGTGTACCATATATATCCGCCGATACCACCTAATATAATATATATTATGGGATTGGAAACATAGGGGATTTTTGACCAGATGAGCAATGCCACGCTGACGGGTATAAAAATCGTTTTCCACGAAATCTTTGCCGCGCGTGCGGTCGTTATAACCGGGGCGATGATAAGAGCCACAACGGCGGGTCTGATGCCCATAAACATTTTGCTGAGCGTGGGGTTGCTCTTGATGGTTTCGGGAGTGAGGAAAATGGCGATGAACAAAATCATCACAAACGACGGAATGATAGTGCCCAAAGCCGCACACACGCTGCCACGACCGCCTTTCAACTTGTCGCCGATGGCAACGGCAATGTTTACGGCCAATATGCCCGGCAACGATTGCACCACGGCAAGCAGGTCGTAGAAATCTTCGCGTGATATCCAACGGTGTTTGTCAACAATCTCTCGCTCGATGATGGCAATCATGGCCCAACCGCCCCCAAAGGTGAAAGCGCCGATTTTGAGAAAAGTGACAAATAACTGAAAATAAATATTGCTCATTAATATGATAAAAAATGAAACGAGTCACAAAATTACATAAAATCGGCGATACGGCATTGATATTATTGCCGGTAATGGAAATAATTGATTAATTTTGTGGAGTAATTAAGAATAATAACGAACCCGTATAATATGAAATTTATGACTTTATCTGTTGTATTGGCCTCGGCTCTCGTGTTGAGTAGTTGCGGCATTTTCAAGAAAAGCACCAAAGAGGTGGCTGCTGACCAGTCGTCGGCAAAGGTTGAGACCGTAGCCCAAACTGAAACCTCTAAAAGCAAATCGTTTTGGAAGCCCAAAAAGAAAACCATCAAGATAGATGCGTCGCAAGCCGTAAAAACCACCCAAGAGGTGGCTGTGACAGTGACTCCCGAAGAAATTGAAGGCGAGTGGACAGTAAGCACCGTTAATGGCGAAAAAGTGACCGGCGATGAGCGTCCTTTCATCTATTTCGAAACAGCACAGTCGCGCTTTTATGGCAACGGCGGTTGCAATGTGATAAACGGCAATTTCGGTCTTGACGGCAACAAACTTGTGTTTACCGATATGCTCTCATCGATGCGCATGTGTGAGAATGCTCCCTATGAATATCAAATCAACTATGCATTGTCGCAAGCCGCAACATGCAAAATCGTGCAAAAAGGCAACGAAACCTATTTGTCGATATTTGACAAGGCCAAAACCAAAATCATGGAATTGCGCAAACACAACATGGACTATCTCTCGGGCGTGTGGCAAATCGTCGGCGTGTCGGGCGAGGAGTGTGACGACGAGGCATTGAAACTTGTGTTTGATATCCCCGAAATGCGTTTGCACGGCAATGTGGGCTGCAACATCGTGAACGGATTGTTGCTCATTGATGCCGATAAGTCAAACTCAATTCAGTTTATGCAACTCATCACAACAATGAAGGCGTGCCCCGATCAAGAGCGAGAAATGGCAATTCTTATCGCGCTTGAAGAAGTGGAGCAGGCAAAATTGGTGAGCGAAGAAGTGGTTGTTTTGGCCGATAAAAAAGGCAAGGAACTCCTAAAATTGAGAAAAATCGAGGTAAAATAAATTTTTTTGAAATTTTTTCGTCAAAATATTTGCACGGTTCAAAAAAGCGTATTACCTTTGCATTCGGAAATCAGATAGATGACCACTGGAGAGATGGCAGAGTGGTCGATTGCGGCGGTCTTGAAAACCGTTGAGGGTAACACCTCCGGGGGTTCGAATCCCTCTCTCTCCGCGGCAAAGGGTGTAAATCAAGTAGTTACGAGATTTACACCCTTTTTTACACCCAAAAATCAAGGTTGGGTGTATTTTTTTGAACTTTTAAGATAAATGCTGGCGAAAAAAGAAGAATGAGCATCTTTCTCTTTTCGTCAGCATCTTTTTTGAGTGCTGCCAACGCGAAAATAAGTTTAGTCCGTTTTGGGTATATAGCCAATGGTGTAAACTAAAC
>JAFZHD010000011.1 GCA_017555085.1 Muribaculaceae bacterium | reverse complement strand
TGACAATCGCGTTTTGATTACTGATGCCTCTATCGCCAACGATAGTCTTAAAGTGACCGTTTCTGAGTTGATTCCTAGCGAAGGATATATCGAACTCGCTCAGACAATCACACACAAGACATACGGTTCAAAAACATTTACGACTACAATCCCCGTCAAAGTAATTGACAACACGGTTACAGGCGTTGAAAATGTATCAGCAACCGGCAAACGGATCAGATATGACGGTCAAAGTCTCATCGTTGAAAACTGCGCAAATGAAATGATTGCTGTTTACGACATAGCCGGAACTCTAATCACAACATTTGAGGCAACACACGATGTGTTTGTAAAAGCCCTCAACTTGCAATCGGGTATCTACATCGTCATTGCCAAAGACCACGCACAAAAAATCTCGGTTAAGTAACACCGAATATCCCTATACACAACGCAGCCATAGAAACTCTATGGCTGCGTTGCTTTTGTGTAGTATCTGCGGCTAACTGTTTATATTGCAATGATGTGCGATGTTTGTCGGCATGGTTGTCTCAATAAGGAGTGAGTAAAGTGGTCTATTGAGGACGGTTATTCTTTGTGGGAATACAAATCGGCTGCTTTGCGCAGGTTGTCACGCATATAGGCTACGGCTATGCGTGGAGAGAGTATTTTTACCCCGCGGCCATAACTCATAAACACCGAATACAATTCAAAGTTGAGCACAACGCGAATGCTGAATACATAACTGCCGTCGTCGTTTGTGCCCTCGATGCGCTGCGAACTGTGTATGGGTTTGGTTTTGATGTATTTTGCCTGTTCGGCGTTTGCCCAGAAGGTGATTTTGCGAGGGCATGCTTTGACGTTTTTGCTCACACCGATAACATCGTCAAAGAAGTGTTCCGAATCAAAGTCGGGGTTTTCGCAAAACGGTTCGTCTGACGGCTCAATGTTGATGATGCGGTCAAGCGGTAGGTTGAATAATACAAGATCTGATGCTCTTGACCCGAATACAAACCATCGGTTGCGAAATTCTTTGAGCAGATAAGGGAAAAATATGTATTCAGTGGGTTTGCGTGCCGAGAACGATTGGTATGTGATTTTGACCGTTTGCTTGTGGGCGATGTAGTTGTAGAGCGGGTTGAGGAGTTGCAGCCCTTTTAGCAACGGCATGCTGTCAAAATGAATAATCGGTTTGCGGCTGTTTCCGCATATTGCGAGTTTGTCTTGCAAGCGGCCGATGATGTCGCTCATTTCTGTGAAATGGTCAAAGTTCTCAAACTGGCGCAACATGCCGACAGCCTCTTGCATTACTTCAAAGTCGTTTTGCGACATGGGCATATTTGTGATAGAATATTCCGCGTCGGCATAGCGGTAGTATTTGTGGTCATATACCTCTATGGGGGCATTGTAGCCGAGTTTGTCGGAGCGCATCATCTGTATGTCGCCTTGTACCGTGCGCACCGATACACCTTTGGTTATGCCTTCCATTTCGTATAGGGCATCGCAACAGGCGTTCACCAAGTCGTCGAGAGTCCATCGGCGATAGCGGTTGCGCAAGCAGTTATCGATGGTTTTGTAGCGAATAAGCGCGTTTTTATTTGCTGGCATGGTTGTGGTGAATTTTGATTGTGTCAGTAAAATTACGAAATTTCTACGCAATCTATTTGCGTAGTCGATAAAAAGTGTGATTATTTTGCTGATTTAGATGATTTTTCTTGTTGTTGCGCAAAAACAATGCGCAGTCGGGCTGTTACTTTGCAGTGCAATTTGCCAAGTGTATTGTAGTAAATGATGCTGAACTAGGCATCACAATTATTAAGCAAAAACTAAAATTATGGAAGTAAAAATGATTAATAATCGACCGGTGAAAATATGGACCGATTATGTTGAAGATTCTGCAATGCGCCAGATAGAAAATCTGGCGATGCTGCCTTTTCTTTATCATCATCTTGCCATAATGCCTGATGTTCACACCGGCATCGGTATGCCCATTGGCGGCGTGCTCGCTTGTGAAGATGTGGTAATCCCTAATGCGGTGGGTGTGGATATAGGATGTGGCATGTGTGCTGTGAAAAGTAACATAAAGGCAAGTGAAATTCCCGTAGATGTGATGCGCAAAGGTATTATGCGTGGCATTCGCCGTAGTATACCATTGGGTATGGATCATCACAAGAAACCCCAAGATGAACAATATATGCCTGAGGGCCATGATATTGATCGTATGGTGATTGTGAAACAGCGCCAAGTCTCGGTTTTGCGTGAGGTGGGTACTCTCGGCGGCGGTAATCACTTTATTGAGTTGCAAAAAGATGAAGAAGACAATCTTTGGGTGATGATTCACTCGGGGTCGCGAAATCTCGGCAAACGAGTGTGTGACTACTATAATCAGCAGGCGCAAAAACTGAATAAAAGTTGGCGCACAATTGTCCCGCCAGAGTTTAATCTCGCATTTTTGCCCCGAGAAAACAATTTGTTTGGCGATTATTGGGCCGAGATGAATTATTGCGTTGATTTTGCATTGTGTAACCGTCGTCTGATGATGCAGCGAGTTGAAGAAATCAGGTCTATTGGTCAAAATAGTTGGTAAAATATATTCTAAAGAGCCAAATGGTCAAAATAGTTGGTACTTACAAATTGTAATATATAAAATATTATGAAAAACACACCTGGGGAGCGCCAAGCGGCAAGGGGGCGAGTAGCC
>JAFZHD010000010.1 GCA_017555085.1 Muribaculaceae bacterium | reverse complement strand
TCGGGTACAAGCAATCCTTTTTGCTCATAGTGGCGCAATGTCTTTACCGTTACCTGCATCATCTTTGAGAACTCTCCGATTTTTAACTTTGTTTTGTTACTCATAATCGTACGATTTATTTGCTAGCGAGTGCAAAGTTAATGTATGCCCATAGGGACGAGTCAAGAGAAAAATGAAATATTTTTGGTAAAAATTAAAAAGACAAAGTATTAAGCAGGTTCTTTGATTTTACTTGGTAGAGCTAATTGGTCTTAATTTAGACTACATAGAAGACTACATGAGAAGAGTAGAATCTTCGTAAAAATAAAGTTTAAACGGCTTTTACGGAAAGTCGTTTCACTGTCTAATAACTTAACACTTTGTCAATCAATTCGAAATAATGTATTATTCACTTCCGAAAGTAAGGCTGCCTAAAAGGGTAGCCTATTTATTTGTATGCTAATGTGAGGGTGAAGTCGGAGGTTGTGTGGGTGTGGAGGGTGAAGATGTGGGAGTGACGCGAGTGGGGTGCTGTGTCAGAATGAAGGACCTTTGCGGTGGGGGATGTTGGGTCGGACGGCAGGTTGATGTCGTGGAAGGGGAGTCCGGTGATGCCGGCGGCTTTGTAGATGGCTTCTTTGGCTGTCCACGCTTGCAACAGCAGCTCGGGGGTGTTGTAAATGGCTATTTCTGTGGGCGTGAGAAATTTCTCGCGCACGGTGTTGAGCGAGTTTCGCCACGACTCAATGTCGATGCCGATGCGTTGGCGTGCATTGAGGGCTATGGCTACATAGTCGCGACTATGTGATATGGATATGCTGAGGTCGCTGCCGATGATGTTGGGGCTACCGTCGGGGTTGTGTCCTATGGAGGCTTGTGGGCCGAGAATTTCGCACACTAACTGTCGGGTTGCAAGTATTTCGGCTTGTCGGCGCGGTGATACCACTTCGGCAATGAGTTGCATTTGCTGTGGGGTTGCCTTGGCGATGAGGGTGTCAAGGTTACCAATGGGTGCGATGTAAATATCGGTGTCGGCTATGTTGATGTGTCGGCTCATTGCTGACGGAGGTTTTGCAAGGTGTGAATGAGGTCGCGCTGCAAGGTGTTGACAATGGGCGATACCGAGTCATAGTTTATCGCGCTTGTGCCGTCAAAAGCCACTGCTCCCGACAATATCCACGACTTGTGGTCGGTGGCGAGGAACATGAGCGGCGTTACCATATTGTTGCGTGTGGCATATATGTTGGCCGATGTTCCGTCGGGGTTGTTTATCGAGATGTTTTCAAAAGTGGTGTCGCCCAAGTCGAGAGCTATGCGTTCGCTACGGTTGGCAAGCGTGGCGTTTAATGTCGCGTTGTCGACAGGGGTGTAGGTGGCATGGATTGTTGCGTTGTAGTCGGGATAGTTGATGTCAATCCAAGTGGCGTTGTCTTTTTCGTGCAACGATGCGGTGGCCGATGTGCTTACTTGCAGATTGATGCGTGGCAAGGCAATAGCGGTGAATGTGCTGTCGTGCAATGCGATGCGCGGATAGGCTGTGGGTCGCGGTGTGGCAATGTAGTCGTTGCTGTTGCACTCGCTTAGCAGCAAGGGAATGCATGCGGCTACAATCCAAATCGGAAGCATTGTTGCCAATGCTTTGATGGTGTTGTGATGGTTGCGGCTCATGTCGTTAGTCTTGATTGTCGGGCATGACTTTAACACGCACGCTTGTGATGCGGTGATGTTCGATTTCGAGAATCAGGAATCGGCAACGGCCATACACGATGGGCTCTTTCTCTTTGGGGAAATCGCCTTTGATGGCAAGCAACATACCGGCGAGGGTTTCGGCATCTTCGGTCATTTCGGCATAGTCGTCCTCGTTGAGTTCGGTCACGCGGAAGAAGTCGGTGAGGAGTGTTCGGCCTTCAAAGATATATGAGTCGTCGGGCAGACGCTTGTAGGTTTTTTCTTGGTCGTCATACTCGTCGTCGATGTCGCCAACGATTTCTTCGAGGATGTCTTCAAGGGTAACGATGCCCTGTGTGCCGCCAAACTCGTCGACAACGACAGCCATGTGAATTTTGCGGTTGCGGAAGTCTTCGAGCAAATCGTCAATCATGCGAGCCTCGGGAACGAAGTATGGTTCTCGGATGAGTGTTCGCCAATCAAAGTTGTCGGTGGTTGCGCCCACATAGGGCAACAAGTCGCGGCTATAAAGCACGCCTTTGATGTTGTCTTGTGTATCTTCATACACGGGCAAGCGAGAGAATCCGCTCGAAAGCACGATTTCCATAACTTGCTCAAATGTCGATTTGATTTCGATGTCGGTGATGTCAACGCGCGGAGTCATAATCTCAGACGCTGTTGTATCGCCAAATTTGAGAATGCCTTTAAGCATCTGCTTTTCGCTGTCGGTGTTGACATCGGTGATTTCGAGAGCCTGACTTAATTCGTCGGTAGAGAGGTTTACAACTTGTTTTGTAACAACGCGTTGCACCACGGTTGAGCCTTTTTCCAATGCTGATGACAGGGGATAAAACAAGCGAACGGCAAACGAGATGCCGGGATAGGCAAATTTAGCCCACTTGACGGGGTTGCTGTTTGAGTATAATTTGGGTAGAATTTCGCCGAAGAGCAATATGAGGAATGTAAGTAATACGGTCTGCAAAATGAAACTCAGCACTTCGCTCATGCCGGTGAAAATGGGTCCAAGTGCATAGTTACATAGAATGACTATTGTTACATTGATGAGGTTGTTGGCGATGAGAATGGTGGCCAAAAGTCGTTCGGGCGATTTGAGCAATCGTCTGATAGGCTCGCCTTCGGGAGTCTCGTCCAATTCTTCAAGTTGCGATGGGGTAAGTGAAAAATAGGCAATTTCGCTGCCTGAAATAAATCCGGATACAAAAAGGGCAAACGCTGCACATATTAGCGCAATTATTTGAGGTATTCCGAAATTAATTGTTGCCATTATTGCGCTCAACATGGGCGCAGTGGCTGGTAAAGGGTCTATGTCCAAGATTATGATGATTAGTTAAACAATAATGCGTCTAACAATCGGTTGATTGTAAACGCACTGCAAAGATAGTAATAATAATTGATTCGCGAAAGTTTTAGACAACTTGCCGCGAACGGTTGAGGTATATTACAGTCCGAAGAAGCAACTGATGTAGGCCGAGTAGCGGTTTCCGTCGCCAGGGTTGGCGGCGGGAATGCTCATGCGGAAGTTGGGCGCGACCTTTACATATCGGCCAAGTTTGACTTGCGCGCCGGCAATAACGGCCGATTCGTCTTTGCCAATGTTCCAATCGTGGCGCGATTGAAGCAAGTCGTAGCGGGCAAAGATGTCAACGATTTTTCCTGCGGCCACCGAGCCATAAACCGAGTAGCCATATAGGTCGTGGTTGGCAACATTTGAGGTGTTTTGCTGCAAGTTGTATTCGGCGCCGAGCGAGAAATGCTCGTTGGCATATCCTGCAAATGCGGCATAATTGTAGGTATCTTTGATGTCGGCAACGGCCGATTGGTTGAGGCTGCCATAAAGGCGCAAGGTCAGCCCTTTGACGGGAGTGAATGTTAGGCCGAGACCATAGAGTAACCCGTTGAGTTTCTGAACCTTCTTGTAACCCTCGCCGTTAACTATGATGGCATCGGCGGCAAACCACGGTGCAAACTTGTAGGCTGCCGAGAGGCCGAGGTCGGCGCTTGAACCAAACTTATATTGGTCTTGAAACGATTTCATTATGTAGCGGTAGCCCCAATGTTTTTCTTGGGTGCGGAATTGGGTGTTTGAAATGAGACCGCCGTCGAGAGTGAGGTTGCCGGTTTTCCAAGTGACTTGGGCGTTTTTGATGTAAACGATGCGGTGGTAGTCATCGACATCGCTTGATTGACCGATATCCATCACGGCTTTGATAGACAAGCCTTTGCCGAGGTCATATTGGTAGCCCAAATAACTGCGGTCGAGGTCAAAGCCGAGGTCTTTGCTGTCGTTGCCAAATGCGGCGTGGAAGTTGCCAAACACTTGAATAATGGCTTTGCCCTTGGGCTGATTATTGTCTTGGGCCGAGGCCGCGAGTGTGCAAATTGATGCAATGAGAGCAACTAAATAGAATCGAATTTTCATAAAATGGTTGAGTGTTTCACAATTTTGTGCAAAGTTAGCGACAAAATGCGGTATTTTTGTTACAAAACGGTTAAATGGTTATATGGAACGAAATTTTTGTTAGATGAATTAGATAGTTTTTTATTAAAAAATGCTTTTAATTGTGAGCAAATGGAGAATAATGTGTAATTTAGCAGATTGTAAAATGGACGAAAGTCGGCGTTTCAAAGCCGTTATCGGCGGCAACGATTTGATTTTCTACCGATTAAAATGCATATACCAATGAAAGAAGACAGAAAAATAAAGGTGGGTATCACCCACGGCGACATTAATGGAATAGGTTATGAGGTAATTCTCAAAACACTCGAGGATAACCGCATACTCGAGTTGTGCACTCCCGTAGTTTATGGTTCGGCCAAGATTGCCGCCTACTATCGCAAAAACATGGAGTTGCAACCGTTCAACCTCAATCAGGTAGCAAGTGCCGCCGAGGCAAAGGCCAACAACTATAACATCATCAATGTAGTGGGCGAGGAGGTTAAAATCGAGCCCGGACAATCAACCCAACAAGGTGGCGAGGCTGCATTTGCGGCTCTTGAACGCGCTGTTACCGACTTGCGCTCCGGCGATATTGATGTGCTTGTAACCGCACCCATCAACAAAAACAATATCCAAAGCGAAACATTCACTTTCCCCGGTCACACCGAGTATCTTGAAGCATCAATAGGCGAGGGCAACAAGCCTTTGATGATTTTGTGCAACGACAATGTGAGAGTGGCGTTGGTGACAACTCACTTGCCCATTGCCAAGTTGCCCGAGGCTATCACTCACGACGGCATCGTGGAAAAACTCCGCATATTTAACGAATCGCTCAAACGCGACTTCGGCTTTGAAGCACCTCGCATTGCGGTGCTCGCGCTCAACCCCCACGCAGGCGAAAACGGCTTGCTCGGCAACGAAGAGCAAGAGGTGATTGCTCCCGCTATCGCAACTGCACAGGCCGAAAAGATTATGTGCTTTGGCCCTTATGCTGCCGACGGTTTCTTTGGCAGCGGACAGTTTAGTCATTTTGACGGCGTGTTGGCTATGTATCACGACCAAGGCCTTGCTCCGTTTAAGACTATGGCAATGGAATGTGGCGTAAACTTTACAGCCGGTTTGCCCTTTGTTCGCACTTCGCCCGACCATGGCACAGGCTATGACATTGCCGGCAAGGGTGTTGCATCGGAAGTTTCAATGCGCGAGGCAATTTATCGAGCCATCGACATTTACCGCAACCGCGCCAACTATGAAATGATGTATCGTCACCCATTGCGCAAACAATATCACCACAAAGGCGGTGACAATGTGGTGCTCGACCTCACAAAAGACGAACACGCCGACTAATCATACCCCCAAAGGCAATCACAGACAAGAGAAATGAGACTGAAACGACGATTATTGACCAAATTGAACGAAAAAGAAGGGTTGAAAATCTTTCTGAAAGCGTCGGCCACATCACAGATGGGGGCTTGGGTCGATTTTGTGGTGAGTTTGGTTCTCTTTGAGTTCACTCCGCTCGGGCCGTTATATTCAAAGGCTATCGGTGCCACGGCCGGCGGTGTATTTAACTGTTGCCTCAATTATCGATGGACATTCCGCCACATCAAGGTAAGCAAGCGTGCCGTCGCTCTCAAATATGCCGCAGTGTGGGTGGGCAGTATGTTGCTCAACTCTTATGGTACCGACCTGTTGCACTGGACATTCATGCATTGGGATTGGCTGCTGAGTCACGGATTTGGCGAGGCAGGCTGCTTTATGGCCGCTCAACTTTTGGTGTCGGGAGTGGTGTCTATCTTTTGGAACATATTGTTGCAGCGCTATTTTGTGTTTCGCAATGTTGATATCAAAGGTTTTTTCTTCCGCTCAAAAAGAAAACGAAAAACAACAGACAATTAGCAATACTCAAATTCTGTAAATATGAATTATGCAATCATCGCTGCCGGTGAGGGTTCTCGCCTTGTACAAGAAGGTGTGAAACAGCCCAAGCCATTGGTGAGACTCAACGGAGTGCCAATGATTAAGCGACTCATTGACATTTTCATGCGTTGTGATGCCACCTCGCTCAGTGTTATCATCAATGAGGAGATGACCGAGGTGCGCCAATATCTTGAAAGCATTGAAATTCCTGTGCCGTTTCGCCTGATTGTGAAATCGACTCCAAGTTCGATGCACAGTTTTTATGAGGTGAGCCGCCACTTCGGCGACGGAAAGTTTTGCCTCACAACAGTTGACACCATTTTTCATGAAGAAGAGTTCCGCAAATATATTCAAGCATTTGAATGCGACCCCGAGGCCGACGGCTTTATGGCGGTGACATCGTTTATCGACGATGAGAAACCTCTCTATATCGATGTTGATGACAAAATGACTATCACGGCGTTCAAAGACCAGGCATGGGACGGAGTGCGATACATTTCGGGAGGCATCTACGGCCTCACAGCACCAGCCCTCAAAGTGCTTGAAAACTGTATGGCAAACGGAGTGTCGCGCATGCGCAACTATCAGCGCGCATTGGTCGATGCCGGATTGACTCTCAAAGCCTATGCGTTTGACAAGATTGTTGATGTTGACCATGCAGGCGACATCGAGACTGCGGCGGCTTTTGCGGCCGAAAGACCGTGACAACTAAAACCCAACTGCAATGTCAAGCATCAAAATAGCCGGAATAATGAGGGCGGGGGCCTATTCACCCAACCACATCGGAAACGATGCCGCGATATTTAATGCCGTGGCCGAGCATCTGCGCATGCACGGTTGCGAGGTAAATGTATATAGCGAAAATCAGTTTATAGCCGGCGAAGTCAAAGAAGATATTATTGTGAACATGTGTCGCGAGTGGCAATCGATTCACTTGTTGCAAGAGTGCGAAGACCAAGGAGTATTGGTGGTAAACTCGGGCTACGGTATCGAAAACTGCACGCGCGAACGCATGACTCGCATTCTCATGGGAAACAACATTCCCCACCCCGAAAGCCTCATTGTCAACACCGACGAGGCTGTCAAAGACACTCTCGACCAACACGGATTTGTCCAATGTTGGATCAAGCGCGGCGACTTTCACGCGATGCATAAAGAAGACGTGAGTTATGTGCGCCACAGCGAGGAGGCGCAAGAGATTTTGCAAGAATACAGTTTGCGCGGAATCAAGCGAGCCGTTATCAACCGCCACCTTGTGGGCGACCTTGTGAAGTTTTATGGTATTCAAGGCAGCGACTATTTCTATTGGTTTTATCCCTATGACTTGGGCCACAGCAAATATGGCCATGAGGCTATCAACGGCAAATCGCAGGGGTTGGAGTTTAACCTTGACTATATGAAAAAAATATGCCAAGATGCATCGCTCGCACTTAATGTGAAGGTGTATGGCGGCGACTGCATAATCTCGCCCGAGGGAGAGATACGCATCATCGATTTTAACGATTGGCCGAGTTTTGCGCCATGTCGCGATGAGGCTGCACCCCACATTGCCCAATGTATTCTCAACGCGATTAAACAACGCAAGTAACATCAAACCGAAAATGGAACAAACACCCGATAAAGAAACCTCTCAAAAGAGCAGTTATCGCGACTCTTTGAAATCGATGGACACCGAAGAAACCATCGACTTGTGGTTTTACCGCCCCATAGGATATATGTGGGCATGTATTGCCCGCCGCTTGGGCATCACCCCCAATGCCATCACCATAGCCTCGATATTCCTTGGCGTAGCAGCCGGCATTTTGATGTATTATACCGACTTGTGGCTCAATGTTGTGGGTATGTTGCTGCTTGTGTGGGCCAACTCGTTTGACAGCGCCGACGGCCAACTCGCACGCATGACCAAACAGTATTCGCGCCTCGGCCGCATTCTTGACGGTGTGAGCGGCGATTTGTGGTTTGTGTCGATATATTTTGGCATCTGTTTCCGAACAAATGCCACCGACGATTTGTTTTCGCCTATGCCATGGCTCATTTGGACCGTTGCCATAGTTGCGGGTCTGTGTCATGCCAAGCAGGCTGCGATGGCCGACTATTATCGCAATTTCCACCTTTATTTTCTCAAAGGTAAAGATGGTAGCGAACTCGACTCGTCGGCCCAACTTAAAGAGAAATTTGCGCAGTTGTCGTGGAAAAAAGAATGGTGGCCTAAACTAGTGCTTGTGTTTTACATCAATTACACCAAGAGCCAAGAAGATTTTACCCCGGCAATGCAGCGATTGCGCTCGGCATTACACAAGCGTTGGAGCGATACTCCCGACGAGAAATTCCGACAGGATTTCCGCGTTAAGAGTTTGCCGTTGATGAAATATACCAACATGCTCTCGTTCAACACCCGCGTTATAGCACTGTTTGTGAGTTTGTTTTTGGGTATGCCGTGGCTTTATTTCGCATTTGAGTTGACCGTGCTCAACCTCATGCTTGCTTATATGGTATTGCGTCACGAATCGATATGTAAACATTTTATTAAAGAACTCGAAGATGGCAGATATTAAAGGAATCATATTTGACTATGGTGGCACTATCGACACCCGCGGAGTGCATTGGAGCGAAATCATTTGGGACGGTTATCAGGCCGCTCACATCGATATAGACAAAGAGAGTTTTCGCGAATGTTATGTGTTTGCCGAGCGCGAACTTGCCCGCGCACAACACATCTTGCCCCACCACAATTTCTATGACCTGCTATTGATAAAAATGCGCATCGAACTAGGTTATCTTGTTGAGCAAGGCAAGTTTGATGCCGCAGCACTTGAAAAGAAAGCCGCCGAGATAGCACAGTATTGCTATGACCAAGCCCGATGCTGCATTGAAGAGGCCCGTCCCACGCTCGAATCGCTCTACAACCGTTATCCGATGGTGCTTGTCAGCAACTTTTATGGCAATGTCGAAAGTGTGCTCACCGACTTCAATCTGCGCCAATATTTCAAGCAGATTATAGAGTCGGCCGTAGTGGGAGTCCGCAAGCCCGACCCGCAGATATTTGCCCTTGGAGTTGAGGCCCTCGGCTTGCCGGCACAAGAGGTGCTCGTCATTGGCGACAGTTATAAAAAGGATATTGTACCTGCCGAGTCGCTCGGTTGTCGGGTGGCGTGGATAAAAGGCAAAGGCTGGACCGCCGAAGAAGATGCCGTAGTTCACCCCGCAATCATCAAAAAATTGTCAGATGTGCTTGACGCAGTGTTGTAACAATGGCACTAATGGCCTTAAAAATAGTAGATTTGTCGCAATAACCCCGTTTTAGCCCTGTTGGCAGTCTGAACGAATGACATTATAGGAGAAAAAATTTGAGCAAGTCAAAAATAACTTGTACTTTTACAAGTCCTTAAAGAACAAAATAACAAACTAACATAATTTTTTCACAACATTATGAGTAAAGTAAAAAAAGCCGAAGGTAAACTCGGTGTAATGGTAGTAGGTCTTGGTGCGGTAACCACCACATTCATGACCGGTGTGTTGATGGCACGTAAGGGTCTTGCAAAGCCCGTCGGTGCAATGACACAGTATGACAAAGTGCGCGTAGGCAAAGGTGCCGACAAAAAATATCTCAAATATGATGAAATCGTGTCGATGGCAACTCTCGACGACATCGTGTTTGGTGCTTGGGACGTGTATCCCGAAAACGCTTATGAATCGGCTATCAACTGCGAGGTACTCAAAGAAAAAGATATCAATCCCGTGAAGGACGAACTTGAAAAAATCGTCCCCATGAAGGCTGCATTTGACAAAAACTTTGCTAAACGCCTCGAAGGCGACAATGTGAAAGAGTGCAAAGACCGTTGGGATATGACCGAACAGTTGCGCGAAGATATACGCAACTTCAAGAAAGAAAACGGTTGTGAACGCATCGTTGTTCTTTGGGCGGCATCAACCGAAGTATATGTGCCCGTAAACGAAAAAGTACACTATACACTCGCCGACCTTGAAGCCGCAATGAAAGCCGATGACAAAGAAAACATCGCTCCTTCAATGTGTTATGCTTATGCAGCGTTGGCCGAAGGCGCTCCCTTTATCATGGGCGCTCCCAACACAACAGTCGACATTCCCGCAATGTGGGAAATGGCCGAAAAGACCAAAATGCCCATCGCCGGTAAAGACTTCAAAACAGGTCAAACATTGGTAAAATCAGGTTTCGCCCCCATCATCGGCACTCGTTGCTTGGGCCTTGCCGGTTGGTTCTCAACCAACATTCTCGGCAACCGTGACGGCCTTGTGCTTGACGAACCTGCCAACTTCCGCACAAAAGAGGTGAGCAAATTGTCAACACTCGAATCTATCCTCGTTCCAGAAGAACAGCCCGACCTCTATACCAACTATTACCACAAGGTGCGCATCAACTACTATCCCCCTCGCAATGACAATAAAGAAGGTTGGGATAACATCGACATCTTTGGTTGGATGGGTTATCCCATGCAAATCAAGATTGACTTCCTTTGCCGCGACTCTATTCTCGCAGCACCATTGTGTCTTGACCTCGTTCTTTTGAGCGACTTGGCTGCACGCGCTGGTCGTTGGGGTACACAACGCTTTTTGAGTTTCTTCCTCAAAAGCCCCATGCACGACTACACCAAGAACGAAGTTCCGGTCAACCACTTGTTCCAACAATATGCGATGCTCAAAAATGCAATTCGCGAAATGGGTGGTTACGAAGCCGACCAAGAACTCGACTAATCTCTCTGTAAAAAGATAGGGCGAAGGGCAGACCTGATGGCAGGTTTGCCCTTCTTTTTGGTTAAATAAATGCAAAAACGGCGCATAGGAGTTGTGGCATTTTCACACTTTAACTAAATTTGCGTACATGTTTTTCATAGTATTAGGCTTAATGGTCATTTTAGTTGGTAAAACCTTTATAAGTCGCTGATAATGATTAATTTTGGGTATTTCAAAAGTTATGAATAAAAAATCTGCTTTTTCTGTAGCTCAAAATCCATAATAAAATATGGTATTCAAAGAGGC
>JAFZHD010000009.1 GCA_017555085.1 Muribaculaceae bacterium | reverse complement strand
TTAGACGAAAATCCACCGCCTCAACTGACTCTTTTCGATTGGAGGGGCTTGTAAATCGAAAAAAAGAATCTCAACCGCATTAAATCTGCGATTGAGACACTATTTTTATGCTGTATCGATTTTTATCGGACAGCAATAATAAATTATAAGGGCGACGAAGTGTTGGATAAATAATTTCATTAGACTTTCCTATGCCATACCCATTACGGTTATTACTGTAATGATAGCGACGTAAGTCGGTCCATTGTTCAGGCTGCATGTACATTGCAATATATTTTTGAATCATCAAATCAGACAATGTGTATTCAGTTTCATTAAAGAACCAGTGCTTGTTGCCGATTTGATCACACGCTTTTGTTGTGGCAGTTCCCGTATTATCCAAAAACGCAGTAAGAACGCGTTTAAAACGTGTTTCATTAGTGCTATTTTCGGCTGAATTTGTAGCAGCAATATTTCCGAACCCAGGATAATAACCATTATTATCGGCCAAGAAACGATTAAGGTGGCGTTGAATATTCCAAGTTGTAGCTTCTTTAGCCAACTGACATGCCTTAGATTTATTCCCCATCCAATAATATGCTTCTGCTTGGATAAAATATAGTTCTTCCATTGTGAACAAAGGATTATAACCATCTATTTGAGCATAAGCTCCGGCATATAGATTTGGATAATGTGAGATATTAAATGCAGACTGTGAGCCAATATTATTCTCTAAATAACGGAACATTACTTGAGAAGCACTGTTTGAACTTGAAATTGGTCCTTCATTAGGAACAAACAATAAGCATAAGCGTGGGTCTGCCCCATAGGCATTACCTGCATCATAGTAACCTTGCTTTGTTTCATCTCCAGGATTGATTACACCCATACAGTCTTGAATGAAGAATTTAGACGGAACAGCCGAAACCAAATTATTGCTGCGTGATTCCCATGAGTTAATTTTTGGCATGGCTTGACTCCATGGCGAGTAATCAGGTGCGGCTACATCTTGCACCCAAACACTGGGATTTGTTATGCAAAAATGGTATCGAGGCTCATTACCAAACCATTTTCCATACAAGAGTTCTCCTGTGGTCCATGCGTTGATAGCTTTTTGTGTACAGTCAATAATTTGTTGGCACATAGAAGTGCTTATGTCAATATTGGGAATATTTCTAAGTAATAAACGTGCCTTAATTGCATATGCAAGACCTTTCCAAGCTGAAAGATTTCCGGCATATATGCGGTCATCTTCGGCCGTTATTTCGATATTGTCAGGGCAATTCACGATATCTGCATCTTCATACATTGCAAGAATCTCATCAAGTTCATCAAACATCCATTTATAGATAGTTGTTTGGTCTTGGAATTTTGGCTTTTCTGAGGTGCCAAGTCTATAGCCCATAATCAAATCACTATGATATGTGTAAAAATCAGAATATGGCATTTCGCCGAATGCGTCTGTTGTCAATTGTGTTGATAATAATCTGATTGTGCGTGCAATTAACTCATAATTGGGTGAATTTAATTTTCGGGCCTCATTGATAATATATTTTGCTTTTACGCCCAAATCCGAATAATGACGACGCCATTGAGGATGGCGGTTAATATTCATAAATTCCCATCCTGATTTATAGGGCTCACTTCCTGTTTGTGACTTATTTGTTGTTGTCAGACATTGAGATAAATAGATGTTATATTCGGCATAATCATAGACAATCTGTTGTCCGTAAAAAGTTAATGTATTAAGTAATCCCAATTGTTTAGGTTGTCCGCCTTTTACCGGTCTTACTGGTAGTCCTTTTGTAATGTTATTAATGCTATAATTAATATATGTATCATTATAGCCATAGAAATCAGATCTTGAATTATTGGCGTTTAATATATAAGCAAATCCATTGCTATTTGAATAGACTGAAGTGCTTCTATCAGCTTGAGCGTCGGTCCCGGCATAATAATAGGCACTTATCGTAGAGTCATTTTGGATATCTGTTGCTGGTAGGAAAATGCTATTGCCATTAGGTCCGGTTGCTTTAAATCCGTCTACATTATTAATTTTAACATATTCCCATGTGCATTTTTCTGACAATTCTTTGATCTCATCCTTTGTTGGCATTCTCCATGAGCCACCCCATTTCTTGCGTGCGACATCATATTTAGTCCCACTGATGTTGTATTGTAAATCAATATAATGTCCTCCTGATGTTGATTCGTCAGGCTCCCATAAGAAATGATTTGAATTAAGATATTCATTTTTTTCTTCTACTTCAGCCCATGCATATTTTCCTCCTAATTCTTCAGGAGAATTTGCACCTATATTCCAGCCTGCCCAATTTACTGAAAGTCCTAAATCAACTTCTTGACTATATACAATATTATATGGTCCATATATTGGAGCCGGTAACATGAATGTTATACTATCTATACTTTCAATAGGCATAGAATATAAGCTATCTTTTGTATGGATGACCTGAGTAACATATCCTTGATGTGCTACTCCTAAAACATCAATCTTTGAGAGTGTAATACTATCTATGTCAGTATTCTCAAATGATAATGTATTATTGCTATTATGAACATAGGTCGAATTTCCATCGGCAATTGCGACAACGGTAATTGCGATAATTGGAACTAAAGCACATAAAAATTTTTTCATCGGTTAATAGAGATTTTAGTTGATACCCCGTTTACACTCACAATATAAATACCTGCAGATAGATTGCTCAAACTTATTTCGTAATAATCTGATGCAGTAATGTTTTTAATTTGTATACCATTAATGTTATGCATTAATATATTACTATTAGTCGGCAAATTTTCAAAAATAAGCATTTCTCCTTTTTTTGAGATGTATAAATTGTCAGTTGAATCAGCTAAATCCTCAACTGAGTTGACATCACTATAACTCAAACTGACAACATTTTCTTGAGCAATCTCTGCTGTTGTTTCATTTGTAGTAATGACAATTTTTTCTTCACAATACTTTATAACAGGCTCGCCAGAAAGCCTAACTGTTGTTATTGAGCCATCAAGCATCATAATGGTAATTCCATAATACTCTTTGGAATGTACAACCAATCCCAATATCAGCATCAAGAAAAGGGAAAGAAACTTTTTCATAAGATAATTTTGTGTTTCTCAATCCCCGAGGAAACGGTTAATATTTAGACATAAAAAAGGTGTGAGGATCGTATCAAATCTTATCCTAACTTCAGGTCTTGGCTACCTATTCCATGGATAAGACGACAGCCCCACACCGATAAAGCATATACTTTTCCCTCTCGGGTATAGGTATAGCTACCGATGTAGGTGTCATCGCCATTCATCTTCATGGAATTTCAGACGGCCAAGTTTGAAGTTAGAAGATAAAATTTCAATAACACCTTTTCGGCGGATTGCTCCGCCATCAACTAAAAAGTTGAAACCGGTTGAGGCTGTCTCTACAGCTAACGGATTTCAACTACAAAATTAGATAAAATATTTGATATTTAATTAATGAAAACAAAAATAACCGTAGTCCTATCAATTTATTATCTATCGGCAATGAATTTGGGGAAACCGATTTCTATTTCTTGTTTAGGATTGTGTGATATAAATCGATATATTGGTCAGTCATGCGTTTGCGTGAGTAGTGTGTGATTACATGGTTGCGACATGTTTCGTGATAGTTGATGTGTGAATTTGTGATTGAGTCGATTGAGTGAACTACCGATTCAATGTTGTCAATATCAACAATTAATCCGGTATCAGAGGTTACAACTTCAGGCAATGCTGTGGTGTTGTTGACAATAACGGGCGTTCCACATGCCATTGCTTCGATAGTGGTCATGCCAAAAGTTTCTTCGCGCGAAGCGTTGATATATACATCGGCATTTGTATAGATTCCAGACAGTTGGCTTGGGTTGGTTATGCGCCCCAAGAATTTGATATTTGAACCGCTGTTCCTTTTTTGAGTCCAAGAAGCGTTGCCCACAATGTTGATTAGAGCCTCAGGTAACCGTTTGGCTAAATTGACAAAAAAATCAAAGTTTTTGCGTGGTTCCCAATTATTTGCTACACCTACTATTGTCAGTTTGTTGTCTCTAATGGAATCGGTTGGGCGAAACGAAAACGCATCAATGCCGTTAGGTATAACAGTTAAAGGCAAGTCTCGCAAAAACGACTGTTCGATTTCTTTACCGAGCCATTGGGATACGGCAACGATGTGTGCATTAGTGAATCTCTTTTTTTTAAGTTCGAAGTTTTGTGCAGAATTGCAGCATATAGACTTTGGATACTCTTTGAAAAACTCGCATTTTTCGCATCCTGTTTTCCAATTATAACAACCGTTGGCGGCATAATAGGCACAATGTCCCGTATATGCCCAACAATCGTGCAAAGTCCACACAACGGGAATTCTTTCGCAATTCAAAAAGTCGAAAAGATGCAGGTAATTGATATAGTGGCCGTGAAGATTGTGGAGATGAACAATGTCAGGCTTAAATTCGGTTATTTCTTTGATGAGTCTAAGCGTTGCTCCCATTGATGCCAAACCTTCGGCATCGTCAAGACGGCTGCGCATAGTGTGCCACAACACATTCATCGTCCCGCCAATGCGTGTCGATGCAATGCCCTTTGGCGGCAAACCGCGGCCATAGGCTACCATTACTTCGTGGCCTTGTCGTGATGCCGCTTTGGCTATTTGTGTCATTATTCGCCCCGGAGCATTATCAGCGCGGGCCACTGTGTTTATAGCAAATATTCTCATCGTCACCAAAATTACTCTTTTCTCTCAATTTTGCCAAATAATAGAATGTTTTTTCCGTTAAAGAATAAAATGCTGACAATTAATAGCAAGGTTTGTAATTGTCGGCGTAGTTTTGTATTTTTGTAGGATAAATGCATTTTTGAAATGAGAAGATTGTTATTTACTATATATTCACTGTTTGCTGTTTTGTCGGTTATGGCAGGTTCGGTTTCCTTTCAAGGCAATAGCAAGCGCGTGATTAATGACAAACCGGCTGCATCAACCGGATTAAACGATATTTTTGTGCTGTATAATACCAATGGTGTGTCAATGCAGTACAACGCATCTACTACACAGCCAGTTAAGTGGTATCGATTTAGTAATCTCGGTGGAGGATTTGCCGAAGAAGTTGCGGGTATTGTCACAAATGGTAAGACTACGACCCTATCAAAAGTTGACTCTGATATGGGTTACATTATTGAGGAAGGTAATAGTCGCTACTATTTTTGGGTTGTTGACTATTCACGCCACTATCTCGATATTGATGCATTAAATATTTTACCAGAGCAAGATTGTGACCGCGTTGCGTTGAATGTTGTTGGCAATGCCGCTGCTATAAAGTATTATACAATCAACGGACAGGCAAAAGAACTCAGTCGTGAAATCATGTTGAGTTACACAACTTTGGCCTATGACGAAGAGACTCGTGTGTATAATCCTATTGAAGCAACAGAGACTTATTCTTCGATAGGTGAAACAATTCGTGCGGCTGCACCTTTGTGTAATACTGAATTTGAATTGAAAGGCGACCGTTTTCTTGCCACATGGGGCGAAATGCTATCGGTTACAAGTCCATTTTTTGCAGCAACATCGGTTGCGGCAACAACAGAAGCCACTCAAACGCCAAGAGAGGTTGCTAACGAAAAACGCGAAGAGACCGAGTTGGGCGGTTCTGCTCCGGTTGAAATAGAATTTTATGCAGCAGTGACAGATGCTGCGATTTATACCGAATGGCAATTCTCGCGTGACTCACAATTTGAGAACATCACATTGCGCTATAATGAGCCTGTAATAACCCACACATTCCGCGAAAACGGAACAACATATGTGCGATTTGTTGCAGGTAATGCCGATGCAACTTGCGAGTTTTTCAGCGACACATACGAGGTGTTTATCGGTGAGTCAAGCATTGATTGTCCTAACGCCTTTTCGCCTAATTCAAGCGAAGGTACTAATGACGAGTGGAAAGTAAGTTATAAATCAATCATATCATTTGAGTGTCACATTTTCAACCGTTGGGGTGTGCAAGTGGCAGAACTTACCGACCCCTCACAAGGATGGGACGGTAAGCATGGTGGCAAATATGTGCCATCGGGTGTTTATTACTACGTGATAAATGCCACAGGTGCCGACGGCCGAAAATATAAACTCAAAGGAGACATTAACATCATTAACTATAAATATAATGGCTCAGGTTCGTCCTCTGCCCAATAAAACGCATATAACAAATGAAATTAAATAAATTGGTTGTGGCAATGTTTGTCGCCACAATGCTTTCTTGCGGTGATTCAAAGGTTATCGCAGAAAATGTAAATGAAGAATCGACACCCGTTGCATTTTCGCCCGTAATAAATCCCGAAATACCTGCTCAAATGCAGTTTGCCGGACAAACAATATCGTTTGACCGTGATGACATGTATGAGCGTATGGACCGCGAACTTACATCGATGATTTATACTCATGGCACAACATTGTTGCTTATCAAGCGAGCAAATAAGTATTTCCCCATAATGGCACCTATTTTGAAAAAACATGGAGTGCCTATGGATTTCCTTTATCTTGCATGCATTGAAAGCACGCTTGACATTCGTGCATATTCTCCTGCAAAGGCTGCGGGTATTTGGCAGTTCATTCCTTCAACAGCCAAAGAATTCGGCCTTGAAATTCGCGACAATCTGAATGCAAAAGGCCGCTCGGAAGGTGCATGCGTAGATGAGCGCTATCACATTGAAAAAGAAACTGATGCAGCTTGCCGTTATTTCAAAAAGGCCTATGCAAAGTATGGCAATTGGGAAACTGTAATGGCATCGTACAATGCAGGACAAGCTGGTATCAGCCGCCGACTTGAAACGCAACAAGTTAAATCGTCGTTTGATTTGCATCTTGTAACCGAAACATCGCGTTATGTGTTCCGCATTATGGCGGCAAAACTTATATTTGAGAATCCTCAAAAATATGGTTTCTTTATCAAGCGCGACCAACTTTATTACCCTGCCGAGTATAAGGTGGTGAAAGTATCGGGCGCAGTTGAGAATTGGGCAACTTGGGCAAAAAGCAATGGTATTACCTATGCCCAACTTCGTGAACATAATCCTTGGATTCGTTCAGATAAAATGAATAATCCCGCGGGAAAAGTTTATGAGGTGAAAGTGCCTACAAAAGAGTCGGTACATCGTTCGACTCAGAACAAACCTGTATATAATGAAAATTGGGTCGTAGATTAATGTCTGACAACAAGCAGCAACATATTGATTTGCCGGTTGATGCCGTTAATGTTATTGGGGCGCGTGTTCATAACCTCAAAAACATTGATGTGTCAATCCCTCACAACAAATTGACTGTAATTACGGGTTTGAGCGGTAGCGGCAAATCTTCGTTGGCATTTGATACTATATATGCCGAAGGTCAACGCCGCTATATTGAAACCTTTTCGTCTTATGCTCGAGGCATGCTAGGTGCGCTTGAACGTCCTGATGTGGATAACATAACCGGATTAAGTCCGGTTATTGCCATTGAGCAGAAAACCATCAATCGCAATCCGCGAAGTACGATAGGTACTACAACCGAAATATATGACTATTTGCGCTTGCTGTTTGCACGCGTAGCCACGGCTCGAAGCCATGTGTCGGGAGAGCCGATGGTGAAATATACTGAGGAAAAAATTGTCAATCTCATAATTGAAAAGTATGAGGGGCATAAAATATACATTCTCTCTCCTCTCGTCAAGAACCGTAAGGGACATTACAAGGAACTTTTTGAGCAGTTACGCAAAAAGGGATACCTAAATGTCAGAATTGACGGCGAGTTGCGCGAAATAACATTCGGCATGAAACTCGACCGTTACAAAAACCACTCTATAGAACTTGTGGTTGACCGTCTTAAAGTTGCCGAGAAAGACCGTTTGCGCTTGTCCGACACTGTTAAAGACGCATTGAAACAAGGTGGTCGTCAACTGATGATTTATGATGTGGAAAGTGAAGAAATAGGCCATTACAGTCAAATGTTGATGGACCCTGTTAGCGGTATTTCCTATCGCGAACCTGCACCCCACAATTTCTCGTTTAACTCTCCTCTCGGTGCTTGTGAGTGCTGCAAAGGTCTTGGCTATGTAAATAGTGTTGACCGCTCAAAGGTAATACCCGATGATTCGCTTTCGATTCATGCCGGCGGTATAGCTCCGTTGGGCAAATTCAAGCAGCAAACTGTATTTTTGCAGATAGCGGCTATATGCGATAAGCACGGCTATTCGATAGAAACACCTATTCGCGATTTAAGCGAAGAGACGTTAAACGATATTCTTAACGGTACAAATGAGCGTCTTGAAATTCGCCACGACCACATTGGTATGTCCGATTATTTCTCGTCTTATGAGGGCGTTGTGAAATATATAGAGATGCAGCAGAGCGATGATGCATCAAGTAAGGAGCAGAAGTGGAGCGGACAGTTTTTTTCGCGAATTGAGTGCCCGCAGTGCCATGGCAAGCGACTAAATCTGGAAGCATTACATTTCTTTATCGGGAAACATAACATTGCTGACCTCGCGCAAATGGATATTGCCGATTTGTATGAGTGGACTAAAACTGCTGCTGATTTGCTTAATCCGCAGCAGCAAATTGTTGCGCATGAAATCTTGAAAGAGATTGGTCATAGGTTGAGTTTCTTAGTTGCTGTCGGTCTTGATTATCTGCAACTAAACCGCAGTTCGGCGACTCTTTCGGGCGGTGAAAGTCAACGCATCAGACTTGCCACACAACTCGGCAGCGAACTTGTAAATGTGTTGTATATCCTAGATGAACCAAGTATTGGTTTGCACCAACGCGATAATAAACGACTTATTGAGTCGCTCAAAAATTTGCGTGACGGAGATAACTCTGTTATTGTGGTAGAGCATGACAAAGAAATCATGCTCGAAGCCGATTATGTTATAGATATAGGTCCAAAAGCCGGTAGAAAAGGTGGTGAGGTAGTATTTGCAGGTACGCCCGAACAAATGCTTAAGACCGACACACTTACGGCGCAGTATCTCAACGGAATGCGATTAATCCAAACGCCCAATCGCCGCCGTTATGGTAATGGCAAAATGCTGACATTGACCAACTGTACAGGGCATAATCTCAAAAATGTGACATTATCATTGCCATTAGGCTCATTTATCTGTATTGCAGGGGTTTCGGGCAGCGGTAAATCTTCGCTCATTAATGGAACATTGCAACCGATATTGAGCAGTCATTTTTATCGTTCATTGCAAGAGCCTCTCCCCTATGAGTCAATCAGCGGAATTGAACATATCGATAAGGTTGTAACTGTTGACCAATCGCCTCTTGGACGCACTCCGCGTTCAAATCCGGCCACATATACTGGTGTGTTTTCTGATATTCGTGCGTTATTTGTTAGTCTTCCAGAAGCCAAAATTCGCGGATATAAGCCTGGCCGTTTCTCGTTTAATGTGGGCGGCGGTCGTTGCGAAACATGTTCGGGTAACGGTTACAAAACCATTGAGATGAAATTCTTGCCCGATGTGCTTGTGCCTTGTGAGGTGTGTGGCGGACGAAGATATAATCGTGAAACACTTGAAGTTAGATTTAAGGGCAAATCTATTGCCGATGTGCTTGACATGACAATAAATCAAGCCGTGGAGTTTTTTGCAAGTCAGCCCAAGATTTTGTCAAAAATTAAGGTTTTGCAAGATATAGGTTTGGGATATATCAAGCTCGGACAACCATCGTCAACACTTTCGGGCGGAGAAAATCAGCGCGTGAAACTTGCAACCGAATTGTCGAAGAAAGATACAGGAAAAACTTTGTTTATTCTCGATGAACCGACAACGGGATTGCATTTTGAAGATATTAATGTTTTGATGGGCGTTTTGAACCGATTGGTTGACAAAGGTAACACGGTGCTTGTAATCGAGCATAATCTCGACGTTATCAAGTGTGCCGACTATGTTATTGACATGGGTCCCGGTGGGGGCGTAAATGGCGGTCAAATCATCGCAACTGGAACACCCGAGCAAATCGCAGCTGGAACATCTCCTACATCGCAATTCATCAAAGCAGAATTAGAGTAACCGCATATTTTTCGGCATATCTTAGGAGCGAATTTCTCAAATCGGCGACTACCGACATAAATATGCGTGAATTAGTGTGTTTTAGACATCTTTATGGCCCTATGTTGTTGTATTGATGGATTAAAATTGCTAACTTCGCACAAAATTTCGAAATTGTATAAATTAATATGGCCGATTCATCATTATTGTCTCGACTTGACGGCATTGAAGCCCGTTTTGAAGAGGTAAGCACACTTATTACCGACCCATCGGTTATTGCCGATATGAAGCGTTATGTGCGTTTGACAAAGGAGTATAAAGACCTTGAAAAACTCACAAATGCAACTCGTACTTATCGACAACTGCTCGACAACATCAAGGAAGCCCGTGAAATTTTGGATACAGAGAGCGACGATGATTTGCGCTCAATGGCAAAAGAAGAACTTGATGCATCAACCGAGCGTCTCCCCCAACTTGAAGAAGAAATTAAACTTTTGCTTATACCAGCCGACCCCGAAGATGGCAAGAATGCTATTATCGAAATTCGTGGTGGTACAGGTGGCGATGAGGCAGCGATTTTTGCTGGCGACTTGTTCAAAATGTATAGCAAGTATTGCGAATCAAAAGGTTGGAGTGTATCTGTTACAAGTTTCAACGAAGGTACAGCTGGCGGTTTCAAAGAAATTGTGTTTGCCGTTAGTGGCGAAGGTGTATATGGCACGATGAAATATGAAAGTGGTGTTCACCGCGTTCAGCGTGTGCCTGCAACCGAAACACAAGGCCGTGTTCACACATCGGCAGCGACAGTTGCTGTGTTGCCCGAAGCCGAAGAATTTGATGTCGAAATCAACGAAGGCGAAATCAAATGGGATACATTCCGAAGCGGCGGTGCCGGAGGTCAGAATGTGAATAAGGTGGAATCGGGTGTGCGTTTGCGCTATATTTGGAAGAACCCCAATACAGGCGAAAGCGAAGAAATTCTCATTGAATGTACCGAAACTCGCGACCAACCCAAGAATAAGGAACGCGCGTTGAGCCGTTTGCGTACGTTTATCTATGACAAAGAGCATCAGAAATATCTTGACGATATTGCTTCTCGTCGCAAAACAATGGTGTCAACAGGTGACCGCTCGGCAAAAATTCGCACATACAACTATCCTCAGGGCCGCATTACCGACCATCGCATCAACTATACAATTTATAACCTTCAAGCATTTGTTGATGGCGATATTCAAGCATGTATTGACCAATTGATTATTGCTGAAAATGCTGAAAAACTTAAAGAAAGCGAACTCTAAAAATCATAAAAATATATTGTTATGAAAAGAACAGAATTGGTTGAAAACATCAAACGCAAAGGCTCGTTTTTGTGTGTTGGTCTTGACCCCGACATCAAGAAAGTTCCCGAACATTTGCTCAATGATGAGTGTCCTCTATTTGCATTCAACAAGGCTATAATCGATGCAACAGCACCTTATACCGTTGCATACAAGCCCAATCTCGCTTTCTATGAAAGCCTTGGTGTTGAAGGATGGATTGCTCTTGAAAAAACAATCAATTACCTCAAAGAAAATCACCCCGATCAGTTTATCATTGCTGATGCAAAACGTGGTGATATCGGTAACACATCACAACTTTATGCTCGCAGTTTCTTTGAGCATCTTGATGTAGATGCAATTACAGTTGCTCCTTATATGGGTGAAGACAGTGTTACTCCTTTCCTCGGCTATGAAGGTAAATGGGTTATTCTTCTTGCTCTCACTTCAAATAAAGGTTCACACGATTTCCAACTCATTGCCGACAAAGAAGGCAAACGTTTGTTTGAACATGTGCTTGAAACATCGGCTCGTTGGGCATCAAGTGACGAAATGATGTATGTTGTTGGTGCAACACAAGGCGAAATGTTCAAAGACATTCGCGCTGTATCTCCCAACAGTTTCTTGCTCGTTCCTGGTGTTGGTGCACAAGGTGGTAGCCTTCAAGATGTGGCAAAATATGGCATGATTGAAGATTGCGGTTTGCTTGTTAATTCTTCTCGTGGCATCATTTATGCATCAAAAGGTGAAGACTTTGCCGAAGCGGCAGGCCTTGAAGCAAAGAAATTGCGAGATGAAATGGTACAACTCTTGCAAGAACGCAACATCATTTAATGCAATAAATTTACTTGTTTCGGAAAAATGCAGTAAATTTGCAAAGTAAAACGAAATAACACTATAACACTTAAATAAAAAACAAAAATGACACTCGACAATTACAAATTTGCCGGTAAAAAGGCAATCGTTCGCGTTGACTTTAACGTACCCTTGGACGAAAATGGTAAGATTACTGACGATACTCGTATCCGCGGTGCTCTCCCCACTCTCAAAAAAATCCTTGCTGAAGGTGGTGCTCTCATCATCATGTCACACATGGGCAAACCCAAAGGTAAAGTAAACCCCAAATTCTCTCTCGCACAAATCAAAGAAGCAGTTGCTGCTGCTCTCGGTTGTGAAGTGAAATTTGCCGAAGACTGCGCTAAGGCTGCTGACGCTGCTGCCGCATTGCAAGCCGGTGAAGTATTGTTGCTCGAAAACCTCCGTTTCTACCCCGAAGAAGAAGGTAAACCCGTAGGTATCGACAAAGAAGACCCCGCTTATGATGAAGCTAAAAAAGCAATGAAAGAAAGCCAAAAAGAGTTTGCTAAAACTCTCGCAAGCTATGCTGACTGCTATGTAAACGACGCTTTCGGTACAGCTCACCGCAAGCACGCTTCAACTGCTGTTATCGCTGACTACTTTGATGCTGACAACAAAATGCTCGGCTACCTCATGGAAAAAGAAGTGAACGCTGTTGACGCTATCCTTAGCGATATCAAACGTCCTTTCACTGCTATCATGGGTGGTTCAAAAGTATCTACAAAAATCGGTATCATCGAAAACCTTATGGATAAAGTTGACAACTTGATTCTTTGCGGTGGTATGACATATACATTTGCTAAGGCACAAGGCGGTAAAATCGGTCTTTCTATCTGCGAAGACGACAAACTCGAACTCGCTCTTGACATCATGAAGAAAGCGCAAGAAAAAGGTGTAAACCTCGTTCTTGGTACCGACTGTGTTGCTGGTGACAAATTCAGCAATGACGCTAATACACAAGTTGCTTCTGTAATGGATATTCCCGAAGGTTGGGAAGGTATGGATGCAGGTCCTGAAACTCGCAAAGCATTTGCCGAAGCAATCAAGGGTGCTAAAACCATCCTCTGGAACGGCCCCGCTGGTGTGTTCGAATTTGACACTTTCGCAGAAGGTTCAAAGGCAGTAGCAGATGCTATCGTTGAAGCAACTGCTAACGGAGCATTCTCACTCGTTGGTGGTGGTGACTCTGTTGCTTGTGTAAACAAGTTTGGTCTCGCTGACAAAGTTTCTTATGTATCAACTGGTGGTGGTGCTCTCCTCGAAGCAATCGAAGGTAAAGTTCTCCCCGGTATCGCTGCAATCAAAGGTTAATTATCAATAACCGATATATGACAAGAACTCGGCCACTTGTGGTTGAGTTCTTGTTTTTTTATTGTATTTTTGCAACATGAAACTGACCGACGAATTATATCAATGGATTGAAGAGCATCGTAATGATGACCCGTCAAAATTGCGACTGCGCTTGCACAAGCAACTTACTCCCGAGCTTGACTTTGCGTTGTTGCAAATAGAGTGTCGTCGCAAAGCGGCAAAGAAATTGCCGGAAACATTGAGCAATCCGCGGTTTGTGTTTCCGACTAGCCTATCGGCCGAACAATGTACATCAGACTTGTTGGCACAGTTTCATGCAACATTGGTTGATGACGGCATGAAGTTGATTGACTTGACAAGCGGATTGGGTATAGATGTATTTCATTTTGCCCACCAAGCTCATTCAGTTACAGCCGTTGAATTAAATCCTGTTGTAGCTGATGCATTATCGGTGAACGCCCAAACATTGGGGTTGGATAATGTTTCGGTGGTAAATGACGATTGCGTAGATTATGTTGCCAATAGTGATGTACACTATGATGTGGCGTTTATTGACCCTGCACGCCGTGGCGCAAATGGACGTCGATTGTTTGCATTGAGCGATTGCGAACCCGATGTCACTGCGATGTTACCCTGGTTAAGAAAAACATGTCGCAAACTTATCGTTAAAGCGTCACCTATGCTCGATGTGACTCAAACATTGCGAGAGTTGCCCGAGACTACACATTTATATGTCATTGGCACGCAGCAAGAGTGTAAGGAGATTGTTGCAGTCGTAGATTTTGAAACAAGAGTTGTTGAACCTCAAATCATAGCGGTTACCTTGGCTAAAGATGCAGTATCAACATTCTCATTCACGCATGACTCCGAAGCCAATGCAGTGGCAAGATATGCAGTTGCGACCGAAGGGCAGTATTTATATGAGCCATATCCGTCGGCAATGAAGGCCGCGCCATTGAAATCGCTCTCGCAACTCTATGGCGTTGACAAATTGCATGTCAACACACACCTTTATGTGTCAAATGAAATAGTTGCTGATTTTCCGGGCGATATATTTAAGGTAGAGCGCTTGATTTCATTTTCATCAAAGGAAATCAAGCAGTTCAAAAATCGGTATAAACAGATTAATGTGGCCGCACGTAATTTTATAATGTCGGCCGATGAATTGCGTCGTAAACTTAATGTGAAAGACGGCGGTAATAGCCGTGTTATAGGTTGCACAATGAGCGATGACATTCGTGTGCTGTTAGTCGTTAATCGTGTTTAGTGCGATTATTTTTCAAACATACGAGCTATAGAGCGTTTGTCTTCTCGCTCTTTGATAGATTGTCGTTTGTCGTATTCTTTTTTACCTCGACCAATACCGATAACAAGTTTTGCCAATCCGCGTTGGTTGATAAACAATCTCATGGGAATGATTGAGTAACCGGTTTCTTTGCCCGATTTATCGATTTTGTCAATCTCTTTTTTGTTGAGCAACAATTTGCGGTCACGGCGCGCCTCGTGGTTATTATATGTACCGTAAAAGTATTCGGCGATATACATGTTTTTAACCCACACTTCGCCATTTGTTACATAGCAGAAAGTGTCAACAAGACTTGCTTTGCCCAAGCGAATAGATTTGATTTCGGTACCTGTTAATACAATACCGGCAGTATAAGTGTCGGTAATGTTGTAGTCAAAAGTGGCACGTTTGTTTTTGATATTTACTTCTTTGAAATTCATAGGTTGAATTAAAAGACAAGGTTAAACAAATAATTGATTAAATAAGGTGGCACGATGATTGAAAAGATAAACAAAGTGATGAAAAAACCTTGTTTCTCTTTTTTTACGGCCATGTATCTATCGCCACGCCACATGATAATTGCAGCATAAATGGGGAGAAACTCCATTAGAGAGAAATTGATGGGAATGCAATTCTCAATGATTTTGATAAATGCAAGAACTGCTATTGAGTAGGTGATATAAGTCATGCTGCGTTTCTCGTTAATCTCACCTTCAATCAACTTGCCCAAATGAAGAGAGAAAGTGAAAAGAGCGATGAAATATGTGACAAAAAATTGCACAAACACCACTATTGATTGCTGAATGAGACTGATGAGAGTGAGGTCGTTGTCATAGAAAAATCTGATAAAGGTCGAAATGGCAGCGATACCGAGCAATGGATATAAACCCTCAGAGGCAAGTCGCTTAGCGTCACTGCCTTTGTGCGAAATATCCTCCCATCCATTGGTGGGCGAAATTATCAACTGCAAGAGGTGTTTAATAAAGTGTAGCATAAATTATAAGACATTTACTATACAAAGTTAATAATAATAGTCGGTTTTTCAAGGAAAAGAGTTAAATTTGTAGTCTAAATCTACAACAAACTAATAAAGACAAAATATGATTAAAACAATTCTTTCTATATCTGGTCGTCCCGGATTGTTCAAATTGGTGAATCAGGGCAAAAACATGCTCATCGTTGAGTCGCTTTTAAACGGCAAACGCACACCTGCTTATGCTCATGACAAAGTAATCTCATTGGGCGACATAGCAATCTACACATACAACGAAGAAGTTGCATTGGCCGATGTATTTGAATCAATCAAAGAGAAAAATGAAGGCAAGAAAGTAGATGTAAAAGCATTGGGCAACGAAGCGCAAATCCGCGAATACTTCGCTACTATCCTTCCCGAATTTGACGACGAACGCGTTTACACTAACGACATCAAAAAAGTGTTTAGTTGGTATAACATGCTCATCGATGCTGGCTTTGAAACATTCAAAGCTCCCGAACAAGTTGAAGAAGCAGCTGAATAATTGCAACAAACACCACTCCCATATATCACCCGCACGATACCTTCGTGCGGGTGTTTTTTTTATGCGGCACAAAAAAACACCGGCTAGGCCAGTGTTTTGATATAGGAATGAGTGTGTCTTAAAGCTCGATGGCATTGGGGGCTTTTTCGTTGGTAATGGCGATGTCTACCACTTCCATCACATTGTCGACATAGTGGAATGTCAAGCCGCTGAGATATTTTTCGCTGATGTCATCAATATCTTTGCGGTTTTCTTTTGACAAGATAATATCTGTAATGCCGGCTCGTTTGGCTGCCAAAATCTTTTCTTTGATGCCGCCAACAGGAAGCACTTTGCCTCGCAATGTGATTTCGCCTGTCATGGCTACACGGTCTTTAACCTTGTTTTGTGTAAACGTCGATGCGATTGATGTTGCCATGGTAATGCCTGCTGAAGGTCCGTCTTTGGGGATTGCTCCTTCGGGAACATGGATGTGGAGCGAGTATTTTTCAAATAATTCGCTGTCGATGCCCAACTGTGATGCATGGGCTTTGACATATTGCAATGCAATGACGGCCGACTCTTTCATCACATCGCCGAGGTTGCCGGTGAGTGTGAGCTTTTCGCCTTTGCCTTTTGATAATGATGATTCGATAAACAAAATCTCGCCACCGACTGCTGTCCATGCCAAGCCTGTAACCACGCCTGCATAGTTGTTGCCTTCGTAGCGGTCTTTGCTGCAAGTTTCAACGCCGAGGAATTCGCGCAAATGACCGGCTTCAATTGTGGTGGGATATTCTTGGCCGCTCATTTTTTTAAGCACGATTTTGCGAATAATTGCCGAGATTTTCTTTTCCAACTGACGGACTCCGCTTTCAGAGGTGTAGTTCTCAATGATTTTAATCAAAGCCTCGTTGGTGAAAGTGATTTCGTTTTCGGCAAAATTGTGTTCTTTCATCAATCGTGGAGCGATGTGTCGGCGCGCAATCTCAATTTTTTCCTCAATGAGGTAACCCGAAATGTCGATAATCTCCATACGGTCGAGAAGAGGCTGTGACAATGTTGACAATGTGTTGGCTGTGGCTATGAACAACACTTTTGACAGGTCATAGTCAACATCAATATAGTTGTCGTGGAATTTGCAGTTTTGTTCGGGGTCAAGAACTTCAAGTAATGCAGCCGAGGGGTCGCCTTTGAAATCGTGGCCGATTTTGTCAACCTCGTCAAGAAGCAATACGGGGTTTGACGAGCCGCTGCGACGCATAGCATCCATGATGCGGCCAGGCATTGCTCCGATGTAGGTGCGACGGTGTCCGCGAATTTCGGCTTCGTCGTGCAAACCGCCCAATGATACTCGTTGATATTTGCGACCTAATGCGCGTGCGATAGACTGGCCCAATGATGTCTTGCCTACACCAGGCGCGCCGCAAAGGCACAAGATGGGGGCTTTGCCATCGGGAGTATTCATCAACACGGCAAGTTGCTCGAGAATGCGGTCTTTTACTTTTTCAAGGCCGTAATGGTCGTTGTTGAGTATTTCGCTTGCTTTGGCAAAGTCGGTGTTCAATGAGTCGATTTTGTTCCAAGGCAAGTCAAGCAAAGTTTCAAGATATGTGTATTGAACCGAATAGTCAGGGCTTTGGGGGTTGAGGCGGCGCAATTTGTCGAGTTCTTTATTGAAAGTCTTGCGGATATTCTCGGGGAAGTCGATTTCTTCGGCTTTTTCTTGGAAAACCATTGCCTCGTCAGCATCGCCATAGAGTTCTTGGCGAATGGCCTCCATTTGTTGCTGGAGGAATACGGTGCGTTGGTGCTCGTCAAGATTTTGTTTGGCGCGTTGTTGAATTTCGCGACTGATTTCAACCATTTGTTCGTTGCGAGTCAACTCAGTGAGTAATGCAAATGCGCGGTCTTTAACGCGATGTTTTGAGAGCAACAATTGCTTGAACTCTGTTTCAAACGGAGTGTGAGTGGCAATAATGTTAATCAAATCGACAGGTACACCGCAGTTTGTTATATTAAATATGAGTTCGTTTGAATTCTCGTTGGTTTTTTTGAGAATGTTCAATGTTGATTCTTTGATTGCGTTGGCAAGGCCGACA
Source organism: Muribaculaceae bacterium (assembly GCA_017555085.1). Taxonomy (GTDB): domain Bacteria; phylum Bacteroidota; class Bacteroidia; order Bacteroidales; family Muribaculaceae; genus RGIG4079. The sequence goes on along the minus strand of JAFZHD010000009.1, from coordinate 3,192 downwards.
AACTCATGGTCGCCACGGCGAGGCAACACATCTTTAATCATCTTCACCTGTGCCGAGAGTTTGGCTTGTGGGATAGTCATGCCGCAACCCTCTCCGAGAACTTTGAATTTCTCGCGGGCTCTGACAATAGCCGTGTGGCTGCCGTCGGGCAAGGTGAACACCTTCAACACATCGGCAATTACACCATATTTATATATACCATCGGGTATTGAGGGGTTGTTTTCCTCGGGGTCGCGTTGGCACACCATGCCGATGGGTATAGAACGCTTGTGGGCAATGTCGGCCGTTACATAAGAGTTGGTGCGGCCCAAAGAGATGGGGATTGTGACTCCGGGAAACAATACAAGGTTGCGTGCCGCAATGAGGGGAAGGTCATCGACAGCAGGCTCGCTTGTGAATTTGTTGGGGTCTATGTCAATCTGTCCGATGGGGACTATTGAATGGTTGTCGTCTTTTGAATTATCGTGCATAATCAAAGTTTATTTATTCGTTTATCATTAGAGCAAATAGAGTGCCAAAAATCGCAAAAATAGTGTGTTTGTGTCGCTGATTAGGGTAATTTTTTGAATTTCAATTTGTTGAATAGGTAAACACTATGGCTTTACATTGCGTTGTTTCGTGACAAAATGTTGTTGAATTGTGAAAATATAATAATAATGCTATTTAACATGTTTTTTTGTTATTGTTAATTCAAAATTAATTACTATTTTGCACCGCAAATTAAAAACCTAACGAAAACAACTAACTAAATTTCTAATAACATGAAGGTTTACCAAACTAACGAAATTAAAAACATCGCCTTGCTTGGAAGCAAAGGCTCTGGTAAAACCACACTCGCTGAAGCGATGCTTTACGAGTGTGGAGTTATAAAACGTCGCGGCTCTGTTGATGCTAAAAACACTGTAAGCGACTATTTCCCGGTTGAAAAAGAATATGGTTACTCAGTGTTTTCAACCGTTTTCTATGCTGAATTCTTGAACAAAAAACTCAATGTGATTGACTGCCCCGGAGCTGATGACTTTGTAGGTAGTGCTATCACTGCGCTGAGCGTAACAGATACAGGTGTAATCGTTATCAATGGCCAATATGGTGTTGAAGTTGGTACACAAAATATTTTCCGTACAACTGCTTCATTGAAAAAGCCTGTAATCTTTGCAATGAACCAACTCGACGGAGACAAGGCTGATTATGAAAATGTCCTTGAACAAATGAAAGAAGTGTTTGGCAACAAGGTTGTTCCCATTCAATATCCTCTCTCTTGCGGTGCTGGTTTCAACTCTATGATTGACGTATTGTTGATGAAGAAATATTCTTGGGGTCCCGAAGGTGGTGTTCCTACTATCGAAGAAATTCCCGCCGAAGAAATGGAAAAAGCAAAAGAATTGCACCAACAACTCGTTGAGGCTGCTGCCGAAAATGACGAGACTTTGATGGAAAAATTCTTTGACCAAGGTCACCTCACTGAAGATGAAATGCGCGAAGGTATTCGCAAAGGTCTTGTTGACCGTTCAATTTTCCCCGTATTCTGCGTTAGTGCAGAAAAAGATATGGGTGTTCGCCGTATGATGGAATTCTTGGGTAATGTTGTCCCCTTCGTTGAAGACATGCCTGTTCCTGTTGATGCTAATGGAAATGAAGTGAAACCCGACCCCAATGGTCCTCTCAGCCTCTTCGTTTTCAAAACTACTGTCGAACCACACATTGGTGAAGTTAGTTATTTCAAAGTTATGTCAGGTACTCTCAACGCAGGCACTGACCTTGATAATATCAGTCGCGGTTCAAAAGAACGTTTTGCACAAATCAACTGTGTGTGCGGTCAAATCAAAACTCCTATCGACAAACTTTGTGCAGGTGATATCGGTGCAACAGTTAAGATGAAAGATGTTCGCACAGGTAATACTCTTAACGAAAAAGGTTGTGACTTCTCTTATGACGGTTACATTAAATATCCCGCTCCCAAATATCAAAGAGCAGTTCGCCCCGTGACTGAAAGTGATGCTGAAAAACTCAGTGCTATCCTCACTCGCATGCACGAAGAGGACCCCACATGGGTTGTTGAACAATCAAAAGAATTGAAACAAACTATTCTTTCTGGTCAAGGTGAATTCCACCTCCGCACACTCAAATGGCGTGTTGAAAACAACGATAAACTCCCCATCATTTACGAAGAACCCAAAATCCCCTATCGCGAAACTATCACTAAGGCTGCTCGTGCCGACTATCGTCACAAAAAGCAATCAGGTGGTGCTGGTCAATTTGGCGAAGTTCACTTGATTATCGAGCCTTATACAGAAGGCATGCCCGCTCCCGATACATATCGTTTCGGCAGCCAGGAGTTCAAGATGAATGTTCGTGATACACAAGAAATTCCTTTGGATTGGGGTGGTAAACTCGTAGTTCACAACTGTATCGTAGGAGGTGCTATTGACGCTCGTTTCATTCCCGCAATCGTGAAAGGTCTCATGGACCGCATGGAACAAGGTCCCTTGACTGGTTCTTATGCTCGCGATGTTCGCGTTTGTATCTACGACGGTAAAATGCACCCAGTTGACTCAAACGAAATTTCATTCCGTCTTGCTGGTCGCAACGCATTTAGCGAAGCGTTCCGCAACGCTAACCCCAAAATCCTTGAACCCGTATATGATGTGGAAGTAATGGTTCCCGCCGATGTTATGGGTGATGTGATGAGTGACCTCCAAGGCCGCCGCGCAATCATTATGGGTATGGAAAGTGAAAACGGTTTTGAAAAACTCTCTGCAAAAGTTCCTTTGAAAGAAATGGCTTCTTACTCAACCGCTCTTAGTTCAATCACAGGTGGTCGCTCTTCATTTACAATGAAGTTCGCTTCTTATGAACTCGTTCCCGGTGATGTTCAAGACAAACTTCTCAAAGCATACACAGAAGAAAACAACGAAGACTAATCCCCTACTCTTAATAGCAAAAATCCACGACCATTTGGCCGTGGATTTTTTGTTTATAAAGGAATGTGTTATTTGTGGCAATAAAAAAAGGCAGGGTGGACAAAAAGTGGGATGAAACCTTTGTAATGCGCTGAAATACATATCTTTGTAAAGAAATTCATTGATATGGTAAAAAAAATGCTTTTTTTGTGGCTCAAATAAGGTCGTTAAAAACGGCATGAGAAGCCGAAAACAAATGTATAAATGCAAAGATTGTAATCGTCAATTTTTA
>JAFZHD010000008.1 GCA_017555085.1 Muribaculaceae bacterium | reverse complement strand
TCGGGCATAAAGCGGGGGTGGAATGCCTGCTGAGCGCCAGTCTTGATTCGCTGAATTTCAACGACTTCAAATTGCTGTGCATTACCAATTGTGGCAACGGCAACAGCCATGCAAAGTAGAAGTTTTTTCATGTTATTAATTTAATTTTATTTGTTGTTTTATGTAATTTCGGTTATAAAAAACAGTTCGTTTTCATGGAGTATGCAAAATTAATTAAAAATCAGCAAATAAGACACTTTTTTGCCTTTTTTTACACTCGGGGGATATAGCAAAATCGGCAATTCCCCGCTAAAACATCGAGAAACTGCCGATTTTTATATTTTCAACTTGAATTTTCAGGACTTTACCGCTTTGTCGCGCGCAAAATCTCGCGCTTACCGCCCACCGGTCCGGCCAAGCGTTCGACCTCAAAGCCGACGGCCTCCAACTGCCGGCGAATAACGCCTTTGGCACAATAGGTTGTCAGCACTCCGCCACTGCTCATGGCTTCATATACGCGAGCAAAAATTTCGGGCAACCACATCTCGGGCTGCTTTTCGGGTGCGAATGCATCAAAATACACTACATCAATGTTTTGAGGCAATGCATCAACCGTGAAATCACACTTGATTTTATTGATTGAAAACGCAGGGGTTATCGGTGCCAACTCGCTCCACGGAGCAGCATGAATTGCCGTCAACAGCGATTGGTCGGTGTGAGCGCCATAGCCCAAAGCCGCCACCATTTCGCTTGAAACGGGATATTTTTCTAGAGTAAAATAGTCAACCTGATGATTTTGGTCGGCCGCCATTGCCGTAACCACAGCATTGAGTCCAGTGCCGAATCCCACCTCCAACAATCGCAATCGCTTGCCATCGGTGCTGCGATGCATAAATGCGCAATCGCGATAGATGTGACACGACTCGGTCAACGCGCCTTTCACCGAGTGATAATGTTCGTCGAGTTCGGGCAAAAATATGGTTGCCGACCCGTCGTCGGTGACCTCCACCACCCTATTGTCAAACTCGCTATTCATCAGAACCTTCGGGGTGCTTGCGATAATACTCGTCAAGCAGATTTTTGATGTTGAAATAAAATCCTTCAGGGTCTTTGTCGGTCTTTTTCTCTATGGTTATATAGTCATAGTAGGGAGCGACAAACTCCTGTGAATCGGCAACATAGCCTTTGAAGTTAATGATATTATATTCGTGGCGGGGATTGATCACAAACCATGCGTTGTCGGCATCAAGACCTGTTCCGCTCGACACAATTGCTTGCACCAAGTGGTTGAGGCGATATTGCCAAATGTTGGCCAAATGATTTTTCTTTTTCTCGCGCAATGCATAAATCAAGAAGGTGATTTGCTGCAAGTCAAAAGGGTTGTCGGCCAACGACAACTCGGCATATTTGATGATGCTGTCACACTCCGAGCGGCTGTGGTCGGCGCGATAATAAAGTTCGTCAACAATTTCGGAGTATTCCGAGCGGCGATATGGGTCAAAGTCTTCTTGGAACATATAGCCATAGTAGAGCAAACGATACTCGTCGTGTTGCATCACGGTGTCACGACGCGAATATTTGGCCATCAATTTAGGGTAATAGTATTTTGAATCAGGATTGTTGACCAACTGTTCGATTTCCTCCATGTCGGGCTTTTCAATCTTGATTTTCTTTTCTTTGGCAGGAGCCGCTGTCAATGCCATAACACTGACCGCAAGCAACATCATTGTAATTAAAATTTTCTTCATTCTTTTCATTTTTATCTGTGTGTATTCAAAGTAAGTTTCTACAAAATTACGCAATTTTTATGGCAGCCGACAATACCGAAAACTTTTTTTATTGAATTTTTACAGTTTAATTCATTATAGCACAGCCGCCACCTCTTTGAACGCAAAGTCGCGACGCGTGCCGTCAGCCTCTTCGAGAGTAAGCATTCCGGTCTTTTCAACGCCAACAATCCGCGCCTCAAATTGACAACCGTCGGGGGTGGCATAAGTGTGATAACCCTCGCGACGCCACAATTCTTTTTGGTAGTCGAGATGCTTTGCGTGCATTACAGGCTCATCGGTCACAGACTTTGCCATTTCGACAAGTATTTCCGCGGCCAATTCCCGTGCAAGGGAACCAACCGATAGGTCTTTACCGGTAAGCATGCCTATTGAAACGGGGTTGGGAGCATCGGAGCAAAACTCGCGTTGATTAACATTGAGGCCTATCCCCACTATTGAGTGAGCGATGTAATCGCCCATAAGGGAATTTTCAACCAATATGCCACATATCTTCTTGTCATTGACATAGATATCGTTGGGCCACTTGACCGCCACCGTGCCTTGCGAAGGCTCTATGTATCGGCGCAACACTTTGACAATCGATAGCGACACTATCTCTGAGATAATGTGCATATACTTGGGCTGAATGAGTATCGGTTTAAGCAATATCGACATCGTGATATTCTTACCCGGCTCGGCTTCCCAAGTGTTTCCACGTTGACCGCGCCCGGCACTCTGCTCGCGGGCCAACACCACTGTACCATGCCCCACATCGCCAGCCATCGACGCCAACAAAGTGTTGGTTGACGGTGTGCTATCAATTTCTATGAATTTCAAGTGAGAATCCATGCCTTATATACAAAAAAAGCAGACATGGCTATAATTGCCAACCCTATCACAAAGTAAACCACACGCGCTTTGCCTCGCGACAAACGCCCGGTGAGAATGCGCACATTAGGACTGTTGAAAAACCAATCCCACGACGCAACCGATGCAACTATCGCAAGCACTCCGGCACAGGCAAACACCCCTGCCATTATCAATGTGGCTACAAATACCGACATCAGTAGCGCGTAATTACAATTTGGCGAGTTTCGTCATCATTCACCACAATCGAGACTTTCACTGTGTCAAAAGGCAAAATATCCTCGATGCGTTCGGGCCATTCGAGCAAGCACAATGCTCCTGAGTCAAAGTAGTCTTCAATACCAATATCAAATGCTTCTTCGGCGTTTTCAAGGCGATAGAGATCAAAATGGTAGATGAGTTCTGCAGTTGTGTCAGAACGATACTCATTGACAATTGAGAACGATGGCGAACTGGTCGCATCATCTTCAACACCGAGCACACGACACAATGCATTGATAAAAGTGGTCTTACCGGCACCCATTTCGCCATAAAAGGCAAACACTGTATCGTCGCCCATGTGAGCGACAAATTCTTTTGCAGCAGCCTCGATATTGGCCAACGACTCGATTTTTATAACTGTTTCCATATTACATTCGGATTTATATGCTTACAAAGATACAACAAAAACGCTACATTGTAAACACCAGCGCTTTCATTATCTCATTTTATTGCCATGCAACAGTTAAGGCCATGCCCCATTGTGTTAAAACTTACACCACTTTACACTTTTTAACCAAACAATAAAATATCATAAAAATCATTCTTACTATTTTTGCACCTTAATTATTTTATAGCAGAAAACTAAATTTTACAACCTAATATTACACAATTTAAGTCATGAAAAAAATTTTTACTCTCATGTTGCTCATTGCGGCAACATTGATGGCTTCGGCTCAGCCATTTCTCGTTGGACACCGAGGTAGTTACTGGGGTGTTGAGAACACCGAACAAGCATTTATCAACGGTGCAAAAAAAGGTTACGACTACCTTGAAACCGACGTTAAAGTTACAAAAGACGGCAAATTTGTGTGCTGTCACAACGACGACCTCACCTCTTGGGGTGGCACTCTCACCATTGCATCAAGCAACCTCTCCGCTCTTCAAGCACAAAAATTGACTCAAACACGAGGTGGCGTAACTTACACAGGTTACCTCACCACATTTGAACGCTACCTTGACATCTGTAAGGAATATGGCGTTGCTCCCGTCATCGAATTCAAATGGGCAACAGGTATCAATAGCAACGACTGCTCTAACATTCCCGCCCTCATCAAAATTATCGAAGAAAAAGGGTTCCGCAACAACTGTTACATTTTCACATCAATGCAAAAATGTCTACAATATGTGAAAACCAACTATCCTGATATGGAAATCATGTATCTCTGCTATGATACAGCATTTGAAAGCAGCCGCTCTTGGTGTATCACCAACAAGGCTCACATCGGCCCTGGTGTTGGTAGCGGCGTAACTAAAGCGGGCGTACAAAAATATCACGACGAAGGTCTCTTGGTTAACGCATGGACATGTAACACCAACTCTTCATACGAGACCTATGGCAACTATGGCTGCGACTTCATCACTACCGACTATCTTGACCCCGCCAGCCTCCCCACTTTGTCAACTCCCACCAACATGACTGGCGCGCTCAAAACCGACAAAACCGAACTTTCTATCACTGCAGGTTTGGGAGAATCGGCTTATGCCGACATCACTGTCACAGGTTCAAACATGACAAGCACTTTGACTGCTACATGCGATAACAACCTTTTCAAAATCACCAACAACACTTCGCTTTCATCTAACAAAATCAGCGGCACTGTTCGCGTTACTTTCACTCCCACAAGCGAAGGCATCACAACAGGCTCTATCACTCTCAAAGCGACTAACAAATCGGGCAAAACCATTACCACTACCGTAAAAGTAACCGGTAAATGCAGCCTCAAATTCAACGAAGTGTGGAATTACAGCGAAGCATCAGGCAAAGCCCCTGCATCGGGCGCTAACTGGGCAAGCGACAAATCGGCTATGCGCAACATCGCTTACAGCAACGGCAAATTATACACCGTTAACCCTTCTGCAACAACTATCACCGTAATCAACGCTCAAACAGGCGTTAAAATCAAAGACCTCAGCATGACAGGCGTTGAAGGTGGAGCATTGTCTATTATGGACGCACATGTTGTTGACGGCAAATTGGTTGCTACAAACCTTGCTTCAAACAACACTCTCAAAGCATATATCTGGGACACAGACGACTCGGCTCCCCGCGTATTGCTGGAAACAACCGACCTCGGCGGTTGCACTCGCGTTGGTGACTGCATGAGCATTCAAGGCAGTTTATCAAACGGTGCTATCATCTTCCTCTCGGGCTCAACAATTTTGAAATATGCCCTCTCTAACGGCACAGCTGCAACTACCCCCACAACTATCTCGGTAACCGAAGGAGGCACTGCTGTTGATGCAGGCACATCTCCCCGCGTTATCGCACAAGCCGACGGCAAGTACTGGGTTATGGGCCGTGCTATCTACCCCAAATTGGTTTCTTCGGCAGGTAAAGTAGAACTCACTATCGGCTCTGATGTTCTCAACGGCATCATTGACGGTAACGATTTCTGCCCCTTCACTTTCAAAGGCAAACAATATGCTTTTGCTACAACTTATGCAACAGGTTCTTCAACATTGACCAACTGCCGTGCTGTACTCATCGACGCTTCAAACGGATGGGCTAACGCTGTTAATGTTGGCGAATATCCAGCCGACGGTCTTGGCGCAACTCGCAACACAAACCTCAGCACCGCTATCGAGGTTGATGTTAACGGCGAATCTGGCGTTGAAATGTGGGTTAACTGTAACCTCCAAGGTATCGCTCACTACCGCTATGGCGCTGCCAAAATTCACACAAGCGACCCCACACTCTCTGTAAGCCAAAGCAGCCTCGCTTTTGAAACATTCGAAAATGCAACTGTCACTCAAGACATCACAGTATCGGGCGTTAACCTCACAAACAACATCACTCTCACCCTCTCGGGCGCAAGCGCATCTCAATTCTCGGTTTCTCCCGCAAGCATCAGCCAATCAAACGGCTCGGCTAACGCGACTGTAACAGTGACTTACAAACCCACTGCTTACTCATTGAACCACACTGCAACTTTGACTATCGCATCAACAGGTGCTGCTTCAAAAACAGTCTCACTCAGCGGTAAGAACGAAGACAAACCCGTTATTTCAGGCTTCAACCTCACTGAAGAATGGTCAAAAACAAGCGGCCACCTCACAGCAAACACTAACACTCGTTGGGCTACCGCTTTCGGCGAAAAAATCTACATCAACGACCATGCCGATTCTAAACTCTACTATTGGTCAAAGAACGGCTTGTATGACACAGGCATCGCAACTGCCGCAGGTACTGCTATCACTAGCGACGAAGCAGGCAACATCATCGTCTCTACAAGCATCTACACCGCAGGTTGTACAGCCTACAAAATCATCCCCGCTGGTAGCAACTCTGCACAAGATTTGACCATCACAATGCCCTCAGGCGTTACTGCCGACTACCAACAATATATGGGTCAAGCAATCGGTAACATCATGAGTTCAGAAGGTGGCGCAATCTTCATCTTCCCCCGCAACGCAACTGCTGTGGCTAAAATCATCATCAAAAACGGCGTTCAGGCTTCGGCATCAACAATCAATGTTGGCGCTATCACTGCCGATGCTCAATCTATCGCAGTTCCCTTGACAAAAGACATCAACAGCGACAAAATCGCTGCTCGCGTTCGCGCAAGCCGTTACTTCTATGTATCAAACGGTTCAAGCTTTGTAGCACAAGAACACGAAAATGTTAACACTACATCGGGCGGTACTTACTTCACATTGCAAAACACATTGTTCGTTGTAGAGCCCATCGGCGATGCTTATCGCGATGGCTTCCAAGTTACAAATGCCGAAACTGGCGAAATCGTTGCTACACACGCGGCACAATTCTCTGAATATGCTTACGCTCCCAACGCCAACTGTCTTGTTGCAGAAATCGTTGACGAATGGAATGCCCGCATTTACCAATATGTTCCCGGACAACTCGCTGCTCAATATATGTTTGAAATCAAACACACATCAAGCATTGAAGATGTAGCACTCAAAGCAGTTGAAAAGATGAGCGTAGTTCGCAACGGTTCGGCTCTCGCTGTTAACGGCGTTGATGCTGCCGCTATCGCAATCTACTCAATCAACGGCACATTGGTTGCATCGGCTATGAACAGCAACGAAATCAATGTTGAAGGCCTCAACGGTCTCTTCATCGTGGCTGTTACTGACGCCAACGGTCAAAACCATGTTGCTAAAGCAATCATCCGATAATAATCCCTTCCCCATTATAACCAAAGGCTATGTCACCCGGCATAGCCTTTGGCTTTTTATACGCCTAATTATTCTGCCCAAGTTTTTGGCAATATCATTACTAATGTGTATTTTAGCGCAATATATTTTCAAACAAGCAAATTATAACCTAAATCATAGTATCTCATGAGAAAAATTTTCGTCCTCTTGTCGTTTGTAGCCTCTGTGTTGACAATGACAGCCCAACCGTTATTGGTGGGACACCGTGGTAGTTATTGGGGTGTTGAAAACACCGCCGAAGCGTTTATCAACGGTGCAAAAAAAGGATACCACTATCTTGAATGTGATGTCAAGGTGACAAGCGACGGTGTTCATGTTCTCACCCACGACGACTCTTCTTCGCGCTTGGGTGGCTCGCTCACTATCGCATCTTCCACTCTCGCACAACTCAAAGCCGAGACCTATACCCAAACTCGCGGTGGCGTTACCTATACAGGACAAATATGCACTTTGTCGGAATATCTCGTCATCTGCAAGGAGTATAATGTAAAACCGGTTATCGAACTTAAATGGGCTACCGGTATCAACAGCAACGACTGCTCGGGCATTCCCGCGCTCATAAAAGTGATTGAACAAGGCGGTTTCCGCAACACTTGCGTTATCCTCACTTCTATGAAGCCCTGCCTTGAATACATTCGCAAAAACTACCCTGATGTCACACTTCAATTCCTCACAGGCCAATATTGGGCTAACCACTTTGATTGGTGTGTTGAATGGGGCATTGATGTTGATATCGAATCGGGCTACTTTGACAAATCGACTGTCGAAAAATTTCACGAAGCCGGATTGAAAGTCAATATGTGGACAGCCAACACTGCTGCCAATTACAAAACATATGGCAACTATGGTTGTGACTTTATTACTACCGACTATCTCAACCCTGCCGAACTTCCCGAACTTGATGCATCTATAACATTTCCACCAAACACCATTGACTATCCCAAAGTAAATGCCACCGTGCAAGACTACTTTTATCCCGACCAAATTCTTGACACTGCGCCCCAATTAATTCCCGAATCGGTTGCAGCCGACCGCGCTTTGCTCCGCAACGGCAAATGGTATGTTCTAACCAACAGCCTGGCTGGCGGTAACAGCTCCGAAATCAACATTTACGATGCTAAAACCGGACAATGGATAAAGAAAGTCAACACAACAGGCGTTAACGGCGGCGATGAACTCATCAGCGACATCGCATTCAGCGCCGACGGCATTTTGCTCGGTTGCAACAAAGCCACAATGGGCAACGGCACTTGGAAAATATACAAATGGGCCAATGATGATGCCACACCCCAAGTGTATAGCCAAATCGACAAAGCCCCCACGGCAGCAAATTGGGCCGACGCGGTTTTGGGCGAAAGTTTCGCAGTCAGCGGCCGTCTCAACGACCTTCAAGTTTACACACTCGCCTACTCGGCATCGGCAACTAATCTCGCTTATGAGGTAGCCGGCTTCAAAATGACCAACGGCACAGCATCGCAAACAGTGTTTGCAAGCAACGCCGCATATACAGCCCAAGCATGGGGCAAACCTCAACTTATGGTGACACCCTCGTCACGCGACAATGTGTTGCTCACAAACACCCCATCGGCAATGCCCGAATTTACCTTTGATTGGAGCGGCAACACCGCATCAATGATTGAGTATGACAAAATCAACGATGCTTCAATTTCAAGCATCTCATTCTTGCGTTTCGGCTCTCGTGTTCTCGCCTATTCGGCATCAGTTGCCGATGGTAAAATGACAACCGTCATGCACGATGCAACCGACTCTATCGGCAACCTCGTTGTAGCATCACCCACATTGCTTTCACGCAACGCTCCCGAAGGCTATTTCACAACAGCAATGGAACTCGCCGACGGCTGCATCAACCTCTACACCTATGCCGACAACAAAGGCTTCTCGTTTCACAAAGTCGCAGTTGACTATACCTCAGACCAACCCGTAGCAGAGGCCGATTTCTACCTCGAACTCTTGTGGGAAAACAGTCTTAACAAAGGCAACGCACCTCAACACATTGACGGCACAAACGCCCAACAAGGCGGTGCGGCAAACGGCCGTTTCTATGTCAACGACTGCGCAGACGAGAAAATCTACATCTTTGACCAAACCGGTTGCCTCGGTAGCATCCCCGGCGGTAAAGGTTGGGGTTGCGCGCTCGACGATGCCGGCAACATCATTGTTCGCAACGACAAAGACACTGGCACCGAACACTCATTTATCATCTATCCCGCCGGAGCCACAGTTGAAAATCCCGGAACACCCGTCAGCCTCAAAGTCACAGTTCCGTTAGATGGACAGACCAACTTTATCTCGGCATCGGGCGATGTGCTCGGCAAAGGCGGCAACATCTACATGTGGCCCAACGCCAAGACCGCCATCAACATCATCACAATGGAAAACGGCGCAGTCAGCACATGCCTCCAATCACAAGAAGTATCAATCAAAGGCTCAACAGCCGGCATAGTAATTCCCATAAACAACAACCGCCAAAACTGGATGTACCAAGTGCGCAGCAATGGTTACTACCTCTATAACGGCGGCGACAATGTCGATATCCTTGCCGGACGCGGAACCACCACAGCCCCTGCACGCAACAACACCGTAGGCGGCGAATACTTCACTCTCTCGGGCCACAAAATCTTCATTCACAACAGTGGCGCACACTATTTGGGAGGTTTCACCGTTCGCGACCTCACAGCCGACCAAGTCATCACATCGGTTGACCCAATTGGCAACATGGGATATGTGACAGGTGGCAACTACTCGGTAGCAAACTGGCTCTTCGCCGAAAAAATCAACGACAGCAGTTGCTACATCTATCAATACTGCCCCGCCAACGGTATGGCAATGTATCGCCTCGTTGACCGCAAATCGTCAATTGAGAGCATCACATCGCCCACAACCGATAACTCCCTCAAAGTGTATCCCAACCCTGCCACAACCATTATCAATGTGACCAACGGCAGCAACTTAGGCAACCTCACAGTTTACTCAATGACAGGAGTGCAAATGGCACCCGCCATTGACTATACCGGCCAAAGCAACGCCACAATCAACATCAGCGCCATGCCCGCCGGCATCTATTTCGTTCACGATGCCAACACAGGCTCAACTGCCAAATTCATAAAGAAATAAAGTGCGACACTTTCACATTTGCGAAAAAATAGTTACCTTTGCCCCCGCAAACTGCGGCGGGGTGTAGCACAGTTGGCAGCGCGCCACGTTCGGGACGTGGAGGTCGGAAGTTCGAGTCTTCTCACCCCGACATAAAGCCACAGCGGCAATGCCGCTCGTGGCTTTCTTTTTTATACGCTCTAATGATCTATACCGGTTTGGGTAATGATGGCTATGGCATGGTCGAGGGTGTAGTGCTCGCAGGCGTGTTTGTGTGCGGTGTAGGATTGGTTGATTTTCATAAAACTGCTCCAACAAGGAAGAAACGGATATAGACTCACCTGCTCTGTTTTACCATCAGCAAACACCATTGAACATCTGTTGCCTCCAGTCAACGGCGAACCTGACAAATGATAAACCAGACCTATGCGACCGTCATCTAATTGTTGGACTGCCTGCTCACATCTGCTCCACCATTCAATGTAAACACCAAGTGTGGGGCACTTAAAGCCGCCTGTTCCGGTATAGGCCAATCCGCTCTGCACGGGTACGGGCGTGAGAAACAATCGACTGTCTGACAGTATTTGCTCGCGATGAGTCCAAATGTTGTGAGTGTTTTCGAGAAAGAGTTGTAGGAGTCGGTCTTGCTCGGCATCGGATTGAGAGAGAATTTGCGGTTTACGCTTGATGCCTATACTATTAAGGTCTATCGCCAATTCTTCGGAAGCTGCGACTTCGGTTTCGGCACGACGATAGCAATCCAGCTTACGGCCATCTTGAAGTGTGATATGACTGTAATCGGGATCTTCACTCTTGTTTAAAATGTCTTTGTCTTGATTCATACGCTTATATTTTAGTTTTACTATTAACTCGCATTATTCTCCCACCGTGGCTCGGTATGCGGCTCGGTTGGGGCGACTCATGGCCGTCTCTGAATGCATCAAAATGTGCTTTTCATTACAAATATACAAAAAACATCCGAATTTTCAAAGTTCAGTCCACCCGATTTCCCTCTTTATACACAAACAATAAGGCACGGTTTTGAGTGCCGTGCCTTGACGTTTTGTATGTTTATACTTTTTTAAAACTTATATCCGACACCGATGAGGCCGCTAAAGCCCTGTGCTGGAAGTCCGCTTATCATATAGTAGCGGGTGTTGAGCATGTTTTCCAAGCGCGCCCACACATTGAGTTGGTCGTTGATGCGATATTTTGCGCCAAGCAACAAGTTGTCGGCGGTTTTCAAATCATAGGTCTCAGTGAGCGAGACAAGTTTGCGACCGTCGCGACGCTCATAGCCGACCTCAACATCAAGAGCCGAAATGGGTGTTACTGTCAATGAAGCATTCAACACATTGCAAGCACGGTCGCGCCACAAATAATAGGCATCACCACAGTTTTGTGGTGCGATTTCGTAACCGGCTTTGACTTTCACAATATCGCGATAATTATATTGTGCCTGTGCACCTATCACCCAACCGTCAATATCAACAGCAGCAAAGTGTGCGATACCGTCAACGATGCTCGGCATCAACCAATCATTAGCAATGGCATATTTGCCATAGATTTCGATGCTCGCGCCACGCCATGGGCCAAACATCACTCCTGCATCGGCAGTGAAAGGCTCTGACGAGCGTCCATAGGCCATCATTGGGGCTGTGTGTTGCGACAAGTCATATAGTTCGCCAAGTTTATTCATTTGTTGACCGCCGCCCAGGTGTCCATATACGGCCAACCATGAAAACGGTAGCCAATCGACTTTGACATCGGGTGCGATATATAACGCACGGCCCGAGTTGACACACACATCGATGCGCGCACCAAGTCGTGCAGCAAAGATACCTATATTATAATCTAAATGGGGCGACAAGGCAATTATGCCATAGTCGGGCTCTGCGGCCTCACGCATAGCCAACACTCCGTTTTCATCAGCGGCAAATGTGCTATTGCGATTATAGTCAACCATCGAAGCATCAACATCAATGCCCAAATCAGAACATTCATTAATAATATAGTCGGCATATCCGTTGACAGTCCAACTGTTTTCGCGCACAGCACCAAGCAATTGCGCATCGGCAACCACATCAGCCATCGCCGCATGGGCATAGCCAAAATGGCCGTAACCGACATTGGCGGCATACTTCACTTTACCAGCCTTTGACGACCAACCGATTTGGGCATCAACTTGGTTGACCGACTGATAATAGCGGTCAACTTGTTCATTACTATAATAAGGAGTGTTGAAACGGCCATAATGATAGTCGGCATCAACGCTCAACAGCGACTGACCGCCCACACGCTGTGTGAAATCAATTCCAGCCTCAACCTGATGGCTACGCATAGTTACATCGGCAAACGGCTCTTCAATCAAGTTGCCGTCATAAATTTTGCCGTTATATTGTGTCCACACTCCCAAGCGGGTACGCTCGGTGTCAACAATCGAATAACCTGCCGACAAAGCGGTGTTATAGACAGGGAAATAACCCAAATCAACATAACCGCGATAGGGTTTCACGGTGAGCGAATCGGCATAAGCGGCAGGCTCTAAAAACGCCAACTGCGGTGTTACGCCGTCGCGCTGACGGTATTCCGAAAATGTCAAACGCTTTTGTGTAACTGCGGGCAGCGTCACCGACGACAAAGCCGCCATGCGCGTAACCACACGCTTTTCAGGCACGATTTCCTTTTCAATCGTAATCTCTTTTGAGAGGTCTTGCGCCACCGCTGCGACACTCACAGCAGCCAACGCACATAATGATATATATCGTAGTTCCATTGTTATTTCAATCGTTGGTCAATCATAATAAAAATGTCGGTCTCGTTGCCGGGATAACTTTCTTTGAGCGATTTGAGATACTCATCGGCCTCAAAGGTTTTACCCTCTTTGCGGTTGACATCAGACAATAATATGAACGCGCGCGCAAGCCAATACTGATGAGGTGTGTTTGCATCAATCAACGCCTCAACCACCTGACGCGACTTTTTGAGATTGCCTTTGTCGTAATAATACTGACCGAGGTAATAGGCACTCTTTGCACCATTGATATTATCGGGGTTAGAAGCCAACGCCGCCCAATCGACCACAGCCTCATCACCACGACCAATGGCAGCGAGAGCATAAGCGCGGACAAAGCGAATTTCGGGCACTTCGGCATCATACACATCGGTCGATGTGAGCAAACGGTCGGCAGCACCGATAACCTCACTGTGTCGGCCCAAATCGCGACCTATTCTCAATATGCTCCATCGAGCCGACTTGATATTTGCCGGCGACGAAGCATGCTGTTCAAGACGCTGATAAGTTGCAAGTGCGTTTTCGAATTGTCCTTGGCGCTCTTGTGCATCGGCCATAACGGCAAGCGCACCCTCGGCCACGGCATTATCGGGATAGCGGTTGACAATATCGGCGGCATATTTCAACGCCTGCTCATAGTTGCCGCTCTCGGCAGCCGCCTTACACAAATAGTGCAACGCTTGGGGCTGATAAGCACCGTCGGCATATTGGGTTACATAATTTTTCAATTTGGCAATGCCTTGACCGTTAAGATAGGCATTCTCGGCCGCGCCGAATGTAAGTTGGTCGGTTTCTTCGGCCGAGAGTTGAGGTGCATTGGGCACATTCTTCACATATTGAGCATATTCGCCCAATTTTCCCTCGGCAGCAAGCAAGCGTTTGAGGTCTTCCATAGCCACTTGCGCTTCATCGCGCTTGGGATATGAATTTATCACATCTTTATAGGCCTCGATAGCCTTGTCGTTGCGGCCGCTATTGCTGTAAATGATAGCCAACTGCAACAATGCGTTGGGAGCCTGTTCGCTCTCGGGATATTTTTTCACAAGTTGGCGATAGGTCGTAACTGCATTTTCGGTGTCGTTGATAGCCGTGTAAGCATCGGCCTTTTCGAGCATTGCCGACGGAATGAGCGCCGAATTGGGATATTGCTTAATCACCGAGTTGAGGTCTTCTATCTTGCCCTTGTAATCGCGGCTGTGTCCACGCATAAGTGCATTTTGATACAACGCATAGTCGCCCGACGAGGGATTTATTTCGAAGGCTTTGTTGTAATTCTCGGTAGCCTTGGCAAACTGCGACTGATAATAATAGCAGTCGCCTATGCGGTTATAGGCATCGGCAACATGCGCTTTGCTCAACTTGCCCTGATTGCGGGTTACGCGAGTGAAGTTGACAACGGCATCATCATAACGGCTTTGCTGAAAACGGCAGTAGCCGAGATTGTAATAGGCCAATGCGCTGTTTTGATGTGTCGATGAAATGCCGTTGAGATATTCAAGATAGGCTTTTGCCGCTTGGTCATACTGGTCTTGACGGTAATGGCAGTCGGCAATGAGTAGCTGACACTCGGCCGCCACCTCTTTGTCGGCAGGAGTAATTTCGCGAGCCTTCTGCAAGCGTGTCAATGCTTGCTTGATGCGACCAGCACCCACATCGCGAGTGGCAAGTGTGAACAGCACTCGTTGCTTGTCTTTCATCACCTCATCTGAGGGACTTTTGAAAGTGGCAATGGTCAACAACGCTTTTTCATAGTCGTTCTCGCCCATCAAACCCTTTACCACATATTCTTGCACTTGTGGCGTGTGGGCCGAGGCAGGGAACTCCAAGAGGAAACTTTCGGCCGCTTGGGCACAATCGGCATAAGGCGCTTTGCAACCTTGCGACTTAACCACGATATAGTTATAACTTGCCGACTCTTTCACTGCGACATCGTGTCCCATACCTTTGGCTTGCTCAAAGGCGAGCAACGCCGCCGTCGGTTTGCCTTGGCGGTAATAGCCTTGTCCGAGATAGAGATAGGCCGCTTGGGCAGTCTTGTCTTCGCCCGTAACTGCTTGAGCAAGATGCTCGACTGCGCTGTCATAATCGCCGCTGCGATATTCACACACACCCATAGCATACATTGCCGATGTCATGCAATTATCGGTCATTGCCTCATAGCGGCGCAAGTATTCGAGAGCCTCTTTATCGCGGCCGAGGTTAAACTGCGACTCGCCGACAATACGGTTGGCTTCGGCAACATATTGAACCTCAACATCGCGGTTGAGAAGCGACTGCGCCAAAGTCAATGCCTTGGCATAATCTTCGCGTGCAAAATATATCTGACAGCGATAATAATCGGCCATATTGCCGGGGGCTACTCTGGTGTCAACCTTTGACAACAATTCTTCGGCCTTCACATAATCGCCTGTTGCATAGGCTATGTATCCTTGATAAAAGCGGGCGGCATTGCCATATTTGCGAGTTTTCACGAGCGATGCAAATCCCATTTGCGCCTTGTCATAATCGGCAAGTTTCATGTGACAGTAGGCCACACGATAGCGGCAATCTTCGGCCTTGGCATCATTAAGTTGGCGCGACTCCACCGCTTTGTATCGCGACAAAGCCAACGCATATTGATGACGGGTAAAATAATAGTCACCGGCAGCCAACGCCATCTCGGCACGATAGGCCGACGAGGGATAATCGCGCATAAACGCATCTATGAGGTTGATGGCATTTTCTTCGCCGATGCGCAATGCCGATAGCGCCATATAATAGTCGGCCGTTTCGGCATCTTGTGCCGACATCTCGCCTTGCTTGGCTTGCGTCATCTGATTGATGCAGCCCTTGTAATTTTGCTCGGCATACATCAACTCTCCGCGCTGCACATAGCCCTGCGGAGTAGCATCATTTACCTGCGCCGACATTGAGGCCATAGCAACGCCCAACAATGCCGTTAGTATATATCTTTGTTTCATATCGTGTTACAAATCATTTCACATAAAACACATAGTCATCTTTGCGAGGCGTAGGCTCTTGCAACGGTTTGAGCGGATAGCCCAACACACAGTGACCTATGCCCTCATAATCGCCATCAATGCCCCATTGACGCAACATTTCTTTGCCCTCGGCCGAGTCAAACACCTCTAATGCACGGTGTATCCAACAACTACCCAAACCAACGGCATGGGCGGCATTCATGAGATTGCCCATTACCAACGAGCCGTCATAGAGATAGGTCGGCACCTGTCGGTCGGCAAGCACAATCAGCACCACGGGAGCGCCATAAAAGGGGTCAAAATCGCAGCCCATAACCTGCGCATTCAACTGCGACAAGCGGTCGCGCACTTGGCGGTTTGTCACAGCCACAATCACCGGCGACTGACGGTTGCGACCGGTGGGAGCATAAGTACCCGCCTCAACAACCTGTGCCACAAGAGCCTCATCGGGCATCTTGTCGGGATCAAAACCACGCACGCTGCGGCGTGTTTTCATATTTTCAAGCGAGATATTGGTTTCCATTTATTTATCTTGTTTTTACTTTGTTATTACCATTTGCGAAGCCAAAATTCATTAAATATATCGCTTTCGCTATCTATATATTGATTTTTATTGCCCAGCATATCATAAAAAGAGTACACCTTAAATCCATAATCGGCAGCCGCACCATAGAATTTTTCAAAATTCTTTGACTCGCGTTCAAGACAAGTCACCACCGCATAATGTCTTTTCCACTCCGCGCCTTTCTTGTCGTAATATGCATCAAATGCCTCTTTATAAACTTCAAGTTGGTTCTTATCGGTACCAGCCTTGTTGTGCAAGGCACTATAATATTTATCTTCTATCAATAGAGCATGATATTCCACATTTCCACCACATTCCATTTCTATCTCAGCCCAAATGTCAATATCATTAGATTGTTTCCAAGTATATACCGACTTAAAAACAACATTGTCAACCATTTCAATATCCAATAGCAAACCCAACATTTTGCGGCAATAATCATACAGTATCGGCTTTTCATCACTGCAATTGACACCAGCTCGCCTCAAACACCATGACAATATATAGTCCATGACTATTTCGGCCTTGCCGTCTGTACGAGTAGAGTCCGACATCAGTTTGGGCTTTTCTTGCATACTTGGTTCTAATACTTATTGTTTGACGACATTTGGTCGAGGGATTTGCGAATGTGTTGACGCTGCGCATCGAGCGAATAGCCCAACGACACGATCATCAGCACACGTTTGCTGCGGGGTATTGACAGCAATCGCTTGATGCGTTTCTCGTCAAACCAACCGAGAATGCACGAGCCGAGCCCTTCGTTGGTTGCAGCCAACGAGATATGCGCCGCGGCAATTCCGCAATCAATGAGGGGGAAATGCTTGTTTTTTATCCAACCGCCAAGGCGGGCAGTGAAGTTGGGCGATTCTTGCACAATCACGACAAATGCCGTTGCTTGCGAAGCCCATCGGTTCATACCTATCGATGTGAGCGCATCAGCCACCTCAACACGCAGTGACGCATCGGTCACGGTTATC
Organism: Muribaculaceae bacterium; assembly: GCA_017555085.1. Taxonomy (GTDB): domain Bacteria; phylum Bacteroidota; class Bacteroidia; order Bacteroidales; family Muribaculaceae; genus RGIG4079. The sequence continues at coordinate 16,761 of JAFZHD010000008.1, read as the reverse complement.
AGATGCCACGGCTGTGAATTGCACGCCGACGGAGCCAATCGCGCAGCCTCAATGATGCGTTCAAGTTTGTCTGCCTCAACCTCGCGTTCGGGGTCATAGGCGCGACAACTCTGTCGTTGCTCAACGAGTTCGTTAAATTCCATTCGGGAGCGGTTTATTTTGCAAACTCCATGAGGCGGCTCAAATACTTGCCAATGATGTCAAACTCAATGTTGACCTTCACCCCGGGAGTGATGTGTTTGAAATTGGTGTGCTCAAATGTGTAGGGAATAATTGCCACACGGAACGAGTCGGCTTCTGAATCACACACTGTGAGACTTACGCCGTTCACTGTTACCGAGCCTTTTTCGACAGTTACATAGCCCTTGCGCGCCATGCCTTGGTCAACCTTGTAGCGGAATAAATAATAACGGCTGCCGTCAACCTCTTCGAGTTGCTCACACACTGCTGTGCAATCGACATGACCTTGCACAATGTGACCGTCAAGACGGCCGTTCATCATCATGCTGCGTTCGAGGTTTACAACATCGCCCTCCTTCAAGTCGCCGAGGTTGCTGCGGTCGAGAGTCTCCTGAATGGCTGTAACTGTATATGTTCCGTCGCCGGGAAGCGACACCACAGTGAGACACACACCATTGTGAGCCACCGATTGGTCGATTTTCAACTCGTCAACAAAAGAGCATGTCAAAGTCAAATGCACATTACCGCCATCACGCTCGATTTTCACCACGCGAGCGGCTTCTTCTACTATTCCTGAAAACATATTTTATTTGTGTTGTTTATTTATTCTTGTGATTTCATCACAAAGATAACTATTATCGCCCATATTCTACAACGCAAACCCTTAAAAAAAACGAAAGTGCACTTCTTCACAGAAGCACACCTCCCTCATAACCAAAATTCAAGTATAATAAGTTTTAGGTAATTACATTATGTCTAAATACCGCTCCGATGTGTTAAAAAATTAACATTTATCTGTCAAAATCTCACATCGTGCTTATAAACACTAACCTTTTACGATGCAAAATTAACAAATTATATTCACGAGATGAGTTAAGCGATAGCAATATTCGTTAATTTGTATTAACAAAATCGGTTTCCCGCCATCGCCCCAGCCTTTATTCATAAAAAATGCAATGTTTATGCACTATTTTGTTGTTTTATAGGATTTGTGTAAATTTGTAGTCCAAACTGTTTGACAATGGAAGCCAAGGAAAATTCAATCAAACCGACCGTACTCGACTTTAACGATATTGCGACAATGGTCCCCAAGTTGCGAGACAAAGAAAAACTCGTCAACATGGTGATGCGACTGCTGAAAGTTGACAAGGTGAATTGGATTCACAGCCACAACTGCCACAATACCGGATACAAGTTTACCGAAGGTGTGTTGAACGACCTTGACATCAAATTGCAAATCGACAACGAGGAGATTCTCAACAATTTGCCCGAGGGTGCTTTCATCACCGTGAGCAACCACCCTTATGGCGCTCTCGACGGAATTATCCTCATCAACGAGATTGCCAAACGCCGCCCCGAGTTCAAGGTAATGGTAAACATGATACTCAACCACATCTCGGCCATGCGCCCCAATTTCATTGCTGTCGATGCACTTGCCTCTGACGACCCCAAGAAAAAAGCAGTGTCGATGAACGGCATCAAGGCCGCCATAACGCAAGTGAAGCAAGGACACCCGCTCGGATTTTTCCCCGCCGGTGCTATCTCAAAAATCATAGGCTGCAAAATACAAGACCGCGAGTGGCAAGAAAGCGTTTCGCACCTCATTATGCAACTCAAAGTACCTGTGATACCCATTTATTTCCATGGCCACAACTCAATGTTCTCCAACATCTTGGGAGCGATTGATTGGCGATTGCGAACAGCATGCCTACCCTCGGAAGTGTTTAACAAAAAAGGCAAAACATTTCACATCACAGTAGGCAAGCCCATCAGTGTCGAAGAGCAAAAACAGCACATGGAATCAATAAAAGAATTTGGTGAATTTTTACGCAACAAAACATACTCATTAAAGAAATGCCTTTAGAAACTATCGAAATACCCCGAGAAGTTCAAGATGCCAAAATGAGATTTGGCATTATTGGCAACGCACCTACACTCGTTGAAGCCGTTAAACGCGCCATCAAAGTGTCGCCTATCGACCTGTCGGTACTCATTACCGGCGAGAGCGGTAGCGGTAAAGAGTTTTTTCCGAAAATCATTCATGCTTACAGCTCGCGTAAGCATCAGAAATACATTGCCGTAAACTGCGGTGCTATCCCCGAAGGGACCATCGACTCCGAACTCTTCGGACATGTTCAGGGTGCGTTTACAGGCGCAACCTCGGCTCGCAAAGGTTATTTTGAAGAAGCCGACGGCGGCACAATCTTCCTTGACGAAGTGGGAGAACTGCCCTTGCCCACACAAGCCCGCTTGTTGCGCGTGCTTGAAAGCGGCGAATTTCTCAAAGTGGGTTCATCAACCGTGTCAAAGACCAATGTGCGCATCGTAGCGGCAACAAATGTCAACATGGAAAAGGCTGTGGCCGAAGGTAAATTTCGCGAGGACCTCTACTATCGCCTCTCGACCGTACAAATCACCATTCCGCCATTACGCAACCGCGGCAAAGACATCTCGCTCTTGGCTCGCAAATTTGCACGCGACTTCCAAGATAAAAACCGCACAGCACCCATCAGCTTTGACGATGCGGCTACTCGCGCCATCGAAGCATACCGTTGGCCAGGCAATGTGCGCCAAATCAAAAACATTGTCGACCAAATTGCGCTCTTCCACGCCGGAGAGACAATCACCGAGGCCACTCTTGCCAAGTATTTGCCTCACTTGCCGTCGTATGTGCCCACTGTTGCCAAAGAGACAAGCCACTCTTATGAGAGCGAACGCGAAATGCTTTTCGGCATGCTTGTGCGCATGCAACAAGAAATCACCTCGTTGCGCGAACAGATTGGCAACATGTCAGCATCTGATTCGACAGCAATCTCCAAAAAATCATGGCACAACCCCACCGGTTTTGACGAATATATAAACTTTGACAATGATGCCGACGAAAACCAAGGTCGCGAAATAATCGATACAATAGCCACCCCCACCACGCTCGAAGCAAGCGAGCGCGAAACAATTCGCCTATCGCTTGAACGCAACAACGGCAACCGCAAAAATGCCGCCAAAGAGCTCAAAATCTCCGAGCGCACTTTGTATCGCAAAATCAGAGAATACAACCTCGATTAATTCACTTGCAATGAAGAAATTAGCACGCAACATATCGCTTCGGGCGTTGATGATAGTGGCCATGTTGTCAATGTGGCAGGCTTGCACCATCAGTTACAAATTCAACGGCGCCGCACTCGACTACAATGTCTATAAAACAATCTCGGTGTCAGAATTTCCTATTCGCGCGGCACTCGTTTACCCGCCCTTGCAACAGACTTTTGAAAACGAACTGCTCGACTACATCGCGCGCAACACCCGCTTGCGAGTTAACGACGGCACATCAGACCTTCAAATCGAAGGAGAAATCACAGGCTACAACCTCTCGCCCCAAGCCGTTACCGAGGATGCTTACGCATCACGCACACGCTTAACCATATCGGTGAGAGTGAAATACACCGACAACCGACAAGAGAGCAACAACATAGACCAAACATTCTCGGCCTACCGCGACTTTGACAGTTCGGAAATGCTCACCGATGTGCAAGATGAACTGTGCTTGCAAATCTCAAAAGAACTTGTTGACCTCATTTTCAACGCAACATTAGGTAACTGGTAATCACGATGTCTTTACAAGAACGCATATCGTCAATCATAGACAACCCCACCCAAGCCATTGACCAAGAATGGATTGAGTGGCTCAATGCCGAGCACCCCTACTTCACATTGCCCGGCGCGCTGATGTTGCAACACAACGCCGAGGCTTTGACTCCCGAACAACGCAACGGACTGATGGCGCAAATCGCGCTCAACGCGGCCGATAAAGACGCACTTGTCAAACTCATCGACCCCGATGCGGCCGAATGGGCCAACTTTTATCCCGAAGATGAAAAAGCCCCACAGGTTGACACCACTGCCGCCATCAACAAATTTATTGACACCTACGGCAATCCCGACCCGCGCGAAGAAGAGATATTGACACGCCTCATCTTCAACCCCACCCCCGACTATGCACAAATTCTTGCAGAGGAAGAAGAACGCAGCGTGCCCGACCAAGATGCCGCACAAGGCGACAGCCAAGATGCAAAAATCAATGCGTTTATCATCAAAAGCCGTGAGCAGCAAAAACACTTCCCGTCGGTGGTTGACGAGCCTCAACCCGAACCCCAAATCGTTTCTGACGGCTCGACAGTGACCTCTCCAGAGGCAAATGACGACTCTTTGTTGAGTGAGAGCCTTGCAAAAATTTACATCAAACAACGCAGATACTCAAAGGCTTATGAAATTATTCGCAATTTAAGTTTGAATTTTCCAGAAAAAAGTATTTACTTTGCAGACCAATTGCGATTTTTGCAAAAACTTATTAAAATCGAAAACAACAAAAAAACATCATAAATTAAGCATACATTATTATGTATACACTCGTTAGCATTTTAACTATCATCGCAGCATTGCTCCTCATCGTAGTAGTGCTCGTTCAGAAATCTAAAGGTGGCGGTCTTTCATCATCATTCGGTGGTGGCAACCAAATCATGGGTGTTCGCAAAACAACCGATTTCATTGAAAAAGCCACTTGGACTCTCGCAGGTATCATCTGCGTTCTCGCAATCATCTCGGCATTTGTAATGCCTCGCACTGTTGCAACTGAATCTCGCGTTCAGGCCGCTGAAGCGCCCCTTCAAGTTACAGGCACTGAATATGCTACTCCCGCACAAAGCGCTGACGCTCCCGTTGTGGAAGAAGTAGTTGCGCCCGAGTCAGCAGAATAATTGCGCGTTTAGAGCTAATCAACCTCATAGCAGGGAGCACCCACAAGGTGTTCCCTTTGGTTGTTATATAATAGCAAAACATCAGGCAAACTTTTGCCACAGTCAAAATAATAGTTACCTTTGTTTACTCAACCATAAATCTGACATAGCATGAAACGCCATCTCATCACATTCCTGTCAATCATATTAGCCTTAACAGCCAATGCTCAGGCTTCTGTTTCATACTATTCTTCGCTCAACGGATTGAAACAAGCGCAACTAAAAGATGCTTTGCACCAAATAATAGTCAACCACAACTCCGTTTCATCTTACAACGCCCTACCCGACTACTTTCGCAAAACCGATGTAAAACCTGGCGGCAACGAGTGGTGGGATATGTATTCTGACCTCACATTTTCATTTCCCGATTTTACCGGACTCAACCGAGAGCATTCAGTCCCCAAAAGTTGGTGGGGCGGTTCTACCACAACCCCGGCCTACACCGACCTCAACCACCTATACCCATCGGAGAGCAGTGCCAATATGGCAAAAAGCAATTATCCGTTGGGCGAGGTGCTCACTGCAACATTCGACAATGGAGTGTCGCGAGTGGGATATGCTGTTACCGGACAAGGTGGCGGTGCTTCTCGGGTGTTTGAGCCTGCCGACCAATACAAAGGCGATTTTGCCCGCACATATTTCTATATGGCGACATGTTACCAGACTTTTACTTGGAAATACAACTATATGTTTCAGAGCAACACCTACCCCACAATTACTCCGTGGGCGATTGATTTGCTGATGAAATGGCATCGCGACGACCCCGTGAGCCAAAAGGAGATTGACCGCAACGAAGTGGTATATTCTTTTCAAAACAACAGAAATCCGTTTATCGACCACCCGGCGCTTGCCGAGCACATCTGGGGCAACAAAACGTCCGAAGCATTCACACTTGACACTGCACCAACTACAGGAACGCCCGAACTCATTGCTCCGGCGCCAGGAACAAACCTTGACTTTGGAACAGTAGCACGCGGCGACGACAAAATAATGCGACTACAAATCAAAGGCAATTATCTTACACAGCCCCTCAACCTATCTATCAGCGGAAGCGACAAATCCCTTTGGACTTTAAGCGACTATTCAATAACCGCCAACCTTGCCAACGAAACGACTGGTTATTCGCTTCTTGTCACTTACACCCCCACCGACACCGGTTCACACACGGCCACACTCACCATTTCAAGCACCGACAGCATTCAACCAACCTCAATAGCACTTAGCGGAAAAAGCGAAGTGCGACCTGCCCTCTCTGCTATCATAGCCCTTCCGGCCTCGTCAATAACCAATGAAAGTTATACCGCAAATTGGCAACCGGCTGTTGAAGATATCGACTACTACATCGTAACACGCACAAGATATGTTGGTGGCATAGCGTTCACCGAAAAACTTGAAGCCGAACAAAACAATCTTGAAATTACTGACTTCAATCCGTCTCACAAAGAGAACTATTCTGTGCAATCGGTTAAAATGGGCTACCTCTCACCCTCATCTAATGTCATTACAGTTGAGCCAGGCGGCGTTACCGGAGTTGCGTCACCCGAGCAATTAGCCGCAATATCTTATCCCGGCCACATTAGATTTATCTGTGGAAATCCCCACACCGATGCGACCATTTATGACATCACTGGCCGAGTTGTTACATCGTTGCCCATCATAACCAACAACATGGAAATAACTCTACCCTTTGGCATTTACTTCATCTCAACCGACAAAACGCGCCACCCAATCAAAGTTATAGTCCGATAAACACGCCCAAAACAAGCCTGCGCCATCTAGGCCACAACACCCACTGTTAATTTATGCTAAAACCGCAAGTGCGTTGCTTGAGGCTATTTTCAGTGTGGCATTTTTTTGGTAAATTTGTTGTAAAGTCTGCCGCCTGACTCCAATAAAACACACCAAGGCGAGACTTGAAGTGAATAAATAACCTTTAATTTTAACTCAAATTCTAAAAATCATGAAAATGAAAATTTCAGACATGGAAATGAAAGGCAAATATAATTTGCCAGTTGATCAATCAAAAAGCAACAAAGATTGCTACGTAGTTTACGCTTTTGACGACGAGGACAACCGTCACGACTTCAAAATCCCGAAACTTAAATTTCAACGCAAGGAGCAAGAAGATCCCGAGAACTTGGACTGTATTGTCAAGGAAATCAAAAACGGTATTCCTGTCATCGGTCAAGATCTGTCACCCATCATCGCCCGCTTTTATCAGAAAGGGGTTGAATACACGTTTAAGGTCAAAGACGACCAGACCGTAAACGGCGGATTTTATACTGTCGAAGATGACCGTGGATTATATTTCAGGCTATATGACAAGAACAGGCTGTTTGTCGGACAGTCTATTAAATGCAAAGTTTTAGGCATCAACGAGGTATTGGTACGTCTCAAACTAACATCACAAAAGTCAAGAATGAATTTCTTGCCTCGATTTATTAGCATTGAGACACTCATAAACCATGTCGATCACCTGTCACGCCAAAACAATGAATGGGCCATCGAGCAGTTCAAGACCAACTCGTTGTTGGCACAAGCAGCACATGAGCACGAAAACCAAAGCCCCGAATGGATATTTACGACTTTGCGCATTCTCAACGAAAAATTCACAACATTCTTGTGCGAAACCGACGATTACAACGAGCACCTCATTCCTTGCCTCGAATTGGCCAAGGGGGCCGCGCTCTACATACTTGAAGGGTCTGACTACTTGAAACAGTTTGGAGCCGAAGAACGCCCTATGCGACAAAAGTTCTTGTCTGACATCGTTCAAGACATCAAACACTACTTGCAAGCAATCGAAATCATCAAAAAAGGCCGCCAAGAACAATTCCTCAGCGCCATGCTTTCAAACTTGCAGCATTCGGGTTACCTCTACCACCCCAACAAGCAGTTCCGCATCATGATGACGCTTTTCAAGACCGAGCCCAAACTTGTCACACAATACATGGGTAAAATCTTCAACGCTTTGCGCGAATGGGACATCGCTAACTGGCGCAACGAGCCTTTCCGCAGCGCGTTTGTCGAGCAACTTGAAATGTTCATTACCACCACTCGCCACCGTCTTGATGAAATGCAATCAATCGAGAGTCCCGAGGATACACAAATTTGGAGTCAAATGGTGAAAGCAATCGCCATTCAGATACTCATTGCCAACGACAAAGACGGCATCGACATCAACCGCAACCGCTCAATGCTCTACCGCTATTTGTCGCTCACCGACAGCGCAGGCCGCAAAAACCTGTGCCACAAAGCATTGTACAGCATCACAACAAGCGAAACATTCCCCGTTGAATATAATTGGCTTGACACTCAACAAGAAATCCTCATCAAGACCAAAGCCGCCGACTCTATCGAAGGTTTTGACATCGACACAAATGTCATCAAAACTTTTGTGGGCAACCGTTGCAAGGTGTCAATCTCGGACGAAGGCGTAAAACTAAGCGCTTTGCCCGAAAAATCGGCAACAATCCAAGTCATTCCCAACGGTTTCTTTGGCTGGCCCAATTTGAAAGTGATGCTCCCAAACGGCGTCAACACACCCAAAGCGGGCAAACTGAAAAACATCGAGGCTTTAAGCGTGATGTGGACCGATATCGAACGTAGCCTTTTTGCCGAAGCGAAAAAGACAAAAGAGGTTGTCAAAACCATCCCCGAAACAGGCGACCATGTGCGCATTCAAATTGACGATGTCGAAATCACCGACGAAAAAATTCGCTTACACTGTGTCATTGCCGACTCTGACCCCTATTATCACGGAGAAGGCTGGATGAACATCAAAGATGTTGTGAAATACAATGTAACTCCCGATATCAACGACTTCCGTCACGAAGACGGCCGACTCCTCACTTTTGATGCAAAGGTGCTTGGACGCAACCTCGACGATGAACTCTCGTTTACCATGAACGATGTGGTCAACAACAGCATCAAGGACGGCGTTAATTGCGGTGACACTTCAACATGTGTCATCACCGACCAAAGCAACCGCCAATGGAGCGCCATCAGCGAAGACGGCTACTCGCTTTGGATTGAAAACGGCGCCGACTATCCCGACCTCAAAGTTGGCGACTTTGTTGATGTCATGGTAGTAAATGTGCAGTCAATGGACAAAATTGACGGCGAAATCACTGGCGAATTTGCTTGGACTCCGTTCCCCAACACTGCCCCGTTCCAAAACCTCATGTGGAACCTCTCGCTTGACGACGATGACGACGAGAATGTTCAACTCGAACAAGAAGCCCTTTCAAGCGGCCAAATCATTGAGTTGATTCAACTTTTGCGACGTCTTGCCGTGACCGAAATGGAGTATCAAAACTCTTTCAACTACCTTGCATTTGCGCGATTGCTTGCCCTCGCCCTCGAAGAAAAGCAACTCGCCGACAACTTGCACACCCATATGCAGATGTTGCACTTGCTCAAAACCTACTCCGACACCAAGACCATCAAGGACAAAGACCTCGAACCGTTCAGCCACATCGAGAAAGACAATACCCAACCCTTGTTGCAACGCTTGTATGCCAAACTGCGCATCGTTGCATGCGTGGGCGACTGCTCTACTGAATCGCAAAGTTACTTGTGGAAACACATCAATAATGCCCACAACGATTTTGAACGACAACTTGCCCAAATGGCATTGAGTTACAACATGCTCTCAATCAACGACCTTGACGAGCAACGCGAAGCCATCGCAACCAAGATGCGCAAGATGTTTAATGTCAACACATTTGACACATCGGCCAAGTTCTATGGCAGTGAAAGCCAAACTGTCGAGTTCAAGACAAGTATCGTATATCCTGCCGGCAACCACATGCGCGCCAACATTCAGGAGCAGACCTTCATACTCATGAAAGAAATCTGCGGTTTCCTCAACTCTACCGGCGGCAAAATCTATCTCGGTGTCAACGACAGCGGTTATGCTGCGGGCTTGTATGAAGACCTCAAACACGACAACTTCCGCAACAGCCACGACAAATACATGCTCCACATCTACAACTCTATCGCAAACATGATGGGCAAAACTGCCGGTCAGTATGTGAAGGTAGAGCGTGACGCCGAATCGACCGACCGCGATGTATATATCATCACTGTCAAGCCTTGCAACATCATCATCGAACTTGACGGTAAGGTATTTAACCGCCAAGGCACATCGGTGCGACACCTTGAAGGACAAGATCTCGAAATCTTCAAAGAAAACCGTGCACAACAACTCCGAGAGCAAAAAGCCGTTGAAGACAGTAACCTCGCCCAAGAAAAGTCAGATGCAACCGCTGCGACAGCATCTGAGCCCGCTGCGACCACCGTCACCAAACCCGTTGCGACTCCCTCTCCCATGCCTCTCCCGCAAACCGACAATGATGTTGTGATGACAAGCCTCACCCGCAACAATGTGCTACATGATTATGAAGACGGCTATCTTGATGTGACCAACTACATCTACTTTATGAAAGATGACAAGTATATGCACACAAGCGAAGACCGTTGGATGGACGATGACAAATCGTGCCGACTCTCGCTTGCCGTTCATAGCGACGAAGAGTCAGGCCAACTCGTCCTCATATATGAAGACGGCTATGTCGTGAAAGTGAACATGCGCGAAATCTTAGAGAAAGACCAAGACACTCTATTTGCCCACAACAATGAGAAAAAACTCTTGTGGGCATGCCCATCGGCCAATGCCGACGATTATCTGCTCATGGTTGTCAGCGACAATGGCGGCAACCTCTATTACCGAGCCAACAAATTGTCGGAATTTGAAAACGACAGCATGAAGTCATTCGGCTCACGATTGTTTGAAACCGTTATTGGCGATATCGTAGCCGCCGACATCGTTCCCGCAAGCCAAATCTCACACTTTGAGAAAGGCTCAAAATGCCATTGGCGTCAACCCGGCTACACCCTCAAAAAGCAAGCCGGCAATGAAGAAGGCCGTCAGGCTATCGAAGATTTGCTCTCACCACTCAAAAAATAATCGACTATGGACAGCAAAGAGCAGAACAAAGCGATAGTCGACCGCATTCGCTATCTCATCGGCCACTCGCGATTGTCGCAAGCCGAGTTTGCCCGTCGCATAGGCATTGACCCGTCAAACTTGTCAAAGCACTTATCGGGACGACTCACAGTGAGCGAAGCGCTCATCAACCGCATTGTTGTTGACTTCGGGGTATCAAAGCAATGGCTGCGCGACGGCACCGATGTGCCGTTTGCCAAAGAGCCGCATGCCACCGAAATAGTCGCTGACACTCCCGTCAAAATTTTGGCACCCCAACGACAAGGAGCACCAGTCTATGACATTGATGTGACTGCCGGCTGCACTGAATTAAGCCGAATGTTCACCCAAGACCGCATCATCGGCGTCATCGACCTGCCCCAACTCAATCCCAACGGTTGCTATGTAAGAGTGTCGGGCGACAGCATGGAGCCTGTTGTCAAAAACGGCGGACTCATAGGCATCAGACCCATCACCGACCGCCGCAACATTTTCTGGGGACAGATTTATGTCATTGTTATGGAAGACTACCGCATGGTTAAATACCTGCGCCGCCACAGCGATAACGACAAGGTGATTCTTCACAGCGCCAACTCCGATTATGATGACATGGAAGTAAGCCGCAAAGACATTATAGGCCTATATCTCGTTGAGTCCATTCTCAACTACGATATCCGCTGCTGACACAGTCGGCACACCACCCACAAAGCCCTCTCTGCCCCGATATGGCGGCAAAGGGGGCTTTTTCTGTTCTGCCCACACCACAAAAAATCAGTCAAAAACATATGTTTTACCCTTACTACAAGGGCTATTTTTCAAAAAATTTGACTACCTTTGCTTAATTTTGGATAACTGCGAATTTACAAATTTCAAAATAACCCAATTATTAACCAAAAACAACTAACATGAAAAAAGTTATTCTTTCTGCTATGTTGTTGGGTGCAAGCCTTTTTGGCTACGCTCAATTGAATGTCGCTTCTATCGAGAAAGTGGCACTTCCCGAAGGCGTTGCTGCATCACAAGCAACTATTAGCCCCGATGGTACTTTTGTTGTGTTCTCTCAAGCAGGGAAAGAAGGTCTTCAAAAACTCGACCTCGCAACATCAGCTATCAACACTGTTAGCAACACAGGTAACATGTTTGACCTGAAAATCGCTGACAACGGAACAGTTATTTTCCGTGACTCAAAAACAGTTAACAAACTCCGCCAAACTGCCCTCAAAGCAGTTAATGTTGCCGGTATCGAGTCAACTGTTGTTCCCTTCACTCGCGACCTCCAAGGTTTTGCAGTTGAAGGCGAAACTGTTATGGCCATGAACAAAGGCCAACTCACAACCAAAACTTTTGGTGCAAACAAAACTGTTGCTCCCGTGGCATCAATCGACCATGGCCGCATGGTTATCACTGTTAACGGCGAATCAAAAGTTGTTGCTCCCCAAGGCACTGAAAGCCAAAGTTACTTGTGGCCCTCTGTTTCACCCGACGGCACTCGCGTGGTTTACTACCTCGGTCGCAAAGGTGCTTATGTGTGCAACATCGACGGTTCTAACCCCGTATTCCTCGGCGGCATTCGTGCTCCCCGCTGGTATGACAACAACACTGTTGTGGGTATGAACGACCAAGACAACGGCGAATATGTTTACGCTTCTAAAATCGTTGCTATTCAAGCCAACGGTGCATTCTCACAAATGCTCACCGACGACGCTTCTATGGCAATGTATCCCTCAGTAACTACTGACGGCGCCAAAATCGCGTTTACAACTCCCGCAGGTGAACTTTACATTATCAACATCAAATAAGAAATAGCGTTATGAAACTCAGAAAAATTTTCGCTGCCGGATTAGCGCTTTTCGCTCTTAGCGCTGCCGCACAGGTAAATGTTGAGGATATTCGCATTTACATCAACCCCGGTCACGGTTCTTGGGGTCCCAACAACCGTCACATGGCAACTATCGGCCACGACCCCATCGTTTCGGCTAATCCCGACACTACCGACTTCTTTGAGTCAAACACAAACCTCCAAAAAGCACTCGCTTTGTTCTATCGTCTCAAAGATTACGGTTTCAAAAACACCACTAACGGTCTTGACTTGACACAAAACATCGTGATGTCACACGTTAAGTGTGGCCCTTGGCCTTGTACTGGTGTTGCTAATGACGCTACTGACAACAAAAACCAATTCAACCGCAATTTGACTGAAATCGCTGCCGAAGTTGACGCTAACAACATCGACATGTTCATTTCTATCCACTCAAATGCAGCATCAGAAGGTAACACTACCAACTACTTGTACTTTGCAATGGACGGTTATGCATCGGCAACAAGCGACAAAATCGCCACATCAAAAGAAATGAGTCTTTGTGGTTGGAACCACCGCATCCTCGACCGTCACACAATGTGGACACACTATGATTACACCATGACTGCTGCTGACCTCGCTGCCGGTAAAGGTAAAATCGGCCAACAAAACCTTGGTGTAATGAACCACTCTGTTCCCGGTTACTTGGTTGAAGGTTACTTCCACACTTACCAACCCTCTCGTCACCGTGGTATGAACTTCGATGTTGACCGTTTGGAAGGTATCGACTATGCTCGTGGCGTTGCCGACTACTATGGCATCACAAAAGAAAATGTTGGTGACATCTATGGTGTTGTTCGCGACAACCACACTAAGTTCACTCACTCTCTTTACACTCCCAACGCAAGCACTTATGACGTTTACAAACCCTTGAACGGTGTAAAAGTTGTGCTTTACAACGAAGCAGGTGACTCTATCGACGAATACACTACCGACGTTAACTACAACGGTGCTTTCGTATTCCGCAACCTTGCTCCCGGCAAATATACAGTTAAAACATCTCACCCCGACTACCTTGCTCCCACTTTCACCAAACCTTTGAGCAAGACTCCCGAAATCGTGGCTATCGATGTTAAAGCGGCTAAAGTTGCTTATCCCACTGTATTCATCGAAAACAAGGACTATGTTCCTCCCACAATCAACTATGTAAACTACCCCGACTCAACAGCAGGTAAGGCTGGTTACACTATCTTCCCCTCTTACAATGTTAAGGCTACTGCAAGCAACCTTTTGGCTGCTAAATTGGAAGGTAAAACAGTTCGTCGTCAACTCGTTCGCGACGGTCGCGTTTATGTGCTCGCTCTTGACTCTGCAAATGAGCCCTACATCTACCTCGCCGACATCAAGACTTCATCAGTATTTGAACTTGACACCGACACTGTAAAAATGGGTGCTAACGGCAAGCTCAAAATCTCTGATATCGCTCTTACAGCCGACCACTACCTTGTTGCTTGCGGTATGTCTGGTTGCCACTACGACAACTCTGCTGCATCAACTCGTGGCGAAGAACGCGGTGCAGTTAACATCTACAAATGGGCTAAGGACGAAGCTACTACTCTTCCCTCTACTTGCGAATTGTGGTTCACTACAAAAACTTCGTCAAACTATACTTACGGCATCATCGGTCGTACAATGGCATTTACCGGTACTACTCAAAACGGTAAACTCATCATTACTTCTCAACACGGTACTAAAACAGCCGACATCGCAATGCGCATGGAAGGCTTGTTGATTTCAGAAGACAAGTACATCGGCGACGAACGCTTGGACACTTGGGCTTCGGGCTACAACGAAACTATCAACAAATACTTCTACAGCGACAATTTGAGCACATCATGCAACGACTATGAATTGATGGTTTCTCCCCTCGGTGAAGAACACTTGTTTATTGATGGTGACCGCATCTCGCCCATGGAATTCTACTTCGAAACTACTGGTGCTAAAAACCCCGCTACTATCGTCCGCAACGACTCTTTGGTTGCTCCCGCTGTTAACGGTGCTAACTACTTCCGTTATGCCGGCAAAGCATTCATGGTTGCTCCCAAACTCCTCGCTGACTCTAATGTAGTTGCAGGTATCCAACTCTTCGATATCACTGACGGTATCAACAATGCAAAAGAAGTTAACCTCAAAGGTAGCGACATCGAACCCGTTGCTTACACTTATGCATCGGCTCACGGTGAATTGGAATTGACTCTCAGTGCTGACGACAAGACAGTAGGTGCCGACATGGTTCTCTACCTCCTTGTTGACGGCAAAATCTACAAATTCACTGAATCAGTAACTTCTGTGACTCCCGCTGCTGGTGGCAAAGCCAACCCCTTCGCTTATGGTTTGAAGAGCGAATATGCTGACGGTACACTCTCTGTTAACTACTCTTTGAACGCTGATGCAACTAATGTAAAAGTTCACATCAAGAATGCAGAAGGTGAAATCGTTCTTACACAAGACATGGGTGCTCAAGAAAAAGGCGCTTACTCTGCTGAAATCAGCACAAAAGATCTTCCTTTAACAGAGCACACTTGGGAAGTTGAAGTTGAAGGCGAAGTTAAAGATACTATGGTATCATTCCACGACCTCCGCTACTATCACCCCCGCGGTGTTGACATTGACAACAACATGGAAAGTGACTACTTCGGTTCAATCTATGTTACAGAAGGTATGTCAACTACAAACACTACTTATTTCCCCGCAAGCAATGGTGGTACTGGTCTCTACATCTTCAACCCCGACATGACATCTGTTAAAAACCAAGTAACTGGTAAAGCAGCATTCATGGGTGGTTTCACTTACTCATTCATCTCTTATGGTGCTGACTTGGCTCGCGTTCGCGTTGCAGAAGACGGCCGTATCTTCGTTACTCGTTGCGGTAAAGCCGGCGACTACATCGCTTATGCTAAAAACCAAGGCGAACTCGTAGCAAACGACAAGTTCTACTCATTGTTGGCTGGCGGTTCAGTTGACGCTACTACTTATGAGTACAACACTGCTGACGGCTTCCTCGCATCTGCTAACATCGGTCTCGACGTTAAGGGTGCTGGTGAAAACCTCAAACTCCTTGCTCACTCAGGTAACGCAACAACATTTGCTTTGTCTAACTGCTCTGGCTCTCGCACAAGCGAATATGCATTGGGTACTGCCGAAGTTCTCCCCATGCCTACTCAAATCGAAAGCCTCTCTAACATCACTATCGCTCCTCAGGTAACTAACGTTGAGTATGACAGCCGTGGTGGTATCTGGTATTGCCAATACCGTGCTACTCCCACTAACGAGCAACCCTCTTTGATCTATGTTGACGCCGAAGGCAACCGCAAGTTCTTTGAAGGTACAGGTGGTCTCCCCCGTGGTGGTGGTGGTATCCGTCTTTCACCCGACGAATCTAAGATTGCTATCGCAACTTCTAAGACTCAATTCACCATCTTCAACGTATTCTTTGACGAAACAGGTGCTCCCGCACTCCAAGAAGAAACTGTTGTAACTCACGGTATCGGTACAAACGTTTATGACTTTGCATGGGACCTCGCAGGTAACCTTTACATCGTAGGTAACTCTGGCGAACACTTCAAGGGCTTTGCTCTCCCCCGCACAGAAAACGCTGTAACAAAAGCCGCTTCTAAATATGCATTCGTTGTAGAAGTTCCCCAATCTCGCCTCCCCGAGTTTGCTCCCGTATCAGAAATGACAGTTACTAAGGTTTGGGAAAGCAATGAGGGTATCCCCGCCGCAGCATATGGAGCATACCGATTTGGTTCTGGTGTAGATGATAATATTTTGACAACCACTGCATCACGCCAAATCATGGAAATCGATGCTGCCGGCAAACGCGTATTGGCCGACCTCACAGCATTCTTTGAAGCAACTCCCGAACTCCATGTTGTAAATACAGTAATCGAAAAAATCGATACAATCAGCGTTGATACCGCTTACAACGAAACAGAAACCGG
>JAFZHD010000007.1 GCA_017555085.1 Muribaculaceae bacterium | reverse complement strand
CATTCAGCAGGCTATTCCCGAGCAGTCGCGAGTTGTGCGCCTGCCCCAAAACCGTCTTGGGGAAATTAGCAAGGTGCGCAAGGCGATGATGGACTTTGAGCAGGAGTTTCTGCGCCAACCCTCTAACGACGAGTTGGCCGATATGGCTTGTTTGGCAACCGTTTTGACAACCGCCGCACTTTCCTCTCAATCTACCTCATCGCCACAGCAGCCATCATCGTGCAATCGCTCTACTGCAACTCGCTGTTCACATTTGCCTACAACTCACCCTTTGTAATCATAGCATCGGTGGCATTCTTTATGTGTTTCACCACATTCACCCTGCAATCAACCGCCATCAACATGCTGTCGGCATCGGCCTTTGCGGTATATCTGCTCCACAAAAACCCCTACATTTGGGGCGGCATCATCAAGCGCACATCTTTATACATGTGGGAATCGATGTCGCTGCCCATGTTCACACTTGCCACCATCGCATTTGTGGTAGTGATATACTTGGCCACAGTTGCCATTGACCGCATCCGAATCGCCATCACCTCACGCATTTAAGTGCGGTTTCTCCCGAAACTTAGCTCCGTTGCTGCATCTTTTTTTCGCCTTATTTTTTTGCTTTGTTATGCCTAAACATTGCATTAGTCAAAAAATTTGGGTATATTTGTATAACCCAACACACATACACTATGATAAACAAATTATTCATCACAATTTGTGCAAGTAAAGATGGCTTTGGTGCTTTCTCCGAAAATTGTGAGGGCATATATGCCGCCGGCGAGACTATTGCCGATACAAAAGCAGATGTATTAGAAGCAATACGCCTTATTCAAGAAAACATACCCAAAGAACGATGGCCCGAAATTATTAAAGGCGAATACACCATTGAATGGCTTTATGATGAATAGTCTTTATTGCAACAAATCATACAACTATGTCAGAACATATTGAAACAATTTTGGATTACAATCCCACCGAACAAGAATGGAAAAGATTTGGCGGTAGAGACTTTATTATGAAGTATCTTGATATCTACTTGCAATCCCATTCGGATAATCACAACTATCATCTTGGATTGCTATTCTCTATGAGAGGAAACAAGGCAAAAGCCAATGCTTATTTTAGTAAAATAGAAGATAGAGAAATGTTACAAACTTTAGTTGAGGATTTTTAAGGGCTAGTATATACCTGTTGGCCACATAGTTAATACCCAACCCCTCCGGGACTTTGCCCCACCTCCCCTATTTTTTGCTCCGAAATTTCTCCGCAAAAAGCAGTGGAGGACTTGCTGGCGCACAAACCTAGTGTTTCCAGGGCCGTAGTGTTGTCAAGTGTCCCTCTATTTTGCTTGCAAAATAGGGGGACGAGAATTGCGAATGCAATTCGGAGGGGGTGAGGATATAAAAATCTGTTTGTTATACCCGTAATTGTGCCAACAAAGTTATAATTCCCTTTTTAAGAAATAATTAATGCCGTCACCCCTAGAACATTTCTCAATCGGCTATTCCATAAATCCAACCCCTGTCGGCATCATTTTTTCTGTTTTATCTGTGCCGAAACATTGCATTGGTCATTTTTTTTCGTTATATTTGTATTAACCTTTTGAATAACTAACCACACATACACTATGATTAATTCTATTTGGAAAACATTCAAACAAGCTGAAGACGAAGCCGCAATGTGGCGCAATGTCCGCTCTATGATCGACAACGGCGAATGTCAATGCGCAAAAGCTCCCAAACTCGATGGAGTTCTCTCTGGCTATAAATTTTTCTTGATTGTCCAAGACAACAAAGCCATCGTTGTCATGATCGACAACCCTAACATCTGCTCACGCAAAGCCGACGAGCTCGCCGACGAAGAACGCTTTAACGACGATCTCCCCTTGTGGTTTACCGAATGTTCTCACCGCGTTTCGCCCGTTTACTGCTTGCGCATGGTGATGAAAGCTGTTTATGATATAATGGAGCCTATCTGTGCTGGCTTAATCGTGAAAGGTGTGTTTTTTACAGCCAACAACATCATCAACCTTGACTCTTGCATCAATGGTTATGAAAAACTCAATATCGTTATTCGCGACAATATGGACTCATGCCTTTCAAACCGATTGTTACGCTGCCGCACCAACAACTCGATTCTCAGTTACTGCATGGATTATGTGCGCGCAAACGCTTCCAAAGTCACTATTCACACCAAAAGCGTTGACGACTTCAGTTCAGAGGATCGTCAAGACATCAATTTCAACGATGTGCTTGACGATTTTGAATGGACACCCTTTGACCCCTTCAAAGACTGTTCTGCCGAAGACTCTCCTTTTGAGTCGTCAGAACCCGTCGAGGAAATAAAATCCAAGAAGGCAAAGGCTGAAGTTGACCGCGGTCGCATCACCACCCTTCGCGATTTGAACATATTTCTCGACAAAGGGCCGCACAGCCGTACCGTCGAAATGGACTCTATGCCAAATGTTGAAATCTACTATCCATTACCCCAACCCCAAACGGCTTTGGATAGCATGACCGGACTCGACTCTATCAAAGAAAAAGTGAGCGACTTCTCTTGCCTCGCGCAATACAACAAACTTAAACACAACACAGGCTCGGCCACTCACGCGCTCAACCTTCACGGCACATTCATCGGAAACCCCGGCACAGGCAAGAGCACCATGGGCCGCATTTGGTCGAGTCTCCTAAAAGAGCACAACCAACTCTCTCACGGGCACCTCGTGCTTGCCACTCGCAGCAGTTTTGTAGGTACCCGTTGGGGGCTTGAAGAGGAAAACCTCATCAAAATTCTTGATATTGCCGAAGGCGGCACTCTCATGATTGACGAAGCATACAGCCTTGTCTCGGCTCACCCCCAAGATCCCGGCCGCATCGTGCTTCCGCTTTTGCTCAACAAACTCGCCGACGAAAATTACCGCAACATATCGGTAATTCTTGCCGGATACCCCAACGAGATGGAGTCGCTGCTGAAAACCAACCCCGGCATCTCAAGCCGCTTTGCCAATACATTTGAATTTCCCGATTTCTCGTTTGAGCAACTTTGCGATATTGCAGTAAACCGCATCGGCACTTATGATTATAAGTTCACCGACGAGGCCTATGAAAAATTCAAAGAAGTGCTTGGCGAAGCCTATACCAAAAAAGACCGCGCCCACTTTGGCAACGCGCGCTTTGTGGCAAACTATCTTGAACGCATCTACCTGCAACATGCCCGTCGCATTGTTAAAGGAGGCTATGATGACGACCAACTGCTCATTATCACTCCCGACGACATCGTGCCCAACCTCAAAGCCGTCACTCCCGCCACGAGCATCGGTTTCTCCCCCTCGCGCTAACCCCGTTCTCACATATCTACACAAAAAAACAGGCCTTCACTTGAAAGCCTGTTTTTTGATTATATCCTGTTGCGATTATTTCTTTTCTTTCAAAAGGTCGCGAATTTCGGCAAGGAGTTTTTCTTCGTTTGAAGGTTCGGGAGCAGGTGCTGGCTCGGGTTCGGGAGCGGGCGCAGGCTCTTCTTTCTTGCGTTTGAGATTCATCAACAATTTAATCATCACAAAGATTGAGAATGCGATAATCACAAAGTCAACCACATTTTGAATGAAATTGCCATAGTTCAAAGTCACTTCGGGAGTTACCACTGTTTCGCCGTCCATAACAGCCTTTGTGATAACAAATTTGAGGTCAGTGAAATTGAGACCGCCAATCAATTTACCCACAACAGGCATGATAACATCGTTTACCAATGAAGTAACGATTTTGCCAAAAGCACCACCGATGATAACACCGACTGCCATGTCAATCACATTACCTTTAACGGCAAATTCCTTAAAGTCAGCGAGAAATTTACTTTTCATGATTCAATAAAGTATATAAAAATGAGTATTTTGTTAATTCTGATGCAAAAATAAGGAAAAAATTCCTTTATTTTCCCATTCAATACATCTAATTGAAAAAAAATTATTAATTTTGTGGTGCAAAAAATGCGATGTACCCATCGCCCACTTTTTTGCAGGAAAAAGAAGATTATTTATAACCCAATAATTTTAATTACAATGACTAAAGTAGGTATTAATGGTTTTGGCCGTATCGGACGTTTCGTTTTCCGTGCTGCTCAAAACAGAAATGACATCGAAATCGTAGGTATCAACGACCTTTGCCCCGTTGACTATTTGGCTTACATGCTCAAATATGACACAATGCACGGTCAATTCCAAGGCACTATCGATTACGATTTGGAAAAAAGTTTGTTGATCGTTAACGGTAAAAACATTCGCGTAACTGCTGAACGTAACCCCGCTGACTTGAAATGGAACGAAGTTGAAGCAGAATATGTTGTTGAATCAACAGGTCTCTTCCTCTCAAAAGACAAAGCTCAAGGTCACATCGACGCTGGTGCTAAATATGTAGTTATGTCTGCTCCTTCTAAGGACGACACTCCCATGTTTGTTTGCGGTGTAAACTTCGACAAATATGAAAAAGGTACACAATTCGTTTCTAACGCTTCTTGTACTACTAACTGCTTGGCTCCCATCGCTAAAGTATTGAACGACAAATGGGGTATCACAGACGGTCTTATGACTACTGTTCACTCTACTACTGCTACTCAAAAAACTGTTGACGGTCCTTCTTTGAAAGACTGGCGTGGTGGTCGTGCTGCTGCTGGCAACATCATCCCCTCTTCAACTGGTGCTGCTAAAGCTGTAGGTAAAGTTATCCCCGAACTCAACGGCAAATTGACTGGTATGGCTATGCGTGTTCCCACTCTCGACGTATCAGTTGTTGACCTCACAGTTAACTTGGCTAAACCCGCTACTTACGCTGAAATCTGCGCTGCAATGAAAGAAGCTTCTGAAGGCGAACTCGCAGGCGTTCTCGGCTACACTGAAGATGCTGTTGTTTCTGCTGACTTCCTCGGTGATGTTCGCACTTCTATCTTCGATGCTAAAGCTGGTATCGCTTTGACTGACACTTTCGTGAAAGTTGTTTCTTGGTATGACAATGAAATCGGTTACTCTAACAAAGTACTCGAACTCATCGCTCACATGAAGAAAGTTAACGGCTAATCTAAAATTTAGATATAACCATCAAAAACAGCCTGAGTCTCTGACTCGGGCTGTTTTTCTTTTAATGCTCGCAGACAAACTCCCCTCTGCCACAGCCATAATAGAACACAAAAAAAATCCGACAGCCGCGCAATGCATGCCGTCGGATGAACTAATCAACTAAAAAAACAAACCGAAAATTCAATAACGATTGTTATGCTTAGTCCGGACAATGCTCTCGGTCAGCCCCGAAAGTCCAACCATTGCACGACCAGACAAACACCAACAATTATCCCAAAAAAATTCTCAGGCTTTGGCTTCGTTGGCCTTTAAGGCGGCGAACTGCCTTTTCCTTGATTTGGCGAACGCGCTCGCGAGTCAAGTTATACTCTTCGGCAATTTCTTCGAGAGTCATCTCGTTACATCCGATGCCAAAAGATTTTTGTAACACTTCGCGCTCACGTTCTTCAAGTTGAGACAATACGCGTTTAATCTCGATAGCCAACGACTCGTTGCGCGAAAGCGACTCATCGGGCTTGGGAGCATCGCTTGACGATACCACATCAAGCAAACAGCCGTCATCTTCTTCTCCGCCAAAGGGAGCATCAAGCGACAAACTCAACGCATTGTGGCTCAACGCGTCAGCAACCTTCTCAACACTCATACCAAGCATCTCGGCCAACTCGTCGTTAGAGGGTTGGCGCAGAAACTCCTGCTCAAAGTCCATCATCGCCTTGCGCACCTTGCTAATTTCCCCAAGACGGTTTTGGGGCAGGCGCACAACTCGCGACTGCTCGGGAATAGCCTGCTGAATG
>JAFZHD010000006.1 GCA_017555085.1 Muribaculaceae bacterium | reverse complement strand
CTTCAGTTTGCACGGCTACAAACTGCAATTTGTTCAGTTCAAAACTCTAGTTTGGAAGGCTACAAACTGGAGTTTTTTCAAGCAAAAACTGTAGTTTGGATATAAACAAACTTACCAAAACTACTAAATGCGATTAAGAGCGGCTTCGTCAAAATTAGAGATTACCACTGATAGCCCTCTTCGTAACTATCAAATACCACCTCTTGTGGCGCTCCACATTCGGCCACAACGCTAAGGATAATCTCCTGTTCAGCGGGTGCAATGGCACGTTTTCCCTTGCGCATGTCGTAGTAGGCATTGCGTCCAAAGCGGGCGATTAGTTTATGCGCTACCATTTCGGATATGTTCACCGGCAATGTTCGTATCATCCGCACGAAGCCAAGCGCATACTTCACCTTTCCTGCCGAGCGGTAGTGTGGGCACTCGCCCTCTATCTTCGCCAAATACGCAGGGCTCAAGATACTCCATTTCATCACATCGGCTGGTATCATCTGAGTGGCTTTGTAGCGCAAGCACATCGCCGCTTTCGGGCAGTCGCGCTTGATGCAGAGTGTATAGTTTGTAGGGACTTTTTCGTTCATCTGTGTGTTTGTTTGCTGTGCCATATTCCATTGGTTTTAGTGTAGCAAATATACAAAGAATTTGGCTGAAAGACAAATAAATCGGTGATTGTGTATTGCGTGTTCAATACTTTTCATATCTTTGTGGCGATGAGTCGAAAGACTAAATAGAAGATTAAACCGATTATTTTCCATTAAATTATGTCATTACTTAACAATTTATTTGGCAATGCTACAGAAGTAGACATTGAGGAATTAAGAAAAGAATTTGGAGAGATTCTCATTAACGGTGAAGAAATAGAAACGGCATTCCGCATATTTCGCGATAAGTGGGTTTTCACAAATAAGCGCCTAATAATGTTGGATGTTCAAGGAGTGACAGGCAGTAAAAGAGAATATCGTTCTATTCCTTATCATTCAATCGACCAATTTAGTGTAGAAACCGGAGGGACTTTTGATGATGATTGCGAAATGAAGTTATGGATTAAGGGAATGCATGAGCCCTTAAAAAAAGAATTTAAGCGCAATGTAGATGTCAAATCATTGCAAAGAATGTTAGCAATACATATCTTGAAATAAGCTAAAGAAGTCAGTAACTAAAAAACTATGAAAAAACACACTTTCCTTATCGCATTGTTCGCGTTTGTCATAAGCCTGTCTGCTTGCTCGTCGCAAAAGTGGTTGGCGGTAGATGCAAGCGTTGACACCGAACAATTGCTGCGGGAGAAATTCCCGAAACTATATTCAAAAGTCAATGCTAAAGAAATTGTCATTGACAAAGTAGAACAGCAATTGGACAAAAATGGAGAGATGAAATACCGTGTCACATACTCACATAAAGATGATGATGACGACTTCAATCTCCTTTGGCAAACGATATATATGCCTATGCTGTTAGGTGATTAATCAGTTATTGTATTTGGTGTTATATACAAATCCCCTATATGGCTACTGCGTCAGCGCACTTCTACGAATATGTGAAGGAGGATTACGAGCGCCGCATCGAAGCTTAAAAGTAAAAGTTATATAATCAGTTAACGGCAGGCCACCGACCTGCCGTTTCTT
>JAFZHD010000005.1 GCA_017555085.1 Muribaculaceae bacterium | reverse complement strand
GGCAACAAGTGGTAGATGATAGCGGTATTGTCATCAAGTTCATAGGCGGCCAATGCTCCGTATTGGTCTTTGGCTGCTGCGGTTGATCCTAATGTATAAAGTACATTTCCTTCTACATCGGTGATGACGAATTCGGCTGTGCGTGCCGAGCCACTTGTTGTGGGTACTACGAAATATGTGTTACCTTGCAAATTGAATGTCGCAAATCCTTCGTTTGATGCTGCACCTTTTGATACAGTTACTGTTTTGTCAAATTTGTACATTCCTTCTGAGTCATTATATTGCCATCCGTTTACTACACCGGCAGTTGAACGGTTACGCCACCAGAATGTTGCTGAGATGTCGGCATCTTCTTCCATCATGGCGTCAATATCGGCTACATTAAAGATTGCAGGTTGTGCCAAGCATGAAGTTGAGTTCTTCAAGTCTGAGATATCGGCTACTTGTGACTCATCAGCTACCATAGCTCCTTCTTTAATCTTGATTACTGGTACTTGTGTCGCTCCATTGGGGTTCAACCACATATATGCTCCTTCGGCTGAAAGTACATCGCCGATTACGCGACCTACTTGGTCTACGCGTGCGTTTGCACTACTGATTGAGGCCAAATCCAACGACATGAAACGATATTCACTTCCATCGGCTGGTACGATAATAAATTCGCTGCTTGATGTTGTTGAGGGGAAGCCTACATTTACGATGATGTTTCCTGCATCGTCAACGGTAATTGCTGTTCCCATTGCATCAAGTGTCTTAACTTCGGCCCATGTGGTGTCGGCGAGAACTGTAACAACTGTATCTGTGCCGGTTTCTGTTTCGTTGTAAGCGGTATCAACGCTGATTGTATCGATTTTTTCGATTACTGTATTTACAACATGGAGTTCGGGAGTTGCTTCAAAGAATGCTGTGAGGTCGGCCAATACGCGTTTGCCGGCAGCATCGATCGCTTCAATTTGGTGTGATGCAGTCGTTGTCAAAACATCATCATCTACACCTGAGCCAAATCGGTATGCTCCATATGCTGCGGCGGGGATACCCTCATTGCTTTCCCAAACCTTAGTAACTGTCATTTCTGATACGGGAGCGAAGTCGGGGAGGTGTGATTGTTTGAAAGGAGCATATTCAAATGCATAGCGTGAAGCAGCCTTTGTTGTGAACGCTTCTTCGCGAGGAAGTGCGAAACCACGAACCAATTCACCAGAGTTACTTACACCATAGAGGTTACCTGCGAGGTCCCATGCAACATCATAGAAGTTAGTACCGATACCGTGAGTAATAACCATTACGGGTTGGAGAGCGGGAACACCGTCATTCATCACGATGTTGTAGATAGTGAATTGTTTGGGGTTAGTGCTTGATGAAGCGATAGCAATCTGTTTACCGTCGGGAGATACGCGAACACCGCCACCACCACGGCTCACGAGGTCCTTGTAAGTTTCTTTGCCTTCGGCATTGATGTAAACGAGACCGGGTTGAGCATCTGTGGGAGCACCACGATATTGGCAATACCAAAGACCACCTTCTTTGTCAAAGTCAATGTTAGTAGTTTGGGGGAAGATAGTGTAGCGTTGGTTCAAGGGCTCGATAACCTCGGGAACAGGAAGTGTAGATGCTGTACCGAGTTTATAGAGTTCAGAAGTTACACCTGTGTAAACAGCAGCCCAGTGAGTACTATTACTTGAAAGAGCAGCCAATTGAAGGTCTTCGCCTGAGCCTTTAATAGCGAAGCAAAGGTTAGCAGCACCCATATAAACGCCATCGGTATTTGTATAGTTGTAAGTGCTTGCATCAAATGTAAGACCATCATACAATGAGATAACAGAGTCTTTTGCTACCAATTCTTCGAAACTTGGAGCATAAACGATGTAGTCACCACTGCTATTGAGGCGAGACAAGAACAAGCGACCGTCTTCGGCAACGCGAACTTTGTTAAAGTCGGCTGCGTTATTAGTACCTGCTTTTTGGTTCATTTTCAAGCCACCAGTAAATACATATTTACCTGTAACTTCGTTCTTGATAGGAGTAAAGTCGGCTGCAAATGCATAGAGACCGATACCGCCGCCTGTACCACTCCAATAAGCAGAACTTGTTGTACCTTGACCTTCGGCTACATAGATGTTACCAAATGAGGGGCTTTCCATGTTGTTGTCAACATCAACACCGCGAGGATGCCAGAATGAATAGTCACCAAAGTGTTCTACTCGGTCTTTAACTTCACCGGCAACTTCAACTTCCCAAGTAAATGTACCTTCGGCTTCAACGCCTTCCATGCTCAATTCAGCAGTGTAAGCATCGGCTTCTTGTGCACCCATTTCCTTGGTTACAACGATGTTTTCTTCTGCATCTTTTACATAGATAGTAACAGCAGTAGCAGGAGCGTTCAATTTGTAGTTAACAACGAGAACGTTGTCAGCAAATTCACTTGTAAGAGCAAATGCATAGGGGTTAGCAGTACCTGCAACAGAAGTGAAATTATCAACTTTTTCGTTGAACTTGATTACTTTACCGTCAATAACGAGATAGAGAACCATTTCAGCACCGATAGTGATATCGTCAGAGCTGAGTTCGAGTTCAGCTTCACCGTGAGCCGATGCATAAGCAAATTCAACGGGTTCGATTGCAGCGTTGATAGCGATTTCAACAGCATTATCAAAACCACCAGTGATATCAAAGAGTTGGATACCAACCAATTTGCCTTCTTCGTTTACTTTGGGAGCAGTCATAAGTGATTTGCCAGCAAACTTGAAGTAGTTAGCGCCATTAACAGCGGGAGCAATCTTAGTGTTGCGACCGAGGATTGTCGGAGCATTGCCATAACCTGTTTCGGGGAATGTAAATTCAAATGGAGAAATGAGGTTACCATCCAATACAAGGTTATCTTTATCAGCAAGAGGAGACACCATAAATTCATAGTCTTCACAATCACTCATAACATCGGCATAGAAGAGCGCTTCATCATCGCCTGCCCATGCATCCAAATAGTCAGATGTTACCAATTGACCGTCGGCAATACCCAATTGAGTCAAACGCATTGCGATAGAAGAAGTCTTAGTTCCATGTTGATTTGTCATTGTGAGTTTACCATCGGCAATTGTACCTGAATAAGTCATAGTACGACCAAGAAGTCCTCGGTTATAATTTGCCGAATTATCAGTTTCAAACCACAATTCACAAGAGTCGGGCAACAATGTAGTTTCGTTTTGTTTCCATTTGTAAACATTAACTTTACCACGTTCAACGCCGTCAGTTTCAGCGATATTGTCACCATAATGCACGCCTGACAAACCGCAAGCCACGAGGTAGTGGTCGGCAGTAAGAGCGATGTCAGAGATTTTGAGTTTACCGTTAGCACCCATCACAACAGGAGTCATGTCGAGAGTATCAACAGTGCCGGCAGCAAGGTCTGCAAGGTAGATGTAGGGTTCGTTTGCAGCATCGAGAGCGAGAACATACAATTTGCCATCGCGAACGATTTGACGACGAACTTTCTTATCTGCCAACTGTTCGCTAAGGAGTGAGTATTCCTTAGTTGACATGTTGTAAGAGGGGAATACTGCGTAGTCAGCCTTACCTGCTGTTGAGTCGGGATAGTTTACATAAACCTTAGCAGGAGCAACCCAATCAACATCGCGCAAGAATGCTTCGGGATAGTATTTTTGACCTGCTGTTACAGTAAAGGGAGCAGTAAATTCGGCTTCAGGAGCGTTGTAGCCTTCGAGCGAATAAGCCAATGAGTAAGTACCAGGTTGAACATGGAATACAAATGCACCGTTCCATTCGTCGTCAGTTACATAAGTAGCAACTGTGTCGCCTGCTTCGTTGAGAAGAGCAACATTCACGCCGTTCAAAGGCATGTACTTGTCGTTAGAGTTTGCATTGGGTTTATAGTAGTCGTGAGAGAATTTGAAATCTTTGTCACGAACGATACCATAGATAACCGCTTCTTTTTCTTCGTAACCGAGTTTGAAATAGTCGTTGATACCATAAGCATAACCATCACCTTCAAGGTAGCACACATCGCGGTTCATGTAACGATGACGGGCACATTGATAAGTGTGGAAATAACCTTCGGCCAAGAAACCGGTACAACCGTGTTTGATTACACCAAGATAACCTGTGTATTTAACATAGGCGGGTGTTGTGTCGGTTGCAGGAACAAATTCTGAGAATTGGTCGGTTTCGTCATAGAGATAGTCATAACCTTCGGGAACTTCATAAGTTGCTGTACCGGGGCTGCCATAGAATGAGTGGTCACCACGGATGTTCATATTGGTCATTGAATAGTATGTCCACTGATGGTGTCCCATACCGTAGATGTGGGGCCAACATGCTTTTGAAACAGCGATACTACCAGCGTTACCTTCTTGGCTATCGGTACCACGATAGAGGAACAAAGGATAGTTAGTGCTTGTACCTTCTGTTGCAGCATTTGAGTGGATTGACACAAACAAGTCAAAGTTGTTGAACTCAACTTCTGCCGAGATTTCATAGAGTGAGCGGTCATATTTGCTTGACTCGGGGTTGACAGTGTGGTTGTCATAGTCAAGATAGGGAGGATATGCACCACTCTCGATGCGTGACATAACGATGTTTTGAGTCAAGTCGAGGGCGTTAGCTCCGTTGTGTTGCAAGCCCATCTCTTTAAGTTTGTAGAACAATGCCAAACCTTTGTTGAGGTTGGTGTTTGACTCAAAGAAGTTGGTTGTGTCATTATTTACATCGTTGTAAGCATTGTTTGCACCATGCTTAACTGTACCCATGGGACGGCTACCAGAGTCGAATGCACCGTGACCGGGATTGATATACACGCGCAAATCTTTTGCATCAACTGCATAAGCGCTTGTTGCACAAAGCGCTAATGATGCTGCTAAAAATATATTTTTGAGTTTCATAACGCTTTAATTATTTGTTAACATTAATAATGTGGAGTTCACCGTGAGGAGTTGTGAACGCAATTTTTGAACCGTCGGCATTTACCGAGGGGCAAACTGCGATAACATCTTTGTCGGTCAAAATCTGAGAAACACTACCATCGGCAGCAACTGCGATGATTTGAGAAGAGATAACTGCGTGACCGTTATCTTGGTCGTTCATACCCACTACTGTGTTGTTGTCAATCCAACGGGGAGCACGAATCATACCAAGGAATACGGGGTTTGAACCGTCGAGGTTGCAAACATACGCACCATTGCGAGCGAGATAATAAGCGATTTTTGTGCCATCGGGAGAAACTGAGGGCCACAAGTAACTTTGTGATTCTGTTCCTTGGGGAGCAACCACTTTTGTTTCGCCATTAACAGTGAGCATCATGCGGCCATGGTCGATTGACACCACGGGAGCAACAGTTTTAGCAGCACCGTTAAATGTTTTTGTAGCGAGTTTGCCTTTGTTCATAGCCAACACTGTTGCACCTTCAACTGCAAAACCTTGGAGGTCGCGTGAGGGCTGAACAACCATTTGTTTGGCACCTGTAGCGATGTTAGCCGACATAAGAGCAACTTTGCGCATGCGGTTAGCATCGATAGAGTTTTCACGATAAACAACAGTTTTGTTGTCATCGGCAATTTTAAGTTCAAAGTTTGAACCTGTTTCAGAGATAGTAGCGATTTCAGCAGTAGCCAAGTCCACTTTGTAGATACCTGCCTTTGATGCTTGGTCAATCACTACATAACCACCATCAGGGCTCATTGTTGCAGTAACAGCGCTAACGCCTTCGGGCAATGTAACCTTCTCAATAGAAGCTACATTTACCAACTGAGCATAGGCCATAATACCTGAGCACAACAATAAAGCCGAAATAAATAGCTTTTTCATAATTGTGTTTTAATTGGTTAGAAATTGGGTTAGTTAAAAAAATTTTGCGAAAGATAGTAATAATTTTATTATTACAGTCTATTTTGACCGTAATTTTTCACCAAGTTTTTTATTTCACGCTGAAATATCGGCAATCGCGGTTGCAAATTATCAATCCGGTGGTTGATGACGGCGGATAAAGAGCACCATTTTCGGTAAGCGAAACACCCATTTGGTCGTAGTCTATCACCTTATCAACGATAAAAACGGCGCGTTGGTCGGGTAGCAACTGGTAGCCTATCGCGGGGCGAATTTCGGTCTCGCCACGCTTCACGCTGCGGTGCATCATCTCGGTTGCAGCCTCGGCCAATCGGTCGGCCAACGCCTGATACAATATCGTGTTATAATCATCGCCGTCGGCCTTGAATTTCTCGATTTTTGACTGCAATTCCATGCCCACAGTCACGGCAAACAATGCTATCCAATCGGCTAACTCGCCTTGTGCCGAAACGGGTTTGACAAAATCGGCAAGCGACAATCGGTATCCCTCGCCCTCGCGATGGCGTTGACGGGGCGCATTTATTTGATATTTAGCACCATTGTATACAATCACAATATCCTCATTACAACTGCCGGCAGGGGCAAAAACCACCCTCGCCTTTACCTCATAATCGGCCAACGAGTCAAGCGCCCTACACGCCTCTTTGTGCAGTTGCATGGCTTCGGCTGCTTTGGTGCGCTGCTCTTGTGCCACCGATGCAAGCCACATGGCTCGGCAATGGTCACAACCGTCAATTTGTGCCAACTGCGCAAACGAGGCATCAAGTTTCCACACGGCAAAAAATGCTCGCCAATTTATGAGATTTCTGATTTCCGACACCTTAAACAACATGTCTTTAAGTCCTTCAAACGGAGGTTTGACAGGTTCATCAGCGTATGGTTGACGGCGCATTCGCGCCTCCTCAACGCTCAACATTGCCGACTCTTGGACATACTGTCGGCGCAACTCCTCTTGCTCGGCCTTCAACTCAGCAATCGCCTGACTGCGAGAGTCGGACATAAGTTTTTGCATCACCGACGGAATGGTTGCCGCATCGCGAATATACACCACCGGCCCGTCATACAAGGGTGCGATTTTCACCGCAGTGTGCAAGGCCGATGCTGTTGCACCACCAATGAGCAACGGAATTTCCATTTGTCGTTCTTGCATGAGTGATGCCACATGGCACATCTCTTCGAGCGAGGGAGTGATGAGTCCGCTCAACCCGACAAACTGTGCTTCGGCCTCAATAGCACGGGCAACAATCTCCTCGCCCGGCACCATTACGCCCATATCGATTACCTCAAAGCCGTTGCAGTTCATGATAACCGACACTATGTTTTTGCCAATGTCGTGAACATCGCCCTTGACTGTCGCAATCACCATGCGAGCAGACGACGAGCGACCCGACGATTGTTTTTCCTGTTCGATAAACGGAGTGAGCCAAGCCACAGCATGCTTCATCACTCTCGCACTCTTGACCACTTGGGGCAAGAACATTTTGCCTTGGCCAAACAGTGCTCCGACGGTGTTCATTCCCGCCATCAATACTTGGTCAATCACGGCCATAGCCGAGCCTTTTTCGGCCATCACTTCTTCGAGATAGCGGTCCATTCCGTCGCTCAGCCCTTTCACGAGCATCTGCTCAACGCGCTGACTTGCTGTCAACAATTCCTTTTCGTGCGCAACGGCAGTTTCAACTACCCCTTCGCGCTCGGCTTTCACCCTCTCGGCCATTGCCACAAGTCGCTCGGTTGCATCACCGCGACGGTTAAGCAACACATCATCAAGTGCTTCACGCAAATCGGGAGCTATTTCATCAACATTCATCAATGACGACGGATTGACAATGCCCATATCCATGCCTTTGCCGATAGCATGATACAAAAACACTGCATGCATGGCTTCGCGCACATAATTATTGCCACGAAACGAGAACGACAAGTTGCTGATGCCGCCACTCACTTTTGCTCCCGGCAAGTTGGTTTTTATCCATTCCACGGCACGAATAAAGTCGAGACCGTAACTATCGTGAGCTTCAATTCCGGTTGCCACGGCAAGCACATTGGGGTCAAAAATTATATCTTCACCGGCCATTTTCACCTCACGAGTCAGTATGTCATATGCACGGCCACACACTTCAATTTTGCGCTCATAGGTATCGGCCTGACCGTTCTCGTCAAACGCCATCACCACCACTGCCGCACCGGCCTGCTTGATGTGATGCGCCTTTGCCACAAACGCGGCCTCGCCCTCTTTGAGGCTGATTGAGTTGACAATGGGTTTGCCTTGCACATGCTTCAACGCCTCGACTATCGCCTCCCAGTTTGACGAGTCAATCATCAACGGCACACGCGCCACATCGGGTTCGTTACCTATGCGCGTGATAAACTGCGCCATCTGTGTAGTGGCATCAAGCATAGCATCGTCCATGTTTATATCTATGATTTGCGCACCGTTCTCTACTTGCGAGCGAGCAATGTCTATAGCCTCGTCAATGCTACCATCTTTAATGAGTCGCAAGAACTTGCGACTGCCAGCCACATTGCATCGTTCGCCGACATTGACAAACAGATGTTCGGGGGCGATATTCATCGGCTCCAATCCCGACAAGCGCATCACTCCGTCTTTTTGTGGCACTTGGCGAGGACTTGCGTTGCGGGCCTCGCAGGCAATAGCGGCAATGTGTTGGGGAGTCGTACCGCAACAGCCGCCCACCATGTTCAAACGGCCGTTTTGCAACACTTTGGCCAACTTTGACGCCATCATTTCAGGCGTTTCATCATATAGGCCCATCTCGTTGGGCAATCCGGCATTGGGATATACACTCACAGCCGCCGGGAAGCGCTGCAACGCATCAATATAGGGCATGAGCTGGTCAATACCAAAACCACAGTTCAGACTGATTGCCAACGGATTGGCGTGCATCATCGACGCCACAAACGCTTCAAGAGTCTGGCCCGACAGCGTGCGGCCCGACTCGGTGAGCGTTACCGACAACATCAACGGCACTTGTCGGCCCTGCTGCTCCATAGCCGTCAGCGCGGCACTGACAGCCGCCTTGGCATTGAGCGTATCAAATATCGTTTCGATTAACAACAAGTCAACCCCACCCTCAATCAACGCGCTCATTTGGTCAACATAGGTAGCCACCAACGCATCCCACGAAATGCACTCATCGGCCGCCATCGACAGCGATTTGCTTGTCGGGCCTACACTACCTGCCACCCAACGGCGATTGCCGTCAGTCGCGCCAAACTCGTCGGCTACGCGACGGGCCAATCGGGCTGCTTCAAGGTTGATTTGGCGCACATAGCCACCCAATTCATAGTCGCCGAGCGAAAAGCCGTTGGCGTTAAACGAGTCGGTCGAAATCACATCGGCACCCGCTTCAAGATATTGGCGGTGAATATCGGCAATGACATCGGGGCGAGTCAGCACCAACACATCGTTGCAGCCTTTGAGTCGGCACGGCCAATTTTCAAACTGTGTTCCGCAAAAATCGCGCTCTTCAAGGCCGCGCTTTTGTATCATTGTACCCATAGCGCCGTCAAGCACCAAAATGCGACGGTCGAGTTGTTGTTTAATCATTATGCTATCTTTTTCGTGCAAAAAATGTTTTCATCAATTCGGCACACTCGTTTTCGAGCACACCGGCAGTTATTGTGGCGCGGGCATGAAACGGTTGTCGGTGAGTGAATGTCGTATAACCGCGCTTTGAGTCGCCGGCACCATACACGATGCGGCTCACCTGGCTCCAACCTATCGCCCCGGCACACATCAGGCAAGGCTCGACAGTGACATAGAGCGTGCATTCGGGCAAATACTTGCCGCCCAAAGTGTTGACCGCTGCCGTAATGGCTTGCATCTCGGCATGGGCCGTTACATCGTTAAAAGTCTCGGTCATGTTGTGTCCGCGACCGACCACGCGACCGTTACACACCACCACAGCCCCGATGGGCACTTCATCGGCCTCAAAAGCCTGACGCGCCTCTTCGAGAGCCATGCGCATAAAACGCTCGTCTTTCTGCCGTTGCAAGTCCATCATAACAAATCTATTTTCAGTCCCTCGGTAGCAAGTGTCACATCAGGGAACTCCTCTAACGCTTGTGCCAAGTGTTGGTCTTCGTTTTCATAACTCTTTGAATAATGGCCCAAAATGAGTTTTTCGGCACCGGCCATGCGAGCAATTATTGCAGCCTCGCGTGCTGTCGAGTGTCCGCGCGGAGCGGCCTTGGCAGCGTTAGAGTCTTCATATGTGGCTTCGTGATAAATCACTTTCACGCCCTTGAGCACCTCGCCCAATCGCGGGTCAAACTGCGTGTCGCTGCAATAGGCATAACTCATCACTGGGTCGGGGTCAGATGTCAGTCGCGCGTTGGGCACAACCACCCCCTCGTCCGTTACGAAATCGGCGCCACACTTGATGTCGTGCAACTGCTTGATGGGGACATTATAAAACTTCACCATATCGCCTTTGAGGTGGCGCAATTTGGGTTTTTCCTTAAACACAAAGCCCACGCATGGCACACGGTGTTTCAACGGAATGGTCGACACTTCAAGACCATCGTCTTCATAAATCACTGCCGCCTCGGGCTTGATGATGTTAAACTTGATGTCATAAGAACGCTCGCGGCAAAAATAGTCTAACGCCTGCTGAAACATGCGCGCACCTTCCTCAAAAATGTGAACGGTCAATGTGCCGCCCTTTTCGTGCAACGAGAGAGTAGAGAGCAAGCCCAACAAGCCAAAACAATGGTCGCCGTGAAGATGCGAGATAAACACATGGTTGAGGCGCGAGAATTTCAAACGCATGCGGCGCATCGTCAACTGCGCACACTCGCCACAGTCTATCATAAACAACTTGTCTCGGAAATCGATAATTTGGCATGAGGGCAAATGCCGCAACGATGGCACGGCCGAACCACTTCCCAATATGTTGACACGAAATTTTGCCATATTCTTATGTTTGGTTTATACAAAGGTAGTTAAATAAGACGAGTATTTGTGTAAAAATATCATAATTTACCCATGTTCACACAACATTTCAGCCTTTCTTGCGTAATATAGATGTACACAATAGCAGACAAATTTGTGTAAACTATGGGCCACCGATGTTAATCGACACCCATGGTAAAGATTAGTTTTTTCATAGGATTAGATTTATAAGGTTTACAGAATCAAGGCTATCGTGAGATAGCCTTGATTCCTTTTTACACCCTGCCAATAGCATCTGACAAAGAGCATAAGGGCAGATAAAAAGAACTGTGCGTTAGCAAATCTCCCCATGTTTTGCTTGCAAAATAGGGGAACGATTTTTTCTTCTGTTCTTATATCAAAAAAACTGCAACAAAAGATTGTCGGATAAAACGAAAAATAGCCGTGTCTCACGACGCGGCTATTCTCCTTGTTGTAAAGTGTATACAGGGATGTGATTATTTACTTATGTGCAAAGGTAAATCAAGTTTTTTGATTATGCAAATTTTTATGCAAAAAACTATTTTTGATTATCCTTGTTTTGTTTGTCCAATTCGGTTGGCAACCAGCGATAAAGTCGGTCACTTGGGCGAATCTTGGCGGGAACTTTGAACGATATGCTCTGTCCTTTTACCGCCTTTTCGACGGGTTTGAGGTCAACACGAATTTCGTCGAGTGTCAATATCATTGCGCCTGTTGTGGGGCCAGTGATAATGATTTCGTCGCCTACGCACAATTCGCCGCTTTCCATATAAAATTCGGCTACGCCAATATTTGAGAAATAGCGCACGCCCTTGGCAACATAGGTCTTGACACGGGTTGCCGATGAACCATATTTGGCCGACCATTCACCCAAACGCTGACCCATATAGTAACCGTTCCAAAATCCGCGGTTGAAAATCTTGCGCAACTGCTCGTCCCATTGTGCGATTTTGTCGTCGTCAAATGTGCCTTCGCAGCAAGCGTTAATAGCCTCGTTGTAGCACTGAACGGCTATCTTCACATACTCGGGACCACGAGCACGACCTTCAATTTTCAGCACTCTCACACCGGCATCAATCACTTTGTTGAGGAAGTGGATGGTCTTGAGGTCTTTGGGCGACATGATATATTGGTTTTCAATGTCAAGTTGGTCGCCGGTTTCACGGTCGGTAACAGTATATGAGCGACGGCAAATCTGTGTGCATGCGCCACGGTTGGCCGACGAGTTCATTTCGTGGAGGCTCAAATAGCATTTGCCCGAAACGGCCATACACAATGCTCCGTGACAGAACATCTCGATGCGAACACGCTCGCCGTGAGGACCACGGATATCTTCACGCTCAATAGCATCGTAGATGGCGCGCACCTGCTCCATGTTCAACTCGCGGGCAAGCACCACAACATCGGCAAACTGTGCATAAAATCGCACGGCCTCAATGTTTGACACATTGACCTGTGTTGAAATGTGCACCTCAACATCGATTGAACGCGCATAAGAAATCGCGGCAATGTCTGACGCAATAATCGCCGAAATGCCCGACTGCTTCACCGCATCAATGATTTTGTGGCAAGCCTCTATGTCGTTGTCATAGATGATAGTGTTGACTGTCAAATAACTTTTCACACCGTGCTCGGTACAAATGTTGGCAATGTTGTGCAAATCGTCTAGTGTGAAATTTACCGACGAGCGAGCACGCATGTTCAAACCTTCAACACCAAAATATATAGCATCGGCACCTGCCTCGATGGCCGCATAAAGCGACTCATAGCAGCCCACCGGAGCCATTATTTCAAAATCTTTTCTTTCCATTAGTTGCTTATTTTCTGCAAAGTTACACATTTTTGGACTAACTTGCACAATCAAAATGCCTCAAAGGCACAAGATGGCACTTTCCTACCCTATCACACACTATTTATTGTCCCATTTTTGCCACACAAACGCCAAAAAGAAAGAAATCAAAGAGGTCCCAAAAGCACGAACTTTTGGGACCTTTGTTTTTTTATTATTCCATCTATTTTACATAGAGTATTGATGTGACGCTTTGCTTGCCCAAATAGTAGAGTCGGGCGCGAATTTCTTTGGCATCACTTGCAAATGGCTTGGTATAGACGGGCGAGTCGGCTGTGGGCTCTGTGCCGTCAAGGGTATAGCGAATCACAGCATTTTTATAGGGGCTGTTCATCTTCACTTTGCCTTTTTGCACCACGATACCGGGCTGACGCATGTGGAAATCACAGTTACCAACGAGTGCGGGCAGTTCACGCTCTCCTATAACGAGGTTGAACTTGGCGCGCGTATAGGTTTCATCGGCATTCCACGCACGCTCGGCAAGACCAAACATTTTGGGATACAAGTAGCGTTGTAACTGCTCGGGCGAACGCAATGTCTCGGCAAACACATGTCCGCTCAATCCTATCACCTGGCTTTTGCCATCGGCCGGAACGGGACACATCTTGGCAGGATAGCCGTCGAGCGATGCAAATTCATCAACAACGCCGCCCCATGTCAATCCGGGCTCATCGGGGTGATAGTTATATGATTGGTCGAGATAGAAATGGTTTACATTGCTCAAAATCACGGGATAGCCTCCACGCATTGCCTGCACCGAAATGTGCTTTTCGATGGGCGCTTTGGGGTTAAACACGGTCCAACAGTTGACACCGCCTGTCAATGGCGCAACTTGTGCGTTATACTCGTCACTGTGGCCCACTGCAATTTCTTGCCATCCGTTCATGGGCACTCCGCGTTCGGCAAGAATCTGCGCAATCTGCTTCACAAAGTGTGCGTGCAAGCCTTTCTCGCCATCAAGGTTATTTTCTTCGATAAACGCGAGGGCCGAGGGCGAGCCGTTCCATGCACCGTGGGGCACTTCATCGCCGCCGATGTGGATTGCGGTCAAGGGCACTCCCGCTTCCTTATACATTGATATGAGTTCGCCGATAACCACACGCATAAAGTTTACCGGACCGGGCAACGCGGGGTTCATCACATTATCGTGAAATGCCTGCGCCGAGGTGTAGCGCGAGGTATCACCGTCTTCGATAAGGCGGTAGAGGTCATCACCGGTGCGGCGATAGCGGGCCTCCATGGCCTTGATGGCAGCACGGGCGTGGCCGGGCGATTCTATTTCGGGAATTACATCAACTCCAAGGTCATAACATTTCTTCAAAAATGCGATGAATTGCGGGCGAGTGATATATCCGTTTGCCGAACCGGCTTTCTCGTCGGGGTTACCGTTGCCGGCAAAGATTTGCACAAGGTGGCCGGTCTCGTCGAGAGTATATCCGCGGCGCGAGCCAAGGTCGGTCAACTCGGGGAATGCGGGAATTTCAAGACGCCATGCCTCATCGTCGCAGAAGTGGAAATGCAACTTGTTCATGCGGAATTGAGACAAGCGAAATGCCACATCTTCAAGGGCTTCGAGAGGCTGATTGTTGCGCGAAATGTCAATCATCACACAGCGGTAGTGAAAATCGGGATAGTCCTCAATCACGGCAGTTGGAATCTTGCCGCCATTGCGATGCCACAATTTCATAAGTGCCACGCGGGCCATCTTTTCGGCTTGGGGCGAAGCGGCTTCAATCACCACTCCGTCGGCGTTGATATTTATGCGATAAAACTCATAGTTTTCGTGCTCGATAGCCACCACTTGGGGGTT
Organism: Muribaculaceae bacterium; assembly: GCA_017555085.1. GTDB lineage: Bacteria > Bacteroidota > Bacteroidia > Bacteroidales > Muribaculaceae > RGIG4079. The sequence goes on along the minus strand of JAFZHD010000005.1, from coordinate 55,185 downwards.
GACTGCTTGTGCGCAATAGCCTTTCTTGGTCTCTTTCACGCTCTTGAACGAGGGGATGATATCAAATGCGCCGAGGCGTTCGCGAGTATTGAGCGTTTCGTTAAACGCATAGATGGCATCGGCATAGGGCATACGGTCGCGCGAGGGCGTTCCCCACAATTCGGGCGATGACGAGATTGACTTATAAGTCCACTCAACCGGTTTCACCGTGCCGTCGGTGGTGACAACATGGAAACCGTCAGGGCGGTAACTCACATTGGCCAATGTGCCACGTGTGTGAATGTCTATCACTACGCTGTCGGCACCAAAATCGTCGCTTGTAAGATAATAATATCCCGGCACAATCTCGTGAATTGCATCTCCAGGAGTGATTACTTGCATCTTACGAGAAAATTGGTTGAAACACAAGCGCTCGACACCGGCAGTATTTTTCACTGTCAGACGCTGCACATACGACACGCCTTTTTCATCAGTATTATTGCCCAACGATTGCCATTCGACAGTAGTTTGAGCCATAGCCGCAGTTGATAGCATCACTGTTGCGGCAAATATCATTTTACGCATTTTGATTATGATTTTTTATTATTTGATACAAATTTTCGCAGCCGTTTTGCAACAAGTCAAGCACAAGTTCAAAGCCCTCTGCACCCGAATAATAGGGGTCGGGGATGTGGTCGTAACGAAATGACATATCGACAAATCGGGCCATGGGCACAATCTTGGCTTCGGCCTCAACCGTGGGCGCAAGTCGGCGCAGATTCTGTTCATTTGAGCCGTCCATGGGCACTATCAAGTCAAAGTCGTCAAAGTCGGCCTCTCTCACCTGACGGCAACGGTGGGTTAACTCGATGCCACGACGGCGGGCATGAATGCGCATGCGATGATCGGGCAACTCGCCGATGTGGTAATTCCCCGTTCCGGCCGAGTCGATTTCCCACATGGCCTCATCGCCATGCTCGGCTACTATGCTGTGCATAATGCCATCGGCAGCCGGCGAACGGCAGATGTTGCCAAGGCACACAAATAACACTTTCACGGGGCGAGAGCCGGGAGCAGGCATCGGGGGTAAAAACAATGTGTCCATATCTTTATCGGCATTTTACCACAAGGGCATGAACGAGGTTGAGTTTACCATTTTGCTCTCAAAGTCTTCATGCGACATTGTCAAGAGCATAATTGTCTGAATCAAGAACAAAACGCCGAAAACAACAGGCACAATCGCTGTCCACCACAATAATATATGCAACAAAAGCACAGTTATGCCCGCACCGGTTTTGCCCAAGTAAAAGTATTGAGCGCCAAGGTAGCCAAGGAAGAATGCCAACAATGCAGTCACGCCGCGGCTCTTGCCACAGCCACACTCATCAAACAATCCGGGCGTTGATACTGGTTGAGCGGTTTTTCCGTCACCTGCTGCCTGTCCAAAGGGAGGAGGTGTTGTGGGATGAGTGCGAGGACAACCACAGTTGGGGCACACCGATGCCGATTCCGACATTTGGTTGCCACAGTCTTTGCAATACACTTTCTTCTCGACCGGAGCGCCACAGTGGGGACAACAAGCAGCCAAGTCCGACACTTGTTTTCCACATTCAGCACAATTCATCAATGCCATAATTATGTATGTTTTAAGTTTTTAATATCGTTATAAATAGCCTCGGCAGTTGCATTAGCGGCATTGCTGCCACCCAATATCTGTCGCATTCGGCAATAGTTTTCAATCATCTGTTTGCGGCCCTCGCGTTGAGGCAAAATTTTGTCAACCTCGCGGCTCACCTCGTCGGCATTGCAATGATGTAGCAACATTTCGGCAACGATGGCGTTGTCGCAAATGAGGTTGGGCAACGACACATAATTGATTTTCAATATGCGCTTAAACAGATTATACGACAATTTTGAGCCGTTGGCGCGATAGCACACCACTTGTGGCGTTTGCAACAAAGCCGCTTCGAGCGTGGCTGTGCCCGATGTCACCAAAGCGATGTCGGCGTGGCGCATCAACTCAAATGTCACGCCCGTAACCACAGGAAAGTCGGTATAGCGACCATAGATGTTGCCGTCGATGCCCGGCGCACCTGCCACCACGGCCTGAAATTGAGGATATCGCTGTGCCACCTCAACCATAATGGGCAAGTTGTTGCGAATTTCACCTTGGCGGCTACCCGGCACGAGCGCCAAGATGGGGCGGTCGGGCAACTGATGTGCATCAAGAAACGCCTGTCGCTCGGGCAAGGCTTGCATGCGCAACTCTATTTCCTCAACCGACGGATTGCCCACATAGGTCACATCATAGTCGTGCTTTTTGAAAAATTGCACCTCAAAGGGGAGTATCGAGAACAATCGGCGAACATAGCGCTTGATGTCCTTGACTCGATATTCTTTCCATGCCCACACTTTTGGCGAAATATAATAGTAAACCGGTATGCCCAACTTTTGAGCGTGGCGCGCGAGTTTGAGGTTGAAACTCGGATAATCGACCAAAATCAACGCATCGGGGCGCGACGCTTGCAATGCCTCTTTGGCACGGCGCAAGTTGCCCAACACTTGTGGCAAATGGCGAATGACCTCGCTGAAACCCATATACGCCATTTCGCGATAATGAATCAACGGAGCCACTCCCGACGCCTGAAGCATCAAGTCGCCACCGAGATACACAAACTCGGCCGCACTGTCGGCCTGTCGCAACGCATCAATCAGCGCGGCGGCATGTATATCGCCCGAGGCCTCTCCTACCGATAAAAAATATTTCATTGTCAGTTAATTGTAACTATATTTCCACAAAGATAAAATTTTTCGGCGACTTATTGCCACAAAACGCCCATTTTTCGTTTAACAGACCACAAAAGTGGTAAGATGCCGCCACTTTTAGTTTGGCCATATCGCAATAGTTTAATAAATTTGCGACTACTAACTCTAACTTTTTGCACATTTATGAACGATTTCAAATATTGCACTCCCACCCAATATGTTTTTGGCCGCGGAGTTGAGAGCCAAACAGGCCAATTAACCCGCTCAATGGGTAGCACACGAGTTTTGATTGTATATGGCGGCGGTTCGGTTGTGAGAAGCGGATTGCTCGGCCGCGTAAAACAATCGCTTGATGCCGAAGGCATTGAATACTTTGACCTGGGCGGCATCAACCCCAACCCCACCGACGACCGCGTATATGAAGGCATTGAATTGTGCCGCGCCAACGGCATTGACGGCGTGTTGGGCGTAGGTGGCGGCTCGGCTATCGACACAGCAAAGGCCATTGCCGGAGGTGCGCTCTATGACGGCGATTTTTGGGACTTCTATGCAGGCAAAGCCATTATGACCGAGGCGTTGCCCATAGGTGTCGTTCTCACCATTCCCGCCGCGGGCAGCGAAGGCTCGGGCAACTCGGTGATTACCAAACTTGATGGGCTGCACAAAATCAGTCTGCGCACCGACACTGCCCTCCGCCCCCGATTTGCCGTGATGAACCCCGAATTGACTTTCACACTTCCCCCATATCAGACAGCAAGCGGCATTGCCGACATGATGACTCACATCTATGAACGCTATTTCACCAACACTCCCGATGTAGAGGTTACCGACCGCGTTGCCGAAGGAGTATTGAAAGCCATTATTAACGAAGCGCCCAAAGTGATGGCCGACCCAGAGAACTACGAAGCCCGCGCTAACATCATGTGGTGTGGCACATTGGCCCACAACGGTGTGTGCGGGACAGGACGTCAAGAAGATTGGGTGTCACATTTTATGGAACATGAATTGAGTGCCGTGTATGGCGTTACCCATGGAGCCGGACTCGCCGTTATCGTTCCGGCTTGGCTCACATTTATGGTTGACCACAACCCCGGCAAAGTGGCACAATTTGCCCGCCGAGTGTGGGATGTAGACATTGCCGACGACCGCCTTGCAGCCATTGAAGGTATCAACCGCCTGAAAGACTTTTACCGCTCAATCGGCATGCCTGTCACCATCAAGGAATTGGGCATAGAGAATCCCGACATCGACCTGCTTGTCAAGAAATTGCACGAAAACAAAGGAGAAGTCATCGGCGGCTATTATAGACTCACAGCCACCGAAACCGAGCAAATCTACCGACTCGCTCTATAACCGTTAAATAGACAAAGTAAATGTGTGTTTAAGGGAAATCTCACAACCGAGATTTTCCTTAAATTCGCATAGCCCGTAGTTGGGCTCGCCATGCTCGGTAGAAGGACCAATATCAAGCACTTTCAGTCCGCTCTTGTGGTAGTGTTCAAACAGACGATAAGACAGCATGTTCATTGGGCGCACCTCGCCATATCCCGGCACATCTCCCCAATACACCACTTGTGCAATGCCGTCGGCCACATGAAACACCTGTGCCGCAGCCACATCAACGCCATCGAGCGTCAACACATAGAAATCGGCGTCAATGATGCGTATTGTGCGCAACACATCGTCCAAAGACATGCGCAACGGATATCCGCGACTCTCACGGTTGGTCTTTATGACATCATAGGCACGAGCCACTTGCGCATCATCGTGTGCTTCAAGTCTTACAAATTCAAAGGGAACAGTTTTGGCGCGGTTTAGGTTTTTGCGGGCATTGCGCGACAAGTATTCTTCACAATGCTCAAATCGCGACAAGTCATAGTGATAGTTCAAATCGGTGTGACTCAATTCAAACGGCGACTGACCAAACATCGCAACAGCCTTTGACATAAACGATTGCGCATAAACCAACGGAGGCAATGTGACCGTCATTTCGCGGCAATCGCTCGCTTTGAGGTATTCCACGAGCAAATCGACTGCCTCGCGCAACACTTCGAGCCGTGGCTCCTCATTATATACAAATCCGCCAAACGGCGATGAGAACGGAGAGCATAGTCGCTGTTCACGCTCGCCAAGTATCATGCCCAATCGCACCTTGGTGTCGATAAACAGCAAATAATGCACTTGCGAGCATTTGGCGGCATTGAGTTGGGCAAAATCGGCTGTGTTAAACACATTGATTCGGCCAAAACTTGCCGCAAATTTCTGACTGTCAACCCTCTTTATCTCCATAATTTCCATCTGATTATCACTCATTTAACTCACCCTTGCCCTCGCGCACAATCTCGGGATTGTTGCCGTCAGTGCAATCGACAACGGTCGAAGGCACAAGTTCGCCAGTGCCGCAATCGATGAGCAAATCAACATCGTTTTCATAACGCATTGCAATCGACTCGGGCTCGCAACCTTCCTCGGGATAATCGGGATTCCATTCAATAGATGTTGTCAACACCGGATTGCCCAACCGCTCGGCCAACAAGCGCGCAATAGTATTGTCGGGAATGCGCACACCAACCGTCTTGCGGCCTTTGAACACCTTGGGCAACGAACTTGATGCCGGCAAAATGAATGTGAACGGGCCGGGCAGATTGGCTCGAAGCAACTGAAATGAGCGATTGTCGATGCGAGCATATTCCGACGCCTGCGAAATGTCGCAGCACACTATCGACAGATTGGTTTTCTGCGGATTAATGTCCTTAAAGCGGCAAATGCGCTCGATGGCGTTGTTGTTTAACGCATCACAACCGATTGCATAGAGAGTATCGGTGGGATAAATCACTATGCCACCATCGCGCAATGTTTCAATCACAAGGTCCATATATCGCTCGTTGATATTGGACTCATACATTTTCAGTATTCTCACGGCTTATATCGGTTAATGGTTATGTTCTTGGCTTGGCTATATTTCTCAATGAGCGATACAGCATACTCTATGGTCGCGTCAACAGGCATTTCCTCGCCATAGATATTGATGCAAATGAGCAGTTTGGTGGTTTCGTCGGTGAGTTTTGTGCGCTCGACATCGCTTGTCGGCGTACCTATTCCGCCCACCTTGTCGCGATACACCGGCAAAAAGGCAATATTGAGTTGACCGCGGCCAATGGCTTCAAAATCTTCGCCCTCACGACCTACGCCCAACACCAACTCGTCACCCTCGATTTTTCCGGCATCAAAACCGCCAATCGAGTACCCCGTGCGCATCGACAGCACATTAATCAAATCGACAAGAGCGTTGATGCGATAAAGTCCCATGCCTTTAACTGCACGGCGGCACAACGCCTCGCTCGACGGACGGTAACGGTTGGGTTCTTTGCCCAAAGCCTTGTAGGCAACACGCGTCGCGGCAATGCCGGGGCGTTTGTTCACTTGGTCCATCGCATAATTGGCGGCAATGCGCGCCATCTCGTCTTCCAACTCCTGCCACAACTCGTCGGTCGTAGCACCGTTGACAACATCGGCTTCAATGGCCACCACTTGCAGCCCGGGGGCCGCCTGTCTTATTTCGTCGCTGATTATTATTTTCACGGGCAATGATTTTCCCACAAATTTACAATATTTTTCCTAATTCCAAATAATGCTCATTAAATGCACCGATAATTTTGTGTCGTGAGCGGCATTGAATGCACCAGTGATTTTGTGTCTGCCGGCATTAAATGCACCAATAATTTTGTGTCTTTGCCATTGAATGCACCAATGATTTTGTGTCGTAAGCGGGAAGTAAAAAAACCACGATTTGCCACGGCAAAAAACGGGCCAAATAGGTATATAAAAAAAGCGCTGTCTCACGACAACGCTTTCCCTTTAAACCTTTATCTTAATCTAATACTATGAAAAACACACACGCAAAGATACCTCCTTTGAGAAAACCGAGAAACATAATCTATCAAAAAAGCGCATATGTTAACTCTTTTTCACATTTAGCACAGTTGTAAATCTACCACACCAGTATCTTATGCCATAATTTGGCATAGGCGCATCTGATTTTAGGCGTTTATGCAGAGGAATATGTTTATATGTCGTGTTTCGATATCATCCTTATTGGCTTTAAGCCTCATCACACCGCCTATAATATTTATACACATTATTAATAATTTTTGTGCAATAGGCCGCCCGAAATTTTGGCAGATAGGCAATAAATTCGTAATTTTGCATCTTGAAATTCGCTTTTGACTCGTCATAGGCGTTATTGTCTATGCACTGACCATTGGCAAATCAGACCAATTAAGAAATTACAATAATTCATCTAAATAGGTTCAAAATTATGAGTAAAGAAAAAAAATTCTTGACCTGTGATGGTAACCAAGCGGCTGCACATATCTCGTATATGTTCTCAGAAGTAGCTGCTATCTATCCCATCACTCCCTCGTCAACAATGGCTGAATATGTTGACGAATGGGCTGCAGCAGGACGCAAAAACATCTTCGGAGAAACCGTTTTGGTGCAAGAAATGCAATCAGAAGGCGGTGCAGCAGGTGCTGTTCACGGTTCACTTCAAGCAGGTGCCTTGACTTCAACTTACACTGCATCACAAGGTCTTCTCCTTATGATTCCTAATATGTACAAAATCGCCGGCGAATTGCTCCCTTGCGTGTTCCATGTATCGGCTCGTACACTCGCATCACACGCACTCAGCATCTTCGGTGACCACCAAGATGTAATGTCTGTGCGTCAAACAGGTTTTGCTATGCTTGCCGAAGGTTCTGTACAAGAAGTTATGGACCTCGCTGGTGTTGCTCACTTGGCTACTATCAAATCACGCGTTCCCTTCGTTAACTTCTTCGACGGTTTCCGTACATCTCACGAAATCCAAAAAATCGAGATGCTCGAAAACGAAGACCTCGCACCCCTCGTTGACCACGAAGCGCTCTCACAATTCCGCGCTCGCGCTCTCAACCCCGAAAAACCCGTTGCTCGTGGTATGGCCGAAAACGGTGACGTTTTCTTCCAACACCGTGAAGCATGCAACAACTACTACGAAGCAGTTCCCGCTATCGTAGAAGAATACATGAACAAAATCTCTGAAATCACTGGCCGCAAATATGGTTTGTTTGACTACTATGGTGCCGAAGATGCTGACCGCGTAATCATCGCAATGGGTTCAGTTACAGAAGCTGCCAAAGAAGCAATCGACTATATGACTGCACAAGGCGAAAAAGTGGGTCTCGTTTCTGTTCACTTGTATCGTCCCTTCTCTGCTAAACATTTCCTCGCAGCAGTTCCCGCAACTGCTAAACGCATCGCTGTTCTTGACCGCACAAAAGAACCCGGTGCTAACGGCGAACCCCTCTACCTCGATGTTAAAGAATGCTTCTATGGCAAAGAAAATGCCCCCGTTATCGTTGGCGGTCGCTATGGTCTTGCTTCAAAGGATACTACTCCTGCTCAAATCATCGGCGTATTTGAAAACCTCGCTCTTCCCCAACCCAAAGACCACTTCACAGTTGGTATCGTTGACGACGTAACATTCACTTCTCTCCCCTTGAAAGAAGAAATGGCACTCGGCGGCGAAGGCACTTTCGAAGCAAAATTCTATGGTCTCGGTGCTGATGGTACAGTAGGTGCTAACAAAAACTCTGTAAAAATCATTGGTGACAACACCAACAAATATTGCCAAGCATACTTTGCTTACGACTCAAAGAAATCGGGTGGTTTCACTTGTTCTCACCTCCGCTTTGGTGACAACCCCATTCGTTCAACCTACTTGGTTAACACACCCAATTTCGTAGCATGCCACGTTCAGGCTTACCTCAACATGTATGATGTTACTCGCGGTCTTCGCGACGGTGGTACATTCCTTCTCAACACAATCTGGGAAGGCGAAGAACTCGCTAAAAACCTCCCCAACAAGGTTAAACGCTACTTCGCACAACACAACATCACTGTTTACTACATGAATGCAACTAAGATTGCACGCGAAATCGGTCTTGGTAACCGCACCAACACTATTCTCCAAAGTGCATTCTTCCGCATCACAGAAGTAATCCCCGTTGACTTGGCTGTTGAGCAAATGAAGAAATTCATCGTTAAGAGCTATGGCAAGAAAGGTCAAGACATCGTTGACAAAAACTACGCTGCTGTTGACCGCGGTATGGAATACCAAACTCTCGCTATCGACCCCGCATGGGCTAACCTCGCTGACGATGCTACCGTTGAAAACAACGACCCCGCATTCATCAACGAAGTTGTTCGTCCCATCAACGCACAAGACGGTGACCTCCTCAAAGTTTCTGCTTTCAAAGGCATCGAAGACGGTACATGGCAACAAAGCACCGCTAAATATGAAAAACGCGGTGTAGCAGCATTCGTTCCCGCTTGGAACCCCGCTACTTGTATCCAATGTAACAAGTGTGCTTATGTTTGTCCTCACGCTGCTATTCGTCCCTTCGTTCTCGATGCTAACGAAATGGCCGCTGCTCCCTTCGGTGAAGACCGTTCACTCAAAGCAATCGGCAAACAATTTGACGGCATGCGCTTCGTTCAAGCGGTTGACGTTCTCGACTGTCTCGGTTGTGGCAACTGTGTGGATGTATGTCCCGGCATGAAGGGCGTGAAAGCACTCGAAATGAAACCTCTCGAAACTCAACTCGACGTTCAAAACGAATGGGAATACTGCGTTGAGAAAGTGGCTTCAAAACAAAAACTCGTTGATGTTAAGGCTAACGTGAAGAACAGCCAATTCGCAACTCCCTACTTTGAATTCTCTGGCGCTTGTTCAGGTTGTGGTGAAACTCCCTATGTGAAACTCATCACTCAACTCTATGGCGACCGCGAAATGGTAGCAAACGCAACTGGTTGTAGCTCTATCTACTCTGGCTCTGTACCCTCAACTCCCTATACTACTAACGAAAAAGGCCAAGGTCCTGCTTGGGGCAACTCATTGTTCGAAGACTTCTGCGAATTTGGTCTCGGTATGGTTATCGCTAACGAAAAAATGCGCGCTCGCCTCGAAGGCCTCGTAGCACAAGCAGTTAACTGTCCCTCATGCAGCGACGAACTCAAAGCCCTCTTCGCTGAATGGCTCGAAGTTAAAGAAGATGGCGAAAAGAGCCGTGAAGTTACCGACAAGATTCTTCCCTTGGTAGCATCTTGCGGTTGCGACACTTGCAAGAAGATTAACGAATTGAGCCACTACCTCGTGAAACGCTCACAATGGATTATCGGTGGTGACGGAGCTTCTTACGACATCGGTTTCGGTGGTCTCGACCATGTTCTCGCATCAGGCAAAAATGTAAACATCCTCGTTCTCGACACCGAAGTTTACTCTAACACTGGTGGTCAAGCATCAAAAGCAACTCCCGTTGGTGCTATCGCTAAATTTGCTGCCGCAGGTAAACGCGTTCGCAAAAAAGACCTCGGTTTGATTGCGTCAACTTACGGTTATGTTTACGCTGCTCAAATCGCTATGGGCGCCGACCAAGCTCAAACACTCAAAGCAATTCGTGAAGCAGAAGCATACGATGGTCCTTCAATCATCATCGCATACGCTCCCTGTATCAACCACGGTTTGAAAGCAGGCATGGGCAAATCTCAACAAGAAGAAGCTCTCGCTGTTGCATGCGGTTACTGGCACCTCTGGCGCTACAACCCCGCTCTCGAAGCTGAAGGCAAAAACCCCTTCACTCTCGACAGCAAAGAGCCTAACTGGGATGAATTTGAAAACTTCCTCAAAGGCGAAGTTCGTTACGCATCTGTAATGAAACAATACCCCGAAGAAGCAGCCGAACTCTTCGCTGCCGCTAAAGACAACGCACAATGGCGCTACAACAACTACCGCCGTCTTGCTCGTCAACAGTGGGGTGTTGATCCCGACGCTGAAAACAAGTAATAACTTGTTGACATAAACCAAAACCGGGTTGCCCATCGGGCAGCCCGGTTTTTTATTGCCCCTACGCAAGCGAGAATACGCTTGCGTAGGGTTTTACAGATGCAATAGTTTCTGTGGATTCTATGGCAGTTATAGAGGCTATGGCGGTGGAGACAGTAGTGGCTTTTATAGTTACTACAATCTCAATAGTTCCTATAGTAACTATCGACTCCATGGCCGCCATTAAATACCTCGGCCTCCTCTCTCCTCCACCAATAAAAAAGCGAGCCTTGCCTGATGGCAAAGCCCGCTTTATTTGTTTGCGGCTCAATGGCCGCATGAGAGATTAGCGGATGATTTCTTTGGTAACCTTGTTGCCGCGAACTACGATGTAGAGTTTGCCAGCTTCGGGGTTAGCCACTTGAACACCTTGGAGGTTGAAATAGAGAGCTTCTTCAACTACTTCTTCAACTTCAACATCTTCGATGCCTACCTTGTTACCAAGCTCAACTTTGAGTGTGCTCTTAACGATGTCTACAGTAACAGTGTAAGTACCTGATGCAAGTTTCCAGTTCATAGTACCACCAGCATAGTTGTTAGTCATTGATACATTAGCATCAGTTGACTCGTCAACTGAGAGAGTGAGACCTGATGACTTAGAACCGAAGCGAGGTTGACTGTTGATAGTATCCCAGTCACCTTCTTTATCGCTGAGGATAGTAGCGAATGAGAATTCACCGAGACCGTTAGAAGCGGGAGTTACATTGATTACGCCTACATAAACGCCGTTACCAGTGTGTTCGATTGCTTCACCTTCGGTAGTGTTCCAAGGATTAGCAGTTACATTACCGATAGCGTAGATGCAGTTGGGATATTGCTTTTCAAACTTGATAGTGTTAACTTGCATATCAACAGTGATAGTGTACCAGCCAGTTGAGGGAAGTTTGATATCAGAAGCAGATGAATACTTGATAGCAATTTCCTTATCCAAAGATACAGCGCTTGTAGGATTAATACCAGAAGCATTGAATGTATCCCAGTTACCTTTCGCTTTTGACAACTTGATAGTAGCATTTGAGAGATAGAAGCCTTCCAACTTGTAGATACCATTTTCACCCTTGATAGCCTGAGCCTTAGTGGGATCCCATGCATTGTCATGACCTACCATATAAACTTGGGCAGGGAATGAGGGAATTGCGTGAGCAACAGCAGTCATTGTAGAGAGGTCTTCTGACACAGTGATTGTCCACTTACCAGCCCAAGGAAGAACGATGTTAATGCCATCCTTATTAACCGAAAGTTCAACGGGAGTGTTGTGTCTTACAGCATTTGCAACAGCGAGGTTACCAGCGTTGAATTCAGTCCAATCACCCGATACAGTTGACATCTTGAATTCTTGGATATTCTCGATAGTGATTGTGTATTCACCATCTACGAATTCAAATTTGCCAGAATTTACGGGATCCCATGCACCGATTTCAGCAGGAGCACCTACGATATAAAGAGGAGCAACTTCGGGTTCTTCGGGAACAACGGGCTCAACAACTTCTTCAACTGCGAAGTCGATGAGAGAATAGAGCCAGCCTACATTAGCAGCAACACTTTGATAGATTGCGAAGTAATATACGCCATCTTCTTCAACTGTTACTTCTGTTTCTGTTGCAGGAACATCCAATGCATTTGCATAGTCCCAACTGTAAACGGGAGAAAGCGCAGAAACAACTGAGTAAGTAGAAGCGTCTTTTGCAGAAGTACCGATTTGGAGGTTCAATGTACCAGCAGAGAGGTTGAAACCGTCAGCAACGCGAGTTGACACTTTGTAAGTCTTACCTGCTTCAAGGTTGAATGCGGGTGATACATAGTAGTCATCAGTTTCTTCCATAACACCATAACCGGCAGAGATTGAAACCGCGGGTTTTTCCATATTGAAACCTGTTGCAACATAACTCCAAGTCAAACTACCGTTCATGTCAATAGTTGTCCATTCTGTGTTAGCGGCAGCAGTAAAGTCAATAGCGTAGGGAAGTTCTACGGGGATGATTTCTTCATATTCTTCGATAGCGAATGAGAATACATAGAAGCCATAGTCATAAGCAGCATAAGCAGCGTTGAATGCCATGTAGAATGCACCAGTTTCTTCGGCAGTGAATGTGAATGATTCAGCTGCGAGTTCTTCGGGGGCAAGGTCTTCTGTTTGAGGATTGAGTGTTGCCAATGTTGTGAATGAAGCAACATCAGTTGCTGATTTACCCATCATCACTTTCAACGCACCATTGCTTTCGTCGATGTTTGAAGTTACTGTTGTTACTTTATATGTCTTACCTTCTTCGATAGCAAATGCGGGTGATACATAGTAAGCGTCAACAGCTTGCCATGATTGTTCGCTGCAAACAGTAGGATAGCGAGCCTTGTAACCTGATTCGTCATAAGCGAATGCACCGATTGCGGTCCAATCTGCGGGTTGACCCTCAGCAACGCTCATGCTGTAAGGCATAGCCACTGTTTCAACTTCTTCATCGTCATCTTCGTCATCGCCACCGCCGTAGTTTACATCAGAGTAACCGCTGATAGTAACGTCATCAACAGCAACTGTACCTGACATACCGAGAGCAGCTTGCAAGCTGAGTGAGAAGCAGTATTCGCCATCAGCTTCGGGAGTGAACACAAATTCAAATTCTGTCCATGAAGTGTAAACAGCAGCAGGAACATCACCGAGGCTTGCAACTGTATTAGCATCGGCCGATTGACCGTCCTTAACACGTACGATGAAGCCGTTAGTTTTGTAAGTAGTACCGTTACCGTCGGCATAAACATTCAATTTGATTTTCGCTTCTTTGCCAGCAGCAAGTTTATACATAGGAGTATAAATCACTTCGTTGCGACCATAAGCCGAGCTTGAAACTGTAGCCAATACATTGGGGCTTGATTTAGCCATTACGCCATAGTCAACACCAGATGCAACAGCAAAAGGATATGTACCAGTTGTTACCCAACCTTCGGGCAATGAAGCAGTTACTTCATCAAAGTTTTCAGTCACTTCAAATGCTTTAACTTCTGCTTCTTCGGGTTGTTCAGGCTCTTCGGGCTGTTCGGGTTCTTCACCACCATTTTCAACAGTTTTACCTGTAATTGTAACATCATCAATCAATGTAACACCGTGGTCACGAGCAAATGATGCTGATTGTGACAATGCAACAGAGAAGCAGTATTCACCTGCTGTTTCAGGAGTGAACGCGAATGTGAACTCTGTCCAGTCTGCACATACTTGATTAACTGTACCAACTTCGATAGTTTGAGCAGCAACATTTTGTTCAGTACCCGCTTTAACAGTCAAGATGTGATAGAATGCGCTGGGTGAACCACCAGGAGAATAAACATAGAATGACATCTTACATTCTTCACCAGCAACCAAGTTCATCATGGGAGTGTAGAACACTTCGTCACGAGCAGCAAGGCTTGTTGCATTTGCAGTGTTGAATGAGTAGCTACCTGATTTAGGCATGTAGCCATAATCATATGTGCTTGAACGACGGAAAGACCAGTAAGAACCTTCTGATACCCAACCTTCGGGAACTTCTGCGTTTGCAGTGAAGTGTGAGTCATCTTCAAAATCTTCAAAGATTGTGAAATCAACAGGTTCGCCTGCTTCGGGTTCTTCGGGCTCAACGGGTTGTTCGGGCTCTTCTGAACCGGCTTCGGGAGCTTCGCCAGTGATTTCAAAGTCGTCGAATGCAACTTGACCGTGGTCGCGGTTCAATGTTGATGAACGAGTAACTGCGATAGAGAAGCAGTATTCGCCTTCAACTTCGGGAGTGAATGCAAATTCATATTTAGTCCAAGCAGGTACTACTGTTGCGATACCACCGAGGTCGATAGTTTGTGCATCGGCAGTTTGTGCAGTACCAGCCTTAACTGATACGATTTGATAGAATGTCGCAGCGGGGCTGCCACCAGGAGCGTAGTAGTAGAATGAAAGTTTGTATTCTTTACCGGCAACGAGTTTCTTAACAGGAGTGTAGATTACTTCATCAGCATTTGTGTCATATTGTTGGCGTTTAGAAACCATAGCGTGTGAGCCACTGTTAGCCATTACGCCATAGTTAACTGCAACATCACGACCGAATGCAAACGAACCAGTTGACAACCAACCGTTGGGAACTGTTGCGCTTTCAGTGAAGTGTGAAGCATCTTCAAAGTCTTCTGTGATTGTGAAAGGACCACCTACTTCTTCGGGCTCTTCGCCAGGTTCTTCACCGGGTTGCTCGGGTTCAACAGGTTGTTCGCCGCCTTCGATTGAGAAACCAAACACAGAGAAACTTACTGCATTTTTGTCATTGATGAGGTGGAATGCGAAGTGGTAAGAACCGCTTGTTGTGGGAGTGAATTTGATTTCTTCAACAGTTGCACCAGAGGGAGCATCATAGTATTGGGGAGCCAACGCTGACACTTGAGCAAATGCAGCAACGCTTGTAGCGTCTTGGCTATATTCAAGTGTGAGTGTTTTGTTACCCATACCATAGTAAGAACCTGTTGTTGCTTTGATAGTATATTCTACGCCAGCAGCGAGGTCAAACTTGGGAGATACCAAATAGTCATCAGTATTTGTTTTTTGCTCAATGATTGTTGCTTGACCAAAACCATAGTCGGTGTTGTAAACCCAAGTAGTTCCGGGTGTCGCACTGTTGTCCAATGTAGTCCAATCAGTGAGACCTTCTACACCAAAGTTGATAGCATAAGAAACATAACCACCAGCGGGTTGTTCGGGCTCAACAGGTTGTTCGGGTTCTTCTGAACCTGCCGCTTCGCCTTCGATTGAGAATGAAACCGCATAGTGAGACAAGTAACCACCGTTACCTTGCAATGAGAATGCGAAATAATATGTGCCTGATGTTGCAGGTGTCACCTCAAATGTCTCAGGAACAACATTTGCAAAAGTACCTTCATTTACGGGAGTCAATGCCGATACTGTTTCAAATGCGCTTGCATCTGTTGCAGATGCACCATATACCAATGACATACTACCTACACATGCACCCCAAGGATTAGCACATGCTGCTTTCACTGTATAAGTAGCACCACCAACCAAGTTAAATGCAGGAGATACATAGTAATCGTTGTAGCTTGATGCCGAATTTACGCACATTGCAGCATCACCCATAGTGTTGTCATAAATGAATGTTTTGCCATCAGCATTAGCGTCGATTGTTGTCCAATCGCTTGCAGCGCCACCAGTAAAGTCTACTGAATAAGTGAATGTTTCGGCTTCGCCGCCTTCTTCGCCACCTTCTTCTTCACCGCCTTCTTCTGCTACGCCACCTTCGAGAGAGAAGCCTGCCAAAGAGTAGTGAGTATAGTTAGCGATTTGAGTAGTGTGGAATGCGAAATAGTAAACACCGCTTTCAGTGGGAGTGAATTTGATTTCTTGTGCTACAACTTCATTGATACCGTCATAGTATGTAGTAGGAGTCAATGTTGCAACATCAGTAAATGACGAAGCATCTGTTGCGCTCTTACCACATTTAAGAGTAAGTGTTTGGCCACCTACACCCCAATATGAACCGGTTTTAGTTTTAATAGTGTATTCTTCGCCAGCGATAAGGCTGAATGCGGGAGATACATAGTAGTCATCAGAACTTGATTTTGTGTCAACGATAGTCACTTGACCCCAGCCATACATGTCATTAAATGCCCATGTGTTAACAGGATTGGGGCTGTTGTCGATTGTTGTCCAACCTTCACCAGCACCAGCAGTGAAATCTACATTGTAAGAAATGAGACCGCCGATTGCATCTTGGCTGCCACCTTCTTCTTCACCACCTTCTTCTTCGCCTTCACCGGGAGTGGGTTCGGGGTCTACAGTTGAACCGCCTTCTTCACCACCTACGATTTCAAAGCCACCTAATACATAGCCGAAACCGCGTTTGCCAACATTGCTATAAAAAGCAAAGTGGTAAGTACCGCTTGTTGAGGGAGTGTAGTTGATAGTTTCAGTTTTCAATGCGCTTGTTGAGTTACCTGTGGGGAACAACTGTTGCACATCGCTAAATGTTGAAGCATCAGTAGTTGATGTACCAACACGGAGGAACAAATCACCAGACGACGAACCGTTATCGGTACATGTGCGTGTAGTGATAACATAAGTTTTACCTGCTTCGAGAGCAAAGGCAGGCGAGATGAAATAGTCATCAGCCTTTTCTGTTTTTGACTCATAATTAGTCACTGCATTGTTCCAAGAGTTATCATAGTACCAAGTGCTACCTTTGGTGGTGTTGTTATCCAAGACTGTCCAGTCTGAGGGCAACGCGCCAGCACCAACAAATGATACTGAATACTCCAACTTTGCAGCGCTAGCGTTGAAGCAAAATGCTGCAACGAGAGCCAAAATTAAAGTAAGTTTTTTAAACATAGTTAATTGATTTGGTTAATATAAAAAATTGATATTTTCTTCAATTTCGATTGTTAGTTTTCTCACAAAATTCAAGCCTAAACACAACATCAGCATTTCCATTCTTTATCCGTTCAGCATCAGTGCAAAACGGCAAAGCAACACACTTCAAATTGCTATCAAAGGCAAAAATTCCAATAAGCGTGCAAATTTAATACAAATATCACAAAAATCCCTATTTTTTGTACTAAATTTCAACAAATCAGCAGCAAAAACATGAAATCAGCGAGCAAATCGGCACAAAATTGCAATTTCGTCAACCACAGCCGCCCCACACCGCAAAACAAGCGATTCCACCCCACCACCAAACGACTCTTCCTTGCGGCATCTATATGTCTTTTTTGGTCCGTTGACCCGCTCCGCACGACCCCGATTATTATTTCCGTTCACTTGGATGAATTCCCCGCTCCACCCACCATAAAAAAAACAGCGAGGCCTGTGGGCCTCGCTGTGGATATATATAGTAGATAAGGGCTTGTTTGTATAAATAGGTTAAGATAAAAGCCAACTATGTAATAAAGGTTATCGGTATCGCTTCGACCTTGTGTGTCGTTGTGTTTTCAGTGTCATTTCATAGGCATCGTGGCTGATGGCCAGTGTGTTAGGTTGGCCGTTTTTCAGCCACGATGGGTCGTTGCGACTATTTCTACCGACCGCTGTTATGCGATAAGGCGAAGGTCGGCGCGATCAGCGACAGGCTTCAACTGCACCGTGTCGGCCGCCTCGGCATCGCGTGCAGCCGCACGCCACGCCTTCTTGTCGAGGTTGGTGGCAACAGAGGCGGTTTTACGCCAAGTGAACTTACGGAGAGAGCCATCGGCTTCAAGAGCCGATTCAAGCTGCTTGCACATCGCAAGCAATTCGGCAGGAGTCACCTCCTGCTTTTTAGAGCGGAGACCGCGGAGTTGGTTAAACACTGCTGCTGAGGTAGTTTCAATCTTTTTCATAATTCAAAAAATTTAAAGTTAGAAA
This sequence comes from Muribaculaceae bacterium, assembly GCA_017555085.1. Taxonomy (GTDB): domain Bacteria; phylum Bacteroidota; class Bacteroidia; order Bacteroidales; family Muribaculaceae; genus RGIG4079. Next base: position 37,162 of record JAFZHD010000005.1, on the reverse strand, counting down.
ATCAGTTACTTAATAAAGGTTCTACAATTTGTCGACGCATTTGCCCGACCTGAAAACAGGCCTGACACGGGGAGGAATCTGCCAACGCTGTCACCACTGGCAGGGAACGGTTCAAAAAGCACAGAGATTATCTGCGGTGGTATGGACACACCACTCTCATGTGTTAACTATGTCAATGTTTCATAAAAATTCGCACTACTTGCGACGCAACTGCTCTAATAAAAATTCAGATTCAGCGCCTTCGCAGTCGAAATTTCGATAATATGATTATTGACAAGTTCATAGTTGATTGATAAGTGTTTAAGTGTTACTAACTGTTTTTTGAATTATGATTTTAATTTCGTTTGGGGAGAGTTAATTTTTTAGTGAAACATGTTGTTAGTTAGAAAAGTGCACACTGCACGGGAGGAGATTAGTTTTTTTGACGGTAAAATTTAGGAGTTAAACTTAGGTTAATTGGTGAGCCATAGGCTTGGGGGTTGCGTGTGTTAGTTATAGTCTCTTTTTTTGCTGTTATTGTTTTTATGGTTAATTACTCTTTTATCGGTTTGCCTTTGCTTTCGCTTGGGCTTCTTTTGGCTTCGGCTTTTGCTCTGCCCCTGCGATCGGGACTCGGCTTTCGGTCTCTGCCTCGGTTTTGGCGGCTGCTCTGCCTGACAGTGTCCTCTTTTTATCGCTTTGCTCTGATTAGAGGGGCTTCTGCGCCAAAATCATAGCAAAGTTAGACATTTCATTTCACACCCACAAGTATTTCTTGAAAAATATTTATCTTTAACTATATTTTAACATTTCAACGGGTTTTAGTGGGGTTTTGACTTATAGTGACTATAGATTTCTTTTAAACTACGGGCTCTATAGGGCACTTAAGGCCGCTTTCTTCTCGCCGAGTGCAACAAAAAAAAGCGAGAGCCGTTGAGACTCTCGCTTTCGTTGCATATATCGCTGAACGATTATTCTGCGATTTTTGCTTTGATTGCTTCAGTCTCTTTTTCGTAACCGGGCTTTTCAAGGAGGGCAAACATGTTGCGCTTATAGTCCTCGACTCCGGGCTGATTGAAGGGGTTTACTCCGAGAATATAGCCGCTGATACCACACGCCTTTTCAAAGAAATAAATCAACTGACCGAGATATTCTTCTTTGAGAGCAGGAATTGTGATGCGCATATTGGGCACTCCACCGTCAACATGAGCGATGAGCGTACCAAGTTCGGCCATCTTGTTCACCTCGTCAACGCGCTTGCCAGCAATGTAGTTCAAACCATCGAGGTTTGCCTCGTCGGCAGGAATTACCACTGTGTGCTGCTGCTCTTCCACAGAGAGAACGGTTTCAAAAATAGTGCGTTCGCCATCTTGAATCCATTGACCCATTGAGTGGAGGTCGGTAGAGTTGTCAACCGCCGCGGGGAAGATGCCTTTTTTATCCTTACCTTCGCTTTCGCCATAGAGCTGTTTCCACCACTCAGCGAAATAGTGAAGTTTAGGGTTGTAGTTAACGAGAATTTCGATTTTCTTGCCTGCTTGATACAATGCGTTGCGAGTCTTGGCATACACCTCTGCAATGTTGTCATCGGCGTGAGCAAGTGTCGCTTTTTCCATATCGACAGCTCCTTTCATCAATGCGTTGATATCATAACCTGCGATAGCGATGGGCAACAAACCGACAGGGCTCAACACTGAGAAACGGCCACCGACATTGTCGTCAATAACAAATGTTTTGTAGCCTTCTTCGGTTGCGAGTTGGCGCAATGCACCACGCGCAGCATCGGTAATGGCAACTATGCGGCGAGAGGCTTCGGCTTTGCCAAGTTGCGATTCGAGTTGCTCTTTGAGCAAACGGAACGCGATGGCGGGCTCAGTGGTTGTTCCCGATTTAGAGATTACCACGATACCAAATTTCTTGCCTTTGAGATAGTCCATCAATTCATAGAGATAGTCTTCGCCGATGTTTTGACCGGCAAAAAGCACTTGGGGCGCATCGCCACGATAAGCGGCAAACGAGTTGCCGAGAGCCTCAATCACAGCTTTTGCGCCGAGGTAACTACCACCGATACCGATAGCTACTACCACTTCGCAGTTGGCACGCAAGTCGGCAGCAACGGCGTTGATGTCGTCGATGAGCGATGCGGGAGTGCGAGTGGGCAAATCGAGCCAACCGAGGAAGTCGTTACCCTCGCCCGTGCCGTTGTGCAACTTTTCGAGACCGGCAGCCGACTGTGTGTCAAGCGCTTGGATATCGGCCTGCGAAACTGTTCCCAACACATTTTTGATGTCTATTTTGATTGTTTTCATCTTTCAACAGTTTTGTAAATCATTGGTTTAACGGAATGTGTCAGACATTGCTCTGATAGCCTTAACGGCCGACACATTATTATATAATATATCATAAACGCCGTCGAGGATAGGCATATCCACTTGATAGCGTCCCGAGTTAATCTCGTGAATGCACTTTGTGCCAAAATAACCTTCGGCAATCTGTTCCATCTCCATCTTGGCAGCCTTAACGCTCAATCCACGGCCAATCATTGAGCCGAAATTGTGGTTGCGGCTAAATCGCGAGTATGAAGTGACAAGCAAGTCGCCAAGATAAACCGAGTCACAGATGTGACGGTCGCGCGAATCAACAGCGTTAACAAATCGTTCCATTTCGCGAACTGCATTTGAAGCAAGCATCGCCATAAAGTTGTCGCCGTTTTTGAGGCCGTGAACAATGCCCGCCGCAATGGCATAGACATTTTTGAGCACAGCCGCATATTCGATACCGACAACATCGGTCGATACAATGGTTTTCATCGCCTTACCCGAGAGGCAGTCGGCAAACGCTTGTGCATGTGCCAAGTCGCTGCAACCGACAGTGAGATATGACAATCGGCCGAGAGCCACTTCCTCGGCATGGCAAGGTCCGCTCACCACAAGCATATGACGCTGGTCAACGCCATAATAGTTGACCATATACTCCGAGATAATCTCGTTTTCGTCGGGCACGATGCCTTTCACTGCCGATACGATATATTTGTTGCTGATATCGACATTGAGCTTGGCAAGATGCTGTTTGAAGTAGGGCGAGGGCATCACCATGAGAAGCGTGTCGGCTTTCTCGCAGATGTAGTTGATGTCTGACGAAAACTCAATGCGGTCGGTGTCAAACTCAACATCTGACAAGTAAGTCGGATTGTGGCGCAAGCGTTGGAAGTCGGCGATGCGGTCGTCGCGGCGCATGTACCACATTATGCTGTCGCAATTTTGGAGCAATAGTTTAGCGAGAGCGGTAGCCCAACTACCGCCTCCCATTACCGCTATTTTTCCGGGAAAATTCATTATTATTTCTTTGCGTTTTCAATCCACGCGTTCACTTCGTCAACGGTGGGATTTTTCAACTCAAGTTTATATTTTTTGTTTACACCACACATATCCTGATGCAATTTGCCTGCCGAAGCGGCTGCAAGTTGCTCGATAGTGACAACGCCGGCTTTCTGCATAGGAGCAACCCACTCGACGGGAACGCCTACTGCGGTGTATGCTGCCTCTGAGTCGCGGCGCTGAACTTTCTCGGGACGCATCTGCGGGAAGAACAATACTTCTTGGATAGTTGTTTGACCTGTCATCAACATTACGAGGCGGTCCATACCGATACCCATACCTGATGTGGGAGGCATACCATATTCCAACGCGCGGATAAAGTCCTTGTCGATAATCATCGCTTCGTCGTCACCCTTTTCGCTCAAACGCATTTGCTCAACAAAGCGTTCATATTGGTCGATGGGGTCGTTAAGCTCAGAGTAAGCGTTAGCAAGTTCCTTACCGTTCACCATAAGTTCGAAACGCTCGGTGAGTTCGGGGTTGTTGCGGTGACGCTTGGTGAGAGGCGACATTTCGATGGGATAGTCAATGATGAATGTGGGCTGAATGTAGTTGCCCTCACATTTTTCGCCAAAGATTTCGTCGATGAGCTTGCCTTTACCCATAGTTTCATCAACCTCGATGTCGAGCTGCTTGCACACTTCGCGCAATTGCTCATCGTTCATACCTGTGATGTCGATACCGGTAAATTCCTTGATTGAGTCAATCATAGTCACACGTTTGAACGGAGCCTTGAAGTTGATGATGTTATCACCCACCTTCACTTCGGTTGTGCCGTTTACATCGAGACAGATTTTTTCAATCATCTTTTCTGTAAAGTTCATCATCCAGTTATAATCCTTGTAAGAAACATAGATTTCCATACAAGTGAACTCGGGGTTGTGAGTACGGTCCATACCTTCGTTACGGAAGTTTTTAGAGAACTCATACACACCTTCAAAACCGCCAACGATGAGGCGTTTGAGATAAAGTTCATCGGCAATGCGGAGATACAAGTCGATGTCGAGCGCATTGTGGTGTGTGATGAAAGGACGCGCAGCAGCACCACCGGGGATTGACTGCAAGATGGGAGTTTCAACTTCCATGTAACCATGGTCGTTGAAATATTGGCGCATAGAGTTGAACACTTTTGTGCGCTTGATGAAGATATCTTTGATACCGTCGTTAACCACGAGGTCAACATAACGGCGGCGATAACGCAACTCGGGGTCATCAAATGCGTCGTAAGTAACACCGTCTTTCACCTTAACGATGGGGAGGGGACGCAATGATTTGCTCAACACTGTGAGCGAGCGGGCGTGAACAGTGATTTCGCCCATTTGTGTGCGGAACACAAAGCCTTCGAAGCCAACAAAGTCACCGATATCAAGCAATTTCTTGAAAACGATGTTATAGAGGTCTTTGTTTTCATCGGGACAGAGGTCGTCACGGCTGATATAAACTTGGATGCGGCCACGAGAGTCTTGCAATTCGACAAACGACGCTTTACCCATGATGCGACGGCTCATGATGCGACCTGCGATGCGCACCTCACGTTGGGGAGCATCATCGGCAAATGTCTCTTTTATTTCATCGGTATAACCGGTTACTTCATATTCGGCTGCGGGATAGGGGTCTATACCCAATTTGCGCATTTCTTCGAGGCTACCTCGACGCACAATTTCCTGTTCGCTAAGTTCAAGTACATTCATAGTTTGTGCAGTTTACTAAATAATCGGCAAAATTAATCATTCTTTTGCGTTAAAGCAAACTATTGCGGTGAATTTCACTGACAAAGAGGGCATAAATGAGCATTTTAATGGCCAAGGAACTGCCTTGGCCATTAAAACGTATTGGTTTATGAGCCGCAATGGGCTACGCGACTAAAAATCACGCCTTCTTGCCGGCCGGTTTGGCCGACTCTTTGGGATAGGCTATGCGCGAGTGGTAAATGGTGCGCAAACGAGAGATAAACGACTCTTTGATTTCTCTCACATCACGGAACGAGAGTGGCGAATCGTCGTGCAAACCATCGGCTATCTGACCGTCAATCAATCGGTTGACGAGAGTGGCAATAGCCTCGGCCGAGCGGTCGGTCAAAGAGCGCGATGCAGCCTCAACGGCATCGGCCATCATCAATATCGAAGCCTCTTTGGTGCGAGGGTTAGGACCGGGATAGGTAAACGGTGCCGGGTCAACCTCTTCGTCGGGGTGGGCGTTGCAATAGGTCATGTAGAAATACTTTGCCTTGCCCGCTCCATGGTGCTGTGCAATAAAGTCGCGAATGATTGAGGGCAAGTCCTCTTTCTCGGCGCGCTTCAAGCCGTCGGTGACATGCGAGATAACGATGCGCGCACTTTGCTCGGGACTCAATGCATCGTGGGGGTTAACACCATATTGGTTTTCGGTAAAGAATGCGGGATTTTTGATTTTGCCGATATCGTGATACAACGCACCGGCACGCACCAACAACGAGTTGGCCCCTATTCTCACAGCCGCTTCCGAAGCAAGGCTGCTCACCGACATGCAGTGTTGGAATGTTCCGGGACACTTTTCCGACAATTCGCGCAACACGGGGTGGTTAATATCAGACAACTCAACAAGAGTCACCAACGATGTGAAGCCGAATATTTTTTCAAACACGAAGATTAATACATAGGCAAACGAGATAAGTACGGCGTTGATGCCCAACGCGGCTATCATTTTGGGATTGATACCCTCTATTGCACCCGAACTGATTACCTCAATAGCCACATAAGAAACCACATATGACAGGAACACAAAGAGCGCTGTGCGAAGCAGTTGCGAGCGGCGGGTGAGTTCTTTGAGCGAATAAATAGCGGTTACACCTGCCACAAACTGCACAAAAATAAACTCAAATGCGTTAGTGGCTATTCCCGAACAAATCATACACTCGATAATGAGGCTGAACAATGCCGTGCGACTATCAAAGTACACAAGCATCATAATGGGAATGATGGTGAACGGCATCATATAAAGGCCGTAGGTAAACGAGTGCTTGGCAACAAACGCCAACACGGCAAACGCCACAATCATCAGCGTGATAAAGGTCATTGACCTCATGTTGCCCCATATCTCTTTGCGAAAAAAGAAGAAATATAAGTACAACGCCGAGAGCAATATGAGAATAAACAGCATTTGACCTGCAAGCGGATAAATTTTGTGGCCGATACCGCCCACTTTGCGCTCCTCAACCATCTGCTCATAGGTCTGCAAAATGGTGTAAATCTGCGGAGTAATGCGCTCGCCGCGGTCGATAATGCGCTCGCCGGTCTGCACCACGCCAATAGGTGCCAACGCCCTTTGACACGCATCTTCGAGCAAACGTGCCGACAATTCCTCATCGAGCACCACATTGGGAGTCAATGCCTCGGCAAGTGCCGATGCCGACACGCCGTCGTGGGCGCGCTGATAGCGAAACACGCTGTCAATGTAGGTATAAGCGCCGCGCTCAGAGCGGAACGATTGTGTTGACTGCGAGTGAGATACATTATTCACAACAAATCTCACATTAGGCAATTTACCTGCTTTTATCGCGTCATAAGTATCGTGTGAAACAACACCGTCGGCATACACCTCTTTAAGTGCCGACAACAGTTTCTGTCGGTCGGCGGGAGTGAGGGTTGATATAGAGTCAAGGTTTGCACGATAGGTAGCCAACGACTGAGACTGCACTTCGGCCAAGCGCTTGTAGACAGGCACAAAATTGGCAGTGATGCTATCGCGCACCATTCGCGCGCTTGCCGAGTCAAGATGTACGGGAATGTCAAAAGGCGCTGTCAGCAACGAGTAGTGCCACGGACGGTTTTCCTCATAATCATACTTCTTCTCGTCAACGCGAGGGAATGAATAGAATATCAATACAGCCGATGCAACAAATAGCAAAAAACGCAGTACGGCTTTCTTTGACGGTAGTTTCATTTGTTCGTTTTTAATGTTAAACTATGCGAGTGGCTCGCTCAACGCCGTTGATTTGTTTCACTTTTTCACACAGCGAAGCCACTACATCATTATCATCGACCAACACATAAAGGTCGCAGTGGAACACCTCTTTTTCGGCCTCGATTTCAAGTTTGCGAATATCGATTGCCATATTGGTTGATATCATCTGGATCAATTCTTGGAGAATGCACATGCGATCAAGGCCCTCAATGTGAATGTGGGCAAGGAATTTGGCCGAAACCACCTCCCATTTTGTTGACACGATATTAGGCCCGAAACTTGCTTTAAGCGACTGTGCACGAGGACAATCGAGCGAGTGGACAATCACTTCGTTGTTTTCGTCAACATAACCCATTACATCATCGCCGGGAATGGGACGGCAGCAGTCGTCAACCTTGAAGTTGGCACCGGTTTCGTCGCTACGCAAAATGTAGGTTTCTTTCTTGTTGACCGGCGGTTTCTTGGTCTTGACAGCTTCTGTTTGAGGAGCCTTTTCCTTTGTGCCGATGCGAAAAATCTTTGACAGCAACGATGGCGACTGTTTTTTGAAACTCTTAATCATGTATTCTTCAAGCACAACCTCTTCGTTGCCGAGCATGAGGAACAAATCCTCGCGATTTTGAATTTTGAGATAGCCCAACACTTTTGTAAGCACCTCATTTACCGACAACACGCCATGTTGTTTCAAGAAATTTTCATAAATCTCTTTACCTTTCTCGATAATGGGCTGTTGCTCCTTGCGCAATGCAGCACGCAATCGGGTTTTAGCCTTGGCCGTTGCGAGGAAATTCATCCACTCTGGCTGCGGTTTTTGCGACTGCGAAGTGAGCACCTCAACCTGGTCTCCGCTTTTGAGGCGGTGTGACAGCGGCACAAGTTTGTGATTTACCTTGCCGGCAATACAGTGCAAGCCCATTTGCGAGTGCAATTCAAACGCCACATCGAGCACGGTCGATTCGGCGGGCAAAGTAATCAGTTCGCCCTTGGGCGTAAATATAACAATCTCCGATGCAAAAAGGTTGAGTTTGATGGTGTCGAGGAAGTCCATCGCATCGGGATTAGGCTCATCAAGAATATCTTTAATGGTTTTAAGCCACACATTGAGTTCCGATTCCTCATCGCCTTCGCCGATTTTGTATTTCCAATGGGCTGCAAAGCCTTTTTCGGCAATGTCGTCCATGCGGCGGCTGCGAATCTGCACCTCTACCCAATTACCGTCAGGACCCATCACAGTAACATGAAGCGCCTGATAGCCGTTGGCCTTGGGAATGCTCACCCAGTCGCGAGTGCGATCGGGGTGCAAACGATACAAGTCGGTGATTGTGGCATAAATGTTCATGCAAATCGATTTTTCCATGGCAATGTCATCGCAGTCAAAAATGATGCGCATTGCATACAAGTCATACACCTCTTCAAACGGGATATGCTTGGTTTCCATTTTATTCCAAATCGAGTAAACCGATTTTTGACGATATTTTGCCTCAAATTTCAGGCCCATTGACTGGAGTTTCTCAATAATAGGTGTTGAGAAATTATTGTAGAGCATGGCTCGTTTTGATTCCGACTCTTTGAGCTGTTGGCTAATGCGCTCATAGGCAGCCGGGTGCTCATATTTAAAACTGAGGTCCTCGAGTTCGGTTTTGATAGCAAACAAGCCCAAGCGGTGGGCCAACGGAGCATAGATATAGAAAGTTTCGCCCGCAATTTTATACTGCTTGTTGGGAGCCATAGAGCCCAATGTGCGCATATTGTGCAAGCGGTCGGCCATTTTGAGCAACACCACGCGAATGTCCTCACTCATCGTGAGCAACAATTTGCGGAAATTCTCGGCCTGCGCCGATGCCTTATCACCGAAGATACCGCCCGAAATCTTGGTCAATCCGGCGACAATCTGAGCGATTTTCTTTCCAAATTGCTGTTCAATATCCTCAACCGTGTAGTCGGTATCTTCGACCACATCGTGCAAGAAAGCGGCACAAATTGAGGTAGAGCCGAGACCTATTTCCTGACTTGCGATTTTAGCCACGGCAATAGGGTGAAGAATATAAGGTTCGCCCGAGCGGCGGCGCACTCCTTTGTGAGCCTCTTTGGCAAACTTGAAAGCGCGTTCTATGATTTCCACCTTTTTGCGGTGGTTACTTTTCAAATATCCTTCAAGCACATCTTGATATGCTTCCTCAATCATGCGTTCTTCCTCTTCGGGAGTATATTTTCGTTGCTCCATTTTAGTATTGTTTTTTCAAGATTTAGAGTTTAGTTGCGGCTACAAAAACTATTTAGCCAATTTATAAATACAAACATACTAAAAAAGCACGAAACAATCGCAAAAAAAATTGTACTTTTGTAGAAAATTTAATTTAACAATGTGTAGCCGACACCCCATTCGGCATTAGCAATTTAGAAAAATGAGCAGATACGACTTTGACCAACTTATTGACCGACAAGGCACTTACGCAGTGAAAATAGACGCAATGGAACAGCGATTTGGCCGTGCCGACCTCACATCAATGTGGATTGCCGACATGGACTTTGCCGTGTGTCCCGAGATAGTTGAGTCACTCAAACAACGCATCGACCACCCCATATATGGCTATGCCATCGCGAGCGACAGTTATTGGCAGTCAATCATTAATTGGCTCGACCACCGTCACAACTTCAAAGTGTCGCGCAACGAAATCACTTACATTCCCGGTGTGGTGAAAGGCATCGCGCTTGTGGTCAACTATTTCACACAACCCGGCGATAAAATCGTCATTCAGCCTCCCGTTTACCACCCGTTCAAAAATGTGGTCGAAGGCAACAACCGCGTTGTGGTAAACAACCCGCTCATTCTCACCGAAAACTATCGCTATGAGATGGACTTTGACCACCTCGAAAAAATATTTGTTGAGGAAAAGCCCAAAATGATGATTTTGTGCAACCCCCACAACCCCGGTGGCATCAGATGGGACAACGCATCGTTGTTGCGCCTTGCCACTTTGTGCAAAGCCCACAATGTGCTCGTTATCTCCGACGAAATTCACGCCGACTTGGTGCTCAACGGCAAACGCCACCATCAGTTTGCATCAATCAGCCAAGATGCGAGCGACATCTGCATCACTCTTGGCGCGCCGTCAAAGACCTTCAACATTCCCGGATTGGTAAGTTCGTGGGTAATCATTCAAAACGAACAACTCCGCGAACCGTTCTTCAAATGGCTGTCGGTCAACGAGTTTGATGCAACAACATTCACCGCCACCATTGCCACCGAAGCGGCCTACACCCTCGGCGAACAATGGCTTGACGAAGCACTTGAATACATTGAAGGAAACATCGATTTCATGATTGACTACTTTGCAGCCAACATTCCGCAGATTAAGCCCGTGCGCCCACAAGCATCGTTCCTCATCTGGCTCGACTGCCGCGAATTGGGCTTGACACAAGAGCAACTTGTCGACATCTTTGTCAACAAAGCCCGATTGGCTCTCAACGACGGCAAAATGTTTGGCGCCGAAGGCGAAGGCTTTATGCGCATGAACATCGCATGCCCCCGTTCTGTTCTCAACAATGCATTGGCCTCGCTTGCCGATGCTGTTAAATCACTCGCACAATAATGAATTGCCACATATTTCCACCCGAAGAGTTTATCGAGACAAGCGTTTCGTTGCCTCTCTCAAAGAGCATCAGCAACCGCGCGCTCATCATCAACGCATTGACACCCAACGCCATTGACATCAAGCAAGTGGCAAAATGTGACGACACCGATGTGATGGTGGCCGCTCTGTCATCTACCGACAGCGACATCAACATCGGCGCTGCCGGCACAGCCATGAGATTTCTCACAGCTTACTATGCAGCAACCCCCGGCCGCAATGTGACTCTCGACGGCTCTGAACGCATGCGCCAACGCCCCATTTCGGCTCTCGTCAACGCATTGCGCGACTGCGGTGCCGATATCACATACGCCGCCAACGAGGGCTTCCCCCCTCTCACAATCAAAGGCTCTCGCCTCAAAGGCGGTAATGTTTCATTGCCCGCAACCATCAGTTCGCAATACATCTCGGCATTGCTCATGATTGCCCCCACAATGGAAAACGGGCTGACTCTCACTCTCGAAGGCGACATAATCTCTCAACCCTACATCTTGATGACTCTGTCAATGATGAAATCGTGGGGTATCGAGAGCGATTTCACTCAAAATGTAATCACTATTGCACCCCAAACCTACAAGGCTACGCCATTCAAGGTCGAGGCCGATTGGAGTGCAGCATCATATTGGTATGAAATAGCCGCTCTGTCATCGGGCGACATTTCTTTGCAAGGTCTTGACCGCGACAGCCTTCAAGGCGACAGCCACATTGCGCAGTTGTTTGAGCTCTTTGGCATCAACACCGTGTTTGACAACGGCATCACAACGCTCGAACCCTCGCCCGACACCACTCCCCGCCTCAACATCGACCTCAGCGACCAACCCGATGTGGCACAAACTATTGTCGTGACTGCGTGCATGCTCGGCATTCCGTTTAACATCACAGGCTTGTCAACTCTCAAAATCAAAGAAACCGACCGACTTGAAGCATTGCGTTGCGAAATGCTCAAATTGGGCATGGAACTGATTATCGAAAACGACAGCAAACTGTCGTGGGACGGCAACCGCATGCCCATCGCCGAAATTCCCGCCATCGACACCTACAAAGACCACCGCATGGCAATGGCATTTGCTCCCGCAGCACTCTACATTCCAGGCATCATCATCAACGACATTGATGTGGTGTCAAAGTCATACCCCGATTTTTGGCGACATCTACAAGATGCAGGTTTCACATTTGCACAAGCCGACACCTCTGACAACTAACAATGACACAACTATTTGAATATACATTTTTTCAAAATGCCATCATAGGCATCATATTCATCAGCATCGCGGCTGCTATCATAGGCACCTACATCGTGTCGCGACGCATGGTGGCCATCACGGGCGGCATCACTCACGCTTGTTTTGGCGGACTCGGGCTCGGATATTTCTTGGGCCTCAACCCCATTTTGATGGCGGCACTATTTGCTGTCGGCTCATCGGCCGGAGTTGAATGGCTTGCCACAAAACACCGTGTGCGCGAAGACTCGGCCATCGCCGTTATATGGTCGTTGGGCATGGCTGTGGGCGTGCTGTTCATTTTCCTCACGCCGGGATATGTGCCTGAATTGAACTCGTTTTTGTTTGGCAACATATTGACTATCACCCGCTCCGACCTCATCGCGTTTGGAGTGTTCACCACCGTGCTAATCGCGTTTTTCGCCATTTTCTATCGCAAGATTGTGGCATGTGCATTTGACCGCGACTTTGCACAAGTGATGCATCTGCCCGTCAAGTTCATATCCTACACCATGACCGTGCTGATAGCCGTGTGCATCGTGCTGACTATTCGCCTCGTGGGGCTCATGTTGTTGATGTCGATGCTCTCGTTGCCGCAAATGATTGCCGAGATTTATTGCACCCGATTCAAAAGCATGATGCTGCTCTCGGTGGGCATTTCGCTTGTGTGCAGCCTCGCCGGACTCTTGCTCACCACCGTTATCGATGTGCCCTGCTCGGCACTCATCGTTATCGTCATGGTACTTGCCTACGGCATTGCCCGCGCTGTTCACATTTTCACATCTCGCAACCAAATGCAATAAAGCGGGCTACACATTCGTTATTAAATAGATAAACTACATTGAAGTGAAACGACTACATCTCATATCGGCATTAATTTTCTCGGTACTTGCGCTAACATCGTGCAGCACCAAGAAAAACACCCCTATGTCGCGTTCTTATCAGTCGTTTACCACTCGCTACAATGTATATTTCAACGGCAACGAACATTATCGGACCACGCTTAAAAATCTTGAAAACACCTATCAAGACGATTACAGCCAACTTGTGTTTGTTCACCCAGTTGATGCCTACAACTACCCCAAATCGCCCCAACCACAGGGCAAGTTTGACCGCTCAATCGAGAAGGCTCAAAAAGCCATTCAGCTCCACTCTATAAAAGCCAAACCCAAAAAGAAACCCGGCAAAAGCCGCGACCCCAAATACAAGGAATGGATGAACCGCGAGGAATACAACCCGTTTATCCACAACGCTTGGATGATGATGGGCCGCAGCCAATACAACAACGGCGATTTCTTAGGCGCAGGCTCAACATTCTACTACATTTCAAAGCACTTCACTTGGTTGCCCGATGTAACCACCGAAGCGCTTTTGTGGCAAGCGCGCAGTTACTGCTCGCTCGGATGGCGTTTTGAGGCCGAGAACATCTTGATTCTCATCAAGCCCGACCAACTCACAAACAACACCCTCAAAAATCTCTACCACATAACCTACACCGACTACCTCATCAAAGGCGAAAGTTATGAGGAGGCTATCCCTCACCTCGAAAAGGCTATCGAACTGGCCGACGGCGCTCAAAAAACACGCTTGCGTTTCCTTTTGGGACAACTCTATGCCCGCACCGGAAAAAACAAAGAAGCCTACCAAGCATTCAAAAAAGCCGGCGGCTCATCAAATGCCCCCTACCGCACTAAATTCAACGCCCGCATCAAGCAGAGCGAAGTGTTTGAAGGCGATAACATTGCAAGCGAAGTAAAATCGTTGCGCCGAATGACCATCTTTGACCGCAACAAAGAGTATCTCGACCAAATTTACTATGCAATAGGCAACCTGTATCTCTCTCGCAACGACACGGTTAATGCCATTACCAACTACATTTTATCGGCCGAAAAGAGTACCCGCAACGGTATAGACAAAGCCATCAACCAACTCACATTGGGCCGACTCTACTTTGAGCAAAGCCGCTATGACTTGGCACAGCCCCGCTACTCCGAAGCAGTGCCGCAACTGCCCGAGACATATCCCGACTACGAAACCATCAAGCGCCGAAGCGATGTGCTTGACGAACTTGCCGTGTATGCCCAAAATGTGGCATTGCAAGACTCATTGTTGCGTCTGTCGCAAAAATCGCCCAAAGAGCAACTTGAAATCATCAACAAAATAATTGATGAACTCAAAAAGAAAGAGGAGGAAGAAGCCGAAAACGCGCGCCGCGAGGAATACCTTGCCGAGCAAGCTGCCAAAGGCGACAATATGCAGTCAAACAACACTCCCCAATCGTTCAACCTCAACACCGACGACTCGTGGTATTTCTACAACACCGCGACAAAAAACGCCGGCAAAACCGCGTTCCAAAAGCGTTGGGGCAGCCGCAAACTTGAAGACGATTGGCGCCGCCGCAACAAGGCATCGTTTGACATGGCCGAGTTTGACGCCGAGACCTATGAAGACTCTGACGACCAAGCCGCCAACGAAGGCCAAACCGACACAAGCAACCTCAGCGAGGAGGAATTGGCCAAACTCAAAGAGCAGGAAAAGCGCAGCGAAGACCCCCACTTCCCTGAGTATTACCTCAAACAGATTCCCAAAACCGACGAGGAAAAGACCATCGCCAACGATGTTATCCAAGAAGGATTGTTCAACATGGGCGTTATTCTCAAAGACAAACTTGAAGACTACCCAGCCGCTGCCACACAGTTTAACAAACTGCTCAACCAATATCCCGACAACATCTACCGCCTTGACACATACTACAACCTCTACCTCATGTATATGCGCCAAGGTAATGTTACCACAGCCGAGCGTTATCGCAGCCTGATTGTCAACGACTTTGCCGACTCGCCCTACGGCATCGCAATGCAAGACCCCAACTATCTCGAAAACCTCAAAACAATGAATGTGCGTCAAGAAGAGATGTATCAAAACGCCTATGACGCATATCTCCGCAACGATAATGCTGCCGTTCACGAAGCATACGAAGAAATGATGCGTCAATTCCCGTTGAGCAAGATTATGCCCAAGTTCATGTTCTTGCACGCGCTTTCTTATGTTACCGAGAACGACCACGAGCGTTTCAACACCACCCTCAAAGAATTGTTGGAGCGTTACCCCGAAACCGACATCACACCCCTCGCATCATCATATCTCAAACAGATGGCACAAGGCCGCGACCTTGAACAACCCACATCAAACATGAGAGGTATGTTGTGGGATATCCGTCTATCAAATGACTCGATTGCCGGCGACTCATTGGCGGGAATTGCGCAGTTCACACTCAACCAAGACGAGAAACATCTGCTCATTCTCACATTCCCCACCGACACTGTCGATGCCAACCAATTGCTCTATGAAGTTGCCCGCCACAACTTCACCTCGTTTGTAGTCAAAGACTTTGACCTCGAACAGATGAACTTTGGCCAACTCGGATTGTTAATTATCAAAGGATTTGAAAACATCAACGAAATAGTTCACTACCGCAATGTGATGGAGCAAAACCGCACATTGAACTTGCCACCGCAAGTGCGACCCATTGTTATCAGTGCGTCAAACTTTGACATCCTCATCAAGCAAGGCCGCTCGTTTGACGAGTATTTCAGATACATCGGTCAACTGTCGGTAGAGAAAACCGAAGAGCAGGTGTTACCAAACGAAATTTTCGGCGGCCCCACAATTCAACCGGCACAAGAGTCAGAAGGCGACGATGACGACTCGCTGCTTGACATGCCATAACATTAACTACGCAAAACTCTCCTATATAAAACTATGAACAATCATACCATTTTATGGGCCGACGACGAGATTGACCTCCTCAAGCCCCACATAATGTTTCTCAAAAACAAAGGTTATGAAGTTGTGACCGTCAATAATGGCCGCGACGCACTCGACCTTGCACAGTCTCAACACTTTGACCTCATCATTCTTGACGAGAATATGCCCGGCCTCACAGGCCTCGAAACCTTGTCGCGCATCAAGCAAGCCAAGCCCCACATCCCCGTCATTATGATTACCAAGAGCGAAGAAGAAAACATTATGGACCAAGCAGTTGGCAACAAAATTGCCGACTACCTCATCAAGCCCGTAAACCCCAACCAAATTCTGCTCTCAATCAAGAAAAACCTTCACTCCGACAAACTTGTGTCGGAACAGGCCACTTCTGACTACCGCCAAGAGTTTGGCAACATTTCAATGCAGATTGACGATGCCCGCGACATCAACGACTGGTATGAACTCTATCGCAAAATCGTGTTTTGGGAACTGCAATTGGCATCAACCGACACAAATATGGACGAGTTGCTAAACATGCAGAAACTCGAAGCCAACAACAACTTCACCAAATTTGTCAAGAAAAATTATGAGAGTTGGGTAACCTCTGATGAGCACCCCCTCATGAGCCCGCAGATTTTCAAAAACAATGTTTTCCCCCTCCTCGACAAGGGCGAAAAAGTGTTTTTCATTCTCATCGACAACTTCCGCCTCGACCAATGGCACACCATCAAGCCGTTGTTGAGCGATATGTTCACCTTTGATGAGCAACTTTACTGCACCATTTTGCCCACAGCCACCCAATATGCTCGCAACGCGATATTTTCAGGTTTGATGCCCGACAAAATCGCGAAAATGTTTCCCGACTTGTGGGTTGACGAGGATGAAGACGAGGGCAAAAACCTCAACGAGTCACCGCTCATCGCAACACAATTTGACCGCTACCGCCGCCGCTGCCGTTTCTCTTACAACAAGATTAACGACTCCGATGCCGGCGAACGACTCATTCGCGAGTTTTCAAACCTTGAAAACAACGACCTCAATGTCGTGGTGCTCAACTTTATAGACATGCTCTCTCATGCCCGCACCGAGTCAAAGATGATTCGCGAACTTGCGGCAACCAACGCGGCCTACCGCTCTCTCACCGAGTCGTGGTTCCGCCATTCATCGGCAATCGACCTATTCCGTAAAATTGCCGAAAAAGGATATAAAATCGTGCTTACGACCGACCACGGTACAATTCGCGTTGACAATCCCTTGCAAGTCGTGGGCGACAAAAACACCAACACCAACTTGCGCTACAAAGTGGGCAAAAACCTCAGTTACAACCCCAAGCAGGTTTATGAAATCAAGCAGCCCGAACGATTTGGCCTCCCCTCACCTAATGTGTCATCGACCTACATCTTTGCCACAAGCCGCGATTTCCTTGCCTACCGCAACAACTACAATCACTATGTGAAGTATTACACCGACACTTTCCAACACGGCGGCATCTCTATGGAAGAAATGCTCGTGCCCATCATCACCTTGTCGGCTAAATAATATCATCAATCACCAATGTCAGAAGATAAAAAACGCAGCAACATATTAGGCAAAGCATTTAAGTACATCATTCCCTTGCTCATCAGTGTGGGATTGTGCTATGTGCTGTTTACCGGCGTCGATTTCAATCAGATGATGCAGCAAATCACCCGTCAGGGCAGCCGTTTGTGGTGGATAGCACTCACTCTGTGCATCGCTGTGTTCTCCCACATATTCCGTGCCATGCGTTGGAACATTCAACTGCGCGCCCTCGGCATCAACACCCCGTTGTCAACTCTCGTTGACAGCATCTTTGGCACTTATGCCGTCAACCTTGTGCTACCCCGCTTGGGCGAAGTGTGGCGCACCGGCTTTATCGCACAACGACAAAACGCATCGTTCACAAACGTTTTCGGTTCAATGATTGCCGAACGAGTGGCCGACTTAGTTACCGTGCTATCCCTCACATTGCTCACTTTTGTGCTCGCTTCCGACAAAATCAAAGCGTTCATCATGCAATATCCCCAAGCCTATGAAACATTGGCCTCAATAGCAACCTCTCCATGGCTATGGGTGACCGTTGCAATCTGTGTGATAGGACTTTGGTTACTGTTTACCCGAGTACCAAACAATCCCGTGATAACCAAAGTAAAAGGTTTTGCAACCGGCATGTGGCAAGGTTTTGTTGCTATCGCCGTCATGAAGGGCAAGGTGAAATGGCTCATACTCACAGCAGCAATATGGGGTTGCTACTTCATGCAATTATATGTTGCGTTCCACGCATTTGACTGCACGGCAGCCGCACTCGATGCTCACGGCATTTTGATAGTGTTGGTGTGCTTCGTATTGTCAAGCATCGCAATGGGCATCCCCTCTAACGGAGGCATCGGCCCGTGGCAGATTGCGGTAATGTTTGGCTTGTCAATGTATGGTCTCACAGACACTACCGAGACACTTGCATTTGCCAACCTCGTGCTCGGCACACAAACATTGCTGCTCATTGTTCTCGGTCTGTACACCTTCATACACATTTCGTTAACTAAGACCAAACAAATCCAATAATTTGCATAACCGATTTTTATTGCTATCTTTGTATAAGTTTAACATTTATCTTAACCGCAATGAAAGAAACATTAATCAGAATTTACCGTTGGTGTCGCCGATACATTTCGTTGACACTCATCATCGTCGTATCATATATCGTATATATGGTTTTCTTTGATGAGCATTCTGTTCTTGAAAAAATGAAACTCCAAGAGGAGATTAAAGAACTCAAAAGCCAAATCAAGCATTACTCTGACTCGCTCAACTATTACACCAAGCAATTTCAACTGCTCAACACCGATGTTGAAACCATGGAGAAAATCGTTCGCGAGAACTATCACATGCAACACCCCGACGAAGATGTCTTTGTTTTTGAAAACCCAAATCAACAATAAATGAAACAAAATCAACCCGTTAATACAGCAAAACAGCCCTCGCAACTTCTGTTGGCACTCGTGTCGATAGGCTTGTTGCTCATCATGGGGGCAACAGTAATGCCTCTGTTTAATGTCAGCGGCGATACATTCCGCTACATCTATGCCGCAGGTGCCGCATTGGTGCTTATCGGCCGATTGTTCACCCCCTACAAAGGCGACAATTTCAGAGTGAAGCGCTTGTGTCGCATCGAGTTTTGGAGCGCACTGTTCTTTGCCGTAGCCGTGTTCTTCTTGTTCTACCCCAGTGCCGGCCGCACCGATTGGCTTGCATTCACTCTCGCCGGCGGAATCATTCAGATTTACACCTCTATCATGATTCCCCGCACCCTCGCAAAGGCTCAAAAAGAAGCCGACAACAAGTAGCAAAAAGGGTAAAAATGAGTTAAATAACCCGCTTTTTGGAGCGTTTTGCGTTTCTAATGCATAAAAACCTTGTCAATAGAGCATTTATTTGGCAAGGTTTTACTAATTTTGTGCCTTAATATGGGATATTATCTCACGATAGACCAAGGCAACAGCAGCGCCAAAGTTGTGGTGTGGCACAACGATGAGCCAATCGGCGAGCATTACTATGAATCGCTCTCAGCCGCTCATATTGAGTCACTGATTGACAAACACGGCATTGACGCGGCTATTTATTGCTCTGTTGCAGCCGTCGGAACCGACATTATGACCGTTTTGAGTCAGAAATGCCACACCGCCATCGAGTTGACACATCTCACCCCGATGCCCGTCACCATCGGCTATGCAACACCCCACACATTGGGCCGCGACCGCATCGCAACAGCCGTGGGCGCACAATGCCGCTTTCCCGGCACAACCGTGTTGGTGGTGGATATGGGCACAGCTGTGACCTATGATGTGGTTGACAGCACAGCCTGCTTTATTGGCGGCAACATTGCCCCGGGCGTGAACATGCGCCTTGAAGCAATGCACCACTTTACCGCCCGACTGCCCATCGTTGACCCCAAAGGCGACTCGCCATTGTGGGGCTATGACACAACGACAGCAATGCGCGCAGGTGCCATAAACGGCGTGGCGGCTGAGATTGAGCATTACTACCGCCAATTGCCCGCCGGCTCAAAAGTGATAATCACCGGAGGGTGGACGCCGACAATAGCGCCACTGCTATCTATCGACCACGAGATTGACCCACTATTGGTTAACAGAGGACTAAACTGCATATTAAGATATAATGAAACTAAATAAAATCGCACTTATCGCAATATTGGCCTTGGGCTCAATATTCACAATAGAAGCTCAAACAAGGAGCCCCTATTCTAAATTCGGCTTCGGCCTTCTCAACGACAACACCACATCGGCTCAACGCGCCATGGGTGGTGTGGGTTATGCCATGAACTCGGGACGACAAATCAATGTCATGAACCCAGCAAGTTATGCCGCTATCGACTCTCTCACATTCCTCTTTGACATGGGTCTTGACTTGAACATGTCGTGGTCGAGCGAGTATGACGCCAACGGCGAGAAACTCCACGGCAGCAATGTGGGCGGAGGTATCGACTACATCACCATGCAATTTCCCATCACCCGATACATGGGCATGAGCATCGGTATGTTGCCCTACTCATCGGTGGGCTACTCATTCGGCTCTGAAATCGTGAACGGTTCAAGCGCACGCGAAGGCACAGGCGGCATCAATGAGTTATATGCCGGTTTGAGCGTCAACCCGTTCAAAAACGCATATATCGGCGCTAATTTCGGCTACCTTTGGGGCACAATCGTCAACTCAGCCTATGGCTACACCGACAACGGTGCAACATCACTCTTTGAACGCGTGATGAAAGTGCAAGACTTCCACATGCAATTTGGTGTGCAATATGCTATCGACTTCTCTAAACATGACCGCATGGTTATCGGTGCTGTTTACTCTCCCGCCCAAAAACTTCACGGCAAAACATGGGGCAGTTTCTATGACATCGACCAAGACCAAACCACAAAAACCGACTCTGTCGGCTTGACCAACCTCAAAGACGCCTTCTCATTGCCCGAAACTTGGGGTGGCGGTATCAGTTATCAACACAAAGGCTTTATGGTTGAAGCCGACTATACCTACCAACCTTGGAGCAGAGCAAAATCGGGTGCAATTAAAAACAACGACGAAATCGTTTATGAACAAGCCGATTATAGCGACCGCTGGAAAGCATCGCTCGGTTTCCAATACCGTCCCAAAGCGCGCGGCTCTTATTTTGAACTCGTCAACTATCGCTTGGGCGCATATTACAATCACGGATATGTCAAAGCACAAGGCAACAACATCTGTGACTATGGCATCACTTTGGGTCTCGGACTCCCCGTTCCCAAAAATAAAACAATGATTAACCTCGGTTTTGAATACATGCGCCGCGAGGCCAACCCCAATCCCCTCATCACCGAAGATTATTTCAACATCACTCTCGGTGTCAACTTCAACGAAATGTGGTTCTGGAAAAACAAGATTCGCTAATCACACTTGCCACAACCGCCCGACATCGTGACGAAATCAACTCATAAACAACAAGCCTCTATATTGCTCTCAATCGTGGGAGCAATTGTGGCATTGTGTCTGTCGGCTTCGTGTAGCAGCGACAAGAAAGACTTTGTCGACATCGCTATCGACAACGAGGTCGTTCCCACTATGAAAACCCTCAATGTCGAGACACTTGTATCTGACTCAGGCATCATTCGCTACAAAATCACAGCCCCGTCATGGCTCGTGTTTGAAGAAGCCCAAGAACCCCGTTGGGATTTCAACAAAGGCCTTCATCTCGAAAAATATGACAACATGCGCGCCATTGACGCAACATTTGAATGCGACTCGGCAATATACCTGAGCCAACGAAAAAAATGGGAGTTTATCGGATATGTACACATGACAAATGTCGCCAAAGAACGCTTTGAAACCGAACACCTGTTTTGGGACCAACGCGACAAAAAAGTATATACCGACTCGTTTATCCACATCGAGAAAAGCGACCGCATTATCGAAGGCTACGGCTTTGTCTCAAACGAGAACATGACCGACTACACCGTAAACCGCGTTTCGGGCATATTCCCCATCAGCGACATGACAAAAAAAGCCGACAATAACCCCCAATAACATCAGCAAAACAATATATCTATGGAGTCCCAAGAAATTTGGATGTGGAGCATCATCATAGTCATTTCGCTATCACTCTCGGCCCTGTTCTCGGGCTGCGAAATAGCCTATATATCATCTGACCGCGTCAGAGTCGAACTTGATGTGAAACGCGGCGGACTCATCTCTCGCATCATCAACCTGTTTTACTCAAAGCCAAACTTGTTTATCTCCACAATTCTTGTGGGCAACAACATCGTGCTCGTTGTTTATGGTATGGCCGCAGCCGCGCTGCTCGAACCCATCATTGCCAACATCTACCCCAACGAAGGCTTTATACTATTGATGCAGACCATTATCTCGACCGCAATCGTGCTGCTCACCGGCGAATTCTTCCCCAAAGCAGTGTTCCGCATCAACCCCAACCGCTCACTCAAATTGGCGTCAAGCCCACTATTCCTATTCTATATATTGCTATACCCCATCTCGCAATTCACCTCATGGCTATCAAAAGCACTCATGAAACTCTGCGGCGTGCATAGCGAGAACACCCGATTGGGCGTATTATCAATCGGCGACCTCAACCAATATCTCGAAAAAAACATAGATGACAACGAAGCCAAAGGCGATGCCGAAATCGAACACGAAGTGAAAATCTTTCACAACGCACTCGACTTCTCATCAACCCACCTTCGCGACTGCGCCATACCCCGCAACGAAATCGTAGCCGTAAACATCGACACCACATCGTGCCAAGACCTGCGACAACTCTTCACATCGTCGGGCCGCTCTAAAATCGTGGTGTATAGCGAAGACATCGACAACATATTGGGCTACATACATGTCAGCGAATTCCTAAACTTCAACCCCGATTGGAAAGAACGCATAAAACCCGTAATATTTGCGCCCGAAACTCTGCTGGCAAACAAAATGATGCGCCGAATGCTCGCCGAAAAACGCTCTATGGCAATCGTCATTGACGAATTTGGCGGAACAGCCGGAATGGTTACCCTCGAAGACCTCGTTGAAGAAATCTTCGGCGACATCCAAGACGAACACGACCATCAAGACATCACAGCCAAAGAAATCGAACCCGGCGTATATGAATTCTCGGGCCGCATCGAAATTGCCGAACTCAACGAAACATACGACCTTGACATACCCGAAGACGATGAATATCAAACCCTCGCAGGATACATTCTCGTCAGCACAGGGCAGATTCCCGACCAAGGCGAAACAATAAAACTCGAACACCTCGAATTTGAAATTGTCAAAAAAACAGCCACCCGATTGGAATTAATCAAGGTAAAACAGCTCAAAAACGAAGAAAAAGAGTAAAAAATCAACTTTTTTCGCCAAAACACTTGCACAGTTCAAAAAACATTACTACCTTTGCATCGCAAAACAGCAATGGTGCCATCGCTCAGATGGTAGAGCAAAGGACTGAAAATCCTTGTGTCCCCGGTTCGATTCCTGGTGGCACCACTTACAAGAAACGCTAATAACTTATAAAACAAGTTGTTAGCGTTTTTTCTTTTGCCTTGAAACCTAATTTTGGCTACAATTTGACTACATTTTGACATTTCATTCTCCATTTGAAATACACGAGAGACCATTTTAACAGGGTATTATAATAAAAAAAGAAGGCAAAAACCAAGTTTTTACCTTCTCTTTTTTAGAACAAGTTATTATCCCCATCGTCATTTGCAGCAGCAGCAACCATTTCGGCAACTTCGTCCAATGAACACTTTATATATTTTATATACTGACTTTCGGTTTTATGCCCACTCACGCTCATCCTTTCAGCAAGAGTGTATTTTGATGACCCGTCTGGTTTTTTAGCAAGATACATGTTCGTGACGCAGGTTCTTCTCGCAGTTTGAGATGCCACCATCGCCCACTTTGGCTTTATGCACTCTCCTTTTTCATTTATCTCAAACATTCTCCGTCCTCCGTCCTTATTTGTGTATAAAGCAATTTTTTCCTGTTTTTTTAGCATCGTCTTCTCTTTAACAGCAAGACTTGGGATAGAAAGCGATAGTCTTTCACAAATATCCTTTATTGTTCTATCAATTTCTTGGTCGCTAATCTTCGGCACACAATAGTCATATTTCTTTAACAAGGTTTCCAGTTTGTCGCCAATAGGGACACAAACTTTGTTTCCTGTTTTAGTTTGTTCAAGTCTTATTACTTTTACCCCATTATGGGTTGTGCCTAACCATTCTGGCTCAATTCTTCCATAATCACTAATTCGCTGCCCAATAAAACAACCAATAAGAAAAATATCCCTTACCAGTTCTTCGGTTCCACTTAGTTCCATTTCGTATAGTCCATCTAGTTCTTGCTTTGTAAGATATACCTGTGTGCATTTTTCGCTTTCTCCCACTTCTATCGTGAAATTTAGGTCTCTTGCACGAAAGTTGTTGTGAATATCTTCTATTCCAGCATCCTTGATTAACTTTCTGAAATCCTTCATTAGTTTCTGAATGTTTGACTTACTTAAATCGTCTTTCTCCAAGTAATCTATAAACTTGACGATTAATCTTTGGTCTATTTCATCCCAAGAGAAAGGATGTTTTTTGTGAAAATCCAATACTTTATCAACTACTTGTTTCCAATGATATATTGTGCTTTTTTTGTAGAGTTTATTTTTTACAGTTCGTCTCTGACCGCATTGCATTTCTTTAAGATAGTTTTGGACATACACCTTAAATGCCTTTCTTCTTTCGCTCTCCAATTTGGACTTGGCTTCCTCTCTCTTAATCATTTCCTCTCTGGCTTCTTGAAGAACGATATTCTCAATGAGTTTTTCAACTTCCTCCTTTGTGCATTTGTGATACTTCTTCAAGATTTTTAGTCCTTTTTCTATCTCTTGGATTTTATGGGTGTAGTTCATACTATCTAGAAAGTTTGCTTTCTTCCTTTCTGTTTTTGAGCATTCAATCCATTTCTTAATATCAACTTGCATATGTAAGTTGAAGTGTGTTGGTTTGCTTCCACACCTTATCAATGTGTGCAACTCTGCTTTCCCTTCTGTCTTCTTGCTTCTGATGTATATATTCATATCAACTTGCTTTTGCGATTACAATTCCACTTACTTCCGCTTCTTCTACATCTTTTAGAGAATACATCTTTTTCCTTCCTCCTAATGGCATTTTCGCAATTTTCCCTTGCTTCTCCCAGTTGTGCAGGGTGTCTGGTGTAATGTTCCACCTCTTGCATAACTCCCCAGTTGTCAATAAAGGAGTGTCTGTTATAGGAGAGTAATTTTTTTCATTCCAGATTTCTTCAAACGCTTCTCGCACAATTCCCTTTATAAAAAACCTTGCTCCTTCAAGCAATCCGTCCATACCCCTCATCCCGATGGGATAGTTGGACAAATTAACAATATTACTTTTCATATATCAATTTTTATTAAATTATCATTTACATTAGACAAGATAGGCTTGAAAATCGGACTTATCTTTCTATTATCCAATCCCTTAACCCTACATATTAAATATAACAAAACTCACAGAAAAATCACGAAAAAAGGCATATTTTTTCAAAAAAATCGTTGTTTTTCTAACTTGTTATCTTAACCTTTTACCCTAACTTTTCTACAATTAAAATATAACAAAAATGAATGCGGATGTGGCGATTTTCATTAAAAAAATCACACTTTTTTCAAACACATTTTGCAGCACACGCCATCCCGCAGTGTTCATAAATCCATATTATTTTTCGCATGTTCAGGATACCAAACAATACTTCTCTTTAAGTTTTCGCAGTGTATTGATAGATGTGCCCGTGATGGCTCTCACATCTGCTAATGTGTTGCCTTTTTGCAGCAAGGTAATCTCCCTGTCGTAAGTTGTTCGGTATTCATCCTCGCTTTTTCTATACCCCTCTTTTCTCCCCACACGACCGCCCGATGTTCTATGATGCTCATATCCGCTTGCCATTCTCGCCCTGATGAGGTTTTTTTCAAGATTATTGAACTCTGCGATAATACCAAAACATAGATTAGCAATCGGGTTGGGTTTGCCATCAGGCAAAAGCGTTTCAAGTCCATTCTGCAAAACATATAGGCTAACTCCTGCTTCGTTCAATTGCTCAATAATTGAAAGAAAGTCAAGTTGGCGGCGAGAAAGGCGACTGCATTCATACACCAACACTTTCTCTACTTTGTTTTGACTTACGAAATCCAAGAGTTCTTTTATTGCTGCTCGCTCCTCTATTTTCTTTCCACCGCTAATTTTCTCGCTGAATTCTTTCGCGATTTCGTAATTCTGCTTCTTTGCGTATTTTCTCAATTCTGTAATTTGGCGTGTGTAGTCCTGTGCGGATGTGCTCACTCTGGCGTAAAGGACAACTTTGGTTTTATCTTCCATTTTTATCATTTTAATCTTTTAAGTTATTTTGCTTTCGGTGTCTTCGTGGATAGCAAGTTTCAATTTATCTTATCATAAGATTAAATTGATACTTTTGCATTATTTTGACTACCTTCATTAAATTGATACTTTTTTAGTGTTTTTTTGAATGCTTTCGGTGGTATGAGAACCTTTCAGCATTTCCTCTTTAATCTTGGTTATTGAAAGGATGAGTGCTGTCCGTTCTTCTTCGCTCATGTTATCCAAGATGCCGTCTGTTATACAATAAGCATAAAGAAATCGCTTACTTGATGTTATGGTGCTGTCCATTATCTTGCTATTAAAATTGTGAAACATTTCGTATTACAAAGTTAATCAATTATTTTCATAATGCGCTGGACCTCAAGCACTTAAATTGGTCCAAAATAATAAAAAAATTAGGAGGCTGTCATAAACAACCTCCTGACACTTCAAAAAATCAATTTATTGAATAGTATTATTATATATCATTGATGCTCAATATATTACAACAGTAATAGGTATTTAACCTTTCTGAATAACCCTAAAAAGGTAATTCATCCTCTTTATTTTGGACATCCGCATCCGCATTCTCATACCCCTTCGTATCAGACCCCTCCTTCTTAATCAACTCTTGTATATCGTAATCAAGGTTTTCTCTACTCTTTACAGTTATGTATGATAGCACTTCCTTTCGTGCTTTTATTCGGTAGTAGTTCTGCATCCATTGGTTCTTACCTTGCTTGTGATCGTCGGCATCCATCCTTGCTTTGCAATCAAAATAGTCTTGTGGGTCGGTTATCCAATAACCATCTCCTTCCTCCACATAAACCGTGTCGCACCTGTAATTCATTTTTTCCACTATAGTTGCTTCAAAGGAATATAACCTTGTTTGGTCGCTACCTTCTTTATACTCGTTCCCTTCTCGGTCTATCCATATTTCATCCAAGCGTCCTTTAAAAGAACCACCATGTAATAATTCAAATAAAACTTTTCCAAAGATGCCTTCCACAATATATTCCAGCAGTTTTTTCTCGCAGAATGGTTTGTGTTCTAATTCATCCTCCTTAATTCTAAAACCATAAATCAATTTTTTGTTGAAACGTAGAGGTTTGTTAAACAAAACTTGATAGCAACGGCAAAAGGTCTTTATATTCTCATCCATATTCCATTATTTATTATATATAGTATTTATGGGTTGAAGCACATGACAATACAAAAGTTATATAAATTAAGTGTATAGAATAATAATTATTATTACGCCACAATCCTTTTGTGTGTTTTCCAATGCTTCTTTACTACTGATGGATAATGTTCCCGCAACCAATCCTCAAACCTATCGCAATCTTCTTCTGTCAGATTGTTCTTAATCTTGAACAATGAAGCGTGGCGTGCTCCCTCCATAGGTGATGCCTCCGCCTCTTCATACAACTTAATCGCCTTATCTAGCGACCACCATCTTCTGTT
This sequence comes from Muribaculaceae bacterium, assembly GCA_017555085.1. GTDB lineage: Bacteria > Bacteroidota > Bacteroidia > Bacteroidales > Muribaculaceae > RGIG4079. Next base: position 9,335 of record JAFZHD010000005.1, on the reverse strand, counting down.
GCTTACATCATCCCGCATAACTTCATCCTTGGAGAACTTCTTCTTGGTATAATCACACGCAACTGAAATCAAATATTGAAGCAAATCTACTTCACTCTGCTCAATGCTATATACACTCCCTTCGTTTATATACTTCTCCATCCAGTCATTCAGATTAACATAACTACCAAGACCGTGCTGCTTATCCTCATATGTGCAAAAAGTAGAGCGAAGTGCTTTCAGGACTTTTAGGTTATTATCTCCCTCAATCCTTACGGGTTGCTCCAACGGGATAATTACTCTGAACTTGTTCCAGTTGCTATTAGCGTTAGAGATGGTCGGATATGCTAACCATTTCCACTGACCATACAGTTTCTTGAACTCCTTGAACGACAAACTATCGTCAATGTCAATAATTAAACAACCAACTTCATTGACCTCGCTCTTTATATGCCTATATTCTTTATCGGTATCTTGATAAAATTCACTAATCTGTAACTGCTTAAAGTTTTTCATACTACGCCATTTTTCTTCCAGTTTGCTATCAGACTTCACCTGATATAAGCGTTGTCCTTTATCCTTATTCACCCAGTCATATAATGGGATACCAGTAAGTGATGGTATATGTAGCGGTAAGTTATTCAACTCAATGGTTCTTCCATAAAAACTTTTATTCTTCAAATCACTTCTATAACTAACATTTATTTCTTTTTTTACGGATAATATCCTTTCTTCGGACAGTTGTCTTATATATATATCACTGTCCGAAATAGGGATATGTTCCGTAAATTTTAGTTGATTTATTACACTATTACCTATAACACACCATTGGTCACTTGATGATTTATTACCTGCTTTCCAGCAGAACATTGATGCTCCAAATACTTCTTTCATATAAATAGGTAGTAGTCCGTAGTCCAACTCACCTGACAGCACCTCTGGATAATTTTCTTTTATATATTTCAAACAATTCATTAAATAACTTGCTTTATAAACCCCGCCATCATCAAAACCAAAAGCATAATACCTGTCATTCTCGCTCATTTCTTCTATCGCAGTCTTATTTTTTCTACCCTCTAACACTTCATCAATATCCACTAAATTAAATACAGTATCCCGTGCAGGGACAACTACCTTACCATTCCTATTCCTCGTAACTCCATACTTCTCAATGTAGTCCCTAATCTTATTCACACGCACATACTCCTTCCAACTCACATCTTCTCCATTAGCAACTTTTGTAAATGCTACTCTATACGCCATATTGGGTTCTACTGTATAATCAGGTAGTTCTCCTATTGGTTTCGCTTTATTCACTCGCTTACCATCCTCTTCCTTTGTATCCACTACATATCCGTTTGCTCTCAACTTCTTAATCAGTTTCTCTTCTGAACTCCAATAGTCCAAACGCTCCAATGCATCGTAGCAATACATATTCTGCAGTTTCTCCTCAATACACGCAGCGTTCATTATCCAGTTTTCTCCGATTGCTTTCAGTTTATCTTCGGTCATTTTCAACTTGTCCAACAATGACCTATACTCTGTATCGTTCTTCTTCTCCCACATATAAAAAAGATGGATATTGCTCATACTCTCACCACAATACTCCCTAAATCTACCCAGTATCTGCTTAATATCACGCATACTAATGGCGCCTCTCACAGTTGAATTGCCGCCTATAATAATCACCTTATCTACCTCTCCCTCTATATCGTGTCCTGTGAAGTAAGCACTTGTCAGAAAATGCACCTTCTTCTCTGGGTTATAACTCTTTGAATAGTAACTACCACACTCCTTTTTCCTGCTTTCTGAACACAATATCTCACACTCATCTGTTCCAATTGCACTCAATATATTGGTTATTTTCGCCACATTGTTATAAAATATATATATCTGCTGGTTCATATTAATGAACATCTTGACCAACCTCTCCAACTCGCTCTTTTTGGGCGAATATATACTCATACGCTTGGTCATACGCCTATCCTTATACACTACATTAATTGATATTAGTTCCTTTGTATTACGAAGCACATTACGCAGAGCATCAATATAACCATAGTGTGGGGTCGCACTCATCAATGTAACAGATAAGTCTGTCTTGATAATTAGTTCGGTCAGTTCAGCCATAATACCTCTAAATTTACTCTCATCTACCAACTTATGGTATTCATCCACGAATATCGCCCTACCTCGCCAAAAGTCATTGCTGAATATATCACCTGCAAATCCGAAATTACGAAGATTTGCAAGCAATCTTTTAAACTGGTCGTATGTTGCTATGACAATCTTCGCCTCCCAATCAATCTTATCAACGCCACCATACACGCAGCAGATGTCTGGGTCATCCTTATACTTCTCTTCCTTGCCCTTGGATATACTCACATTAGGGACTAATATCAACCCACCAGTGTTGTGTCTTTTTAGATAATCCACAACACCACTGGTTCCACCATTGCCACACTCTGCCTTATTCAGCACAGTGATACGATTTTTCACCATCATCATCTCATAGTGTTTGTCCTTCAAAATTGGACCAGCATCACTACCATCAAATTTCTCCACCACTTCGTTAAGGTAGAACAGTCTTTCACTTCCATAGACTTCATAATCAAAGTCAAACAATTTACTATCCATATTAAAAAAAAAAAGACTGTCCAACTTACTCTCCCTAATGTGATGGACGGGATTTCAGTCGAGCAGTCTGTATATTATTATGTATTATATTCCGTTAATCAATCCATCACTATTAACTAACTTCATACTAAAAGATAACAAAGAAATTTCCTTTTTACATTATTATTTATGCATGTTCAAAAAAACGACCAGTTTCCCTATAGTGATGGACGGGACTTGGTCGTTCAAAAAGTTTATGAACAGTTAATTTGTTTGACTTACATTAAATATAACAAATTTATTTTCTTTTAATTAAGTCAAAAATATCGGATATTGAATAAGCAGCAATCACCATAAATACCTTAACGGGAGCAATCCCGATATACAAATAAATCTTATTAAAAATGGATAATAACAATTTACAAGAAGAGAGATGTTGTGAGGGTCGTAACCTTTGCAATATTATTAACTTTCAAGACTTCGTGCTTGAAGAAAGCAAAAAGGGGAAGAATAAAACAAAGAAGATTAAATCAATAGTAAAGAAACGCGAAGAGTTTATGAATGATATAGGAGATGATGTTATTGACCCCAACAATGCTACTGAACGCTATGTTAAAATTCGCGAGCAATTTATAAAGGATGAATTACAATAATATATAGGGTGCTTGCAGGAAAAACAAGCACCTTTTTACAATACTATCCATTTTTCCAGATTGACCACCTTCATAGTGAGGGTGGTTTTTTCATATCCGACATTTTACAAAAAAAATGATGTTTTTTTGACTTTACGCCCCAAAATCATTTGGAATTATCATATTTTTAAGTTATATTTGTAATGTTGAGATTTGATTGGGAAATTGTTCTTCCATTGGAGCCGATTAAGCGATAAGTCGGCAACAAAGAAAAAAAGTAAATGAATTCGCGGGTCATTTATTTGGAAACGGAACCCATTCTATGGGTAAATCGCACCCATAGAAAGCAATCACCAAAATAAGATTATAAGATTATTGAAATCTGGGCAAAACTGCCCCGACAGGGAGGACTATGTCTTTGCTGACAGGGGAAACTACGCTCAATCGTATCGGGGACAAAATCCCTAAAAGATAAAAGTTTCAATTCTTATATGATTGTTGGTCAATGCGTTAAACAAAACGAGTAAAAATATTTTCAAAAAAATTAAAAAAATAGAAAATCCGCTTGACCCTTTGTTATGTTTGATTACGAAAACTTTTCAGAGGAAGAGCAAAACAAATAAAAAATAATTTAATTAGAACTCCCGCCGAGAGGATAAACACGGGCAAAATTAATTATGACAAAAAACATTCAAAAAGCAGATGTTGAAACTGGCGTAACAGCACTTGAAAACTTGGTAAAAGAGAACCATTCTCTTAATAAAAAAATGGAACAAGCGATTATTAAAGTTGTAAAAGAAAATGGTGGTCTTGTTCGCACTGATGACCCAGATTGCTTCTCTATCTGTGCTTATGTCTTTAACAATGACACTGGTCATTACGAAGAAAGCAAAATTCTTGCGATTGCTACATCAGAAGATGACAACTTATCAGTCTTAATTGGTGAAGAATATGAAACATTGGACGATATGACCAATGATGAAATTCTTGAAAGCAGTGATTGGCATTATATTACGGAAGATTATATATTTGAAACCCCTACATTGGCATGTATTTGTGAATTTCTTGAAGAACATATTTAATAAAGGAATAATGAGTATGAATAAATTTGAAATTACAACTCGTATTATGAGTCAGCCAAATGGTAGTGGTAAGTTAAAATTGACCATTAAGAATGGTTGGAGTTTTTGGAATTGGATGTATGTTGAAAACACCGAAAGCATCAGAAACTATCTGAAATCTGATGAGTTCAAGGAGTTTGCTTGCAGTGTATTCAGTAAGTTTGAAGGTATGACTTATGAGGAGATGCATAATACTGACCGCAAACCTGATTTCCATAAAATCTGGGAAAAGTTGGATAGATTTGCTTGGAGAGCAGTTGAAGAAGAACCATTTAAAATAAACATGAGTGTAAAACTGATTAGGACTTATAGAAATGGTTTTAGATATAGAGTAGTGTTTGGAAACAATAAGAATAATGCACAAAGTTATCGGAGAAAGACTCAGATGGGTTATTTTCTTAAAGAAGAAGCGTATTGGGATTTGGGTAAAAAACAGAATCTTCTGAACAGAGATAAGGAGTTAAATGATAAGTTGGCAACATATAATAGTTGGGATGAGTTTAATAACGATTTTCTTAATAAGAATGATATTTCAAACATGGTAGATAAATGCCTTGCAGCGTAATTAATTGAATGATATACTATAATATAAAATGAGAAAAAATAGTAAAAATTCGGTATGCAGCGAAGAAGTAGTAGTTGCTACCACTGACACAACAACAGATTCGTTTGTGTCAATAGATGAGTATATGAGAATGGAAGGTTACGAACTTATGTTAGACTTTGTAAAATCAGGTTCGCCTGTAAGGGTTATTCCACTTAAAAACTTAGGAAGCCCCAATGAGGGTTTAGGGGTGCTTATCTGGTCAAAGGATGGTGAGGAGATGAATATTAAGAAATTCCTGATAGGTATGAATGATGACAATTGGCTATCAGAGTTGTGGAATAAGTGGTTGGAAATGCTACCTGATATGATTTCTGAACATAGAGATAACATTGGTTATATTCTTGCTGATAGTGCAGAAGAAGCGTGGGTTAAACTCATAGATAAAGTATCTAACAAAACAGCATAAATTATAGGAGAGATTATAAAATGAGTGAAGTAAAGAATTTGGTAAGCGGTGAAGAACAAGTAGCCGCTACCACAACAACCCAGATGGAAATACTTGTTGAACCCTTCAATGATATAATGAAGGAGAAAGTGAGAGAAGACTTTATACACACTATTGGAAGCATTGAAGATTTTATTATGGCGTATGGTGAAGAGAGAGGATGTATGCTTGGAGAAAAATTTGAATGTGAGTATGACTATGAAGATTTGTGGCAAAATTGGATTTGTGGTAAGGAAAAAGTGGAACCTTCTGTCGCTATTAACTATTACAGAGAAAACAGAACAAAGTTCATCAACGAGAAAGATATGTCTAAATATTTAGAAGAACTCGCAAAGGAGTATCGTGTGGTTATTGAAAACGATGGTGGAGGTTGTTTTATTTGTATGAAGAATCCTTATTCTGGAGGTTGTATAGAGAGAGTAGTGGATATTGTAAAGGTGGTCAATGGTCAATGGGAGGCGAATGTTGTTGGTAACCATGTAAAACTTGATTGGTCGCTTTTTGAGGAGAAAGATAAGAAACTTATGCTTTCAAATAAGGAGATTGCCGAAAGAGTATATGATTGGCTATATTTTATTCATAGACCCCTCTTCAGTGAGTGCCATGTTTATGATGATTGCTTCTATATGGAATTAAATAGAGATTTTTATTATATTTATTCTATCCGTAAGGAGCGGGAGAAGGATAGTGAGGATTTTATAGAGTTTATAAAAACATAAGTTTATGGTGAGCGATGAAGAACTATATACACCGAAAGAAGTGTATCGGATGGTGATGGGCGAATATGGTGATGAACTGAAAGCACTATGCGGAGATGCACATTTCGTAGATGAGCTGGATGCCGATACTTGCAAGCGGTTGAACGAGATATGCGATGAGATATTTGATATATATAAGAGCGAGTTGGGGTGTAAGCGGTCGGATGTTTGGTGGGCATATTGGCGACCAGATTTCAATGACAGCCTTGAAATCAGGGACTATATGACGATATATAAGAAGGCGTGGAGTGAATTTGATATTTGAAATTGATTGTTAGCGGGTGATACTGCTTTCAATCGCGAAGTTAAAAACCATATTTTTGTTATTTGCTGTCAGCCCGTTGTGAAATGTGCTGGCAGTTTTTCTAATAATAATTATTATTACATGCCACAATTCCACTCAAAATTTGCCTCTTGAAATCCATATAACTATATATTATGCAGTTACTTAAATGGGGGTTGTTTTTTTCAAAATAATGTGCTACCTTTGCAGTGCTTTGCACTTGGTGCGGGCTTTACATATTGAAAGTGTTTTCGCTGTCCTACAAGAAAATGTGGAAGTTTTCAAGAACGAAGGATGAACGAATGACACTCACTACTTGCTTGTTTATGGCGGGGAACACATTGATAGTCAATGTGTTCTATCCCCATATCATTCAGGTGTGGGGATTAGCATCGTTTATTATCGTTCGGGTTTTTCCACAACCTTCTTGTTGATAAGCGTGAGCAAGCCTCACACTTTCTTTTTTGTATATATCCATAATCCGATTGTGAAGAAGGAGTATGCCGAAAATCCTGTAAAGAGTAGGTAAGATAACCACACAATTATAACTACTATGATACAACTGTTTTTTAAAGGACAATGGAGCAATAGTTGCACCGAAGTTCCCGATGGAACAATGATTACAGTTCAATCCCAAACATATGATGCCATATATCGCACATTGAAAGGTCTGGGATGCTCCCACGGTGCGGCATCATTTGCTGCTGACACTAAAAATTGGGAAACCGCTCAAGAAAGGGATAAAAGAATGGTTAAGTCGTCAGCCTCTAAAAGCGACAAGACAGAAAGTCAAGATACGACAATTACATCCTCTGATGATTCTTTGGATGAATGTGATGGAGGTGGAGATTCTTCTGAACTTATGGCAATATATTTGGATATTAGGAAACCAGAAGTGAAAAAAGAAATATCGCAAATTGCTAAAAGAAGAGAGAAAATTGCGTCGGATACTTCACTTTCTGCCGCAGAGCGATTAAAGGAAACATTGAATTGCATAGTGCAGGCATATCATTCACTGAATTCGGTTATTGTGGAATATAGTCAAAAACGCGACTTAGAAAGAAAAACAATAAGTGAAATCAAACAGGTAATAAAACAATTTCCAATACCTACTGAAGACGACGAACTTACAGATTTTATTAAGTATGTCAAATCTGGAGCGATTAAACCTAAGATGAAGATGATGGGTATATTGGACATAATAAGTAAAATTTTAGATTTTGTTCTTGCTGGTGGTAGTGATGATGATGATAACTATAATATGGAGGATGAGGACAAAGTAATAGGCAATTTATTATATGAGAAGTTATTGGAAATAGCAAATATTGTGCCAGAGCACCCTTTAATTGTTCCTATTATTAGGCAGAATCAGTTGATGAAAGCAATGAAAGTAGTAAAAAGAATTATAATTCTCGCTATTTTATTATTTGTATGCTATTTAGTATGGGATTTAGTATCTTTCATAATCAAAGATTTTGAAACTTGGTAAGAAATATCCACCTCTAAGAAAAGATAAGTCTGCAGGACATAAAAACAGCAGGATAAAAAGAAGACTATGATAGAGATGTTGAAGGAATTCTTTGAAAAGCATTTCGGAGTATTCTAAGAATAATTATTATTTGTCTTCGCCGAAGAAGTGTTTTTTTGAGGTTTGGCAAAAAAAGAGAACCCTGTAAGTAGCACTTGCAGGGTTTTGTGTTTCTATTCGTGTCCAACTGTTTCTACCAATATTTTTTCCAGTCGTCGGGCAACTTATATTTCAACATGCCATCTCGCAGTTCCATCAGCAACCTGCCCATAATGTTTGGTCCTTCATAATTCTGCCCCTTTGTCTTTACACCCCAAGCATTTGCTCTTGACGATTCTTTATCGTTTTTCCTGTCCTGTAATTCAACGATATTATACCCTTTGGTGCTTTCAAGTTCCTCCCTAAACTCAAGACATTGGTCATACTTCTGCTGCAAGCAAAACTTCATCACATCTATAGAAATTTGTTCCCAATCTGCTCTTTTATAAACACTGCTGGCATAGTGTCCTACACCAAATTTTGATTTTCCCTCTCCCTCTCCTAAATGGGCAAGGTCAAAGTGGTCAAACTTCTTTGTTGTTCCATGGTAGAGTATCATAATACAAAGATAACAAAAGTGGGGTGAATTTGATAGAAATCTATCAGTGAAATCTACGAAATAATTATAATTTCTGTATCTTTGCACGAAGAAAAAGAGATGATTACATCATCTAAAATGTGAGAAAAATGCCTTGGCTACATTTGGCTACAATTTTAAGGTATTACTCGGTATAAGAGTAAGAAAATGTGTCTTAAAGTATTCTACAATGCTCATTTGAAAGCAATTACACATATTAATAAGGAGCGAAAATGCTCCTGGTGGCACCACTTGAAAAGACAATCAATATTTTGGTTGTCTTTTTTTGTTAAACCTAAAAATAAATTGTCTTATGAGGTAAACCATTATTAATGAGCTGCTTAATTGAGTTTTGAACACAAGTTTCAAAACACGGAATCAATCAAAATGAAAATTGCTCAATAGCTCAAATCTTAAAGAAACATTAAAAGGGTGTGCATAAAGTGTGCATTTCTCTTATGGAGCAATTCGGATTCAAACTTTTGTTACACAATTAAGGAGCCCAAAATTATGGTTAAACTAAATTATGCCTTCAAAAATGGCAATTTATCGTTAAGAATTAGCGAAAAGAAAGACCGCTACTACAAAAGTGTTAAATCCCTGCTATTAGGAAATCCGAACATTGCAAAGCATTGGGACGAGGACAAACAACGTTTTACCAACAATGCAGTGAATTGTGCCGAAAACAATAAAAGGTTAGAGGCATTCAAAGAGCAATTCGCCAGAGTAGCAAGAGAACACCCAGAGTAT
>JAFZHD010000004.1 GCA_017555085.1 Muribaculaceae bacterium | reverse complement strand
AGACGCACTCTTGAATTATCGATATGGATTGGTCGATTATTCTGCTTGACCTGCTGAACCAAGCACGTTAACGATTTTGTGCTTGTAGAGTTTTTCCATATTGTCGCGAGCGGGACCGAGGTATTTGCGGGGGTCAAACTCAGCGGGGTTAGTAACAAAGACTTTGCGGATAGCAGCAGTCATAGCGAGGCGGCTGTCAGAGTCGATGTTGATTTTGCAAACTGCTGATTTAGCAGATTCACGCAACCATTCTTCGGGGATACCGATAGCAGCTTTCAAAGCACCGCCGTTAGCGTTGATAGTTTCAACTTCGTCTTGGGGTACTGATGAAGAACCGTGGAGAACGATGGGGAATCCGGGGAGTTTTTCTTCAACGGCTTTCAATACATCGAATGCCAAGGGAGGAGGAACGAGTTTGCCGTTTTCGTCTGTTGTACATTGTTCGGGAGTGAACTTGTAAGCGCCGTGAGAAGTACCGATTGAGATAGCGAGGCTGTCGCAACCTGTGCGAGTCGCGAAGTCGATAACTTCTTCGGGGTCAGTATAAGTGTGGTGGTCAGAAGAAACTTCGTCTTCAACGCCAGCGAGTACACCGAGTTCACCTTCTACTGTTACATCGTGTTGGTGAGCGTATTCTACAACTTGTTTAGTGAGAGCAACGTTTTCTTCGTAGGGGAGGTGTGAACCGTCAATCATTACAGAAGAGAAACCGCTGTCGATACAAGATTTGCAGAGTTCGAAACTGTCACCGTGGTCGAGGTGAAGAACGATTTGGGGATTAGCCCAACCGAGTTCTTTTGCATATTCAACAGCACCTTGAGCCATGTAACGAAGAAGAGTAGCGTTAGCATAGTTACGAGCACCTTTTGATACTTGCAAGATAACGGGTGATTTTTCTTCAGCAGCAGCCTTGATGATTGCTTGGAGCTGCTCCATGTTGTTAAAGTTGAAAGCGGGGATAGCATAACCGCCTTTGATTGCTTTGGCAAACATTTCACGAGTGTTTACCAAGCCGAGTTCTTTAAAACTTACCATTTGGTTTTCTTTATTATAAAAGTGAATAAAAAATTCGTTATGTTTTGCAGTGCAAAGTTACTGTTTTATTGTTGCATAAAAAAATGCTATTGCAATAATTTTGCCTATAATTGGATTTTAACCACTAAAAAAATCACAATTTTACTTGTCGCGTTGCAGGTTGATGTAACTGTATATGCCTCCGACAAAAATGGCTCCACCTGCGATGTTGCCCAATGTGGCGGGGATAAAATTGTTGACAATGGCTTGTGTGAGGGTGATATCGGCGCCTTCCATCATGCCAAGCGGAATGAAAAACATGTTGGCGATAGAGTGTTCATAGCCGAGTGCCACAAAGGCCATTACGGGCAACCAACAGCCGAGCATTTTGCCCATAAGCGAGCGTCCCGACATGGCGAGCCACACGGCGAGGCACACAAACCAATTTGCCCCGATGCCTTTGAGAAATACTGTGAGCCACGACATTGACAACACTTTGGTCTCGGCAACTTTGATGATTGCGCTATGATAGGGGTCGGCACTTGTGAGTCCGCACATATAGACTAGCAGATAGGTGAAAAACAACGCTCCCACAAGGTTGCCAAAATATACCAAAACCCAATTTTTAATGACTGTGAAAAACGAGTGTCGGCGCGCAAGATATGAGGGAATGAGCATGGCGTTGTTGCCGGTAAACAGTTCTGCGCCAAGTATTACCACGAGAATGAGGCCGATGGGGAACATGAAACCGCTGAGCATGCGTTGAAGCGAGGGATTGGCGGCGGTGATTTCGGGAAAGCCAAAACCGATGATGAGCGACAACACTCCGCCCATTGAGATGTATATGCCGGCAAGAATAGCGAGTACCGACAGTTTCAAGAAATTGCCGTTGGTCAGTGCCGCTTTGCGTGCACCGGCTTCGACGGCGTCGTTTATCACTTCGACGGGAGTTTTTACAGCCATAATTTTAGATGTGGGGTTAATTATTTCACAAAATTAGCGAAAATTTTGTAATGGCAAGCCCATGAGTGTGGGCTATTATGGTGTTTTGTAGTATTATTCTTTATTAATGTGGCTGTTGTTTCGGCTATTTTGAGTAATTTTGTGGCATAGATAATAATTAATGAGGGAAACCCGTGAAAATCGGGTACTGTCGCGCAACTGTGAATGTCGCTCTGCGAGGGAGGCAAAGTCAGGAACCCAAGCCGTTGAAAGTACGGCACAAATAGTCGCTTTCGCATGAAAAGTAAGATTAGAATCATACTCATATATATGCTCGCAATGTGGTCGGTCCCGGTTGTTGCAACCGAGGTCGATGACGCATATCTTGACTCTATTCTTCAAATTCAGGAGGTTACTGTGGTTGAAAACCGCAAAAAAGAAGTGATAAAACCTCAGTCTCTCACGGGCGAGCAGTTGCAAAATCTCAATTCGCAGTCGGTGGCCGATGCGTTGCGCTATTTCTCGGGCGTACAAATCAAGGACTTTGGCGGTATCGGTGGCATCAAGACTATCAACATTCGCTCAATGGGCACTCATCATGTGGGTGTGTTTTATGACGGCATTCAGTTGGGCAACGCCCAAAACGGACAGATAGACTTGGGCCGTTATTCGCTTGACAATATCGAGGAAATTCAACTCTACAACGGCCAGAAAAGCAACATTTTCCAAGGTGCAAAAGACTTTGGCCCGTCGGGATCTATCTATATTCGCACCCGCCGTCCGCGTTGGGACGAGGGCGAGAACTATCGCGTAATAGCCCAATTCAAAACTGGCAGTTTCGGTTTGATTAATCCCGAACTGATATGGGAGCAGCGAATTACTCGCCGCGTGAGCCTAAACGCCACAGCCGAGTTTACCCATGCCAACGGCAAGTATGAATTTCGCTATCGCCGATTAAATCTCGACAATACTGTTGCCTATGACACCACCGCCATTCGCCAAAACAGCGATATTGATGCGTTCAGAGCCGAGACATCAGTGTTTGGCTACACAGATAAAGGCCGTTGGAGTGGCAAGGCCTATTTTTATAACTCGGAACGAGGCATCCCAGGCGCGATAGTCAACAATGTTTTTCGCAACGGCGAGCGACAGTGGGACCGCAATATCTTTGCACAAGGCTCGTGGGAAAACAATTTCACAAAGCGTTATCAGATGAAGATGAACGCCAAGTATGCCAACGATTATCTGCATTACTTGCGCGACGACTCAAAAGAATTGTATGTCAACAACAAGTATTACCAACAAGAAATTTATTTTTCGATGGCAAATCTGTTGCGTATTACTCCTTGGTGGGACGCATCGTTGGCAACCGATGTGCAGTGGAACGAGATGAACAGCAACATGTCGCTGTTTGCCCGCCCGGTGCGCTTTACCGAAATGGTGGCTGTGGCAACCACAATGCGAGGCTATGGGCTTGACGCACAAGCAAGTTTGTTGGGGACATTTGTGCAAGACGAAGCTGGTGACGGCGAAGTGCATGAGCGAACAATGCAATATCGTAATGAGTGGACTCCGGCGATGTTTATGTCGTGGAAGCCGTTGGCCGATGCCGAGTGGGATATCAACGCATTTGTGAAACGCGCATTTCGCATGCCTACATTCAACGATTTGTATTATGCCGAGGTGGGCAGCAAAAATTTGAAACCCGAATACACCATGCAATACAGTCTGTCGAGCGGCTATCGATATGGCTTTACCGATGCTTTTATGCAAAGTGTCAAGTTGCAAGGCGATGTGTATTACAATGAAGTTACCAATAAAATTGTGGCATATCCGTCGGGACAGCAGTTTCGTTGGACAATGCTCAATTTGGGCAATGTTAAGATATTTGGCGTAGAAGCATCGGCCGAGGGAAATGCCCGCGTTGGCGGCGTTGACTTGGGATTGCGATTGAACTACACCTATCAAAGCGCACGCGATTTTACCGATAAGGCCGACTCTTACTATGGCCATCAGATACCCTATATTCCGCTGCATGCAGGGTCGGTGGTTGGCCGCGCTCATTATCGCGGTTGGAACTTCAATTACAGTTTTATCTACACCGGTGAGCGATACAACGCCCAAGAAAATATCCCTGCCAACTATGAGCAACCGTGGTACACCCACGATGCCTCGCTCATCAAAGATTTAAACATCGGCCGCGTTGGCTGTCGTGTCGGCTTGGAGGTAAACAACATTTTTGACCAAGATTATGAGGTGATACTAAATTACCCCATGCCCGGTCGCAATTATAAAGTTACATTAAAGGTAAATATATGATAAATAAAGGATTGATAACACTGATAGCATTGTCGTGTGTGACGGTTGCGTGTCGTGAACACGACGGCCGTTTTGGTAGTGGCGAAACTCCAGTACCCGACTATGCTCACGGAACGGCGGTTGAGGTCGCTGTGCTCGACTATTCGCCCGCTCCGGGTCAGTTTGTCAACACTGTTCCCGAGTATGAGGTGGGCGATGACTATGCCGCAATGAATGCCAAAGCCACCGAATTGCTCAACGACGGATATATGATAAGTTTGGGCGCTTGGGGTGGAAGTGTAACCTTGAAACTTTCGCAACCCATTGCGAACCGAGCCGATAAAAACGATTTCAGAATTAAGGGTAATGCCGTGTATGCCTCGACATCGGTGAGCGGTGTGAGATATGGCAGCGCCGAGCCGGGCATTGTGCTTGTGATGCAAGATGCCAATGCCAACGGAGAACCTGACGACCAATGGTATGAAATCATGGGCAGTGAAACATTTAACTCAACCGAGCGATATGCGGTAACCTATTATGCTCCTGCAGCCGATGCCACCGACAATGAGTATATTCGTTGGCGGGCACAAAACGGCGACTCGGGCTATCTTAATCGCACTGTGGCCTACCACACCCAATGCTATTTTCCGCTATGGGTGGAGAATGTCGACTCATTGTCGTTTGAAGGGCGATTGTTGCCCCCAAACGGCTATCACAATGCCCAAACAGGCAATTATGAGTTGGTGAGTTACTATGGCTATGCCGATTCTCACCCCAACAACACCGATTTTTCGTGTCTTGATATCGCAATGGCTATTGACAGCATGGGAAATAAAGTGAACTTGCCGTCGATTGACTTTATAAAAATATATACCGGAGTATTGCAGGCAAACGGACACTTAGGAGAATGTTCGACCGAGATTGCCGGAGTTGAAACAATGGAATGATAAAATGAAGAGATACATTGTAGCGATATTGTCATTGGTAGTGATAGCGGCTATGTCGTCGTGTCGCGAGGATATTTATATCTATCCGTCGTCGAGCGAGAATGTTGATAGTCCGCAAGCCACCGGCGTTGACGGGTTTTATCTGCTCAACGAGGGCAATATGGGTTCAAACAAGTGTACGCTCGACTATTTTGATGAAACCACAGGAAGCTATGTGCGCAACATCTATGCCGAGCGCAATCCCTCGGCTGTCAAGGAGTTGGGCGATGTGGGTAACGACTTGGAAATATATGGCTCTCGATTGTATGCCGTGATAAATTGCTCACACAAGGTTGAGGTGATGACTGCCGCCGATGCGCGTCGCATAGGTCAGATTGATATTCCCAACTGCCGATATGCTGTAGGGCATGGGGGCTATCTCTATGTGAGCAGTTATGTGTCGCCCACGCAAGGCGACTCTCGCGCGCCGTTGGGAGCAGTGTTTAAGGTCGATACATTGTCGTTGGCGGTTGTCGGCAGGGTAGATGTGGGTTATCAGCCAGAGGAAATGACTATCAGTAACGGCAAATTGTATGTGGCCAATTCGGGCGGTTATCGCGCACCTGACTATGACCGCACTGTGTCGGTTATAAATCTCGATTACTTTGCGATGGTGAGAGAGATAGATGTGGACATTAATCTGCATCGCGTGAAAACCGACAGCCGGGGAATGGTATATGTCACATCGCGTGGCAACCATGCCCAAGTGCCGTCGGCATTGTATGTGATTGACCCCGAAGTTGATAAAGTGACAGCCAAAGTTGATGTGCCTGTCAGCGATATGGCCATTAGCGGCGATTCGGCCTATATTTATAGTGCTGAGGTTAACGATATGACAGGCGCCACATCAATCACATATTCAATACTAGATTTGCGCTCGTTGCAAGTGGTTGACAACTCCATTGTGAAAGACGGCACCGATGCCGATATAAAGATGCCGCATGGTATTGCCGTGCATCCTATGAGCGGCGATATTTACATTACCGATGCACGCAACTATGTGTCGCGTGGCAAAATTCATTGTTACGGTCGCGACGGAGTGTTGAAGTGGAGTCAGACCACAGGCGAGATTCCCGCCCATTTTGCATTCAAGATGTCATATAAGTGATTGTAAATTTACTTTTTTGCCCTATTGGGAATGTAATGCCAATAAAAAACATTAATTTAGTGGCAAAATAGATTTACCATGAAAAAGATTGCAATGATTATGCTGCTGTGCCTTGTGGCAAATGTAGTAGCGACAGCCCAACATCACTCAAAGCAGAAAAACAAAAATGGTATTGAATATGTAGTAGGCGAACTGTCAGATTCGACTGCAAACCCCTATGATGTGTTGCTCGAAAACACTCCGGTTGACCCCGAATATCAAGCGCCGCAGTTTGCTATCGTTGATAAGAACAACCGATTTTATATGAGCCTTGGTGCCAAAATCAAGGCTGTGGGTGCTTTTGATTGGGGTAATCCTTATAATTCGGTAACCGATTTCAAACCGAGCACATCGGTAGAAGCCGAGCCCGGCAACGAAACGGCATTAAGAATGTCGATAAAATCAAGTTCGCTCAATTTCAACATTGTGGGCATGCCGTCAAACAAATATCGGGTGGGTATTTTCCTCGCATTGACCTTTGAAGGTGGCGAAAATTACAGCAACTATATGGCTAAGTGTGATTATGCCTACATCAAGTGCAACGGCTTTACATTGGGCTATCAGTCAAATTTGTATGATGATAAATCGACCGATGCATATCTGATTGACGGTAATGGCCCGGGCGCATCGGGCGGTCACAATGACTTGTCAATCAGTTATCAACGCTACCTGACATCGCGATTAAAAGCGGGGATATCGGTAGCAATACCCAAAATGAGCATGACAGCCCGTGTGGACGATGAGTTTTATCATCTTAATCAACGCATACCCGATATTCCATTGTTTGTGCAGTGGAGTTGGAACGAAGATAGCCATGTGAGATTGTCGGGTGTGTATCGCACAATGCAATATCGCGATTTCACGACCAATACCAGTCGCATATTGCCCGGCTATGGTCTCAAACTGACAACATCTGTTGAGATGGGCAATGTTATGGGTTATGCCATGGTGCAAGCGGGCAAGGGTATTGCCAATTATATGAAAGATAACGAAAACATGTGTCTCGACTTGGTGCCGACGGCAACTCCAGGACAATATACCCAAACCAAGGCTTGGGGAGCAATGTGTGCTGTTGAATGCAACTACAATCCTCGAATGTTCTCGACATTTATGTATGGATATTTGCGCAACTATGTTGATGCCTACGAAGGCGGTGTCATTCCGTTTGGCGAACACATGAAATATGAACACTATGCCGCTGCCAACTTTATATGGAAAATATCAAAGTTTGTCAATGTCGGCCTTGAATATAACTACGGCTTCAAACACGACTTTGCCGGCAACACAATAGGCAATAATCGCCTTTCGGCAATGATGAGAGTCGGATTCTAATGATTGTGCCGTTAAAATTTGCTATCTTTGCACTATGAATAATGAAAAAGCAACAAAGGGCGCGATAGGCGTGTTTGATTCGGGATATGGCGGACTAACCATATTGCGCGAAATTCGCCGTGCGATGCCCCAATATGATTACATGTATTTGGGCGACAACGCTCGTGCGCCTTATGGGACACGCTCATTTGATATAGTGTATCAATTCACGCTCGAAGCGGTGCAATACTTGTTTAAGCAAGGCTGTCAATTAGTGATATTGGCGTGCAACACAGCGTCGGCCAAGGCATTGCGCTCTATTCAACAACGCGATTTGCCGTTGATAGACCCCACGCGCCGAGTGTTGGGCGTTATCCGTCCCACGGTAGAGAAAATAGGCGAAATCAGTTGTAATGGCCATGTGGGCATATTTGGTACGCCCGGAACAGTGCAAAGTCAGTCTTATGACATTGAGATAACAAAACTTTTTCCCGATTTCAAAGTGTATAGCCAAAGTTGCCCTATGTGGGTGCCACTGGTTGAAAACTGCGAATATGACAAGCCTGGCGCCGATTACTTTGTGCAACAAGAAGTGGACCGATTGTTTGGGCAAGAGCCGTCGATTGATGCCGTGATATTGGGTTGCACACATTACCCATTGTTGTTTGACAAGATACGCCAATATGTGCCACAATCGGCACGCGTTGTTACACAAGGCGAAATTGTGGCCGAGAGTCTGTGTGACTATTTGCGCCGCCATCCTGATATGGATGAGCGATGCACCAAGGGCGGCAGTTGTCAGTATCTCACAACCGAAAACGCCACTCGCTTTTCGGAAATGGCAAGTATCTTTATGCAAGAACCTGCCACCGCAACACGAATAATACTTTAACCGTTAATTATGGATAAAAGAGCAGCCGTAACCACATTCTTGGGATACATAGTATTGAATATTGGCTTTTGGTCAGATAAACCGATTCTATTTCATGCCGTAAAAATAATCTGTTTTGGGCTAATATTGCTATTGATATACTATTTCACCAATCGCAAAAAGAAAAAACAAGATAAGGAATAATTCTTTTGGCCGATTAGAGAACGCAATGATATAGTTTTTACTAATCGCATATAAAGACAAAAAATAACGCCGCAGGACAGAGTCTTGCGGCGTTTATCTTGTTGTCAATTACTCGTGATTATTGGATGCCGAGTTTTGATTTAACGAGGGGAGTTACATCAACTACATCAGTGCCAACATACAAGGGGATCATGTCGGGGAGGATAACAGTGAAACCGTTTTCAGCACCAACAGCCTTGATTGCAGTTTGAATTTTTTGTTCGATGGGAGCCATCAATTGTTCTTGTTGGCGTTGGAGTTCTTGTTGTGCAGTAGCACGGAATTGTTGAATTTTTTGTTCGAATTCTTGGATTTCTTGAACGCGGCGTTGTTTGATTGACTCGGGAGTTTCAGCAGCGAGGTTTTGGAATTCAGTGTATTTTTTGTTCAACTCGTCAGTGAGTTTTTTGAATTCGTCTTCGTAAGTTTTAGAAACAGTTTCGAGTGTAGTTTGAGCCTGAGCCTTTTCGGGCATTACTTCAAAAACAGAGTTAGTGTTTACTACACCGATTTTTTGTGCAGAAAGGCACATGGGGAGCGCAATCATGATTGCGAGTAAAACTTTCTTAATCATTGTTAGTATGGTTTGTTAAGTTAATATTCAAGATTTAACTAAATTGTATTGCAAAGATATATTATTTATTTGGAATATCCTAACTTCTCGAGCACGAGGTTGCTGACATCGATGCGGGGAGATGCATAAATAATGTTTGCCGATGATGCGCGGTCAAAAATTGCTTGGTAACCTTTCTCGTCCGAAACTTTTTTGATGGCGTTATAAATATCGTCCTGAATGGGTTTCATGAGGCTTTGGCGTTTTTTGTAAAGTTCGCCTTCGGGACCGAAATATTTGTTGCGCAATTCGGTTGCTTCTTTTTCCTTGGCAAGAATTTCTTCTTCTTTCTTTTTCTTTTGTTCGTCGGTGAGGAACACCATGTCGGCTTGATAGTTTTTATAGAGAGTTTCGGCTTCTTTGGCTTTGGTCTCTACTTCTTTTTGCCAACGGGTTGATACTTGGTTAAGTTGCTCGTTTGCCATTTCATAGGCAGGAATGTTTTTGAGGATATATTCCATGTCAACGAGAGCAAATTTTTGAGCCGATGCGCCAAAAGCACATGCTGCTGCAAATATCAATGCTAAAAATACTTTTTTCATAATTGTCGTTTTTAATGTCGGTTTATATTTAAGACAATTCAAATGTTAAAAGGTTTAATCGGTTAGAATTCCTGACCGAGAATGAAGTGGAAGTGGCTGCCACCTTTTTCGCCATAAACGCGGTCAAAACCATAAGCCCAGTCAATACCCATCATACCCACCATGGGGAGGTAGATGCGCACACCTGCACCTGCACTGCGCTTGATGTTGAAAGGTGCGAAGTCTTTGACATCGGTCCATGCGTTACCACCTTCGGCAAATACAAGACCATAGATGGTGGTTGTGGGTTGCAACATGAAGGGGAAGTGGAGTTCCAAGCCCAAACGGGTGTAGGCATAACCTTCTTTACCCCAAGGAGTGAATGCACCGTTGTCGTAACCGCGCAAACCGATAGTCTCGGTTGCATAGGTGTAACTGCCTGTCATACCATCACCACCCACATAGAATGTCTCGAATGGCGATTTCAACCACTTGTTGTAACTACCTAGCAAACCAAAGTCGGCGCGAGTCATGAGCACGAGAGTATATTGTCCGTCGGGATTAACAAGCGGAGTGTATGTGCGAGACCTGAAACGGAGTTTCCAATACTCAATCCATTTGTACATTTCTTTTTTAGAGTCTTCGGTATTGGTGTTGTAGAGTTCTTCCCAATTTTGGTTGCGGAACAATGACACGGGAGGTGTCAAGTGAAGGCTTAATTGGAATGAACTACCGCTACGAGTGTACAATGGGTTGTCGATACTGTTGCGGGCAAGTGTCAAACCGAGCACCACAGAGTTAGAAACGCCATTATTCATATAATATAGGTAGTCCCAATTTTTGAGGTAATACCAGTTGTAAGAAAGTTCAGCCGAGAATGTGAACCAGTCGTCGGGCCAATTCAATCGTTTGCCAAATCCGAGGGTTACACCTGCCATTTGCAACACCTTGTTGGGGTCATAGGCATTTTCGATTGTCTGCTGATAGTAGTCGGAACCGTAGCCCGAGCCATAGCCATAGCCATATCCATATCCATAACCGCTATAATATGAGTTTGACCAAGTGTCGTTGTAGTATGATGAGTTTACACCAGTTTGACGGCTATAATAGGCCGATACCGAGAGCGAGTTGGGGCGTTTGCCACCAAACCACGGGTCAAGGAATGCGATGCTATATGCTTGATAGTAGCGGGCATTTGTTTGGGCCGATACGGTAAATGTTTGACCTTCGCCTTGGGGGATGATACCTTTGTATGAGCCGGGGTTGAGGAGGTTTTTAACCGAGAAGTTAGTGAATTTCAATGCCAATTTACCGATGATACCTGTTTGACCCCAACCGAGAGAGAACTCGATTTGGTCGTTGGCTTTTGATTCGAGATTGAAGAGGATGTCAACCGTACCGTTTTCCTCGTTAGGTTCGGGACGGATATCCATGTTTTCGGGGTTGAAGTGTCCTGTTTGGGCAATTTCGCGAGCCGAACGCATCAAGTCGTTTTTGCTGAACAATTCGCCGGGTTTAACGCGCAATTCGCGACGGATAACTTTTTCATACAAGCGGTCGTTACCATTGATAACCACTTTGTTGATTCGTGCTTGAGGGCCTTCAAAAATGCGCATTTCAAGGTCGATTGAGTCGCCTTTGATGTTCTTTTCGATGGGCACCATTTGATAGAACAAGTAACCGTTGTTCATATAGAGGTTTGACACGGCGTCATCGTCTGACTCGGTGCGTTTTGTGAGCAATTTTTGGTTGTAAACTTCGCCAGGTGTGATGCCGAGGATGGCGTTGAGCACATTTGTGTCATAAACGGTGTTACCCACCCATTGAATGTCGCTGATGTAGTATTGTTTGCCTTCTTCAACTGTGATGTAAACATCGACAGTCTTTTCGTCAAATTTTACAACGCTGTCGGCAACTATCTTGGCATCGCGATAACCTTTTTCGTTATATTTTTCGAGAATGCGGTTCAAGTCATCGGCATAGTCGCTTTCAATGAATTTCTTTTGGCGGAAGAGGTTGAGAATGTTGTTTTTCTCGTTGGTTTTCTTCATTGCGCGTTGAATTTTTTGGTCGGTCAACACTTCATTGCCGTCGATATAGATTTTGTGCACTTTCACTTTATCGTGTTTGTCAACGATGATATCGACAATCATTTCGTTTTCGGCCGAGAGGTCTTCGTGCTGTTCGATGCGCACTTCGGCATTTTTGAAGCCTTTGTCGGCAAAGTATTTTTGCACGATTTTAGTGGCACGGTTCACGATGTTTTGTGTGATTTGGTTGCCTTTCATTAACTGCAAGCGTTCTTGAAGGTCTTCTTTCTCGCTTTTCTTCACGCCGATGTAGTTAACCGACGAGATGCGGGGTTGCTGACGCAATGCAAATTCGAGCCATACTTTGTCGCCGGCAATTTTCTCAACCTTAATTTGCACATTTGAGAAAAGGGCTTGTCGCCAAAAACGGCGTGCAGCCATTTTGAGGTCTTCACCAGGCACTTCGATGCGGTCGCCTATTTTAAGGCCAGAGTAGCCAATGATGATGAAGTCTTCGTAGTTGTCGGCTCCTGTAACTTTAATCCCTGCGATTTCATATGAGCGGGGCATGCTTGTAAATATCACATTGGGATTGTAGATGGTGTCAACCGCAGCGACCTGTGATTTGGCGCTGAAGCCGATACACGAGAGGATTGCGAGGAGCAGTATGAGTCTATATCGCATAATGTCTATATAATGATTCGAGATTATTATTCTTTATTTAACTTGTTCACTTGTTTTGCCAAAACGGCGTTCACGCGACTGAAAATCGATAATGGCCTGATAGAAACATTCTTTGCTGAAATCGGGCCAATATGTGTCGGTCACATATATTTCAGAGTAGGCAATTTGCCATAACATGAAGTTGCTGATGCGCATTTCTCCGCCGGTGCGAATAAGCAAGTCGGGGTCGGGGAATGTGTTTGTTGTCAAGTGGGCCGAGATGGTGTCGTCGCATATATCGTTGACAGTCAACTGTCCGTTGGCGATTTTTTGAGCAATCTGACGGCATGCTTCGGTTATTTCCCAACGGGCCGAGTAACTGAGTGCGAGGCAGAGTGTGAGTCCGGTGCAATGTGCAGTGTCGCGACCGCATTGGCACAAACGCTCATAGGCTTCGGCCGGCATGCGTGAGAAGTCGCCAATCATGGTGAGGCGCACATTGTTTTTAATCAAATCGGGTGTTTCGCGCTCGATAGCAATCACTATGAGGTGCATCAACGCGTCAACCTCGTCTTGCGGACGGTTCCAATTCTCGGTTGAGAATGTATATAATGTGAGATATTTCACTCCAAGTTCCGATGCTGCTTCGGTGATTTGGCGCACGGTGTTAACGCCTTCGACATGTCCGGCCGAGCGTTCCATGTTGCGGGCTTTGGCCCATCGGCCGTTGCCGTCCATGATAATGGCAACATGCTGTGGGAGTCGGTTGGCGTTTATATTTTCTTTGAGTGACATAATCTAAATCGTTTTTAATTAATCAACATAATGACAGGTTTCGCAGCGTTCGCCAAACTCATAAGTGATTGAGAACATGAGCGATGAATACCAATCGGTGTTTTTTGTGAATGAACTTGCTATTTCATACGGGTCTTTGATACCGTCAACTTTGTCGCCAAAGACTTTGTGCATGGCAAATTCAAGTCCGAGGTTGAGGCGCTCGCGAAGTTTGTATTTGACACCCAAACCCATGGGTATGTTCATTGCAAATGCTGCTTTGGAGTCGGTTGATGACAATGTGGCGCCAACGCCAAGTGTCAGGTAGGGACTCCAACGGCGAAGTTTTTTGTAGGTTTCGCCCATTCCGTAACTGAAAAAGTTGAATTCGCCTCTTACGCCCAAATCATAGACTTGTGACTTGAATTGATAGGTTTTTTCGTCGGGATAAACATTGT
This sequence comes from Muribaculaceae bacterium, assembly GCA_017555085.1. Taxonomy (GTDB): domain Bacteria; phylum Bacteroidota; class Bacteroidia; order Bacteroidales; family Muribaculaceae; genus RGIG4079. The sequence continues at coordinate 20,291 of JAFZHD010000004.1, read as the reverse complement.
CAAAGTCTTGGCTGTCGCCGCTGATTGACTGTGTTTTGAAGATTCCGCGAATAGCCCATCGGGTGTCGATGATGTAACGAAATGATGCTTCGGCGGCCCAACCGGGATGTTTATAGGGGTTGCTGTTATTGGTGTCGCCCAAATATCCGCTCATACCAACGCCAGCACCGATGTCAAATCGGTACTTGCTTTCTTGTGCGCTCGCCATTGAGAGGCTTGCTGCGACAAGTATTGCAGATATAAGTGCTATAACAGTTTTTTTCATTGCTGAATTAAATTTGGGGCTTGAATGTCAAACGGTTGATAACACCTCGCCACATAAAGAGAGTTGTGCGGTTAGCATCGTCTTCGCCACCAAAAAGGTAGATGAAGGGAGTTTCCCACTCGGTAACGGGTGTGATAGCGCGAGATTGATAGGGAGTCTCGATAGTCCACCAACGGGGAAGGACGGGTGTGGGCATTGATTCCCAATCGCCCAATGAGCGAGAGTGCATGGTTTCGGTTACTACAAATGCTTGTGCTTTATCCATTGAGGGTATATATTCGGGCAATTGGAGTGATTGGTCGCCTTTTTTCCAGTGCATGCCTTGGTCGCGTGAGATATATACAGTGCGTTCAACCAAGCCACCTTCGTTGCGGCCGAACATTGCAAACAAAGTGGGGTATTTTGTAGTATCCCAAGTCTTGGTGTTGGTGTCAAATGTGTAGTAGGGCAAGAGTGTCATGTCGGTGAGACCTTGAATGGGGTTGTGTGCATTGATTTTTGCCCATGTGCTACCGTCGTAAGCCCATGTGTTAGAGAGTTTGCGACCGTCAGATGTTTTGCCGCCAATCATGATTGCTTGGGGTTTGTCGCTCCATTTTGTTGCAAAAGTGAGTAATTGGCTTGTGCCTGAAACGGGGAAGTCGGCATCGATTTTTGTGCTTTGGGTCGCAGGGTAGGTTACTGTGAAGTAGTCGTTTCCGTCTTTTTGGAGACCGAGCAACGATGTTTCATATCCGCCATAGATGTGGCTCCACTTTTGTCCGCATTCGCTCCAAGTGATAGCGTCGGCCGATGAGTAGAGGTTGCCGTCGAGGTCAAGCACATAGAGTATGTCGCTTGTGGCGGCGAATGAGTAGATATCGGGAGTGAATGTATAGGCGATGGGGAGAATGTTCCACTTGTTGCTGTGGATGTCGGTAGTGGTCATGACGCAGTATTCTGAACCGTCGGTAGTGAGGCAATAGGTAGTGCCGTTGAGTTGAGCGGTTTTCTGCTTTGTCATGTCGAGAGTCGAGGGAATGTATTTGCGAGAAAGACGATTCCAGAAGAGTGAGTCGGGGTCAGAAAGATGAACATTAACCGATACGCGATAGTCGCGGGTGGTCAATTTGTCGGCAGCAGTGAGGCGAACTGTGATGGGGCCGTTGCTGAAATCGACACTGTCGGTTGAGTGCTCAAAATAGTTGATTGTGGTGTCGCTCGCGTTTTTGCGAGAGATGATTAATTGTGCAGCCGATGCGTTTGATGTTGAGATGTTGATAATCATGCGGCTGATGTCGGTGCCTTTGGGAAGCGAGTCAACATTGTAAACGCAAGCGTTCTTGAGGTCGATTGAGAAGTATACCGAATCAAGTCCTGTCAAGATGTCGTCATTTTCGGCAAGCGAGAATGCTGTGATGGCAACATTTGACTTGGCGTATGAACCGCTTTCGTCGTCAGAGTCGCAAGAGAACAAGCCGAGTGTCATTACTGCGGCGATTATTGAGAATGCTATTTTCTTTGTCATAAGATATTATTTTACAATTTGCAAAGTTAACAACAATTTCATTAATTAGGGTTACAGAATGTGCTAAAATTGCTGTAAAATGACCGATTATTTACTAAACAAAGTTACAAAAATCGAGGTCGTTGGGCAATATCGTTGAGTTTTGGCTGTAAATGTCGATAGAATTGCCGTCAATAGTGAATTTTTTTATGGGCGTGATGCCTAAAATCGGGCTTGAAACAGAGCCGTTTTTACCCAATGTTTCGGGGTGGGTTTCGACACGGGCAACATCCCACAAACGGCTGTCGATAAATTGTTGCAAAAGTGTGGCTCCGCCTTCAACCAAGACCGATGTAATGCCGTGATTATAAAGTGCGTTGAGATAGTCGGCGATGGTGGCATCGGGTGCGACTTCGATTGTCTCGGAGTTGTGCAAATTATTGCGTTTTGCAGCCGATATATATATCACAGGTTTCTCGGCATTGAAGATTGCGGCATCGGCCGGAATGAGGCCCTGTCGGTCAATGGCGATGACTCGCGGGCTGTTGCCGTCATAAAGGCGCACATTTAGGCTTGGGTTGTCGGCAATGATTGTGCCGCTTGCTGCGATAATTCCATCGTGGAGCGAGCGGAGTCGGTGGGTAAGTGCCGATGTTGTGGGTGTTGAAAATCGTGCTGCCGCTGCGCCTTTGTCGCGCTTATGGTCCATGAACATGTCGCTGCTTTGTGCCCATTTGAGCGTTACCCACGGACGGCGGTGTGTGTGGGCTGTCATGAAGCGGGCGTTAAGTGATTTGCATTCTGCTTCAAGCACACCTGTAGCCACTTCGATACCATTGTCTTGCAGCATTTTGACTCCTCGGCCGCTCACTTTTTCAAAGGGGTCGAGACAACCGATTACAACACGCGGAATGTTGCTGTCGATGATGAGTTGTGCGCATGGGGGAGTTTTGCCGTAGTGGGAACATGGTTCAAGGGTGACATAGATGGTGGAGCCTTTGAGCAATTCTTTGTCGGTCACCGAGTTGACGGCGTTGACCTCGGCGTGAGGCTCGCCACAGCGGCGGTGGTAACCTTCGCCGATAATGGTGTCATTGTGGACAATAACTGCACCTACCATGGGGTTAGGCGAGGTGTTGCCTCGTCCGCGGGCCGCGAGTTGCAAGGCCCGTTTCATATATTTGTCGTTTATGTTCATGTTGGTTGCAAAATAAAAAAAGTCCTCTGAATCTAATTGATTAGAGGACTTTGTGGTACTCGAAGCGGGACTCGAACCCGCACAGCCGCAATGGCCAAAGGATTTTAAGTCCTTCGTGTCTACCATTCCACCATTCGAGCAACCTTGTTTCAAATCGTTGTATTGATGACGAAATGTAGTGCAAAGTTACTATTAAGTTTCGGATTATGCAACAAAGGCATGATGATTTTTTAGCGCGTGATGACATATCCGCCTGTTTGGGCGGGAAATACGCGATATTGTTTCATTCCGAAACCGCGAGTGAGTGCTTCGCCCGATGTGGGTCGGCCATAGCCTTCACACACATCAAACCGGCTGCCACATTTCTTGCAGTGAGCCTCAAAAGTGGAGCGGTCGATTTGCACCCTGACATTATAGCGCGCCTCAACGGGACAGGCGAGGTCATAGGCGAGCGGCACATTGTAATCGCCGGCATAATAGCCGTTTATGAGCAAAATGCCACCAAAACCTGTTCGTGTTAAGTCGGTGTAATGAAAGTTTGTAGGTTTCTTTTCTTCGCGAATGAAATAGCGGTAATCGCCATATCCGTGTACGCCATAGGTGTCCCATATCCCTTGGTTGTCAAGTTCGAGGCGAACGGCCACGGGCGGGATGCGCTCGTCGTCAATGCTTTCACACGAGGTCAAAGCGACGAGAGCAGTCAATGCACAGACAATAAAATGTTTCATCGTTGCAACAGAGCGTCAAATGCTTTGTGGTAGGTGTCAAAGTTGAATTGGCTCAAAGTGTTGTCAAACAACTGCTTGATGCGGTCGTTGCACAAGTTACCGATTGAGCCTTCGTGGGTGTGGTTGACGCTTGTGGGGGCTGTGAACTCGCCACGCTCAATGGCAAGGCCCACTTGTTTGTAAGCATCGCGGAATGGTGTGCCCTCTTGTGCCAAACGGTTAACCTCTTCAACCGAGAACATCAATTCATATCGCTTGTCGTCGAGAATGTTCTCGTTGACTTTGAGTTGCGACATCATGGCGTTAACCATGTTAATGATTGTGATGATTTCGTCAAACGCGGGCAAGAAACTTTCTTTGATAAGTTGCAAGTCGCGGAAATAGCCCGAGGGGAGGTTGTTGGTGATGAGTGTGATTTCGACGGGAAGTGCTTGCAATTTGTTGCACTTGGCGCGAGTGAGTTCAAACACATCGGGGTTTTTCTTGTGAGGCATTATCGATGAGCCTGTTGTGTACTCGTCGGGCAATTTGATGAAGGCAAAGTTTTGTGAATTGAACATGCATGCATCAAATGCGAGTTTCGACAATGTGGCAGCAATGCTTGCGATGGCTTGTGACACGATACGCTCGGTTTTTCCGCGTCCCATTTGTGCATAAACCACATTGTAATCCATTGAGTCAAAGCCGAGAAGACGGGTTGTCATGGTGCGGTTTAGGGGGAACGACGAGCCATATCCGGCAGCCGAGCCCAAGGGGTTGCGATTGGTGATTTCGTATGCCGCTTTTAGCACGGTGAGGTCGTCGGCAAGTGATTCGGCATAAGCGCCAAACCATAGGCCGAACGATGAAGGCATGGCCACTTGGAGGTGGGTGTAGCCGGGGAGCAACACATTGCTGTATCGGTCGCTTTGCTCGATGAGGGTGTCAAACAAGCGTTTGATGGCTTGTGTGAGGTCCTCAATGCGAGAGCGAATAAAGAGTTTGAGGTCGACAAGCACTTGGTCGTTGCGTGAACGACCAGAGTGTATTTTCTTGCCAATATCGCCTAAACTGCGTGTGAGCATCAATTCTACTTGAGAGTGGACATCCTCAATTCCTTCTTCAATAACAAATTCGCCTTTTTCGGCAATTTTGTAGATTTCGCGAAGTTCGTTGAGCAAAGTTTCAAGTTCGCTTTTTTCAAGCAGGCCGATTGATTCGAGCATAGTGATGTGAGCCATCGAGCCGAGAATATCAAACGGTGCGAGGTATAAGTCCATTTCGCGGTCGCGACCCACGGTGTAGGTTTCCACATCGTGGTCAACGGTTACGCTTTTTTCCCAAAGTTTTGATGCCATGGTTATGCTGTTTCTGAATTAGTATTGTTTTCCCGCGATGAGACACATCATATCGTTGAGTTTGTCAACGGCTTCTTGCATCTTGCCGCCAATCATGGGGCGGAGCATAACGGGAATTTCAACATCGATGTAACTTGTGAGTTCGGCAACACCGTCTTTGTTGCCGATGTTTACTGCAAGCGACAAGGGGATGGGAGTGCGTGCTGCCTGATAACTGATTTTGGTGTTAGGAATGCGCTCAACCACATCAAATTGCAACTCGCCTACTTGGGGAGTGCTGAATTTGATAGAGTCTTCGGTAAACTCGATGTTGCCAATCTGATTGAGGTATTCTTGAGGAATGCTTTTGATGCGTTCTTGGAATGCCTGCATATCAGTGAGGTTGCGGTATGCGTCTTCCTGAGTGACTGTTAAAACAGCCGCTTTACTTGTATATTTTGCCATAGGTATCGGTCCTGATTATTTGTTGGGATACCAAGTAGCGGGGTCTTTACGCCATTCTTTGAGTGTTTCTACATCTTCGTCTTTGATGTAGCCTGTTGCGAGAGCCGCTTCGAGCATTGCGTTGTAGTTGCTCAATGTAAGGAGTTTCACATTTGCTTTGTCAAATGCTTCTTCGGCAACGGGGAAGCCGTAAGTGAAGATTGCAGCCATACCAACAACTTCACAACCTGCGTTGCGAATTGCTTGAACTGCTTTCAAGCTACTGCCGCCAGTTGAGATAAGGTCTTCGATAACAACTACTTTTTGACCGGGTTTGAGGTTGCCTTCGATGAGGTTCTCGAGGCCGTGGTCTTTGGGTGTTGAGCGAACATATACATAGGGAAGACCGAGTGTGTCGGCAACGAGTGCACCTTGTGCGATAGCGCCTGTTGCTACGCCTGCAACTGCATCAGCATCGCCAAAGTTTTCGAGGATAAGACGGCACAATTCAACTTTGATGAAACTACGAACATCGGGGTATGACAAAGTTTTGCGGTTGTCGGTGTATATGGGAGAGTTCCAACCTGATGCCCAAGTGAAAGGGTTAGCGGGTTGAAGTTTAATAGCGCTGATTTTGAGAAGTTTTTCTGCTAAAAGTTGGTCTAACTGTTTCATACTATTATGGGTATTATATTATTTTTTTGCAAAGATAGTGTTTTTGGTGCATAAACCATAAAGATTTGCATCTAAAATTTTTGATAAATCCCTCGGCTATTAGTTGAGGAATCGCGGAGCAAGGAAGTATAGACCAAATGAAACGCCGAAATTCCAATCGGCAGTGGGGTGGTCTTTGTAGTTTACATAGGCACTTAAAGTGGCGAAAGGCAGATTGAAAACAAATGCCGCTTCGGCCATAAAATGGGGGCGCGAAATCCATGGGCCGTATTGTGCCGCAGCCGACTCATTGACGGCTTCGATGGGGCGAACGGGCATAAATGCGTGGGCCTCGCCTCGCAACTGCATGTTGTCGTTGAGTTTCCAGATGGGGATGAGTCCGGCAGTCACATAGGAGTTGGCGCGATATCCGGGATTGAACACGCTGCTCCACGAGGGGGTGGGCGTGAATGCCGATGCCTGTACTATCGATGCATAATAATTGTTCATTAACTTGCGGGTCGATGCAAGGGCGTTGGCCTCGGCGCCTAACGCAAAACTACGGCTGATGTTAAAGTATTTTTCGGCTTTGACATAGAGTTGTAGCCATTTCACATTTTCATTTTCGTTGGCGATGGTCGGGTCGGCCGAGAAATAACGGCTGTTGCCCATTACGCCGGTAAATGCAGCTTTGTAAACTGCGCCTGTGGTGGGATAGTTGTCGTTGTCAAGGCTGTGGTAGGTGTATCCGACGCGTGCCGATGCAAGGTTGTGCAATGATTTGTCTTGCTCTTGTGAGGCAAAATCAATGGTTGTGCTTTGGTAGAAGCGGTCGGCCAGGTGACCGCCACCAACGGCTAACTCAAATTTGCCGCGACGGCCGGCCGCGATGCAGTATTTTAGTCGGCCAAAATACTCATATTGAGAGATAAAAGTGGGAATGTTGTCCTCATAAAACAGATTGTCGTTCTCATAGTATTTGTGTCGCGATGCCACCCCTTCGATTTGGAAATATGAGGGAGTGGGCGTGCGCAAGAACATTCGTGCATCGGCCTCGGCTGCCATGTAACTTTGACCTATCCACACATTAAAATTGGCATCAAGAGAGTTGTAACTCAATGTGTTGTAACCGCCGGAGAGAAACAGCATGCTGTTGGTCGATGAAGTGGCATATCCGCCAAAACCGAGTCGGAAATTGTTTTTGACAGTTGCATCTAGTTCCAAAGTGAAAAGGTCGTCTTGCGGACGGTAGGTGGCGTGAGGCATAAGGTTTTTCAACTTGTCGGGCGAAAGGGCCTGATAATATGACTCGCGGGCATCGTCAACCGTCAGCGTGTCTTCTTTGCCGTGGGTGAATACATATTTCAAGTATTGGTTTTGGTCGTCGGTACCGCCCGTGACCTTTACCGAGTCAAATCGCAAATAGGGCGTTTGTGACTTGAAAATATTGCGTTTGAGTTGTCGTGTTGAGTTGCTGACACGGGTGGTGATGCGAGTTGAGATGCTGTCCATCATTGACATTGCCTTGTTGTAGCCTTTGTCATAAATCTCTTGCGCTTTGGGGAAGTCGAGCAGATTGTATTGGTTGAGATTTATGGGAATGTATATGCCTTCGCTTTCGGTAACGGTAGCCTCGCTGTCTTGCATAATCATTTCGCTCAACTGCGCCATGATGTTGTCTGAAACAGGGCCTTCGTCGGGGATAGACACATTAACACCGATGATAACCGACGGAGCAAAATCGGTTTTCATCACATCGACGGGGAAGTTGTCGTAAATGCCACCATCATAAAGGGTTGTGCCGTTGACTTTGATGGGGTAGAACACGATGGGGAAAGTCATTGACGCTCTGATGGCATCGCCCAACTGTCCTTCGCGGCACACTACTTTGTGTTTGTGGGTTACATCAGATGCCACGCAGCGAAACGGCACAAACAGTTTGTCGAAATCGCCGTTGCATTGCGCTGTGTGAGGGGCAAACAATTCCATGAAAGCAAAGTTCATGGGCAGAGGGTTGATGAGCCCTTTGGGAAGTAGCGAGTTGACTATTGATGAGTCGCGGCGACCGGTGTTGAAACTTGCAAGAGCCGGAGTGGGCGAGTTTTTGGCGAAAAAATATGTGAGGCTTTCGTCAATTTTGCCGGTTGACCAATGCGAAAAGTCGGGTGAGAGAATGAGTTGGAGCATTTCTTGCGGAGTGTATCCAGCGGCATATAACCCTCCCACGATTGCGCCCATTGATGTGCCGGTGACATAGTCGATGGGAATGTTGTTTTCTTCAAGAGCCTGAATCACGCCGATGTGGGCAATGCCTTTGGCGCCGCCACCGCTGAGCACAAGTCCGACCGATTGATGTTTGTTGCTGTCGGCCCATGCGGGAATGAGCGTGAAAATTATTAAGAGTAACGATATTATGCGTTTCACGAGAGCTGCTTTTAAATTAAACATCAAAATTAGTGACAAAGTTGATTATTAGCAAATTTTTGAGGTATAAGGATAAAAAAATGGCAATAAAACATCAGTTTGAATTATGCCAAAAAGTTTTGCTATATTTGCGATGTGAAAATATATTTCTACCCGACAGTGAAACCAATATTTATAAAAATGAAAAATATAGCAACTAAAACGAAGTTGATGTTAGCCCTGATCTTGAGCTTGTTGTCGTTGAGTGTCAATGCACAACAATGGCAAAATGATTGGTATATAATGGTTGAAAAAGCCGAATTGTTTGCCGAGCCAGATGTGGAATCGGCGATTGTAGGCTATGTCTATAAAAGCGACGAGCCGCAGTCATTGTTGTTTAATAGCGATGGCTCATGGGCAAAGATGAAATCAGGGGGCAATACCGGTTGGGTTATGACATGTGTTTGCCAGTCTGGCAATAATAAGTCATATGGATTTGACTATGAGGCTTGCTATAAACTGAATAAGCAGTTGGAAAAAGGCCAAATTTCGCAAGCCGTGTTTGCCCAAAAACTTGCCGAATTGCAGAATAACTCTGACTTTGAAGATTGTTTCGAGGTTGACAGCGACTATGACGCTGCCGATGCCACCAAAAGCGCAGGCTTGAATATCATTCCCGAGAAGATTGGGGTAATTCAGTTGGCTATCGCGATTTTGTGGATAATATGCTTGGTGAGTTTTATATTGGTGTTTGCTTTGCAGAAAACCAAATTGTCGGGCATATTGTTGCTGCTGTTGGGTTTGGCCGAATTGATGTATGTATTGCACCCCGACCTTGACACTCATTTGTCGGGCGGCCGCATGATTGAGCATTTAGTGATAGCGTTGAGCCAACTCATAATGATTGTGTTGATGAGAGCGTCAAGTCGCACATCATTTGAGCGAGGTTTTATGTCGGTAAACGGATTGCTGCTGATAGGCATAATGGTTGTTTTTGTCAGCCGCTATGGCTTGGGCGCATTCCTGTTGTCGTTGTTAGACTCGATTATCGGCATAATCTTGTTGGTGATTGTTGGCGCATTTGTGGTAATGGCAATCAAAGCACCGCCCACAAAGAAAAGCAAGAAAGCACCTAAAAAGGAAGAAGACGACCAATATGGTCCATGTCGTAATTGCAGACTATATATAGATAGAGAGGACTATTGTGCATATCATCGCACACGCAAAGACCCTGACGATTCGTGCCCATACTACAAACCATAGTCTAATGGCATAGCGCATAAAGAAAACAGGTCAAACCAATCGAGTTTGACCTGTTCGTTTTTTTTGATGCTAAATGTTTTATAATCCGAATGAAAGGGTTGTGTAGTAGCGAAGTTGTCCGTTGTAACTGTAATCGTGGCGGAATTGTAGTTGAACATATCCTTCGCGTCCCCACCATGTTGCTGTGATGTTGCCACCCGAACTTTTGTAACTTACGGGAGAGCCATATTGTGTTACAAATGTTGAGTAAACTTGGTTGTAACGACTCATGTCGTAGTGGCTTGTCGAATAACTGAATTCTGAACCGATAAGGCCGTTGGGGCCGTAGTGCAGAATGGCGTCGGGCCAAATCAATGATAACTGTGGCGCATTTCGCAAGTAAATCATGTCGTTGCCATATCCGTCAACAATATAACCGTTGTTATACAGGTAGTTGAGCGAGATGTTAAACGCTGTGCCGAGGTGAATGCCGAGAATGGTTGTGATAACCGGGCAGCGGCTATGGTAAACGATTGTGGGCGGTGGCACGGGGCGATGATAAACATGCGCTTTGGGACGATGAGGACGAGCCGGAGGGGCAATATGTGCCGGACGGTGATGGTTGTCGCCATAATGATGGCTGTTGTGTGGCGGCTGTGGTTTGTTGCCGGGGCGTTGGCCTTGGTTCATATTGCCGTTATGCGCGGGTTGACGGTTGTTGTCGGGGCGTTGGCCTTGGTTCATATTGCCGTTATGCGCGGGTTGACGGTTGTTGCCTGGGCGTTGGCCTTGGTTCATATTGCCGTTATGCGTGGGTTGACGGTTGTTGCCTGGGCGTTGACTGTTGCTCATGTTGCCATTGTTGGCAGGTTGTTGCGGACGGTTGTTGCCTTGGCTTATATTACCTCTGTTGGCGGGTTGTTGTGCATCGGCTTTTTTCTTGTTGTCGACGCGGTTGCTATTATTGTTGTTACGGCTTGGTTGTTTGCGCTCTTGGCGATTAGCCGACTTGTTGTTACTGCGTTGTGTTTGCTCGGTAGTGCTACCGTTGCGGCCACCACGGCGATTTTGAGCCTCGATAGTGGGGGTGGCCAAGATTCCGCAAATAAATGCGATGGTCAAAGTAGTTAAAAATCGTCTCATGGTTAATAATGTTTATTGAGGTTTGTAGTTATGACCACTGATAGGGTAAAAGGTTTAATCAAATACCTATTTTGTGCGCAAAAATGATAAAAAAGCGACATTTTGACCAATGTGGTGGCCAAAATGAGCCTGTTTTGCAACCAAATTTATAGATTGAAACAAAAAAATGAGATGAGAATTTTGTAATATGAATTAAAGTGGGTAATGTGTAATATTGTGCAATAAAAAAATGTGCGAGGGGGACTCGCACATTTTTTATAGAATGGGGTTAAGGAACGGTGTTATTTCGCAATTTTCTTGACGATGGTGTTGCCGTTGGCATCGGTTGCAGTGATGATGTAGATGCCGTGAGCGAGAGCCGAAATGTCAATGTTGTCGGCTTGTTCGCATGCCACCAATGCGCCTGATGTTGAATAGATGCCGATAGTGACATTTTCCATGCCCACTACCTCAATCAAGCCGCGGCTGGCGATGATTTCGCCTTGTGCAACGTTTGCGACAGACTCAATGTTGTTGGTTTTGAGGCCTTTGTAAGTGTAGTGTGCAACGCCTTGCTGACAGATGTTTACCCACACATCGAGTGTGGTGTTGTCGTCGCGAGTGCCGTAACATACGCTTGTTACAAATTGAGCGTTGGTAGTTTCTGAGAAACCGTTTTCGGGGTAGCGGCAGTTATAGGCCGATGCGTTTTCAGCACCTGAAGTGATGTCGATGAGAACGAAACCGCCGTTGTGCAATGTTGAAGATGCACTGCCGAGGTAGGTTGATGCCACTGCATATTTCTTGCTGCCAAATGTGAAGAACTTCATTGAAGTGCCTCGTTGGTTGTTGCCAAATGCTGCTGCTTTCATAACAGCGATTTGCTTGCCTGATGCGTCAAATAGTGTGGGGTAGATGTCTTTGGTGACAACCCAGAATGTTCCGTCGGTATTATAGATAACATCGCCTTGGCCATAAGAACTTGAACCTGCAATGGCTGTTGAGCCGTCGGTGGTGAGGTTGATGATATTGGCAGTTGCGTTAACTGTACCGTTTGAGATGGTGTAATAGATGGCTTGTGTGCCGGTGGCCGAGAGTGTCCACAAACGACCGTTGGTGAGGTCGCCGCTGACTGAAATCTGACCGCCTGTCGCTACGCCGCCGTGGGTTGCATCTTCAAGGATTTGTACGGGTTTTGAAGTGTCGCTGTCCCAACGGTACACTCTAAACACTTGTGATGCCGATACACCGTTGCAACCGATGATTTTGTTGCCTACGGCTTCGATGTCTGACAATTGGAATGTGGCCGATTGCAAGCCTTCAACGCTCAATGTGCCTGCTGCTGTGCCTGCATAGGCATCAACAATGTTGATGACGGGTGCAGCCCAACTTTTTGCATTCAAAGCATATAATTTGCCGTCTTTATATGTGATGGCGCGGTTGAGGTTGGTTGTGAGGTCGGCCCAAGAGGGTGTTTTCCAACCTAGTTCCATTGCCATAACGTTGTCGTCGAGATAAGTGGGCTCGGTTGCTGTTCCTTTCAACGATACTTTCACGCTTGTTGCATCGGTTGATGTGAGAGTGAGAGTCGCTGTGTGGCTGCCTACGCTTGTGGGCGAGTATGTAACTGTGATGTTCACTCCGTCGGCTGCCGATGCTTGTGCAACAGATGTTTTGCTGATGCTGAACATGTCGGCGTTAGTGCCTGAAAGTGCGAGGCTGATGTCGCCTTTCAAAGATGTGCCCGAAACTTTAACCTTGCCTGTTGTGCTTTCGCCTTGTTGTGCTGTCAATGACAAAGAACTTACGCTTGCAGCGAGAGTGGGTGTGGCGGGGGTGATTTCTTCGACGGTATAGGTGGGAACAGTGCCGTGTTTGAAGTAGGCAATACCTTGGCCGGTTGACAATACCCATGCTTCAACGCCTTTGTCGCCGTTAACGGCTGCGATAACATTACCTGTACAGTTGGTATTTTGAACGGTTGAACTCAAACCTGCCGAGGGATATTGACCACAATCGGTGGGTTTGCTCCAACTTTCATCGGGGCGAAGTAGGCGCATGCGGCCGCCGGTGTAGTTTTTGGCTTTTTGTGCGTCGGTTTGGCTTGACCAGTTTTCGCCTTCCATGGCGTTGAACATCATTTGCAAACCATATTGAGTGCCTTGCCAAGTGAAGATTTGCAATGCAGTGCCCCAAGTCTCTTCGTCGTCGATATAGTATTCGCGAGTTCCGTCGGCTTTGTGGCGTGATGCATGGTTGTTTTTACCGTCAATCCAGAAGTATGAGCCGCCGGGATATACGCGAGTAGAGCCGCCTGTGTTGAGTTGGGTAGAGCCGTCGGTGGTGGCGTTGACAACTGTGGGAGTTGTTGCACACACACCGTTGGTGATGGCATAAGTGATTACGCGAGTGACAGTGCTGCTGTAATGGCCAAATACGAGTTGGCCGCTTGTCCATGTGCCATAGAAGCCGATGTAGTCACCGATGCGTTCGGCTCCGCCAAAATTGGTGGTGTTGAGGAGTACGCGTGGGTCTGATTGGTCGTTGTCCCACACATAAACGCGCAATGCGTTTCCGTTTGCCGATGTTGCAAGGTTACATGCAACGATTTTACCGTCACAGCATTTCACATCACAAAGAGTGAGCGTGCCGCTTTCAACGCCCGCTTTGTTGAGGTTGCCCAGGTCGGCACCTGTTTGAGCATTTACGACCTTGATGTCGCTGTGGTTATATACGAGATACAATTTGCCGGCATTATAGGTCATGTTGCGCACTTTACCGGCATCCCAACCAAATTTTGTGAGAGTATTGTTTTGGTCTGATGCATTCCAACCTTCGGTGAATGTCAACGGAGCCGCTGTTGCTGTACCGCTCAATGAAACTGTTTTGGTCAATGAGCCCGATTTGAGTGTGAGCGTGCCGCTGAATGTGCCAACCGATGATGGCGCAAATTTGACGGTGACAGAGCCGCCTGTGGTTGAGAGTGATTGTGACGAGATAGAGAAGCCTGTGCCCGAGATTGATGCTGTAACGGCCGATGTGAGGTTTGAGCCTTTGATTGACACGCTGTTGGTGCGTGTTTCGCCGTTGTTACATGAGAATGACATTGAAGAGGGGTTGACTGTCATTGTGGGGTCGGGAACGGTAACTGTTGTGCCGCTGGGGTCAACGATGTCGCTTTTGAGCAATACGAGGCGGTCGTAGAAACCGTAGAGGTGGCCTTGTACCCATTTCTTGAAACCGTCGAGCGATTCGGTCTTGATTATGTTCCACTCGGTAGTGTTGTCAACAAAGAGGCCTTCGGTCAAAATTGCGGGAACGCTAGATGAACCCTTAATAACTGCCAAATTGCCATATTTCACACCACGGTTGGTGGGAGTGAAGCCGCTGACAGTTTTGAAGTTGGCGATAAGCTGGTTGTGAACTTTTTGGGCGAGCAAATAACTGTTGCCTTCTGACCAATAATAGTAGGTTTCAGTACCTTTGGCCGATTGGTTGTAGGCATTCAAGTGAATTGAACAGAAGATATAGGGGTCGTATGAAACCGATGAGTTGCGACGAGAGGTTAGCGAAATAAATACATCGGTGTCGCGAGTCATCTTGACTGTACCGCCACATTCGTTTTCAATGCGTTTTTTCAATGCCAAACCACATCGCAATACGAGAGTAGCTTCGTGGGGTGCGCTTGGACCTGATGCGCCGGGGTCGCTACCGCCGTGGCCGGGGTCGAGCATGATTCTGTAATTAGTCCATTTTGTTGCCGCTTCGGTGGGCAGTGCTACCATTGCCATTAAGATAATGGTAAATATAATAGATATTCGTTTCATGATATATCGTGTTTTAGATGGTGGTTATTTAAGGTCGGCGATGTAAACTTGGCCGTCAACAAAAGATGTGAACACAACTTTTGTGCCGTCGGGCGAAACGCTCGGGTTCATCTCGATTTTGTCGGCAGTAGATGTTAATTTCTTGATGTTGCTGCCGTCGATAGAAGCCATGTAGAGTTCGCCGGTGAGGTAGGTGTGGCCGTCGTCGGTGGTGCGTTCAAACACAATCTGGTTGTTGTTTACCCAAGATGCGTTGTAGCCTGCACCGATAACTTTTTTGCCTGTGCCGTCAATGTTCATAACACACACATCGTCCATTTGGTTGAATGCCACTTTTGTGCCGTCGGGCGACAATGCGGGAGCAAACGATGGACCTTGGTTGATAAGCACTTTTGTGCCGCGGGCTGTGATTTTGTAAAGGTTGTCGCCGTCAACATAGAAACTGATGTTGCTGCCAACGCTTTTTGCAACGGTTTGGAGCACGGCGGTTGACACTGCTTTGAGTTTGATGCCGCTAATGGCGGGCGCATCAACACACATAATGCTCTTTTCGCCGACTGGAGAGTAACGCCATGCGGCAGGTTGCATGTATTCGGCATCTTCGCTGAGGCGCACTTTTTTGCCTTTCATGTCAATAGACCATGCGGCGTGAAGTCGCATTGTTCCGGTGGCGTTGTTTTCCCAACGGGTGTCGCGAACTAAAATTTCGTGAGAGTCGGCACTCCATTGATATTGATAACCAACGCCCAAATCGTCAGAAATTTGGGTAACTGCTGTGCCGTTTGCGTCGATAATGTATAATCCGTCGTAACCCAATCGGGTAAAGGCTATCTTGGTGCCGTCGGGCGACCAACGCGGATTTTCATACATTTCAGTCCCTGTGGTCAAACGTTTTACATTTGACAAAGTTCCCTGTTTTAAGCCTTGGGCCATTGCTGACTGTGCGAGCAATATGGCCGCTAAAATCAGAAGTTTTTTCATGAGCATAATTTATTTAAGGGTTGTTGTTTCGTGTTATGGAGTCTCTATCGGATAGAAATGTCGTTATGGTATGCGTGTCAATGGTATGGAGCGGGGGCGTTAGCGAAGCGAGTGTAACGCATCGAGCATCGCTTGCAACTCGGCTCTGATGGCTTTGAGGCGCTCAATGGCTTTGTGCTTGCGCGATACGCCCGAGTGGTTGTTGCGAATTTGCTCTTGTGCGGCATCAAGTTTCAGCCCTTTCTCTTTGACCAAATAATAAACCATGCGAATAACCTCAATGTCCTTGGGAGTGTAAAAACGGGTTCCGTGCTCGTTGCGATGCGGTTTGATGAGTGTGAACTTGTCTTCCCAAAATCGCAATGTCGATGCGGGGATGTTAAGGATAGCGGCTACTTCGCTGATTTTGTAGTATTTTTTGCTCAATTCCATGACTGTCAGTGTTGTTAAAATTTAGTCCATTACATGGCCGGCGTTTTCGGCATGTTTAATCATTTCAATATATTGTTCGGGTGTTAGGTCGTTGAAAAAGTAGTTAGCCGGGTTGACGGGCGCGCCTTTGTATCTCACTTCATAGTGGAGGTGTGGCCCGGTCGATTTGCCGGTGTTGCCCACGGTGCCAATTTTGTCTCCTCGTTTTACTCGTTGACCGGCGGTAACAAGTATATCGGTAAGGTGGGCATAGCGAGTGGTGTAGTTATATCCGTGGTTTAGCACTATGAGGTTGCCATATCCGCTGTGCCATTTTGCCTCGGCAACAACAGCATCGCCGGTGGCATAGATGGGTGTTCCGCGGTCGCAAGCAAAGTCTACACCTTCATGCATTCTGCCAGTGCCATATACGGGGTCGGTGCGGTAGCCAAATCCCGATGCCATTTGTCGCAGTTTGAGCGATGACACGGGCTGAATAGACGGGATGTGCATCAAGCGGTCTTTTTGTTGGCTTGCAATCACTTTGAGCGTGTCAAAAGATTTGATTTGCACATATATTTGGCGGTCAAGCATTTTCATTTTGTTTGACACCGTTTTGATGAGTTCGGCATCGGGCAATGATTTGAGTTGCTCGTATGAGGTTTCGCGTTCTAGGCCAGCGTGGCGTTGCACATCGGTGATGCGGTCGGCTTGCATCATGACGCGATATAGGTTGTTGTCGCGTTCGGCAATGTCTTTCATGACGGCCAATGAGTGGTCGAGTCGTTTGCTGAGAATATTAAACTCGGTTTGCAACTGCTCGTTTTGCTGTTTGAGGACTTTTTCGCGAGGAAAATCAATCCAATAATACACGATGAAGAATAGGAGCGCGCCGATGCCAATGCCAACAAGCAGGTGTCGGGTGAATACCCACAGGCGAGTTTTCCACGATGGGTAAACTCGGTCGTAGGTGTCGGTCGCGGAATTGTATATGTAAAATACTTTCTTACTCATTCATCTTGTGGGCAATGTGCCCGATTGATTAAACAACAAATGCAAATTTCGTGATAATTTTTATAATTTCAAACAAATAGGACATTTTTTGATGTTAAATATATTTCAACGGTTGCAACTTCTGTGATATATCGGGCTGGCAATTAGTTAAAAACGGCGCTTTGTTTTGCTTGAAGGTTTGTGCTTTAATCGAGAATGCCGTTTTTTGTGGTTAATTGCCGTAAACGGGTGGCAAAATAGGTATATCACTCACATTATTATAAAAAACAGCGGTCAAAATTGCAAAAACGAGATTATCGTTGTAATTTTGCAAGTCTTTTGAAAAAAAGACCCCTTATAATGTAATTATAAACCAAACAAAAATATAACAAGAAATGCTGACAGCAAAAGAAATTCGTGAGTCGTTCAAGGAATTCTTCCGTGGCAAAGGCCACCAAATTGTACCTTCGGCTCCTATGGTTATCAAAGATGACCCCACATTGATGTTTACAAATGCCGGTATGAACCAGTTTAAGGATATTATTTTGGGTAATGCCGCGGCAAAATATAAGCGTGTTGCCGACTCGCAAAAATGTTTGCGTGTGAGCGGTAAGCACAACGACTTGGAAGAGGTGGGTATGGATACATATCACCACACAATGTTTGAAATGCTCGGTAACTGGTCGTTTGGCGACTACTTCAAGCAAGAGGCTATCGATTGGGCTTGGGAATATCTCGTTGATGTGTTGAAACTCAACCCCGAAAATCTTTATGCAACCGTGTTTGAAGGTTCTGATGACGACGGTCTCGCTCGCGATGACGAAGCCGCTGCTATTTGGGAAAAACACCTCCCCAAAGATCATATCATCAACGGTAACAAAAAAGACAACTTCTGGGAAATGGGCGATACAGGTCCTTGTGGTCCTTGCTCTGAAATTCATATCGACTTGCGCTCGGCCGAAGAGCGTGCCGCTGTGTCGGGCCGCGACCTCGTTAACCACGACCATCCCCAAGTTATCGAAATTTGGAACCTCGTGTTCATGCAGTATAACCGCAAGGCTGACGGCTCATTGGAAGGCCTCCCTGCAAAGGTTATCGATACTGGTATGGGTTTTGAGCGTCTTTGCATGGCTCTCCAAGGCAAGACCTCAAACTATGACACCGATGTGTTTACTCCCCTCATCAACAAAATCGCTGAACTCTCTGAAAAGAAATATGGCGTTGACAACAAGGTTGACATCGCAATGCGCGTAATTGCCGACCATGTTCGCACAATCTCTTTCTCTATCGCCGACTCACAGTTGCCAAGCAATGCCAAAGCAGGTTATGTAATTCGTCGCATCTTGCGTCGTGCAGTTCGTTATGCATACACATTCCTCGACCAAAAACAAGCATTCATGTATCGCTTGGTTGACACTCTCATTGAGAGCATGGGTGAGGCTTATCCCGAATTGCCCGCACAACGCGACCTCATCATGAAGGTTATCAAAGAAGAGGAAGATTCGTTCTTGCGTACTCTCGAAAACGGTATCCGCTTGCTCGACGGTGCTATTGCCGCTGCAAAAGAAGCCGGCAAAACCGAAATTTCGGGTAAAGAAGCATTCGTTCTTTATGATACTTACGGTTTCCCCTTGGACTTGACCGAACTTATCTTGAAAGAAAACAATATGACTCTTGACCACGAAGGTTTTGATACTGAAATGGCAGCTCAGAAAGCACGCGCTCGCAATGCTGCTGCTGTTGAGGCTACCGACTGGGTAGTGGTTCGTGAAGGCGAACAAGTGTTTGTGGGTTATGACAATGCCGAAGCCGAAACACAAATTTTGCGTTACCGCAAAGTGAAACAAAAAAATAAAGAGTTCTATCAAATCGTTCTCTCGGTTACTCCTTTCTATGCAGAAATGGGTGGTCAAGTGGGCGACCGTGGAACTCTCGCATGTGGTGAAGATGTTGTTGAAATCTTCGATACAAAACGCGAAAACGGTATCGGCGTGCATTTGAGCAAAAAAATGCCCGCAAATGTTGAGGCTACTTTCGTGGCATCTATCAACAAAGACGCTCGTCAAGCAATCTCTTGCAACCACACAGCAACTCACTTGCTCCATGAAGCATTGCGTGAGGTGCTCGGTACACATGTTGAACAAAAAGGTTCGTTCGTGTCACCCGAGGTGTTGCGTTTTGACTTCTCTCACTTCCAAAAGATGACTCCCGAAGAAATTTCGGCTGTTGAACATCTTGCAAACAAGAAAGTGCGTGAGGCTATCGCTCGCGACGAACGTCGCAATGTGCCCATCGCTGAGGCCCAATCAATGGGTGCTATGGCTCTCTTTGGTGAAAAATATGGCGAAGAAGTTCGCGTGATTAAATATGGCACATCGGTTGAATTGTGTGGTGGTACACATGTTGACAACACCGGCAACATCGGTATGATTAAAATCGTGTCAGAAAGCAGTATCGCTGCCGGTATTCGCCGTATCGAGGCCATCACAGGCGAAAATGTTGAAAAGGCTGTTGATGACTTGACTGCTCAAATCAAGGAAATCAGCGCTATGTTTAACAATGCGCCCAACTTGTTGCAAGCATTGCGCAAGTCAATTGACGAAAATGCCGAATTGCGCCGTCAAACCGAAGAATACTTCCAAGAACGAGTTAACAACCTCGTTAAGCAAGTGCTCGAAAAAGCAGTTGAAGTTAACGGTGTGAAAGTTGTGTCAATGGCAGGTGTTCGTGTCCCTGAAGTTGTCAAGAATGTGGCATTTGGTGTTCGCGCCGCTTCGGCTCAACGCACAGTGTTTGTAGCAGCGACTGTTGATATGGTAGGCAAGCCTTTGTTGACTGCAATGGTTACCGAAGACCTCGTGAAAGAAGGCTTCAATGCATCAAATGTTGTTCGTGAAGCAGCAAAACTCATCAAAGGTGGTGGCGGTGGTCAACCCGGATTTGCACAAGCCGGCGGTAAGGACAAAGACGGCATTGCACAAGCCGCTCAAAAAATGCGTGAATTGCTCGGCGTGTAATCGTCAGAGTGTCGCAATAAATACAAAAAGCGTCGTTCCAAAAGAACGGCGCTTTTGTGTTTTGGGGTTACCTGGACAAAAAGTAGGATGAAAATACACTAAAAAACTCTTAGTAGACAAAAAGTATGATAAATACCCCATTGGAACGCGTTCCAATGGGGTATTTATGCCTAATATTTTCTTTTAATATATTCATCCAATAGT
>JAFZHD010000053.1 GCA_017555085.1 Muribaculaceae bacterium | reverse complement strand
CACAAAAAAAGCATTTTTTTTACCATATCAATGAATTTCTTTACAAAGATATGTATTTCAGTGCATTACAAAGGTTTCATCCTACTTTTTGTCCACCCTGCCTCATTTTACAGAACAGACCACACTAAAAAAGTAAAAGCGGAAAAGCATTTCTACTTTTCCGCTTTGTACCCAGACCCGGGATCGAACCGGGATGGGTTGCCCCACTGGTGTTTGAGACCAGCGCGTCTACCGATTCCGCCATCTGGGCTTTTCGGGGGACAAAGGTAGGCAAAGTTTTTTATCTATGCAAACAATTCGGCTCGTTTTTGTCAAAAAATCGCATTTTTCCACATTTTCCGCCGCCATTTTGGTGTAGTCTTATAAATTTTGCGTAAGTTTGTATGTTTTGATATTGTCAACTAAAATTTTAATACCATATATAAATGGAACAACTCGCCATACTCAAAAACGACCCTTGGCTCGAACCTTATGCCGATGCCATCGTGGGCCGATATAACGATGCCGTCAACAAAGAGAAAGAACTTTTGACCGATTGCGACTCGCTCAATGCGTTTGCCAACGCCCACCACTACTTTGGCTTGCATCGCACTGCCAACGGATGGGTATTTCGCGAATGGGCACCCAACGCCACCGACATTGTACTGATTGGCGATTTCTCAAATTGGCAAGAACAAGTCAAATACCGCCTCACCCGCAAAGAAAACGGCGTGTGGGAAATTGCGCTCAAACCCGAGGATTTGCATCACGGCGACTTATATAAAATGATGGTTCATTGGGAAGGCGGAATGGGCGAACGAATCCCCGCTTATGCCACTCGCGTGGTGCAAGACGAGGCCACAAAGGTGTTCTCGGCACAAGTGTGGGCTCCCAAACAAGAATATAAGTGGAAAGAAAAATCGTTCAAGCCCTCAACATCTCCCCTTTTGATATATGAATGCCACATCGGCATGGCACAGCAAGAAGAGAAGGTGGGCAGTTACACCGAGTTTCGCGACCTTGTGTTGCCTCGCATCGCTGCCGACGGCTACAATGCCATTCAGATTATGGCTATTCAGGAGCACCCCTACTATGGCTCATTCGGCTACCATGTGTCAAGTTTCTTTGCTGCATCAAGCCGTTTCGGCACTCCCGAAGAATTGAAATCGCTCATTGACACCGCCCACAAATTGGGCATCGCCGTTATTATGGACATCGTGCACTCTCACGCCGTGAAAAACGAGAACGAGGGCCTTGGCAGATTGGACGGCAGCCACGACCAATACTTCTATGGCGACGAACGCCGCGAGCACCCCGCATGGGACTCTTTGTGCTTTGACTACGGCAAAAACGCCGTGCTCCACTTCTTGCTATCTAACTGCAAGTATTGGATGGAAGAATATCGCTTTGACGGTTTCCGCTTTGACGGCGTAACCTCTATGCTCTACTACAACCACGGTTTAGGTCAGGCATTCGGCTCTTATGGCGACTACTATAACGGTGGACAAGACACCAACGCCATCACATATCTCACTCTTGCCAACAAACTCATTCACCAAATCAACCCTCGCGCCATCACTATCGCCGAAGAAATGAGCGGTATGCCCGGATTGGCAACTTCGGTTGAAGACGGTGGCATCGGCTTTGACTATCGCATGGCCATGGGCATTCCCGACTATTGGATTAAGATGCTCAAAGAAAAGAAAGATGAAGACTGGCACCCCACATCAATTTATTGGGAACTCACCAACCGTCGCGCCGACGAAAAGACCATCAGTTATGTTGAAAGCCACGACCAAGCACTCGTTGGTGACAAGACCGTTATTTTCCGACTCATCGACGACAAGATGTATTGGCACATGACCAAGGGCGACGATGATATGACCGTGGCACGCGGCATCGCATTGCACAAAATGATTCGCCTCGTTACGCTCGCAACCATCAACGGCGGTTACCTCAACTTCATGGGCAACGAATTTGGCCACCCCGAGTGGATTGACTTCCCCCGCGAAGGTAACGGCTGGTCACACAAATATGCCCGCCGTCAATGGGACTTGGTTGACCGCGACGAACTCAAATACCACTATCTCAACGACTTTGACAACGCTATGATTCAAGCCGTTAAGAGTGCCAAGAAATTTGAGACCACTCCGGTCGAAAAACTCTGGGAAAAAGACGACGACCAAGTGTTGGCATTCAAGCGTGGCGACTTGGTGTTTGTGTTCAACTTCAACCCCTACCAATCGTTTACCGACTACGGCATTCTCGCGCCTATGGGCGAATATGAACATGTGTTATCAACCGATAACCCTCTCTTTGGCGGATATGGCAACATTGATGAGAGCGTCAAGCACACCACCCACAGCGACGACCTCTACTCGCCTCTCGGCATTGAGTGGCTCAAACTCTACTTGCCCTCACGCTCGGCAATGGTGTTGCGCATGACCAAGAAAAAACGCCGTCCCTGCCGTCGCAAAGCGGCTGTCGCTGCCGACGAGCCCGCTGCTCCCAAGGCAAAGAAAGCCACTGCTAAGAAAACAACAAAAAAGACAGCAAAATAACCACCATAAAAAAGACTAACCTTGCCCGAAAGAGCAAGGTTAGTTCTTTTTTAGCGAGATATGTTATGCGACCACACATCGGCCCGCAACAATCACTTTGTTTGACACATTTTAGTGTCGCGGTCGTGGCAAAAAGCGGCAAATGTTTCATATATATCGGTCAGTGCTATCAACGCATTGTTAGCCTCTGACTGATAGAGCGATGCTGCCGTTCCGGCACTTGCATCTTTGCCCTGAAAGGCCTTGCCGACGCCCGATATCTCCTCAAACAGCTTCATTTCGAGAGCGAGCAACTCATAGGCCCCGGCATTGTTGCCGCTCGACGACACTTGCTGCGGAATGTGGGGTGTGTTAGTGGGTCGATAGGGAATGATTCCGTCATAGGCCGACCATCGTTGTGCCACATCTTCCCATGTGAGACTTGTGCTGAGTTGGTTTTCGGGAAAAAGCAGCACCCCCTTGGCCGACGAGCCCATAATGTGGTCAATCAATGTGATGAGGCGGTTGATGTAACGCTGTTGGTCAATCACATCTTCGACAAACGAGTGAATTTCGCCGTCGGTGAGCGGATAAAATTTCACGGCAAACGGGTGTGAGCCGTGTCGGTAGGGCGAGTCCATCTCTTGCAACACATCGCCCCACGGAGTGAGATAGCGGCAGTGCCAACGCAGATTCATTCCCCATCGGGTGTCGATTGTAGCCACTCCATCGGTTTGCCTATGAGCGTTTTCATCGGCAATCGACGACAAGGCCGCCACATCGGCTTCATAATATAAAGCCTTGTCGCGGTCGTGACATCTCACTGTTTCGCTACCTTCGAGCGTCCACACCTCTATCACTCGGCAACGGCCCTCGGCGGCAGTGAAAAAATCGCCGTTTTCAAGCATTGAAGTTCCGGCCAGCGGCGTGTGTGCCGACCCACTGTTGCCATAGACCGACGCGATGAGCCGTGCGCGCTGACGGTCGTTGCCGGCAAAGCGCATCATCACCTCGGTGAGGCTCATATCATGCACCATCCCCAACAATTCGATGTCGCGACAACGGGGGTCGCTCGTCGCTTGCCAAAAGAATTGTTGTGGCGACACATTGTCGACCCACACACCCTGGCCATACATGCGACACTCGTTGACAATGCGCTGAATGGCGCAACCCGAAATCAAAAACTCTTCAAGCAAACGGCTATCCATCTCGTCGAGTTGGTTGCGGTCATAGAGTTGTCGGTCGGTGCGCGCCTGATTGGAGACACGGCCGTTGCGAAAACGGCCCACAACGCTTTTCACCAACTGGCGAATCATGTTGTTGGTCAACGGCTCCTTGCCCTTTGATGCCGCCAACTGTCGCTCGGTCATCACCTCACCGTCGGGCGAGGTCACAAGGTCGTTCCACTGATTGCCATAGGTATATTGCTTGTAGCGCAAACGGCGACGGCGCAGGTCGGCACACGCATTCCACGCTTTGAGCGCGGCGGCAAGAGTAGTGGTTGATTGGGGTAACTGTTTCATAATAGCGAAATTGTTGATAAAGCGCGTTTGTTAAACTCATAAAAGCCATCGTCGGGTTGCATCACACACAGCAGTCGCGACAATCGGCTGCTGTTACCAACGCCATAGAGCCGCAACACCCGTCGGTCAACAACGGCCACCGGACGCGACTTGCCGGCACGGCTATACACATTGCCTTGAAGCAAGGCCAAGGGCGAATCGGCCGGAACAATGACTGCCGGTTGCCCCCAATCGTCGGCCATAACCTCAACCACACGACTGCATCGCTCGGGCAATATCACCGTTGCCATCGCCTCGCCAAGATTGTTCATAGCCACTTGCGTCGAAATATCGGTCAGCACAAGCATCTCGGCGGGAGCAGTGTCAAGCAGCGTTTCATACCAATCGTCGATGTGTTGAATCAGCAACGCATCGCTATCGGAGCCATCAATGCGGCTCACCACACAGTCGGAGCGCAAAGGCTCCAACTGTTGGCGTAATCGCCACACCGACAGCATTTCGGCTGTGCTTAATTTCATGGTATTTGTGCGGTGATTTTCATGTGAGCCTGTGGATAGCGCAACACAAGGCAACTCGCCTCGGTGATGACAATGGCATCGGTGTTGCGCACACCGCTCTTTTTCAAGTCGAGTGTCTCGGTGCGGAAAGGCACATGGCTATACTTGGTGAGATATTCGGGGTCGATGACAATACCGTCGAGTGAGTGGCCGCAAGCATCAAAAACCTCGGAGTGAAGCACATAGAGCGTACCAAACTTGGTGTGGATTTCATTGAAATCGATACCCCATTTGGTCACCGTGTCGCCGGCAGCAATCACCTTGGTATACTCCATCTTGTTGAGAGCCTCAATGAGCCCGCTGCCACCAATGAGAAGTTTGCGTTTTGAGCCGGCATTTTCGGTAAACGCCATGCGCGAAATCTCGACGAGCGTGTCGGTGGTGAAATTGTGGGCGGCATAGCGACACTCGCGGGGAGTCTGATTCCAGATACCGCCTGTGAGCAACACCTCTTCGCGCTTGTGGGGATCATAGACACGGCTCATGTGACCAAACAAAAAGTTCTTTTCCATGCCCAATCGCATATCGATAATCGCCACCTCTTCCTGGTCGTTAAAAGTCCAACCGACCTCCTTGTTGGCAATCTTCTGCAAGGTCGATTGCTCCACCTGCGCCTTAAAGATTTGGCAATAGTTGCGGCTCTTGGTGGGCATGGCCTCAAACTGCGCCGTCTGCACATCAAGTTCGGTAGCCGCGCGGCCCATTCTCACAAGTTCGACACCGGCAGCAATCGAAGGTACACAGTTATACACCTCGTCAAAGCACTTGCCGTTGGCCGCCATCACATTCACACCGCCCGAGTCGGGGCGCGACACCACATATAGCACCAACGAACCGGCAGGAGTGATGCCATCGTCCTTGTAGCCCTTCACCGAAGGCACGAGAATGGTTTCAGAGGGTTCAAAAATCACATCGTTGTCAGTGTAGATGGTTGCCACTTGGTGGCTTGTAGCGCCGGCAATGCCCACCTCGTCATACATTACCACCATCTTGGCAGTAGTGGGTTTGGTGTCGACCGAATAGTAATCGACAACCATGCTACCGCAGTTGCGTGCGCCAGCCCAACGCGAAATTTGGTCGATGGGTGTAGCCATAGGGCGAATTTTGACGATTCGGTCGTCAATTTCGTTTCGGAGCAACGAGGGAGACACCTCGGCCGAAAGTTGAGTGGTGAGCGGACCGCCCGAGATGTGGCTGCCGCCCGATGTTCCGTTGATAATTGTTGACATAGAATTAAATTAATGGTTTGAAGATAAAGGCATTAAAGAAAGGAAAGGGCGAGTTAATCAGTCCCATACACTACGGCGCAAATGGGCCAGAATTTCGGGCTGGGGACTTGCCGTTGCTTGCTCGGTCTGTGGCATTTGCCACACCTGTGGCTGGTCCATCTGTTGCTTGATTACCTCATTGCGACCGCGCACATAGCCACGCTCCTCGGCCTCCTTGACAAGCGAGTCGGTATTGACCGCCGGCATCGGGAAATAACGCATGCAAGCCTCATCGGCACTGACTCCATGCATCACATCTACAATAAAATGAGCAACACGGCTATCGCTCGACAACATTTCGAGCAGCGACCCGCCATCGGCAGGCTCTTGAGCCGCTTCGGGCTCTTGAGGCGGCATTGCAACAGCCTCGCCCACATCGGTTTCAATCATTTCTTCCATAGCAGAAAAAGATTTAAGGTTAATAACATTGGTTGAAAATCACAATGCAAATTTACACCCTCAACCACGCCCATCAACCGACATCATCACACAAAACAGTAATATCGACCCATTGTTCCTATGCAAAAAAATATCGCACTTATTTCAAATACATTTTGATTTCTCATTCTATTTATTGTATATTTGCCAATTATAAAACATCTTATACCAAGCCGTTTGTAACCTTAAACATGTACTTATGGTCGCGATTATAATTATAGTAGTGGTGGTGCTGCTCATCTTAATGGGAACATCATCATCGTCGGGCAACACTCCTTCGGGCGACAATACCCAACCTCAACAAGGCAAAGATCGGTCGGCCGGAACAACCGAAGATACAGCCCTGCCGTTAGGCAAAGTCTTGCCGTTTATATGCTCCTATAAACAACTCGATGACGACATCAAATATAACTTTGAGAAAAATCCCTACGACAGCCGCTCGATAAATTATCGCACTTTAAATACGGGTGTTTTGGAATATCCGGTATTTCTCTATACAACAAAAGGCAATGACGGAGAGTATAGTTGTGACTACACATTGTTCAGTCCGATTGGCGGCCGATTCATGATATTTTTCAATATCTATGATTTAATTGAAGACCTGCTTTTTCTGCAACAAATAAGGGTGAAGAAAAACGGAGTTTATGAATATCGCCAAACATCCGAAGCAAAACAAAAAGTGCCGACTTTCTTCAAATTAATGAACAATGCCGCCAAAGTTGACAAGGAATTGGTCTATGGATTGCCGTTTCTTTCTTTTTTAGATGCCGAGCAAAAATATCCCTTATTGGCCGTGTGGTTTCATGAGTCATCTCTTGAAAAAGAGGGCGATATGGATAAAATGCACATCGCTTTATGGAAAATTTTGCAACAACTCATCGAGGAAATGCAAAATAGCGGCATATTGACCGAAACAAAAAACAAGTTGGTCAAGAATATAATGAAAATAGGGTTTATGTTAAATCGCATAAGTTAGAATATTATGTTTTCAGATATCGTAGATTGGTTCACATCATTGTTTGACAATGACGGCAATGATGAAGTTATGGCCGAAGAAACTTCCGAGGTTGAACACGACGGCAGTTTTGTTGCACATGAAATTGTAGATAATGCAGACGCAGTTGATGTAGAGCCGGGGTCGGTAGATGATATGCTGAACAACGGCATAACAACAACATCGGTCAGCGATAAAGAAATTGCCGAGATGAAGGGGAATTTAGACCAAACCGAATTTACCGGACACACAAGTTACGAGTGTAATTTGTGTGGTTGCACCACTTTTGTGCCTAACCCCAATAACAGCAGACTGTGTAAATGTGGGCATGATGACTACCAACATCGCTGGCGGTCATAAAATTTAGATACAAGAACATATTTTTCAGTAAATCGATAGGCTGAAAGCCGTTACATAATTAACCAAGGGGAAGATGACTCCCTATAAATTGCATGAAAGGCTTCATATAAATAAGTGTCCGCTATAATCAAGTCTTTCAGACAGAATCAGCCTCGGTATATGCCGGAGACATCGTTTCGCTCGTCCCCGGTTATTCGTAGTCTTGGCTTTCATCCAATTTGCGCAGACAAATTCTCCCTCTGCCACAAATGAAACGGAGTGAAATGCAGTGGATAGGGGGAGTAACTATTATGAAACACTTGCTGATTACAATCTCCTATAATACACAACAAAGGCCGTGACGCGAGCCACGACCTTTGTGTAAATTGGGAGTATATCTGTGTCTATTTCACCATTTCTTTTCTTGTTGAGCCGTCGCTCATTTTGATGATATTGACACCCCGTGCAGGTTGGCTCAACTGACGGCCATAAAGGTCATATCGGCCCACCTCTACCGCAACATTATCAACCTCAACGCCGTCAATGCCTCCTGTGCCGACCGTCACCACACACGATGCCGATGCTCCCGAGCCATCGGTCGCTGTCGCAGTGATTGTCGCAACCCCATCGGCCAAGCCGCCGATAGTTATCGAATTGTCGGCATTAACCTTAAAGTCGGCCACCACAGTGTTACTGCTCGACCACTTAACACCTACATTTGACGGATAAACCGAACCTCTTAATGTCATGATATCGTTTACCGCAAGCGTAGCCGTTGATTGAGAAAGTGTTACTACCGTTTTAATATCGGTCACTGTCACCTCACATTGCGCGCTTAAATTTGAACCGTCGATTGTTTTCACGGTTATCACCGTCTTTCCGGGAGCAACCGCTTTTATATATCCGCTACTGTTAATTGTTGCTACCGCAGTATTGCTACTTTCCCATAATCCCGCTCGAATTGTCACATTTTCCGGAGTGAATATAGCCATTATTTGCTTGGTGGCCGTTTTGGGCATGCTAACCGCTGTTTCATTTAAAGAAAGGCCCGTTGCCGCAACTTCAAATTTTTTTATGTTATTAAATTGCGACCAATTCTCGTCAATAGCATATACTGCATATTTATCTGCCGGAACATATAAAGTAGCATTATAGTTGCTAAACGCAGCTTTATCTATCGTTGGCGGAGTAGTGTTTTGAGTTATTACATGCGCCAAAGAGTCGCATGCAAAAGCTCCGAGTTGTATCTCTCGAACTGAGGGGGGTATTATTACGCCTCGCAAACCGCAGCCAGAAAAAGCATAGAGTTCAATTGCAGTCAGAGAGTTGGGGATAGTTACCGATGTCAAATTTTCACAATCAGCAAACGCAGCTCTCCCTATTGTTTGCAGCGAGTCTGACAATCTGACATCAGTCAATCTTTTGCATGAGCTAAAGGCGCCTCTACATATCGTTGTCACCGATGTCAAATCCACTGATTTCAAGTTTTCACAGTATACAAACACATATTCATTAATTGTTGTCATATTGCCAGGCAGTGACAGTTGAGAAATTCCGCGACACTCCGAAAAAGCAAATTGCCCGATATTAGTTACTGATTCGGGAATAGAAAGCATTCCTGTCAAACCACTACAACCACAAAATGAGTACTCTCCTATTTCCGTTAAAGAGCTGGGAAATTCCAATCCTTTCAGCTTGGTGCATCCATAAAATGCGTTATCTCCTATTCGCGTCAAATAATTGTGAAATTTAACACCTTCCAATGCCACACAACCACTAAATACATTTTTCCCTATTTCTGTCAGCGACTCGGGTATTGTTATGACTCCTGACAATCTGGTACATCCGCTAAAAGCCGTTGCTTCAACCGTAGTTAACGATTTTGGCAACGCCATATATGTCAAACCGGTACATCCATAAAAGGCGCCTGGACCAATTCTGGTTACTGTATTAGGAATTTGCACTGATTCTAATTCCACACACTCATAAAATGCTTCGGAACCAATTCCTACAACTGTATAAGTATTTTTTTCGTATGTCACTCTTTCGGGAATAGTTATATTGCCCTTTGCCCAATATTTATAATCAGGTATCGGATGAGATGGTACACATACCATTACCGTTGATTTATCTATAATTGCATAATATATCCCATCAACATTAAAATCATAATTTATATAAGCAGGAGCCATTGTGTGCATCCAAAACACAAACATCGACGCAATAACCAATAATAATTTCCATATACGTTTCATATCGTTATTTTTTTACTGGTTTACAACTATTTTTCGCAAATATAAGTGATCCCCTTTTGATTTGCAAACATTGCATTAAAAAATCTCCTCAATCGAACGAATGAGGAGATTTAAGGTATACACTGGGAAAATGCTACTTGTTTATTCTTGTGTGAAAGTTTTTTAATCAACCCCTCAGTCACTTCGTGACAGCTCTCCTATCATAGCAGGGGAGTAACTATTATGAAACACTTGCTGATTACAATCTCCTATAATACACAACAAAGGCCGTGGCTCGCGTCACGACCTTTGTGTAATTGGGCATGTATCTGAACGTTATTTCACCACTTCTTTGCGGATTGAGCCGTCGCTCATCTTGATGATGTTGACACCCTGTGCCGGTTGACTCAACCGACGACCATAGAGGTCATAACGGCCCACCTCGATGGCAGCATTATCGGCTTCAACGCCGTCAATGCCACCTGTGCCGACTGTCACCACACACGATGCCGATGCCCCCGAGCCATCGGTCGCTGTCGCAGTGATTGTCGCAACCCCATCGGCCACTGCAAGCACAAGCGCATTGCCTTCGCCACTTTGACGAACGACTGCCACATTCGGGTTACTGGTAGTCCATGTCACGGCATTGTTTGAAACCGACTCGGGCAAAACCGTGTATGCTATTTCGATTTGCTCATATACATCCATCTTTACCGATGTTTTAGAAAGAGTGATTGACTCCACAAGCTGAATTCCAACGGCTACAACACACGACGCTTTCAAATTTGAGCCGTCAACCGTATATGCTGTGATTGTGGCAACACCTGTCGCTTTGCCTAATACATTACCCTGATCGTCAACCGTGGCCACTTGCGGGTTGCTTGACTCCCAAACCACGGTTGAGAATGTCGCATTTTGAGGTGTCATCGCAACGTCAAGCTTTACAATGCTATTCAATGCCAAATTTAACGGATTAGGAGTTATTGCCACTTTTTGAGCAATCTCATAAGCCTTTATGTTTTTGAAATTTTGCCACGATGGCGCTACCCAATATGCAGCCAAGCCATTACTCGGCACATGTAGCGATGCCATCGGGGCCGATGTAAATGTTTCGATTCCGATTTCCGGAGGGGTTGCATTGGCCGATACAACCGTCTGCACATTGGCCGACTTAAACATATAATCGGGAATTGATGCCACTTTTGAGCCTATTGACAACAACCCGATGCGACAGCCATTAAATACCGGAGCTTCGGCTCTCCCTGCCGACTCACATCTCACGGCTTCAAACATTACATTGTCAAACACCCCGCAATAGGCAAACGCGAGGTCACCAATTGAACTTACCGAACTCGGGATAAAGATATCCTTAAAACCTGCACAATCTTGAAATGCACGCTCGCCGATAGTTGTGACCCCTTCGGGGATTACCAACGAGCCTGTCAAGCCGCCACAGTCTCTAAATGCCTGTTTGCCGATAGATGTAACACTTTCGGGGATTACCAACGAGCCTGTCAAGCCCTTACAACCATAGAACGCATGATCTTCAATGGCCTCTAACGATGTCGGGAGTGACAACGACGACAAACCTATACAGCCATAAAATGCCGCCCACCCTATATATTTAACCTTATCGGGAATTGATATCGACGGCAATGCACTGCAATTATCAAAGGCTTCGAAACCTATTTTTTCCAATGTTTGTGGCAGGCTTATCGATTTCAATTTTGAGCAATGATAAAAGGCTCGGTCGCCAATTGAAATTACGGTATAGGTTTTTCCCGATATTTCTATCTTTTCGGGGACAGTTATATTACCACTATAATAACTGTCGCTATTCAGTCTCTGCACCTCAACTTTATTGTTTTCTTCATCAATAACCTCATACTTAATATCATAAGCCACAAAACTTGCTGCTGAGGCTATTCCGTTAACTATAAGCACCATTATTATTGCCAATGTTTTTAATCCTTGTCCTTTCATATGCGTTGTGTTTGTTGTGTTGACCTCTATTTTACAAAAATAGGCAACTTCTATCAACTTCGCAAGTTTTAATTTAAAAATCTCCTCATTGAGGAGATTTAAGGTATACACTGGGACTATGCCCCATATATTTGTTCTAAAAACTCAACACATTTGTAACTGGATTCCCACTTGCAGCATCTTTCGTGTATGCAACAACCTCTGTTGTTCCCGAAGATTGACGAATGTAAAATAATCCGTCTTGCGTAATTTCAATCTCTTTATTGTTATTATTTTTCAACACAATTTTTGACCCTTGAGAAATTCGGCAAATCATTAGTTTTGGCGTCTGAAAACGGGTTAAATCAGTTCTAATTAATTCATCTTGATTTCCACCATTTGCACTTTTCGGTTTCATTGTTGTTATCTCATCTTCCATGTTGACATATAGTGTTGAATTATCTTGCACCGAAATATAACATTTATCACTTAACATTTCAGCACCAGCACCTGTTGAAACAAGGAACAAACTTTTAATAGACTTTGTTTGAGTTACTCCTGGCTCATTTTTAGACGGAGCACCTACATACAATCTATTAAACTCATTTACTGTAACGACATCTCTCGTCAAGAGCTTGTAAGAATCTTGGGTTGTCGAATCAAACATGTTTAGCGGATTATATGACGGATTCAAATTAAGCACATGCATCTTATCATACTCTCCCATATAGCCATAATTATCATCACAAAAGGCAGCACTTAGTTTGATGTTATTACAACCAACGGCCTTTACCGCTTTATATGGAATAAGGCTTTTAATCGTAAAATTCAAATATCCACAATTTGTCAAATTTATCCAACCCAAATTAGATTCAGCATCAATATTAACAAGACCTTCCGAAATTCTCAAATCATTAAAATTATTGTGCCACGCATCATGTAATGTAATAGGTGTTATTTTAATCCCATCGCCAACTTCTCCTTCAAAACCAATAGAGTTAAACACATTGCCATTTATGATTCCAACTTTCTTGTTTGTCACTAAATTATAATGATTCTCTGGTTTGTAAACATACACACCATATTCACAATATAAGCGGCCTCCATTGAATTGGTTTTCATTAATCCATGAATTTACTTCAGTCATAGAATAATCCATCTTACTATACATATCAATATAAATCCCATATTTAGACTGTATGAATTGCCATGTTATTCTGCTATATTGCAACCACCTTTTATTGCATATATCTCCTTCATTAGATAAGGTGACATTAATCGCCTTATTGAAATAATAGATTTGTCGCACATTTACATCGCAGTGGCCTATTGTGCCATTAAACAAGACTCCACTTGAACTGTTGTTAAAACTTGTTGTATTTGCCTTTTTAAGCTCATCAATGTCTAAAATCACATGAGAACCTGCCACTCTAATGGCTTCTGCCTCTCCATCATACTTAATGGTACCACAACAACGTAATCGTTGGTTGTTTTGTAATACTATCGAAGATTTTATCAGGTAAGTATTGTTTTCTAACACCACCCACGATTTGCCTGCACATTGCAAAGCTGTATTAATAGCCGCACTGTCATCATTAACACCATCACCTTGCGCACCAAACCAGTGAGCCGAAATCTCATCATTTGCAATACCGGTGACTTTAACACCACTGCCAAATATTTGAGTCTTTGGAGCATCAACAATGATTCGAGAACCCGATAATGTTACCTCCAACCCATTTGTTTGGTTGTTAATAATGCGACCGCCTTCAAATTTGAGTACCGAACCTGTAGGGATTGTTATACTATTTGAAAGAGTACAATCACCTTTGATTACATAAAATGTGGCAGGGTCTCCGTTAAATCTTGATTCTAAATTATCCCCTTGATTTATAATTTCAAAATTCATTTTTACTTGTTTATTTGTTGTTAACTATCTTTTCACGCGTAAATAACAACCCCATTGTGGGCATTCTTGGAAGGTAGCAACACTTTAAGCCCAGATTCATGCTCTTACTTGAAGAACACATCTTACTTATTTCGTTGATACCTTTACAGATTAAATAATTCATACTAATAGACAGGTTTGTTTCTTGCATTTTAACCGGTTGAAAATCACAATGCAAATTTACACCCACAACCACGCCCATCAACCGACATCATCACACAAATTTCTCAAAGCAAAAGCCATTATTATTTGTGACTCTTTTTGATTTGCATTATCTTTGTAGATTATATTTTGACAATAATTTCCTTACAAATGAAAACTTTGTTTTTAGCATTAGCACTTATCTCGGTATCACTCGTTTCATGTGCCCAAGATATTACCCTCCCCGCAGCCCAACGCAGTGGCGGAATGCCCTTGATGGAGGCGCTCAACAATCGCAAATCGACTCGCCAATTTGACTCCTCTCGCCCGCTGTCGCAACAACAACTTGCCGACTTGCTTTGGGCAGCTTGTGGCTATAACCGCGAGGACAAACTCACCATTCCCACCGCCCTCAACCGCCAGGAAGTAACCATTTATGTCATTATGCCCGACGGCGCCTATCGCTATGACGCCCGCAACAATGTGCTCGTTCAGGTTACCGACCAAGACATTCGCCCCATGGCCGGCAAACAGCCTTTTGCCGTTGAGGCGTTGCTCAACATTGCCATTGTGAGCGACAAGGCCAAGATGGACCACGACATTTTTGCCGGTGTGGCCGTTGGTGCTGTGGTGCAAAACATTTATTTGTGGTGTGCGTCAAACGGCATCGGCACAGTGACCCGCGGCGGTTTTGACGGCGAAAGTCTCGCCAAAGCGCTCAACCTCGGCGAAACCGAACGCGTGATGATGGTGCAAACAGTAGGCTATTAACCACAGCAAACAACCTATGCGCCAACTTATTCTGACTTTAATCACATTGGCAGTTATGCCCTGTCTGTTCTCTTGCAAGAACGACGACATATCTGTGCCCCTTGAAGAGTCGGTGTTGACACGCATAAACTCACCACAACCCAACCCCTACAAGATAAAATTTGACTCGATGCCCGACGGCGGCCGCTATCTGAAAACATATTTCCGTGGCTCATACGGCCGCACTTTCAACGATAAAAACCCCGAACATCTTGCCGCTGCCGAGGCTATCGGCATTGACCCCATTGAAGATCCCGCATCGGCTTGGAACTTGAAACGCCCCGTGGTGAAAATCGAGACCTGCCGCGAGTATTATGTCGATTCGCTAACCCACTCCTTGCCTTTTTTGGTACCCGAAGCGGCCGATTTGCTCAAAGAAATTGGCAACCGATTTAATGACTCGCTCGCAAGCCGTGGTGGCGGTCATTACCGCATTCGCGTGACAAGCGTGTTGCGCACACCCGAGTCTATCGCCAAACTGCGCCGCCGCAATCGCAACGCATCAAGCAACTCGGCCCACCGCTATGCCACTACTTTTGATATCGGATATAGCAAATTTGTGTGTGACTCGGTTAACATTCCCCGCACACAAGCCGACCTCAAAGCCCTGTTGGCCGAAATTCTTGCCGACTTGCAAAAAAACAACCGTTGCTATGTCAAGCACGAACGCCGACAAGGTTGCTTTCACATTACCACACGATAAACCGCCGTTATTATGGAAGAAACTACCGACACAACACAACAACAATCTCCTAAACATCGCAAAAGCGTTGCAAAGAGAATTTTCAAAGTTCTCGGTTGGACCATTGTGTCGCTTTTATTGCTCATTGTAATCGCATTGGCATCAGTGGTGTGGATACTTTCGCCCGAGCGATTGACGCCCATTGTCAACGATGTTGCCAACAAATTTGTCAACAACTCACAGGTCAATGTCGAGCGAGTGGAACTCACCTTTTGGCGCTCGTTTCCGCAGTTGCGCGTCGATATCGACTCGCTGACTGTTACTTCTCATGTTCTCGACAGCATCGACCAATCTATCGTTCCCGCCGACCACTCTCAACTGCTCTCAATAGGCCATTTTCACGGCGGAGTGAATGTGGTGTCGCTCATCAAGGGCAAAATCGAGGTCTATGATGTGGAGTTATACCGTCCGGCAGTAAACATCGTTGCCCTCAACGATTCGGTGACAAACTTTGACATCTTCCCCCCGTCGGCCCCCGACACTACGGCATCAGAGCCCATCACATCGTTGCCCGAAATAGCCCTCGACCGCTTTGTGATTGCCGATGCGCTCCCCATTCGCTATCGCGCTTTGGCCGACAGCATCGATGCAGGCATCATCATCAAGTCAACACAATTTGAAGGCAACAACGCCCCACAATACACTCTCTCGTTCATTGGCAACGCAAGCGCATTGCTCCCCCCGACAGTTATCGAGCCCGATGTACCTGTAGGCATCAACGGCTCCATTAATTGGAATCCCGCCAACCCGTTGTGCATCAGCGTGAGCGACTTTGACATCAACATTGCCGAACTCAACTCTACCCTCAACGCATCGCTTGACCTTTCACAGCAACCCACAGTCAACGCCCTTGACTTCAAGATAAACCGTCTGTCACTTGCCGATGCCATGACCCATGTTCCCGCCGCCTACAAAAAGCCGCTGGAAATCATCAAAACCGACCTCACTGTCAGCATCGGTGCTGTGCTCACCAAGCCCTATGTGCTCACCGACTCGGTGTTGCCCTCGCTTGATGCCACTATCAACCTGCACGAAGGTCACCTCACTCTCGGCAACAGCCACAAGCCGCTGACAATATCGGCCGATGTTGCCGCAAACATCATCGGCAACAATCTTGATGCCTCGGTCATCAAAGTGAAATCGTGCAAGGTTAACGGCGCAAGCATCAAAGCCGACCTCAACGCCACGCTCACCTCGGTGATAAGCGACCCCGCCATCAAAGGCCACTTTGACGGCAACATCTATTTCAACAGTCTGCCCGCGGTTGCACGCCGACTCATTCCCGGCAAAGTGACCGGATCGTTAGATGCCAACACCTCGGTGGACTTGCGATTGAGCCACATTTCAAAAACAGGCTTCCACAAAGCCAAACTCAAAGGCCAGGCCTCTCTCCGCAATTTCACTTTCACCGACTCGACTACCGATTTCTATACCCGCACCTCAACATTCCGTTTTGGTAACAACAATAGTTTTGTGCGCGACAACCACCGCGTTGACTCAATGCTCACAGCATCAGTCAAAATCGACACAGCATCGGTTGCATATAGCGGCATGAAGGTGCGCATCAAAGATTTCCTCGCCGGCATCGGTTGCAAAAACGACGGCACTATCCTCGACTCGACCACAGTCACCCCCATTGGCGGCACTATCAAAATATCATCGCTTGTGTTTAGCTGCAACGACTCTATGCGCGTTCGCTTGCGCGACATCAAGTGCCGTGCATCGTTGCGCCGCTTTAACGACAATGCCAAAGTGCCTCAATTAAGCCTCTCAATGGATGCCAACCGCATCAGTTATGGCGACCCTCTCAACCGCCTCAACCTATCGGGAGGCAAAATAGACCTTACGGCTCACATTCGCCCACGCCGACAGATGTCGCCGCGCATCAAAGCCCGTTTTGACTCTATCGCACAAGCCAACCCCGACCTGTCGGCCGACTCGGTGTACCGACTCATGATGCCGCGCCGTCAAGTTCAAGCCACCGTGCAGTCAAACGACGAAATTCTCGACTTTGCTCTTGACAACTCGGCCAAAGACCTTTTGCGCCGATGGAATATCACAGGCTCTATCTCGGCCAAACGCGGCCGCGTGTTCACGCCCTACTTCCCGTTGCGCAACAGTTTGAGCGATGTGAATGTGGCATTAACCACCGACAGCGTGATTTTCCGCAACATCAAGTATAAAGTAGGACGAAGCGATTTCCGCATCAACGGCCGCATCGACAACATTCGCCGCGCACTTACCTCGCGCACCGGTCGCACTCCGCTCGAACTCAATCTCCATGTATCGAGCGACACCATCGATGTCAACCAATTGGCCGAAGCGGCATTTGCTGGTGCTGCATTTGCCGAAAAAGCCAAATCGGGCAACATAGTAATCACCAACACCGAGAACGAAGACAGTCTGCAAGCCGCTATGGAGCAACTGACCGACACATCAACAATGGCGGCTATATTGATACCCAAAAACCTCACCGCCTCATTCAGCATGCGCGCCCGCAACATCATGTATGCCGACATGCACATGACCAAGTTCCGCGGCAGTGTGATGATGCGCAACGGCGCTATCAACATGCACAAACTATCGGCCGCTACCGATATGGGTAGCATCGACCTATCAGCCCTATACAATGCCCCCGACAAACAAAACATGAATTTCGGTTTCGGCTTGCAAATCAAGGAATTGCAACTCGACCGCGTTTTACACATGCTCCCGGCTGTTGACTCTATCATGCCCATGATGAAAAACTTTGACGGTATCATCAATGCCGACATCGCGGCAACATCTGACATTGACTCGACCATGAACTTTGTGCTGCCATCGCTCAACGCCGCCATCAAACTCTATGGCGACAGCCTTGTACTGCTCGATGCCGACACCTTCAAAATGCTGTCAAAATGGCTCATGTTCAAAAACAAAAAAGACAATATCATCAACAATGTGGGCGTAGAAATTCTTGTCGAAAACTCAATGCTCGAATTGTTCCCCTTCATGTTTGACATTGACCGCTACCGCTTGGGCGTTATGGGACACAACGACATGGCCTTTAACTTTGACTACCATGTGTCGGTGCTCAAATCGCCGCTCCCCTTCAAGTTTGGCCTCAACGCATCGGGCAACCCCGACGATATGAAAATTCGCGTTGGAAAAGCCAAATTCAAAGAAAACATGGTCACAAAGAGCATGGCAATTGTTGACACCACACGCATCAACCTGTTAAATCAGATTGAAAATGTGTTCCGTCGCGGTGTTAAGTTGGGCAAGATGCAGATTGACCGAAAGGGACAGTCGGCCATGATTAAAGACAATGTCGATGCCGACACTATCTCGCACGCCGACTCGCTATTGCTCATTCGCGAAGGCTTGTTGCCCCAAACTGCCGTCCCCACCACCGACAGCACTCAATCAAAATCAAAGAAACGAAAAAAATGAATTTTATTCCCCAAATAAAAAAATATCTGCAAGCACGACACTTCAATGCCGTGCAACCCGTGGCGGCTCTCATCGACATGGACGGCACGCTATATGACTCGATGGGTAATCACGCAAGTGCTTGGCACCGAATGGTTACCGAATTGGGCATTGACATGCCTCGCGACGAGTTTTATATGTATGAAGGTCGCACAGGCGCGGCAACCCTCGACATTATTTTTCAGCGCGCCTATGGCCGAAATGCCACCGACCAAGAAAAGGCCGAACTTTATCATCGCAAAACCGTTTATTTTCAAGAGTTACCCGATGTAAACCCCATGCCCGGCGCACAGCAAATGATTGACACTCTCATCAAAGCCGGTCTGCGACGCGTGCTCGTTACCGGATCGGGACAAAGTTCGCTCATCAACCGCCTCGACAACGATTTTCCCGGAGCATTCACTCCGCAACTGCGTGTGACCTCGCGCGATGTAACCAAGGGCAAACCCCACCCAGAGCCGTTTCTCAGAGCCATGCAACTTGCCGGTGTGAAACCCTCGCAAGCCATCGCGATTGAAAATGCCCCTCTCGGTGTGAAATCGGCATGCGATGCCGGAGCGTTCACCATCGCCGTCACCACAGGCCCCATTCCCCGCGAGGCACTCGAAGAAGCCGGCGCAGCGGTCATTTTCTCGTCTATGCAAGAATGTGCCGACAACATTCACATGCTTTTACTGCAATTACTCACCACAACATTAGACTCTTGACACCCATTATATAGATATGAAACATCAAGAACTCATTTTCACCAACTCCGTAGCGCAAGCTATCGACACTGCCGTTGAGCAAATCAAACCCTCAAATGTGTTTGTTCTCGTTGACATCAACACCGAGCGTCATGTGTTGCAACAACTGCGCAAACAATCATCAGCATTGGCAAAAGCCATGCCCATCACCGTAAAAGACGGCGACGAGCACAAAAACCTCGAATCGCTCACATATATCTGGGAATGCTTGTGTGACAACGGCGCCACTCGCAACTCATTGCTAATCAACCTTGGCGGTGGCGTTATCACCGACATGGGCGCATTTGCCGCCGCCACTTTCAAGCGCGGCATTCATTTCATCAATGTGCCGACAACTTTGCTCGCCGCTGTTGATGCCGCCGTCGGTGGCAAAACAGGCATCAATTTCAACGGCCTCAAAAACGAAATCGGTGCATTCAGCGAAGCGCAAGTAGTGATTATCTCAACCGCATTTTTCGGCTCTCTGCCCCACGAAGAACTCTTGTCGGGATTTGCCGAAATGCTCAAACACGGCCTCATCAGCAACGAAGAAGCCTATAACCGTCTGCTCGCCTACGATATCACTTCCGACCCCACCGGCGACGCCCTGCTCAACCTGCTGCAAGAATCGGTTGAAGTGAAACGCCGCATTGTAGAAGAAGACCCCACCGAAAAAGGCATTCGCCGCGCTCTCAACCTCGGCCACACCGTTGGCCACGCCTTTGAGTCATTGGCATTGATGCGCGACACCCCCGTTCCCCACGGTTATGCCGTCGCTTGGGGGCTCGTGGCCGAACTCGTGTTGTCAAACATGTATCTCGAATTTCCATCAGCACAACTCTCCACTTTGGCTCAATACATCTACGAAAACTATGGTGCAATCGACATCACTTGCAACGACTACCCCACTTTGTTACAACTCATGCACCACGACAAGAAAAACCATTCAAACGAAATCAATTTCACGATGCTCGAAGGCGTCGGCAAAATCAAAATCGACTGCACAGCTTCGGAAGAAGACATCAAAACCGCACTCGACATTTTCCGCGACTTGATGCACATTTAATCTGTAATGGCTACCGCTCGCAAATCAAATATAGAACTGCTGCGCATTGTGAGCATCGTTATGGTGCTCATCGTGCATCTTGACGGTGCATCATTGGGCCT
The DNA here is from genome assembly GCA_017555085.1 of Muribaculaceae bacterium. Taxonomy (GTDB): domain Bacteria; phylum Bacteroidota; class Bacteroidia; order Bacteroidales; family Muribaculaceae; genus RGIG4079. The sequence goes on along the minus strand of JAFZHD010000053.1, from coordinate 297 downwards.
ACCCGAGCCAATGGGCAACATCGCCGCGGTCAGCAGTCGCGATTGGTGGCGGTTGGTAGTCGAAAGTTTCGCCATTATCGGCGTCAACTGCTTTACACTTATCTCGGGTTATTTCGGCATCAAAGCCCATTGGCGCGGATTTGCAAAGTTTGCCGCAACGCGCGGTTTCAAGTTTATCTCTTATGCGGTGTGGTGGATTCGCCAAGCCATTCAGCAGGCTATTCCCGAGCAGTCGCGAGTTGTGCGCCTGCCCCAAAACCGTCTTGGGGAAATTAGCAAGGTGCGCAAGGCGATGAT
>JAFZHD010000052.1 GCA_017555085.1 Muribaculaceae bacterium | reverse complement strand
GCTCGTCGGGGGCTACTCGCCCCCTTGCCGCTTGGCGCTCCCCAGGTGTGTTTTTCATAATATTTTATATATTACAATTTGTAAGTACCAACTATTTTGACCATTTGGCTCTTTAGAATATATTTTACCAACTATTTTGACTAATAGACCAGATTTGATGTCCTTGTGTATAGGTTATCAAAGCATAAAATAAACGGGCTGAATTTTTGGATTCAGCCCGTTTGTTATTTGGTGTAGATTAGTAGCGTGATGGTTGGAGAATGCAGGGGTAGGGGTGGCGCAAGACGATTGATTTATCGGCTTGAAGTCGCTCGATGATTTCTTTGGCTTGCTCTTGGGTGTCACATGCTGCAGCTATAACATAATATGTTGGCTCGCTCGTTTCGACAATAAATACATCATAGCCTTTGTCAACTATGCGCCCTCTCATTGCTTTGGCGTTGAATACCTGGCGGAATGAGCCTATCGCTACATTGTATCGGCGAATGGTGGCGTTGTCGTTGCCGGCGTTTTTAGTGACAGTGACCGATTCGGTTATCACTCTCAATTTGTCGCCGTCTGAATCGATTTCGCGAGGTGCTTCTTCTTGCTTTATGAGTGCGTAGGTGTCTTCGTCGATACCTTCTTTGTCTTTTTGCAATGCCATTTCATAAGCAGCGCGATAGTTGGCCTCGGTGGTCTTGCACGCTGTGAGCGATAATGCTGCTATGGCGAGTAACAGAAATGCTTTTTTCATATTGGTTGTTAACTATTTGTGTTTTTGGCTAATTCGATAACTTCGAGGTCCTTCATGTTGTTGCCGTCGATGGTGAGTTTGACCAATGTGCGCTCTTTTTGCCAACCGTGATAGCCTGCGGCTCCTGGATTGATGTGTAGCACATCGTGTTCTCGGTCCCACATCACTTTGAGTATATGGGAATGGCCGGTAACCATTAGGTTAATGTTGTGGGTGCGCAAAATGGGGCGTACACCGACTGCATATCGGCCTGGATAGCCGCCGATATGAGTCATCCACACTTTTATGCCTTCGACTTCAAATTCTTCGACCTCGTTGCAGCGTCGGCGAACATCGCCGTGGTCAATGTTACCAGCAACGGCTCTCACCACCGGTGCGATTTCTTCAAGACGGGTGATGATGCTGATGTCGCCCACATCGCCGGCGTGCCAAATCTCGTCGCAGTCGGCAAAGTGAACGGCATAGCGGTCGTCCCAACATGAATGGGTGTCAGAGAGTATTCCGATGCGTTTCACTGCTTAAAAGTTTTCAAGGATGTAAATTGCGCGTGGGGCAAATGTCATTTCTTCGCCGATAGTGACAGGTGTGTTGGTGAGCATATCGTGCATGGTGGTGCCGATGGGTAAAATCTCGTTGTAACGGTCCATTTCAACGAGAAGCTCGTTGTCATTGCCATTGAGCATCACTATCACTTGCTTGTCGCCCAAGCGGCGTTCATAAAGGTAGATGCCGTTGGTGGGCATAAAGTGTTTGAGTGTGCCGTTGGCAATTACATCATTGGCTTTACCTTTGCGCCAATTAAGCACTTTTGCGAGGAAGTCGTGGGCCTCGTTTTGCATGGGCGTGCGGCCCTCGGGGGTAAATGCGTTTACGGCATCGCCAGGAAATCCGCCGGGGAAGTCGAGGCGCACATATCCGTCGCTACCCTCTTTCTTGCCATGCATGAGCAGCTCTGTGCCGTAGTATAACTGCGGAATGCCGCGTGATGTGAGCAAGAATGTCAATGCTTGTTTCCACCAGCCCAAGTCTTCGGGCTCTTCAAGCAAGAAGCGGTCGGTGTCGTGGTTATCAAGGAATGTGAGAATTTTTTGTGGGTTGGGGAACAGATAGTCAAGTGCCAGGTGGTCATAGATGGTGTTGAGGCCGTTCCAAGGATCGGTCTGTTCGCTAAACGCTTTTCGTGCCGAAATTGACAACACAAAGTCCATAACCGTGGGCAGGTTGGTGTTGATGTCGCTCACTTTGCTACCGCGTTGCCAATAGGCCTCTCCGCCCTCTGTGCCATACCAACATTCGCCCACGATGTTGTAGTTGGGATATTCGCGTTCAACAGCGTCAATCCATTGAGCCATAGGTTGGGCAAAGGCATAGGGATGGGTGTCCATTCTGATGCCGTCGATTTTTGATGATTCAATCCACCAGATAGAGTTTTGGATGAGATAGGTCATCAAGTGTGGATTGTTTTGGTTGAGGTCGGGCATTGACTCCACAAACCATCCATCGGTGGTGAGGCGGCGGTCGTAGTTGCTGACATAGGGGTCATAGACGGTTGACAGGCGGTAACTAGTCTGCTGATAGCCTTCGGGGAAGTTGAACCAATCGCGTGAGGGACGGTCGGTAAACCAAATATGCTCGCTGCCAGAGTGGTTGAAAATCATGTCCATAACCACTTTGATGCCGCGTTTGTGGCATTGTTCAACGAGGTTGTTCCACTCTTGGTTTGTGCCAAATCGCGGGTCAATGTTGTAGTAGTCGGTTGTAGCATATCCGTGGTAAGTGCCGCCGGGCATGTCGTTAGTGAGCACGGGGTTTACCCAAATGGCTGTTACGCCAAGGTTTTCGATGTAATCAAGGTGGTCGGTAATGCCCTTGATGTCACCGCCGTGACGGCCGTTGGGATTTGAACGGTCGGCTTTGACATCGTTTTTGAGGTTGATGTTGCGGTTATTGTCGGGGTTGCCGTCGGCAAAGCGGTCGGGCATGATGAGATAAAGCACGTCAGACGCGTCAAAGCCCTTGATGTCGCGGGCATTGGCATCGCGTTGGCGCAACTTATAGGGAATGACAGCTTGGTTGTTGCGGCGCAGTTTGAGGTCGTTGAGCGTGATGTTGATTGTGCCCGGTTGTGCCTCTTCGGTTACAAGGAGGTAGAGGAACTGATAGTTGGGGTTGTCCAATCGTGCTATGTCAAGCAATTCCACGCCGGGATAGTCGACATTGACATGGCAGTCGCGAATGTCGTCGCCGTGGAGCATGATTTGCAAGGTGTCGTTTTCCATTCCGCTCCACCAATAGGGCGGGTCAACGATGTCGATTTGGGGTGCTGCCATCATTGAAAATGCGGCAACAGACGATGCTATGGTTGCAAAAATTTTCTTTGTCATGGGTAGGTGCAGAGATTATTTTCTGATGATGCGAATGTAGTCGATGAGGGCGGTGTTCACATCGCCGTTCATGTTGATGTTTTGAGGAGTGATATACTCGATTGACAAGGTGTTTTCGCCCTCGTTGAGGTGAACGGCCACGCGGTTGCTGAAACCTGTTGAGAGCCATTCGTCAATGCCGCGTTGGGGCATAATTAATGCACCGGCTTGTTCGCCATTAGCCACGAGAGTGCGAATAGCACATTTGTTCTCGGTGTTGATGGGGCCAGAACCGTTGGCATAGCGAACATCAACAAAGTATGTGCCCTCATAGTCGGCGTTGACTTTGAATGAGAGAGCGGTATTTTTCTTTGTTGTGATTTCAACAAAGCGGCGGGCTTTTTTCTTGTCGGCGATAAATGCGGTGCCTGGCTGTGCTAACTTTTCGGCTTGAACGATTGTGAGAGCGCCTTCGGGAATATATTCGGCAGGTTGCATTGTGAAACCGGCAATGTTTTTGGCGTTAACTGGCACTATGTCAACGGTTGAGAATACATCTGGTTGGTTGACAGTGATGATGTTGCCTTCGGGATTTTCTTGTTTCACGCCGTTGATGAAGTATTCATAAGTGAGCCCTTCGGCGTGGTTGGTGACATCTATTGAGTTGTCTTGACGGTCAATGATGGGTGTTGCTGGCATCCATTCCTGAACAGCGGCATTGCGGGGTTGTGATGCAATGGTGTTGTTTGCCATTGTGATGACGATAGAGTGGTTGCCTGTCATTGTTGCGGGGAAATGAGGCTCGTCACACACAGTGCCGTCAATTTCGAAACTTGCGATTTGGTTACCTGTGCCTTTGACGGTGATGTCAAGAACGGCATCGCGGTAGCGGAAATTGCTGATGACTTTGTCTCCCGAGATTGCCGCGGGAACAAATGGGATGAACTCAATGCCGTCGGTGTCAAATTCCATACCGGCAAACACGCGGAAAAGGGTTGAAACATAGCCTGTTGAACTCCACAACATTTTGTCGGAGTTAACTGCTGTGCCGCGATAGTCGCCATTTGAGGCTACAAACAATTCTTTTTGTGTGCCAAACAAGGCCGCAGCGCGCAACACTGCGCCAAAGCCGGCATTGAATGCATCAATGTTTTCAACTTGGGCGGCTGCGAGATTCCAATATGACTGAACGAATGGCCAAACGGCATCGTTGTGATAAGGCTTGATGTTAACCAATTGGGGGTAAACCGATGGTGTGCCGAATGCCACAACGGGAGTGCGGCTGATGAGTGTGCGCGCCATTTCGTCGGTTGCAACATCAAAAATAACGCTAAGTGCTTGGCCGAGGTTGTCGGTTGCTTGTGATTGAATGGGGTAGATGCCACCATAGAGATATTCGCTATAATAGCCGCGGTCTTCGAGCCAAAGGTTTTTGTTGATAGAGTTTGCGATGGCATCGTCCATGCCGTCAAACTCGGCGGGTTGTTCAACGTTGAGTTCTTCGGCCATTTCTTCAACGATATCAAATGCGCGTGCAAACACAACATTTGTGCCGAGACACATTGACTCATAAATATCTTTGGGTTGCATCCAGCGAGGATATGTCTGTTCGCGCCAGTCAAGATAACTTTGTTCGCCATGCATGAGGCGGTATCGGTTGTCCCACACCACTTGCATGTCGTCTTGGAGGCTTGCAACAATAATGTCGTAGGCTTCGGCCAACCATTGACGGTCGCCGGTTGTTTTGTAGATTTCCCAAGCGGCAACTGCCCACACGATGCGGTCGCTTGATACGGGCCATGCACCGCCTGTGCCGGTGTCTTGAATGATGCGGCCGTTTTTAACTTTGGCGCGGAGGCTGTTGATGGCATTTTGCGGGTCAAGATAGGCGAGCGCAAGGTAGATAGAGTAGCTTACATCGCGAGTCCACACTCCGTCCCATGCTGCGCCTGCGCGATAGGTGTTGTCGGGGCGAACATTTGACTTAATACATTCAAGCGACATATTGTAAACTGCGTCAACGAGCAGCTGGTCAGATGTATATGTGGGAAAACAGTTGAGCATCGAGTCCATTTTCCACTCGGTGATGTCGGCGGGGCGATCGGTGGTAGGGTTGACTGTCAATGTAACCTCAAAAATGCCGTCGCCGCGGTCTTGTAGTTTGCGGTCGTGCTTGCCATAGAGGTTTTCAAAGTCCCAACTGAGCGGGTCAACACTGCCGGCAATCCACACACCTTTGAAATCGTCGGCATATATAGAGTCGCCAGTTGCAGTCACGAAATGGCCATTAGCTTTGAAAGAGTCGAGCATGGGGCGCATATCGACACGAATGGTCCATTGGGCATCTTTGGGGAGTTCGGTGCCGGTGGCGTTAGGGTCAATCTGTTCGGTGATTTCGCCGAAAGTGAAGACATGATTGTCAGAAGTCGCATCGCCAATGAGAGCTGTATGGCTATAACCTTGGGGCAATTCATTGTCGCGACTGTTGATTGAAAAACGGAAGTTAACCAACGATGATGCCCCCGATGTAATGAGGCTTTTGTAGTTGGTTTGAATTTCAGTGGGGCTAATTGCGGTTGCAGTGAATTCGCCCTGAACAACTCTGTTGTTATATACGGTGTATTCCTGACACTGTGAAATTACATCGGCAGGCACACTGTTGTCGCTGCAAGATGTTGCGGCGATTGAAAGTGCTGCAAGCGAGCCTATTATAAAAGAAGATTTTTTCATGTGTATGTTGTTTTAATTTATTATTCGATGTTTTGTGTTGATGACTATTGCATCAGACAACTAAATTACACAATATATTTAACACAACAAAAAAACACCCCCGAATTTCGGCTTATTTAGCGATTTTTCGGGGGTGAGTATGTGTGCGAAAAACTCTCGGTTAGAGTTTTCGGTCTAATGCAATGTGTGCAACGAGCCAAGGAATGGGTTGTGGAGCCCAGATTGTGGGGACCATTACGGGGTTGCCGGCATCATCGAGATAGGCTTGGACCGAAGAGTTTTTGTGGGCGGCAAATCGCGCTGTGCGGCCGTCGTTGCTGATGAGGCGGACAGTAGCAAACTTGATGAGGCTGTATTTTTCGGCATCGGCAAGTATGATGTCGGCCACCTCGGCATCGGCAAGTTCAAAGTTGACAAATTTATAGTCAAGAGCCATGATTTCGTCAAAGTATTGAGCCGAAAGCGGGAGAATGAGTTCGTCGCCGTCGAGGTGAGGCATGCGCAATGCGGGTTTGGCGGCGGGCAGATTGTCGTGCTTGCTGCCGTCGATGTCGCCAAAAGTGTCGGCCATGGTTGGTGCAGCCGTGGGGTTGGTGATGGCATGGATATTGTCAAACTGCCACATCACGGGGCCTGTTCCCCACATTGATGTTTCGTCGGTAATCTCGGTGCTTTCGCCAACGAGGTCGGCATAAGCCACTGCTTTGCCGGTGGGCAGTGCATCGAGTTGGGGCATGTTGCCCATGAGAATGTGGTTGCCGATTGTGGCAGAATACTCGACAGGCACTTGCTCAAAAAAGTCGTCGGCAACGGGTTGCTCGTCGGCAATGATGAGCATCGGGCCGCAATAGTCGGTAGTGAAGTCGAGGTTGGCTATATCGGTTACGCCGAGGGCGATGAGCGAGGCCCAAGGTTGGTTAAGTTTGATTGCTTTCATCTGTTTCTTCGGTTTGGTTAACTGCCTTGGGAACAAGGAATGCACTCAATTCCCACAATGCATATATTGGTAAAAATACTACTGTCAAAGTGATGGGGTCGCCCGTAGGTGTGACGATTGCTGCCAACGACAGCAGTGCCACGATAGCATGGCGGCGATATTTCTTAAAAAATTGTCGGTTGAGCAAAGTTGTTTTGCCTAAAAGCCAAGCCACTAACGGCAGTTCAAACAATATGCCCATCATGAGGCATATCATCAGAAAGTTGTCCATATAGGAGTCGAGCGAAATGACATTCGGCACAAGCGATGATAGTTGGTAATTGGCAAGGAATTGCAGCGTGAGCGGGAACACAAGGAAGTAACCGACGGCCACTCCAAGATAAAACATGCAACAGCCAAAGAAAAATGCCCGTGTAATGCCGCGTTTTTCGTGGGCATAGAGTGCCGGGCTGACAAAACCCCACAGCAGCCACAATATCACGGGAAATGCTATGACAGCGGCCATCCACAGCGAGGTGGTGATGTGTAAGAAGAATTGTGACGCGAGTTTGATGTTGATTAACTCTATGTCAAGGTTGGTGTTTGACAAGTCAGAAAAACCAGTTGCCGAGGCAATTTTGTCAAATAGTTGGTAGATAACAAACGAGCCACGCGCCGGCCCCATGATGAATTGGTCAAAGATTGTGGGCATGAAAGCGAAAAGAGCGGCGGCACATATCACCAAAGTGATGATAATGCGAAATAGCGTGCCTCTGAGAACATCAAGATGCCCCCAGAAACTCATGTTCTGAGATTGCTCTTTGTCGGTGGCTGACATTTATGTTATTTGTCTTTCTTTTCTTCTTCGTTGTCGGCACCGTTCATACCGTCTTTGAACGATTTAACCCCCTTGCCGATACCGCGCATCAATTCGGGAATTTTTTTGCCGCCAAAGAGGAGTAAAATCACGATAACGATGATGATGAGCTCGGTTGAACCAAGACCAAACAAAAGGGGCAAAGTCAATAAATTGTGCATAGATATGTAGTTTTAATGCTGTTTTGATGATTGATGTTGTAAAGATAAGTAATTTTTTCGGAACAATAAAAGATGTGCCGTTAAAACGCTAGAAACATTGAGTTGCGGCGTGTGTAAGGCGTTGTAAACGAGTGATGTTGGCGCTGAGAAGTGCTGTGAAAAGAATTTGAGTGCGAGAGGTCGTTAAATTTAAGGAAAAATTTCCTTAATAGGATAAAAAAGCGTACCTTTGCACTCTCGAAAAGAAAATAGTTATAACCAAGGTATAAAAGATTTTATGAAAGCGTTTGTATTCCCCGGACAAGGGGCGCAATTTGTTGGCATGGGTAAAGATTTGTATGACAACAATCCCGTTGCCAAAGAAATGTTTGAGAAAGCCAATGAGATTTTGGGTTTCCGCATCACAGACTTGATGTTTGCCGGTACTGACGAAGACTTGCGTCAAACAAAGGTTACTCAACCCGCTATCTTCTTGCACTCTGTGATTTTGGCCAAAACTTTGGGCGAAGAATTTGCTCCCGAAATGGTTGCCGGTCACTCATTGGGCGAATTCTCTGCTCTCGTTGCTGCGGGCGCATTGAGTTTTGAAGACGGTTTGAGTCTTGTTTCGGCTCGTGCAATGGCTATGCAAAAAGCATGTGAATTGAAACCTTCGACAATGGCTGCTGTGATTGCTCTTCCTGATGAAAAAGTTGAGGAAATCTGTACAGGTGTTGACGGCGTTGTTGTGTGTGCAAACTATAACTGCCCCGGACAACTCGTTATCTCGGGCGAAGAACCCGCTATCGATGCTGCTTGCGAACAACTCCTCGCAGCAGGTGCTAAACGCGCTTTGAAACTCAAAGTTGGTGGCGCTTTCCACTCTCCTTGCATGGAGCCCGCTCGTGCCGAGTTGGCCGAAGCAATCGAGAAAACACAATTCAACACTCCCGTTTGCCCCGTTTATCAAAATGTTGACGCACTTCCCCACACTGATGCTGCCGAAATCAAGGCTAACTTGGTGGCTCAGTTGACTGCTCCCGTTCGTTGGACTCAATCAGTGCAAAATATGGTTGCTGACGGTGCAACTGAATTTGTTGAAGTAGGCCCCGGCAAAGTGCTCCAAGGCCTCGTGGCTAAGATCTCTCGCGGTGTTGCCGTTTCAGGCCACCAATAATAAGGGAATTTTCTCTATAACATAAGCCAATCATATTGATAACGGCTGTCATGACTCAATGTCGCGACAGCCGTTGTTGTATTTTTGAAAGAGCGTTAGTGCGTCAGCCTTTCTTGCCAAAGAAACGGTTGATGATTTGTGCGATTGCACCATCGCCGGTAACATTGCATGCAGTGCCAAAACTGTCCATGGCAATGTAGAGGGCAATCATGAGAGCATTGTCGGCTTCGGTAAATCCGAGCATTGAAGAGAGCAATCCGAGCGAGGCCATAATTGCACCGCCGGGAACGCCGGGCGCGGCAACCATAGTGATGCCAAGCATGCAGATAAAGCCGGCAAACATCCAAAAGTCAAATGCCATACCGTTGGCAATCATCAACGCCATTGCACATGCAACAATTTTGAGCGTACTGCCCGACATGTGGATAGTGGCACACAAGGGGATGACAAAGCCTGCCACATTGCTCTTAACACCCATCTTCACAGTTTGGCGCAATGACACAGGGATAGTTGCTGCCGATGATTGTGTGCCCAATGCGGTAAAGTAAGCAGGCATCATGGTGCCGAGCATCTTGAACGGATTTTTGCGGGCAAAAAGAGCCGCGATGCAGTATTGAAACACGAGCACAAACACATGCAAGGCAAATATGATGACAATGATTTTGACAAAAGTGAGCAATATGCCGCCAACTTGTCCGCTAACGGTCATGTTGAGGAATATGCCGAAAATGTAGAGTGGCAAAATCGGTATGATAACTCGCGCGATAACCATATTGATGATTTCGCGAAACTCGGTGGCAATGTTGCGAGTGTGTTGGGTTGTGAGGCGAGATGCGCCGATACCGATGACGAATGCGAGAATCAGCGCCGACATCACATTCATGAGCGGCGGAATGGTAACGGTGAAATATGGGGCAAGTTCGTGAGACTCGGCCATTGCTGGCGAGAGCATGCCCGAAGTAATCATTGACGGGAAGAATGTCGCGCCGGTAAAATAAGACAGCAAGCCCGATAGGATAGTGGCACAGTAGGCAATGGCAACAGTGGCAACAAGCATGCGGCTTGCCTGCTTGCCTATATCGGCAATGGCCGGAGCAACGAGCCCCAAGATAATAAGCGGAATGATGAAGCCGAGAAATTGGCTAAACACGGCGTTGAAAGTTGCAAATACCCTCGACAGCCAATCGGGGAACACATAGCCCGCGCCAACACCAAGCGCAATGGCAATGATAATCAAAGGAAGCAATCCGATTTTAATCTTTTTCATATATAATATTTTTTTATCAACGATATTGGATATATAATGTTTTTAATGTCTTGATTCAAGTTATCAATACTCAAACACCCTTTTATAGAGTCGGTTTTTGATGCAAATAATATTGCATACAGGTCATTCTTGATGTTGTCAAGTGTTATTGGTAGATTGTTTTGATAATTAAGTGATTGAGATAGATTTTTGAGAAAGTCTTTTAAGCAATCCTTTTTCTTGTCATAAAATAAACTATTATTGAAATGCTCTTTAATAATTTGGTAAGTCTCTTTTTGTTCAGTGTAGTAGGCAAATGTGCGAACATCTGCGTTAACATATAGGTTGTTATCGCAGGAAGGTATAAAAGAGTTGTTGAGTGATGAATTAATCAATATGTAAAGATTGATTTTCAAACATCCTTTAATGTCATCATCCCATAGTCTTTGGGTTATATTTCGAGCACATCTTTGTCGAACTCTAAAATTGGAGTCGTTATTGATTCGGCCTGTTTTTACAAGATGTAAAAATGCCAAACAAGAGTTGATGTTTGTGGTATTTACAATGTCTTTGTAATTACGGAGAAGGTCTACAATCTTTTCCCATCGGGATACGACATTATGGATGTTTCGAGGGTCTGGGGTTAATCTTGATATTTTCAAGTCAAGAATTTCGGGGGAATTGTTGTTCAATTCATCAGATAGATATGATATGGTCCAGTCCCAATATCTGTTGTCACGAATTTTTTTTGCGGTTTTTAGCATGGCAACAGCCATTTGTATGCTGAAATATATAGACTTATTATTGACATAAACAATTTTATGACGGAGCATTGTTTTCCAACGCTCAATTAACTTGTCTTGCGATTCAAGTCTATTTGTCATTTGTGAAAATTTCTTGAACAGAATGTTCAAGTATGTTTGGGTAACATCTATTTTATATTTTTTGCGTGATGATTCTGCTTGTTCAACCGAAATTTTGTTGTTTTCCAACAGCCACCACAACATTTTGATGTGAGAGTAATCTGCAATAATGAGGCTGTCGATAGTGATGTCATTGACCGTGATTTTGAGAATTTTGTTAATGATGTTTTTGTGCAGCGAATTTTCATCAATGTGATTGTTATTTAGCGAATCAATGGAGATGCCAACGCGGTTGATTGACGCAAATTTGCGTGCGATGTTATAGATGCTCTCGTTGACTTGATGATTCATAGACACCAAAGTGCGGAAAATAAAAGTTCCACTGGCATACCTTGGTTCATTGTTTAAGATATGTTCAAGGTATCCTTCAAAAGTGGTTTCTATGATTTGCTCTTCATAGGGGTATTTTATGACTTTATCAAAATCATTTTCACGGACTAATTCCAATCTCATGTGATATATATAGGCCATTTTTTCAATAACCTCATCTTCCGGGTACTTGTCGGCAAAATAATTGTAAGCATCAATCAGCAACGAATTGACATTGTTGATTTTGTCATCTATTGAGTTCGGTGAATTGATGGCGCGATAAAGCAGGCTTTTGTAGGTGTATGGTGTATGCTTGAAATCTTTAATTGCATCAAAGAAATTTTTCAGGCTGCTGTAATTAGGAAACGCATGGCTATTTTTGGCGTATTCGGCTATAATAGACGACTTTTCATCATTGTATATTAAATCTTTTGGAGTTTTGTTGAAAATATCGTCGGCAGTGCTTTTGTCTAATTGCTTGTTCTTTTTGTATAGAAAGTTATAGCAATACTGGTTGTGTTGTGTAGCCTTTGCTTCTTCATTGGAAAGACCTAATAGTTCGATGACTTCGTTGTTAGCGATGTCATTAAACAGCAATTTATATAATGAGTCAAAATCAAAGTCGGATTTTTGAATGATTTTGCCTAATGTCGATTGAGAGATGCATTTATTTTTTTCAGCATACTTATTGTTTATTTTAAACGCTTTTAGCGCCTCAATTGATTCTTTGGCGGTAATATCTTTGATTTTTATATATGAGCCTAATGCTGACTCATCTTTCAGATTTTCAGGTTTTAAATCTTTTACTTTCATTAATCTAAAACATGAAATTGCATCAGATTGCGTATCTGCTTTATCAAGCAACTGGTTAAGGGTAATGAAATGGGCCAAATCCTTGTTGTCGTCATCGTTGACAATGCTCAGTAATTGTTCAAATCCTAATAGACGGTTTTTGAATAAAAATGGTAGAGTGTATTTGTCAAAGATGTTTTTCTCTGTCATTTCGTTAAAAGCCGATAAAGCATCATGCTCATCAAGTAATGGGAGAAACTTGTTGAGTGTTACTGTTTTAAGATGAGGATTGAACGCAGGCGATTTGCTGAAAATGTGAATGAATAACTTATATTTGTCGGGATAAGGATATTTTTTTGCAAGACCTACTAACAGATAATGCAAGTTTTTATCAAAGAAACTGGTTTGTGTTGCTTGTTTAATCTTTGATTCATTATCAAATTTGTTAATCTCATCAAAGATTTTTTCAAATTCGGTGTAGTCGCTTGTTGTCTTGAGTAGCTCATGGATAACTTTGCCTATTTGAATAAGCAAGAAACCATCATCGTTATTTGTGCTGTTTGACGAACTATTGTCTGAAATTTCAAACGGGTCAAAATCAGAGTCATCGCATGCGTCTGATTGACAATTGACAATAGTCGCATTTTCTGCCAAAACAAGTATTTGCGAGGTCGTGTATATGCCTTTTTTTATGAAATGGGGCGAGAGTCGTTTAAGTGCAAAAATGTTGTTTTTCAAGTCTTCATCGGAGAAAATGCAGCCTTTATTGGAGAAAATTTTATTTAGTACATTTTCTTTTTGGATTTTTGAGAGTTTTAGATTTTCGTGCAGCAAAGCTACTAAAGTGTCTTTGTATAGATTTTCATCCGTTGTCGGGAGTTTGTCTAAAAGCGTCCAATTATTAAATACTTGTTCAGCAAGGGCTGTTGCGCAGAAAATGTCAAGGTGTTGTAACTGCTGGCATTCTTTTTTGAGCGCAAATAGTGAAAATTTGGGCGTATTGAATTTTTTGCAGATATGTTTTATCAACTCCTCGGTTTCATCTATGGTCAGTTCGTTATATGACAGTACCCAAAACCCATATTGCAAAATCATATTTTGATTGGCCGAGTCATTTGCCGCAAAGTCGATTAAATCTTTAATCGCGTCAATGCGTTTAGATTTGAAATTAAATTTGTCAAGGACAAGGTTATCAACATTAATTGCTGAAATGTTGTTGTTTGGGTCGTTTTCGACAAATACTAATCCGTCGCTATGAGATTTTTTGAGAAACGAGTCAAAATTGTTTTGGCTATCAGGACGGCCGAGTCTTTTATGCGCGATATTAAATATGGATTTTAACGTATTTAAGTCGTTCTCTTGGTCATCACACTTTATGCTCTTTTTGACAAGAAAAAATGTTTTCAGAGAGTGAAGAAACACATCACCGCCGTCTTTTGAAGCATTTGCGATTTTGTCGATCAACTCTCGTTCGTTGATAAATAACGAGCCGATAGTATAGTTCCCGGGATATATGCGTGGGTCTGTAATTAGTCCCTCTTGTCGCAGTTCTGACACGAGTTTATAGAACTCTTGTCTAGTCAAATTTGTGTTGAAGTTGACACGAATGTCGTTGAGAAGTTGAGAGTGGGTGTCACCAAATAGTTTGCTATAAACGTTGTGAGTCTCGATTGCGTCAATCTTTCCTGAAACTGTGATAATTACAATTAGGTTTTCCCAATTAGGTGCTTGTTGAAGTATTTTGAGTTTGCTTGTGAGTGAATTGGGATTAATAGATTGCAAATCATTTGAACCGAATGCCATGTTTATATCGTCAATTAAGACGACTGTGGGGTCTTGGGTTAGGGTGTTTATGGAGTCGATTCTTGAGAGAGCGTCAGCATGGTCACCTTGTATGATGTAGAAATGGCGGTTGGTCCATTGCTCATTGTTAATCATTAGGTTAAATGCTGCGCGGGTTTTGCCGCAATAAGGTTGACCTTCAAGAACTATCAGCGACGAGTTGTTAAGAATATTTGTGATTTCTTCGTCAATGTCGCGTCTGAAATATAGTGGTTCAGTACGGAAAATTTGATTTGGTTTGGTGTGTATGTAGTTGGTGTAATTTAACTCCGATTGCTTAAATCGAGCACCGGTAATAATTGATTTGAGAAAGCCGCAAAGGTGGTCTTTGAATGAACTTTCCTCGACATAGCGGGCATAGCGGTTGCCACATTCATTCATTGCTTGGTCAATGGTGCATTGTTCATTATTGCCCATATCGCATGTCGTTTGGCTAACTGCTGAGCCGTCTTTTCTGATAACATAGCATACGATAGATTTGGCCGATTGGCTTTCGGTATCATGAGCAAGCATCAATTCTTGATAGGATATTGCTCCTAATTGCATGCCATCTTCAACGAGCAAAATAAAAATGTCGCTTGTTGAAATTCGGTTGTTTATAGTGGCTTGGGTGTTAGGGTCTCCGGCATTTTCAGTTGGACCATCGGGGAATATGAAGACTTGGTATTCGAAATCAATGCTGTTGTTGATGAAATCATTGTTGATTTCGTCTATAATGTTGACGATTTTCCCACGCATAGGGTTTGCCATGCGTGATGCAACAAATATATTCTTGGTTATAGGCATTTGTAAAAGATTTAGGTAAGCCACATTTATTGCTCCAAAATTAGGAATAAATGGCGAATAACGCAAATAAAATAGCCTCGCGATGTCTGATGCATTGCGAGGCTATCGGTTTATGGGTAAAGTTTAGTTTATGGCCGATATTATTCTTCTACAAGTTCGAAGTCTTCTTTTGTCACTCCGCACAAGGGGCATGACCAATCATCGGGAATGTCCTCAAATGCAGTTCCGGGGGCGATGCCGCCATCAGGGTCACCAACTTCGGGATCATAAATCCATTCACATACGATGCAACGATATTTTTTCATAATTATAATGTTTTTTGGGGTTAATATATGCGTTTGTTTTTGATTACATTGCAAAGGTAATATCAATGTCGTTTCGTGTCAAACTGATAATCTCTATCGCTATATAGACGATGCCTATGCTGTGTTGTAAAAGCCTTTATTCATGGGTGTTTGTTTGAGGTGTTCTATGCTTAAAACAATTATCGGGGGCGAATGTTTTGGATTGCAAAACAAAAAAAGCCGACTCGCAAGAGCCGGCTTATATATGAGAGGGAATTATGCTATTAGAACATAAAGAGAACGCTTGCCACAAGGCGGTGGTTGCCCACGCTGTGAGTGTCGACAATTTTGCCGTTAGCGTTGTTGAGACTGCCATACCATGCAGCGGTGTAGTTATATTCAAGACCCATTTTCCAGTGAGAGAGGTTGTAGGTCACTTCGGCAGAGCCGCTGACGAGTTGGTCAACATCGGTGCCTGTGCCATACATTTTTGAAACGGCGTCGCATGTGCCGAGGTTTTTCATATAACCGCCAAATGCACCGATTTTCAATTTTTTACCCCACACAACATTAACCCATGACGATGAGTTGTAATTGGGGCTGTATTCTTGTTGACCGGTTTTTTCGTCAACCGATTTCACGCCATATCCGCCGAGCATTGAGCATTGAGTGAGGTTGCTGCCGAGCACGCTCTTTGCAGCAAAATACCACATGGGAGTTGTGTATTTGAAGTGAACTTCGCCCGAGAGTGAAGTGATGCGCTCGTTAACACGGTATGTATTGCCGTCGGCACCTGTTGCTTGGGTGCGGGGAACGAGCGAGAGCATATCCACGCCGGCACCAAAGATGAGGTTGCTTGTTTTGTGGTCAACGCCGAGATAGAGCTCGGGAACACAACTGTTTTTGATGTATTTGTTGCTCTTGCCATCAGGACCTGCTGAGAGGAATTGTGATTGCCATACAGCTGCCGCTGTGAGTTGGAATGTGTTTACATTCAAGCGGTAGCGAGCCTGAGGAGCGCGGCTAAATGGTTGGAAGGGCGCACCTGTGTTGAGGTTGAGGATTTGGGGAGATACTTCGCCAAAAAGGGGATTCCATGTTTGACCGACAAGGAGTGATGATTTGTCCCAATTGAGGTTGAGGTAGGCGTGGCGAAGGCGAATCAACGAGAGTGTTGTGCCCGAACCGCGGAAGTCAAACTCGATTTTGGCCGATGTGCTTGCCGAGCCCAAATTGGGGCCTTTTACATCGAGGCCGAGGCGAGAGTAAAGCATATACATGTTGCTGTTATCGGCGCCGTTGAGGTCGTTCCCGTCAGCATCATAGTTGTGGTCAAGGGGATAGTTGTAAAACAATCCGTCAACGCTTTCTACATTGGCGCGAGTGTTGTAAAACAAGTCGGCGCGCACTTGACCGTAGATTTTGTATTCAAAAAATTTTTTGCCTTCAACTTGTGCGCTTGCTGCGATGGCAGCGAGAGCCAAGATAGATAAAATTGCTAATTTTTTCATTTGTAGGGAAATGATATTAAAAAGAAACTGTGGCGCAAAATGGCCACAGTTTCTGTGATTATGACGAGATTGATTAACCGCCGATGAGTCCGTTAGAACCGAGAACGTAGAGCATAGCGTAGCCCAATACAAGGCTTATTACGCCGATGATGATACCAACTTTCACCATGTCTTTTTGCTCAATGAGACCTGTTGCGTGAGCCATGGCATTGGGAGGAGTACTGATGGGGAGAATCATACCCACTGATGATGCGATAGCCACACCGATGAGCAATGTTGCAACGCCACCAACGGGTGCCAATGCGCCAGCCATACTTGCACCTGCTACGGCCAAGATGGGAACCAAGAGGTTGGCAGTTGCAGTGTGAGAGATGAAGTTAGCCATAGCGTAGCAAATCAAGCCTGAACCGATGATAACGATAAGTGCGGGCCATGTGTCGAAGGGAATTGCCGAAATCAAGTGAGTAGCAAGACCTGTTTGGTTCAATGCAACGCCGAGAGCGAAACCACCGGCAACCATCCAGAGTACACCCCAGCTGATTTCTTCGAGGTCGCGACGAGTGATAACACCGATAACGCAGAATACACCCACGGGCAACATGGCAACAACATTTGAGTTAACGCCTGTGTATTTGTCAAAAACCCAAAGGAGAACTGTGAGAGCAAAGACAACGTAAACAGTGATTGAACGCCAGTCTTTCTTTGCTTCGCCTTCGATTTCGAGTTTGATAGTTTTTTGTTTGAAGGGGAAGAGTTTCAAGAGTACAACCCAAGAAATGAATACCATTACCAAAGTGAAGGGGATCATGAAAGCCATCCATTCACCGAAGCCGATGTTCATATTCATGCCTTCGGGGTCGTTGAGATATTTCAACGCGATAGCATTGGGGGGTGTACCAATGGGAGTACCCATACCACCGATGTTTGCAGCAACGGGAATAGCGAGCGCCAAACCGATTTTGCCTTTACCGTCGGCGGGAAGAGCTTTGAGCACGGGGGCAAGGAATGTGAGCATCATCGCAGCGGTAGCAGTGTTACTCAAAAACATTGAGAATACGGCAGTAACTGTGATGAAGCCGAGGAGAACATATTTTGATTGAGTGCCGAAGGGTTTGAGCATCACTTTGGCAAGTTTCACATCGAGACCAGTTTTGGTAGCCGCGATAGCGATGATGAAACCACCAATGAAGAGCATGATGATGGGGTCGGCAAAACAAGCCATCAACGATTTGTAACTTGTGAGGTGACCCAACTGTTCGGCGGGGATACCGTCGCGGAAGAACCACAAACTGCTGTCAGAAGTGGTAAAAAGCAACAAAACAACCACAAAAGTAGAGGTTGTCCATGCGGGGATTGCGTTGAAAATCCACATCAAGGTTGCGAAAACAAAGATAGCGATAACGCGCTGTTCAACGAAAGTCAAGCCTTCGATGCCAAATGCGCTTGTAGGCATTGCCCACAATGTAATCATTGCGATAGAGGCAATGGCGATTTTGGTGAGTCGGCCCATCAAGCCTTCTCGCGACATCAAGCGTTGGAGTTTCTGTCGTTGCAACTCCAACATTTTCTGTGCACCATAAAAACTTTTAAACATAAAAACAATCTATTAAGTTATTGGAAATAAATTCTAACCTGTTATTGTGCTTTTTGCGGTTGTTTTCTCTCGAAAAATACCGTGTTGTAAAAACGGGTGCAAAGTTACGAAATTTTATGCAGAGAGCATAAAAAATGTTGCATAAACTGCCGATAAAAGTGGCGTGTCTTAACAAAAATAATGTTATTAAAAGCAATGTTGCATAAACTATTGAATATTTGTGATTGTTTATTGTGCAAGTTGAATCACATAAGTAAAATTTTCTATGAATTGGATTGTAGAAACATTCAGAGAATATCCCTCGTTGGCGATATTTCTGACAATCGGAGTCGGGTTTTGGATAGGAAAACTCAAGTACAAGCAGTTCACGCTCGGAACTGTGACATCGGTGTTGCTTGTGGGTGTGCTCGTGGGGCAGATGCACATTCCAATTTCGGGCCCGTTGAAGTCGGTGTTCTTCCTTTTGTTCTTGTTTGCGATTGGTTATAGCGTAGGTCCGCAATTCTTCCGCTCATTGCGTGGCTCGGGCTTGAAACAAGTGGGCTTTGCCTGTGCCTTGTGTGTGGTGTGCTTGTTGGTGACATTCGGCATCGCCAAGTTGTTTGGATATTCGCCTGGCGAGGCTGTGGGATTGTTGTCGGGCGCACAAACCATTTCGGCCGTAATTGGTGTTGGTGGCGATATGATTCAAACACTCGATGTGAGCGCGTCTGACAAACAGGCGTGGGTGAGCATGATTCCGGTGTGCTATGCCGTGACCTACATTTTCGGTACAATCGGCTCTGCCTATATTCTTGGCAATATCGGTCCGCGATTGCTCGGCGGACTTGACAAGGTGAAGGAACAGACCGCCCAACTTGCTCGTCAACTCAATCAGGGCAGCATCACAACCGACCCCGCCTATGTTAATGCCAACCGTCCCGTGGTGTTTCGTGCCTATAAGGCTGCATCGGCATTCTTTGACCAACCGCGCACCGTTGCGCAGATTGAGGACAATATCAAGAAACTCAACCGACGCGCCTTTATCGAGCGATTGCGCATTAATGGCAGCATTGTTGATGTCGCTCCCGATGTGCTTGTGAGCAAAGGCGACGAATTGGTGTTGAGCGGTCGTCGCGAAACAATTGTTCTTGACGAAAGTTGGATTGGGCCCGAAGTGGCCGACAACGATTTGCTCTCGT
This sequence comes from Muribaculaceae bacterium, assembly GCA_017555085.1. Classification (GTDB taxonomy): domain Bacteria; phylum Bacteroidota; class Bacteroidia; order Bacteroidales; family Muribaculaceae; genus RGIG4079. The sequence continues at coordinate 38,047 of JAFZHD010000052.1, read as the reverse complement.
TCCCCGTTGAGGAATTGCAGGTGATGCTCACAGCCAAGACTGCCGACGGTCAAACCGTAAATCAGTTGCTCGGTCGCTCATTTATGCGTGGCGTGATGATTAAGGAGATAACTCGTGGCGGGGTGGCATTGCCCGTATTGGCGCAGACCGAATTGTGTGCCGGCGACAAACTCACTATCAACGGCCTTGGCCGCGAAGTCAATTCTGCTGCACGACAATTAGGCTACATCGACCGTCCTACCAACCAGACCGACCTTGTGTTTGTGGGATTGGGTATCGTTATCGGCGGATTGATAGGTGCATTGACATTGCATTTGGGTGGCGTGCCCATCAGTTTGAGTACAAGTGGCGGCGCATTGATTGCGGGTCTTGTGTTTGGATGGTTGAGGTCAAAACGCCCGACATTCGGCCGCATACCAGAGCCTTCATTGTGGATTCTAAATAACTTGGGCCTCAATATGTTTATCGCAGTTGTGGGCATCACTGCCGGCCCCACATTTATCAGCGGTATCAAAGAAGTGGGCTTTATGCTGTTCATCGCGGGCATTCTTGCCACATCAATACCCTTGTTTATCGGCTTGTGGATGGGCGCGAAACTGTTTAAGTTCCACCCTGCAATCAACCTCGGTTGCTGTGCCGGTGGTCGCACCACAACAGCCGCTCTCGGCGCGGTGCAAGATGCATTGGGTAGCACCATTCCGGCAATGGGATATACGGTGACTTATGCAGTAGGTAACACATTACTTATATTATGGGGTGTTGTGATAGTCTTGCTGATGGTGTAAAAGTGTATAACGGTAAATTAATATAATTATGAAAGACAAAGAAAAATGCGGCTGCAACCGCGACAACGAACGACAAATGGAAAACATGAGTCCGTTTGAAATCAAAAATCAACTAATAGAGATGGCGCAAGAAGATGCGCGCAAATCAACAGCGCAATTTCTCAACGCCGGTCGCGGCAACCCTAACTGGGTGGCAACCGAGCCGCGCGAGGCTTTCTTCCTTTTAGGAAAATGGGCGCTTGAAGAGTGTCGCCGTGTGAAAGATGCGGGCGACGGCATTGCGGGCATTCCTTCTCGTCAGGGCTGCGGATTGCGACTCAAATCGTTTCTCGTTGACCACCACCGCGAGCCCGGTGCGCGATTGTTGCTCGGCGCGTTTGAATACTTGGTTTCGGGCAAGGATGCCGACCCCGATGATGTGGCTCACGAATGGGCCGACTCGGTTATCGGCGACCAATATCCCACACCCGACCGCATATTGCATTACACCGAGGTGCTTGTGCGCGACTACCTTGCCAACGAAATGGGAGGCAAGGACCGCGGCGAAGTGTTTGACCTGTTTGCCGTAGAGGGCGGCACGGCCGGTATGTGCTATGCGTTTGACTCGTTGCAAGAGAACATGCTGCTCGGCAAAGGCGACAAGGTGGCGCTGATGACTCCCATTTTCACTCCCTATATCGAGATTCCGCGACTCGACCGCTTTGCATTTGATGTGGTGGAGATTAGTGCCAACCGTGTTGAGCAAGACGGCTACCACACCTGGCAGTATCCCGATGAGGAGATTGACAAATTGCGTGACAAGGCCGTGAAACTGTTGTGCTTGGTTAACCCGAGCAATCCGCCGTCATACACGCTGTCGCGACACACCCTTGACCGCATTATTGATGTGGTTAAGACCGATAATCCCGAACTGATGATTGTTACCGATGATGTGTATGGCACATTTGTTCCCGATTTTCGCTCGTTGATGTATGAGTTGCCCGAAAATGTGATATGCGTTTACTCGTTTTCAAAGTATTTTGGCGCAACTGGATGGCGATTGGCAGTTATGGCCGTTAATCGCGAGAATGTGTTTGACCGCAAGTTGGAAAAAATGCCTGCCGAACAAAAAGCGGCGTTGGCAAAACGCTATGGCACACTGTCGCTCACTCCCGAAAAGATTAAGTTTGTTGACCGCTTGGTGGCCGATAGCCGTTTGGTGGCACTTAACCACACGGCGGGACTTTCGACACCGCAACAGATGCAGATGTCGCTCTTTGCCGCCTTTGCTTTGCTCGACGGCTTTGATGTGTATAAGCAGCGCATGCAGTTGATTATCAAAAACCGACTTGAAGCGTTGTGGAAAACTACCGGATTCAAACTTTTGCCCGATGTGTTGAGAGCCGGCTATTATAGCGAGATTGACATAATGGTGTGGGCGCGCAAAATCTATGGTCAGGAATTTTGCGAATATCTCAAAGCCAATTATGAGCCGCTCGACTTTGTGGTGCGACTTGCGCGCGAAACGGCAGTTGTGTTGCTCAATGGCGACGGATTTGACGGCCCGCTGTGGTCGGTGAGGGCATCGTTGGCCAACCTTGACCGCAAGTCATACTTGCTTATCGGCAAGGCCGTGCGTCAAATACTCGACGAGTACTACGAAGAGTTTAAGAGCAAAAAGTGAGACGCAATGTGTTTGAATAATGAGATTGCCCTTTGGCGAACGGGACTTGGCTATGCTTGTTACTAAGCCGGGGTGGTTTCATATGGGTATAATAACAAAAAAAAACGGTTGCGAGAGCAACCGTTTTTTCTGTATCGAGAGATGTGAAAATTATTCAGCTTCTTCGATTGTAACCGCACGACCGAGTGCTTGGTATTTTTCGCCCAAGTCAACGAGGTTGTTGTGGTTGATAGTTGCTTCAAATTGTTCAGCGGGAACGCCAGCGCGGAGAAATTGTTTTTCTACGCCTGCAACACGGTTTTTGCGGAGACGAGTGTTGATTTGGTCGTTACCAGTGTAGTTGTCGGCCCAACCAGTGATAACATATTTAGTATCGGGGTTGTCGAGCATAACTTGTGCACAAGCCTTGCAAATAGCGATATCCTTGCTTGTGAGACGAGACACATTGATAGGATAGTAGATAGTTGCGAGAGGTGCTTTTTCTTCGATAACTTCTTTTTCGATGGGGCGTTCCAAGCATGCTTTGAGTTGGTCTTCGAGGTCAGCGATGCGAGCGTCAGCAGCTTCAAGACGAGCGCGGAGAGGATCGCAGTTTTCGGGCTCGGGACAAACTGGAACAATGGGAGCACTCCATTCGCGTTTGTTGAACAAGTAAGTTGCACCGATGTAGGCTTGGAGGTCATGTGCAGTTTTGTTCCAATAGTTGCCGGGTTCGTCGGCGTGGTTGTCGATACCGCTGTAACGGATGTCGAGGAAAAGTTGAACTTGTTTAGAAACATTGAATGCGTTGATGATACCTGCGCGGAATGTCATTACGCGGTCTGATTCCAAATAGCCCCAACCTTCGTCAACGGGGTTGTTGTACAAGTCGCCAGAGAATTCTTTTCCGAAAGTCCAGTAACCGCCAGCACCAGCATAAGCAGTGAGGTTGTAGATGCGACCGGGTTTGTAGCCCAAGCACATGTTAGTCAAGTTGAACATAACATCAAAAACAGGACCTACATGGCTGAATACTTGACGGTAGTGACCGTTAACAAGACCTCTGTCCCAAAGGATACCAGGATATGATTCGGGATTGTTGGGGTCAGCCATACCTTGTGTTTGCAAGAAGTTCACACCGAGGCGTGCGCCGATGATGGGAGAAAACCATTTACCAACATAGATTGAACCTGCGGGTGACCAGCGGTCCCAAACGCTGCGGTTGCAGTCATTGGGCGAAAAATAAATTCCAGCACCGACTTCACCTGTGATAAACCAGTTGTCTTTCATTGAGTTGAAGAGGTAGCCTTGGCTGGGGTCTTCAACGTATGTAATCTCTTGTGCTTCGCTTTGAGCAAACATGCTTTGGCAGAAGAACAATGTACATACAAGTGCTAAAAATGTACTTTTTTTCATATTAAATGTAATTACTGTTATTATTTGTCAGTTTATTAAAAATCAATGAGTTCGCTAAGTTACTTAAAATTTGCGTATTACAAATTAAAAATCACTAATTTTTTTTTATTTGACGATGATTTTTGGTTATTTATTGATGTATTCTTTAACTTCTGCGAGAATGTTTTCGGTTGTGAAACCGAATTTTTCGTCGAGAACTTTGTAGGGTGCTGATGCGCCAAATCGGCTCAAACCATAAATCTTGCCGTTGGTTCCTACTATACTATATAATGTAGAGGGGAGACCTGCGGTGAGACCAAATACGGGTGTGCCTTGGGGAATCACGCTTTCTTTGTAGTCGGCATCTTGCATGTTGTAAAGACCGATTGAGGGAACAGATACTACGCGTGATGCGATGCCTTCTTCTTCGAGTTTGGCAGCAACATCACACAAGAGTGATACTTCTGAACCGTTGGCAACGAGAACCACTTTGGGGTGGGGTGCGTCAATTACTACATAACCGCCACGGCGTGCGCCTTGTGCTTCGGCATAACGGTCGCCGATAGCCGAGGGTATGTCGGTAACATCTTGACGAGTGAGGATGAGTGCTGTGGGAGTCTCTTTGTTTTCAAGTGCCATTTCCCAAGCAACAGTAGTTTCGGCGCTATCGGCGGGACGGAGAACGAGTACGCTGGGTTTGCCGTCTTCGTTGCGAATTTCTTCGAGCAAGCGAATTTGTGCTTCTTGTTCGATAGGTTCGTGTGTGGGACCGTCTTCGCCTACGCGGAATGCGTCGTGTGAGAATACATATTTCACGGGGAGGTGCATCAACGCTGCCATGCGAATTGCGGGCTTCATGTAGTCAGAGAATACGAAGAATGTGCCGCAAGCAGCCATCATGCCGCCGTGGAGAATGATACCGTTCATGATTGAAGCCATTGTCAACTCGGCCACACCTGCGTGGAGGAATGCGCCAGAGAAGTCGCCGTTAACCAATGCACCTGTCTTTTTGAGGAACGCTTCGGTTTTGTCAGAGTTGGCGAGGTCGGCTGATGAAACAATCATATTTTTTACTTTCTCACCGAGAACAGAGAGGATGTTGGCCGATGCTGTGCGAGTTGCGCTACCGGGTTTGTGTGCGATAGCAGAGAAGTCGATTTCGGGAATGCGGCCGTTAATGAAGTCGTCGAGTTGAGCGGCAAGTTCGGGGTTTGCTTTTGCCCATTCTTGTTCTTTTGCACGGCGTTCTTTAACAATTCTGCGAAGTTCTTCGGCGCGTTGTGCGTAGAGTTCTTTCACGTCGTCCCAAATAACCCAAGTGTTGTTGGGGTCGCCACCGAGGTTTTCGACAGTTTTTGGGAAGTCGGCACCCGATTTGCTGAGGGGTTGGCCGTGTGTGCTGCATTGACCTTCGAAGTTTTCGCCAGTAGCAGTGACGCAACCGCGGCCCATGATGGTGTTGCCAATGATGAGGGTGGGGCGTTCTTTTTCGGCGTGAGCGGCTTCGAGTGCCTTTGCGATTTCGGCGGGGTTGCAACCGTCGATTTCGATTACATTCCAATGCCAAGCACGATATTTTGCTGCATAATCTTCGGTAGTAACGGCATCAACATCGGTTGAGAGTTGAACTTTGTTGCTGTCAAAGAACATGATGAGGTTGCTCAAACCGAGGTAGCCTGCGATGCGGCCTGCGCCTTGTGCAATCTCTTCTTGAATACCACCGTCAGAGATGAATGCATAAGTTTTGTGTTCAATCCAATCGCCCAAACGAGCAGCGAGGAAACGTTCGGCGATAGCAGCGCCGACGGCCATTGTGTGACCTTGGCCGAGGGGGCCTGATGTGTTTTCAACACCGCGCTCGTGGTCAACTTCGGGGTGACCGGGAGTCACGCTGCCCCATTGACGGAACTGTTGGAGTTCTTCGATAGAGTATTTGCCACAAAGAGCCAACACGCTGTAAAGCATGGGCGACATGTGACCGGGGTCCAAGAAGAAACGGTCGCGAGCAATCCATTTTGCGTCATCGGGGTCAGTCACTAAATATTTAGAGTAGAGTACATTGACAAAATCTGCGCCTCCCATTGCGCCACCGGGGTGTCCTGACTTGGCTTTTTCAACCATTGATGCAGCGAGAATGCGAATGTTGTCAGCTGCCTTATTCAATATTTTTGTATCCATTTATGTAGAATAAGTGTAGTTTATAAATTATGCTACGAAAGTACAATAAATCTTTGATTTAGGCAAATTTGCGTGGTATAAACTGCCTAATTGTGTAAAAAAATGTGCAGAAGCAGTAAAAACACCGCTTCTGCACATTTTATGAGTGATTTTCAGACCGTGATTATTCGGCTTTGTTTTTGACTTTTGAACCGATGAGGGCATAGAATAGAAGGTAGCCCAATCCGGCAACTACCAACCAATAACTTGCCTGATATCCGGTGCCGCCTTGCATATCGACAATCGCATTCTGAATGAGGGGGAGAACGCCACCGCCACACACGAGTGCCATGAAGATACCCGATGCGCGTTCGGTGTATTTGCCAAGGCCTTCAACAGCGAGGTTGAAGATGCCGCCCCACATTACCGAGGTACACAAGCCCACAAGCACGAGCAACATGGCATTGACGGGCACATTTACCAAGCCAAACAAGCCTTCGGCGCTGTTTTTGAACACGGGCATTGACACGAAAATGTCGGTTGATGCAAAGATTGCTCCGAGCACAAGCACAATGCCTGTGAGTGAGACTGTTGTCAACATGGCTTTGGCCGATACTTTTGCGCCGATAGCTGCGCCGACGAGACGGCCAATGAGCATGAGAAACCAATAGGTCGCGGCCACAGATGCTGCGATGGCTTCGGCTCCTTCGGTAACTTTAAGCACATTGAGTGTGTCGTTTTGCAACCATTTTTGTAACACATTGGGAATGCCTACCTCAACGCCTACATAAACAAAGATGCCGATTGCTCCTAAAACGAAGTGGCTGAACGACATAGGGCCGATTTTTGACTTTTCGGCCGCGGGCTCGGGTGTGCTTGATGCGGGTTGGGGAATGTTAGATAACAAAATCACGGCAAACGCAAATGCGAAGATGCCCAATGCTGCATACATCAAGGGGAATACGTCGCTGATTTGTGCTTTGGCAATAGATGGAATGAGGATGCCGGTCATGATGATAACGGCTGTACCTGCCAATGAGTTGAACGAGCCGCCCAACTGAATGAGTTGGTTGCCTTTTTTGCCGCCACCGCCGAGCGAGTTGAGCATGGGGTTGACAACTGTGTTGAGCATACACATTGAGAAGCCTGCTACAAACGCACCGAGAAGGTATATTGCAAAACTGCCAGCAAAGCCCGAAATGGTCTGTATGCCAACGCCTATAAAGCCCACTGCGATAGCGAGCAATGCTGTTTTCTTATATCCGAGTTTTTGGAGTAATGCTCCCGAGGGGATGCCCATTACGGCATAGGCGATAAAGTTGGCAAATACGCCGAGAGTGCCTTGCCAGTTGGGAATTTGGAACTGATTTTTGAGGATGTCGCCCATTGGCGATGCCAAGTTTGTGACAAACGAAATCATAGCAAACAGGAAGAACATGGCAATGATTGCTACGATGTTGCCGCGTGATTTAGTCGTGTTCATTTCTTATAATTTGAGGTTGTGTAATGGCGGGGAATTGTTGGGATTCCTCGCGTGAATTGTCTGTTTTAATACTGCCGGTTGCCAAATATGGTAGAGCCTATTCTGACCATGTTGCTACCGTGCTTGATGGCGAGTTGGTGGTCGTCGCTCATGCCCATGCTGATGACGGTAAAATGCTCGTTGCCGGGTAAATTCAACGCTTTTATGTCGTTAAATGTTTGTGCAATGGCCTTGAAATCTGATTCGACACGGGTGTCGTCGTCGGTGTTTGATGCCATGCCCATAACCCCGACGATGCGCACATTGTCGAACGCGGTGACATCGCAGGTTGACATGAGGTCGATGAGTTCTTGAGGCGTGAAGCCAAATTTTGTTTCTTCTTGTGCCACATGCACTTGCAACAACACATCAATAACGCGGTCGATGCGGGCCGCCTCGGCGTTGATGAGTCGCAACAATCGCTCTGAATCAACACTTTGAATGAGGCTGACATGGGGCATAATCATGCGCACCTTGTTGGTCTGCAAATGGCCGATAAAGTGCCATTTGATGTCGGTGGGCAGTGTTTTGGCCTTGTCAACCAACTCGGTTGCACGGCTCTCGCCAAAGACTCGTTGGCTGGCTTCGTAGGCCTCTGTAATTGCTTCGGCAGGGTGAAACTTTGATACGGCAACAAGTTCCACTCCTTGCGGGAGGGAACTGTGCAGCGATTTTATTGTTTGGCTTATGTGGCCCATGATGCTATTATGCTTGTGGCTCGTCGGCTTTGTTGGGAGTGAGGTTTACTTTGTAAACATCCATGATGGGTGTTTCGGTGATTGAAACGATGTCAAAGTCGGCCAAAGTCGTTTTCATGTTTTCCATGAAGTTTTCGAGGGCTTCTTTGAAACTGTTTGCAGCCACGAGAATGAAAGAGTTGCTCTTCTTTTCAACAGCGCTCTTTTCGTCGATAGTGATGAAGGCCACTTTTACCATATACCATTTGTCGGCAGCGTCGTCCCAAAAGATTTCGCTGATGCGGGTGCGTTTAACAGCCGATACTGTAAATTCGCCCGAGATAAAAGGAGTCAATTCTTCGATGATGCGTGCTTCGGCTTCGGTAAAAGAAAGAGCGTCAACCAAGTAGGGCTCGTTCACTTTCTTTTGAACGCCGTTTTCCATCATTTTGTCATATCTTACTTTACATTCAAACCAGTTTGCCATATTAGTGTTATAGTTTTAGTTTTTGAAATATTTTTCACAAAGATACAATTAATTGACAAAGAATGGTAATTTTGAATGGCCGAAGAATTATTAAAAAATGTTGAAGCGAGTGTTGCATGTGATATGATATTTGATGTTTGTATTATATTTGCGATATAAATTTACTGACCATGAAACACAAGGCTATTACAATGATAACGCGTGTCTATCGGTTTTATGCCGACGGATTCAGGTCGATGACCGTGGGCCGTTATCTGTGGGCGATGATATTAATAAAAGTCGCCATTATGTTTCTTGTGCTGAAACTTTTCTTTTTCCCAAATGTTTTGAGCCGCGATTATGATACCGACGAGCAACGGGCCGAGGCGGTGAGAAACACTTTGCTCGACCAACGATAATTTTAACCTAAATCATAATAACATCATGGACGATTTAATGAATGTAGTTGATTGGTCGCGGTGGCAATTTGCACTGACGGCTATGTATCATTGGCTATTTGTTCCGCTGACTCTCGGGTTGTCGATAATAGTGGGTGTCATGGAAACGATTTATTATCGCAATCGCGATGCCAAATGGTTGGCTATTACCAAGTTCTGGATGCTGTTATTTGGCATCAACTTTGCCTGCGGCGTTGCAACGGGCATAATCTTGGAGTTTGAATTTGGCACTAATTGGTCAAATTACAGTTGGTTTGTAGGCGACATTTTCGGCGCACCATTGGCTATCGAGGGCTTGTTGGCTTTCTTTATGGAATCGACTTTCATTGCCGTGATGTTCTTTGGCTGGAACAAGGTCAGCCCGCGCTTTCATTTGAGTGCCACATGGCTCACTGCTCTGGGAGCGGCATTGTCGGCGTTGTGGATACTTGTGGCTAACGCGTGGATGCAATATCCCGTCGGCACCGAGTTTGACCCGTCGCAAATGCGCAATGTGATGAGCGATTTTTGGGCGGTAGTGGCATCGCCCATGGCCGTGAATAAGTTTTTCCACACCGTGTTGAGCGGTTGGGTGCTTGGCGGCGTGTTTGTTGTGGGCGTGAGTTGCTGGTTTTTGCTCAAACGACGCAACATCGAACTTGCACAAAAATCAATCAAGATTGGCGGTTGGGTCGGCTTGGTGGGCATTGTGATGACAATGTGGACCGGTGACGGCTCGGCAGTGGCGGTGTCGAAATATCAGCCTATGAAACTTGCCGCCATGGAGGGTTTGTATGAAGGCAAGTGCGGACAAGAGATTGTGGCATTTGGTATTCTAAATCCCGATAAAACTGTTGATAATGAGGAAAATCCCTATTTGTTTGACATCAGTTTACCCTATGGCTTGTCGGTGTTAGCCAAGCACGATGCCAATGCTTTTGTGCCTGGTATAAATGACTTGATTGATGGCGTGGAACTGACTGCCGAGGGCGATACCGTTGCGACCGACTCTTATGCAACACGCATTGCGATGGGCCGCAAGGCGCATGAGGCGTTGAGAGCATATGGCGAGGCCGAAAAGATTGGCGATGAGGCTGCTATGACACAAGCATCGGCTGCTCTCGCCGAGAATTTCAAATACTTTGGCTATGGCTATTTCAACGATGTGAATGAGGCTGTGCCGCCTGTGGCTCTCACTTTCTATGCCTTTCACCTGATGGTGATTGCTGGCGGATATTTGCTGCTTTTCTTTGTGGTGGTGTTATTCCTTGTCTATAAGAAAAAACAATGGCTCGGCAGCCGCATTGTGCAATGGATGGGCTTGTTGACCATTCCCGTTGTGTGGATATGCAGCCAAAGCGGTTGGATTACAGCCGAGGTGGGCCGTCAGCCGTGGATTATTCAGGATTTGATGCCCACACGCGCGGCAATCTCTGACATCTCGGCATCGTCGGTGCAAATCACATTTTGGATGTTTGTGGTGTTGTTTACCGGCTTGCTCGTTGCCGAGGTGTGCATTATGTTGAAGGTCATCGGCCGTCGCTCAAAAGAAGAATTGGTTAACGAAAAACAATGATGCTATGGGAACTTATGAACTTTTACAGAACTATTGGTGGCTATTGATATCGGTGCTTGGTGCGCTGTTGGTGTTCATGCTCTTTGTGCAAGGCGGACAGTCGATGCTGCTGACTGTGCGTGACGAGATAGAGCGCACAATGATTGTAAACTCGCTCGGCCGCAAATGGGAATTGTCGTTCACAATGTTGGTTGTGTTTGGCGGTGCGTTTTTTGCCTCGTTCCCGTTGTTTTATTCAACAAGTTTTGGCGGCGCATATTGGTTGTGGATGCTCATTCTTGTGAGTTTTGTGGTGCAGGCATTCTCATACGAGTTTCGCCGCAAGCGCGGCAATCTTTATGGCACTGCCACATACGACACATTCTTGTTTCTGAACGGATGTGTGGGTTGCGTGTTGCTTGGTGTTGCCGTGGCTACAATGTTTTTCGGAGCGGAATTTACCGTGGCCAAAGGCAATATACTTGATGTGAAATCGCCCGTAATCTCGCAGTGGACATCGTTGCACGGCCTTGAAGCCATAGCCGATTGGCGCAACTTGTTGCTCGGCTTTATGGTGCTGTTTCTTGCGCGTACTCAGTCGTTGCTTTATTTGATAAACAATGTGGCCGAAGACTCGTTCCGTGCCCGTTGTCGCACCAAAGTGTTGTGGAACGGTGCTGTGTTTGTAGTGCTGTTTCTCGCCTTTGTGGGCGTGTTGCTCACACATAGCGGTTATGGCGTGGTGGATGGAAAAATAGTTGAAGTGCCTTATAAATACCTTAATAACTATGTGGAAATGTGGTGGTGCTTGGCATTGTTTGTTGTGGGCGTGCTGTTGGTGTTGTATGCCGTTGGCCGCACCGTGTTTGATACTCGCTTTACTCGCGGAATATGGTTCTCAGGTGTGGGAACAGTGTTGGTGGTGCTGACATTGTTTTGGGTGTTGGGCTACAACAATACGGCCTATTATCCCTCATTAATTGATATTCAGTCGTCGCTCACAATACGCAACAGTTCGTCAAGCCAATTTACCTTGACCGTGATGAGTTGGGTGTCGCTCATAGTTCCGTTTGTGGTGGCCTATATCGCCTATGTGTGGCGCTCGATGGACAAGAAAGCCATCACAGCCGACGAAATGAAATCGGGCGGTCATCAATACTGATAACCACCCGATGTTAGACATTGCGCAGGGTCAGGGCATTAGCCTTGGCCCTGTGATTTTACTTGGATAGGCGCTGCACCGGGAGTGTGGGCAGTGGCGTTGAGTTTCATGCGATAGATTTTGCCTTGTGATGACACATAAAGATAGTTGCCTTCAAACGCAAATGCATCGACTTTCTTGTGGGTGGGATAGGGGAAGATGGCGCGCACACGGCCATTGTGGTCACACACTTGAATGCCGATTGCGGTGGCTACATAAAGGTTGCCCAATGTGTCAAAACACATGCCTATGATATCGTTGTATTGATGCAAGGGATTGTGCAACCAGTAAAATTGTTGCTCGTTAACAGGAGCGCCGTTGGGGTCGATAGTGCAGTTGAGCAGCCAGTCAGAATTGTTTTCGGGCTTAGCCATGTGAGTGCCATCGGGATAAACGGCGGTTTTGCCTGCGATATATGGCATTACATCTGTTTCGGTCCATTGCTCGCCTTTAACGAGAATTTGGGTGAGCATATTGTTTTTGCTTTCGCCGGCTTCAATGCGTTTGGGATAGTCTTTCCACAAATATCTCATTGCCTCGGGGAACACGCGCGAGCCGTTTTTGATGCTGTGGTTGCCGTCGTCCCATTTTGTTTTCATGTCATAGCCGGCAAATTCAAGAGCCGATGCCATAAGCAAGTTGTACTCATACCAATGGCCGAAGATAGGATTCCACACATCGTTGCTGCCGTCGTGAATGAAGAAACGAATGGGCTGAGGAACGGTTTTGCGAACCAATGCGGGCAACTCGTTGCCGCCACGCATTGCCACATAGGTACCGCAAGTGGTGTAGACGCGACTGAAAAGGTCGGGGCGGAACCATGCAACATTAAATGAAGCGATACCCCCACTACTCGCGCCCGAAATGGCGCGGTCGTTGCGGTCGTCAGAGATGAGAATGGGGAGTCCGTCGGGGGTCTTGTGCTGTTTTACGGCGGGGAGAATTTCGGTCTCGATAAAACTTGCAAAGCGGCCGTCGGTGCGGTCAAACTCGTTGCTACGGTTGTAGCGAATCACATTGCCTTGCTCGTCGGTGATGACGCCGGGCTGAATGAATACACCGATAGCCACAGGCATTTCGCCGTTGGCAATGAGAGTGTCCATCACAGCAGGGGCATTGTAGAGAATGCCGTCAAGACCAAGGTATAAACAGGCAGGTTTTGTGCCGTCATATTCTTGGGGAATATAGATTTTGTATTCGTGCATCGTACCAGGATAGATGGCCGAGTTGTGCAGACTGTCGGTAATCACAGTGCCGCGATAGTTTGCCGCAAAAGTTGATGTGAAAGTCACAGCGGCTAAAATCAAAGTGAGAATTCTCAGTTTCATAATGGTATTTTAGGTTGTTTTATGCATTAATGTTTTGCAAAATTAGTGATTTTGCGCGATTTATAGCTATTTGTAGTAATAAAATGTGGTTTCCCTATCATAGCAGGGGAGCATTTATAACGCGGGATTTTTAGGTTTGTTTCATTGTCGTTTTTGAGGGGAATGTGTGGCTATATTTGCGAGTGACGCATTATTTGCCTAATTTTGTGGTGTAATTAGCCAAAAGTTATGTCAGATACCTTCTATACATTGGAGTCGCCCAGTGAGGGCTTGTATAAGGAGAAGATGAGCAAGTTCATCTCCTTTGCCGTGCCTGTGACCTCGGCTGTTGAGGCCAAGGCTGTGGTGGCTCGTTATCAGAAGGAGTATTTTGACGCCCGTCATGTGTGTTGGGCTTATATGATTGGCGCAGCACGCACCGAGTTTCTCAGCAATGACAACGGTGAGCCGAGCGGAACTGCCGGTAAGCCCATCTTGGGGCAAATCAACTCGTTTAACCTCACCAATGTAGTGATTATAGTGGTGAGATATTTTGGCGGCATTAAACTCGGTACATCGGGGCTGATTGTCGCCTATCGTGAGGCTGCTCGTGAGGCCATTCAGGCCGGAACGATTATCGAGTGCCACGAAATGGCCGAGGTGTCGTTCACTTTCCCTTATTTGTCGATGAACGATGTGATGCGCGTGGTGAAAGATACCGGCGTCAAGATTGTGGAGCAGACTTTTGACAATTCTTGCGCTATGATTTTGAGCATTCGCGCTGACCACCGTGAGGGCCTTGCCAACCGATTGGCCGATATTGATGGCGTTACATTTCGTGACTGATACAAAAACGCCCCTTTCGTGATTGAAAAGAGCGTTTGAGTAGTCGTTTACTTTTATTTAGGCTATTATATACTTGTTGGCACATAGTTTATACCCAACCCCTCCGGGGCTTTGCCCCACCTCCCCTATTTTTTGCTCCGAAATTTCTCCGCGAAAAGCAGTGGAGGACTTGCTGGCGCACAAACCTAGTACTTTCTGGGCCGTAATATTGTCAAGTGTCCCTCTGCCACGAAGTGGATAGGGGGAACCTTTAGCTCACGAGTGAGCGAGCAGTGCTTGTCGGCTTGCCGGTTGCACGATTGCGAGACTCATCGTACCAGAATTGCGAATGCAATTCGGAGGGGGTGAGGATTTGATAATAAGCTTGTTATACCAATAATTGTGCCAACAAAGTTATAATTCCCTTTATTTTTCTTGTGATTCGGGATTTTCCTTGGGCTTGCGGTCAAAGAACGGATTTTTTGATGATGCCGCAACGGCTATCGCAAACACTTGTTGGCAACCGGGCAATATGCCGAGTTGCTGTGCTGCAAGTCCGGCCGAGAACATGATGCGAGTGTCGAGGCGCAAGTCGGCTGCCATGGCTGTTGCCGAGCCGAGGGCGATGCCCACATCGGTGCTGTTGATGGCACACGGAACGGCATCGGGCTTTTCGGCGCAGACGGCAAATCCGCAGTGGCCGCAGTTGAGGCCGTGGGGCATGGCTTGTGTGCCAATAACGATTACACACTCGGCGTTGAGAATGTTGTCGGCATCTCGCAAAAAGAATTTCATGCCGTGTTGCTCAACCATCGCTATCATTTTGTCAGACAATGTTTTGAGGTCGTCGCCCTCGATGAGCGCGATTTCGATGATGTCAACGCCTTTGGCCTTGGGGGCTGTGCGTGCGGCTGTCATTATTTGACGAGCCGCCACAAGCACTTGCTCATGACGGCTTTGTCGTTCGTTTATAATCATGTCGAATACAATCGGTTAGATGATGAGCATAGCGTCGCCGTATGCGCCAAAGCGGTAGCCTTCTTTCACGGCAACTTCATAGGCTTTCATTACATTTTCATAACCGCCAAATGCAGTAGCCATCATCAACATTGTTGAGTAGGGGAGGTGGAAGTTGGTGATGAGCGCAGTCGCAACGGTAAATTCATAGGGGGGGAAGATGAACTTGTTGGTCCAACCAGTGTATGTTTTGAGGTGGCCGCCCATGCTCACTGCGCTTGCCATACCGCGGAGTACTGATGTGCCGACTGCACACACTTGGCGCTCTTCGTCTTTGGCTTTGTTTACATGCTCAACGAGTTCGGGCGAAACTTCCATTTGTTCCGAGTCCATGCGGTGTTTTGTGAGGTCTTCAACATCGATTTCACGGAAGTTGCCCAATCCTGAGTGGAGGGTGAGAAATTCTTGGCTGATGCCTTTGATTTCCATGCGTTTGAGCAATTCGCGGCTGAAGTGCATACCTGCTGCGGGAGCAACAACTGCACCCTCATTTTTGGCAAAGATGCATTGGTAACGCTCGGCATCTTCTTCGGTGGCGGGGCGTGTGATGTAGTCGGGCAGAGGTGTCATGCCGAGTTTGAAAAGGGCTTCTTTGAATTCTTCGTGGCTGCCGTCATAGAGGAAACGCAATGTGCGGCCGCGTGAAGTGGTGTTGTCGATAACCTCGGCAACCATCGATTCGTCTTCTCCAAAATACAATTTGTTGCCGATGCGAATTTTTCGTGCGGGCTCAACAAGCACATCCCAAAGTTTGTGTTCAGAGTTCAATTCGCGCAACAAGAATACCTCGATGCGTGCTCCTGTTTTTTCTTTGTTGCCGTCGAGTTTGGCGGGGAATACTTGGGTGTCGTTGAAAATGAACATGTCGCCTTCGTCAAAGTAGTTGATTACTTCTTTGAAGATGCGGTGTTCGATTTCGCCGGTTTTCTTGTTGAGTACCATGAGGCGCGATTCATCGCGTTGACGAGCGGGCTCTTGTGCGATGAGTTCTTCGGGTAAATCAAATTTGAATTCTGATAATTTCATATCGATATATGTGTTAATTAATTATTCATTGTCGTTTTGAGGCATCACTACCTCGGCATTCTGGAGCATATCAATGGCTTGTTCCACGGCCATGCATTGGTCGATTGAGATGTTGCCCACGCGGGTGCGGCGCAATGCTGTGAGGTGGCCGCCCGAGTTGAGGGCTTGGCCGATGTCGCGAGCGAGAGCACGGATGTAGGTGCCTTTGCTGCACACCACTCTCACCACGATGCTTGTGGGCGAGTATTCGAGCAATTCGATTTCGTCGATAACGAGCAATTTGGCTTTGAGTTCCACTTCTTGGCCTTTGCGAGCCATTTTATAGGCGCGTTTGCCGTCGACCTTGCAGGCCGAGAATGCCGGTGGCACCTGCTCGATTTCGCCTGTAAAGCGGGTGAGTGTTTCTTCGACCAACTCTTTTGTGATGTGGTCGGTGGGATAGGTGGCGTCAATTTCGGTTTCGAGGTCAAACGAGGGTGTTGTCGCGCCGAGAGCGATTGTGGCGATATATTCTTTTACGCCGGCTTGCAACTCGTCGATGCGTTTGGTCGCCTTGCCTGTGCAGATAATCATCACTCCGGTTGCCAAGGGGTCGAGTGTTCCGGCATGGCCCACTTTTAGTTTCTTGACTTTGAGTCGGCGTGTCAATGTGCCGCGAATGCGTTTCACTGCATCAAACGAGGTCCAATGCAAGGGCTTGTCAATATATATTATTTCTCCTTTTAAGGGGTCGAACATAGTCGTTACATGATTTGAAGGTCAACACCACAAGCGAGCATGATGAGGATAGCACCGCCAACGACGATGCGATACCAGCCAAAAGCCATAAAGCCGTGTTTTGACACAAAGTTGATGAAAAATTTGATGGCGAGCAATGCCACGATAAATGCTACAACATTGCCCACGATGAGGGTTGTCATGTTGTCGGTGATGAGTTCAACGCCGCCAACTTTAACGAGTTTGTAGGCTTTGTAAACAGTGGCGCCGAGCATGGTGGGTACTGCGAGGAAAAATGAAAACTCGGCAGCGGCCTTACGTGTCATTTTTTGTGCCATACCGCCCACGATGGTTGCCATTGAGCGTGACACACCGGGTATCATTGAAATGCATTGGAACAAACCTACCATAAACGCGCGTTTTTCGGTCAAGGGTGTGTCCTCGCTACCTTTGTTGAAAATTTTATCGCAGAAGAGCATGAACACGCCGCCCAAAACGAGCATAAGTGCCACTACCCACACTTTTTCGAGCATTTCGTCGATAAAGTCGTTGAACACCAAGCCCAACACTGCGGCGGGTATGAATGCGATAAACAGTTTCCAATAAAAGTCATAGCGGTGCAGCAAGCGGCGCAATGTTGATGCGTCCTCGGGTGCGGGGCTGTGATTGAGGCGGAAAAAGCGTTTCCAATAAAGCCACACAACCGACAAGATTGCGCCAAACTGAATGATGAAAGTGAACGCTTTAACATAGTCGGTGCTTTCAACGCCCAAGAGGTTTTGGGCTATAATCATGTGGCCGGTTGATGAAACGGGCAAAAATTCGGTAAGCCCTTCGACTATGGCAATAATGATTGACTGAAATATATCCATTGCTTGTTAGTCGTTTTTCTTGCGTGGACGATATATGATTGCAACTCCCATGGCAACAAAGCCGATGAATGCGATGGTCGGACCCACAACGATGCGGCGTGTGCTGAAAATGTCGGGGTTGAATGCTTCGGTTGTAGAACTGTCGCCAACCATGAGCAGAAAGCCGACGATGATTAAAAGGCCGGCAATAGCCATGAAAATAAAGTTGGCTTTTGTCAACGGGAGAGAGGGTTTGTTGTTTTCGTCTAATTGTTTCATTTTTATTGTAGAAAGATAGTTTGCTTATTTGAACATGTCGTCATAATCGAGTCGCAGATATTTGTTAGTGGCTAATAATGCCGCAATGGCGCAGATTGCGATGCCGGCAGCAATTAATGCTGCAAAAACATATATCAGCGAGTTGTAAGTGATAATGTCGATGATTGAGGGATCGAGCGATTTGATGTAGAAGAATAGTCCTGAGAGCAGGAGTATTGCCACCAATGCGGCTATGATGCCGTGAATGATGTTGTTGATGATGAACGGACGGCGAATAAACCCGGCTGTTGCGCCCACTAGTTTCATGGTGTGAATGATGAAACGGCGCGAATAGATGGTGAGTCGCACGGTGTTGTTTATCAGCACAAACGAGATGAGTAGCAATGCGGCCGAAATGACGAGCAGTATCACGGCAATGTTGCGAATGTTGTCGTTGATTGATTCGACAATCTGTGTGTGAACGTTGATTTCGGCTACTGACGGCATGCGCTCAAACTGGGTGACAATGTTGCCGATGCTGTCAATGTCGGCATATTGTGCCTTTACACGAACCTCAAATTCGGGACTGAACGGGTTGACTCCTAACAATGCGATGAGGTCTTCGCCGGTGTCTTCCTGCCACTTGTTGATGGCATCTTGTGCCGAGATAAACTTGGTGCTTGAAACATAGTCGGCGTGCAACAAAGTCTGCTTGATGCGGTTGGCATCGGCGTCTGACGCATTCTCGGCGAGAATGATGTCAAAGCCCATGTTTTGGCGAATGTTGTCGGTTGTAGCCTTGGCGGCAATGCCGAGCAACGCGATGATGCCGAGCAACATTAACACCAATGCGACACTAATGGTCGAGGTGATTTGTGCGCTGAAAGTTGATATGCCTTTATGTCGTTTTTTCTCCATAATATACTCATAGGGCCACAATAACCCTAATAAACTGCAAAGATAGTAAATCAAAGCCCCTTTGTCAAGAGGTTTCGGCCTAAATTTGCCTGAAAATGGCATATTTTCTTTTAAGAAATGGGCGAAAATTGCTAACTTTGCAGTCCGAAATTCAAAATAAGTGAAACAACAGTCAAAATTTAGCGTGATAATGTCAGCGTTTATGCTGATGCTGTTCTTGTCTTATCAGGCAGGAACAACCCTCTTTACCCACGCTCACGATATTGACGGTCGCGTTATTACTCACTCACACCCTTACAATAGCCAAGCCCACAGCCACAGTGATGCCCAGATATTTGCCTTGGGCCATTTGTCGTCTTTTGTTGGTGAAGAAGCCAACAGCGCCGATGCCGAGTTTGTGGTTTATGAAAGTGTGGCCACTATCGGCCTTGTTGCCGATGCGGCGTTTTCGCTGTTTGTCGCGCTTGGTGAACATGGATTTCGCGCTCCGCCCGTTTGTTGCTAATATTAGTCTCTCTGCTCTGACCGACATTAAGGGATTACTGTGTAAATCCCTCATTAGCAACATTCAATAATAAACCAAATGAAAAGATTTTTATCAACGCTTGCGGCTGTTGCCGTAGGCTGTGTTGTGTTGTGTGCACAGTCACACAGCCATCGTCATAATGACTATAACTGTAAAGATAACACTTGTTTTAACCCCAAACATCAATATCGTCAGGCCAATGCTATTTATGGCCATGTCGTGGAAGATGAAACCGAAGATGATGTGCCCTTTGCATCGGTGCTGATTGTCGAAACAGGCCAAGGTGTCAACGCCGATGAATATGGCATGTTTCAGTTTACCAACTTGCCAGAAGGTCAATACACACTCAAAGTGCAACTTATTGGCTATGAAGCCAAGGAACAAAAAGTGGCCGTGAAAAAAGACAAACCGGTCGAATTGCATGTTTACATGACTGTGCAGGGTATCGTAACCGAAGAGGTTGTGGTGTCGGCAAGTCGCAATGCGGTGAAACGATGTGAGGCTCCCGTGGTGGTTAATGTGTTGAACGAGAAATTATTTGAACGCACCAACTCGACCGATCTCGCCAAGACTCTCAACTATCAGTCGGGACTCCGCGTTGAAAACAACTGCCAAAACTGTGCATTTCCCCAAGTGCGCATCAACGGTCTTGAAGGTCCTTATTCACAGGTGCTTATCAATAGCCGTCCTGTGGTGAGCGCATTGTCGGGCGTTTATGGTCTTGAACAGATACCCGTAAACATGATTGACCGCATAGAGGTTGTTCGCGGTGGTGGCTCGGCCCTTTTTGGTGCAAATGCCGTGGGCGGAACCATCAACATTATCACAAAAGAGCCTGTGCAGAACTCATTTAGCGCAGCGAGCACGATTTCAAACATGGACGGCTCGGCATGGGAAGAGGTGATGAACGCCAATGCCTCGTTGGTATCGTCAGAGGGCACTTATGGCATCGCATTGTATGAAAGTTATCGCAATCGCAACCCCTATGATCGTGATGACGACGGATTCTCGGAAGTTGGCTTGCTCAATGCCAACACATTTGGCCTCAATGCCTATTATAAGCCGTCGCACTATGGCAAACTCAATCTTGAATATCACACAACCAACGAGTTTCGCCGTGGTGGTAACAAGTTTGACCTCGAACCCTTCCAAACCGATATCACCGAGCAAACCAAACATATAATCAATAGCGGAGGCGTAAGTTACGACCAATTTTTTGACACTTACAAGCACAAAATGTCGGTTTATGCCTCTGTGCAAAACATTGACCGCAACAGTTATTATGGTGCGCTTCAAGACACTATGGCTTACGGCACTACAAATGATATTACTTGGGTAGTGGGTGGTATGTATGTGGGTAACTATGACAAAGTGCTGTTCTCGCCCGCGACATTCACAGCCGGTGTGGAATATCAAAACAACTCAATGCACGATGTTATGGTGGGTTACAACCGCGACATGCGCCAAAAGGTGAGCATCTTCGGCACATTCTTGCAAAATGAGTGGAAGATGAAATACTTTACACTCTTGGCTGGTGTGCGCCTTGATAACCACAATCTCATCAAAAATCCCATTGTCAGCCCTCGCCTCAACTTGATGTATAAGCCCACCGACAAAATTCAGGCACGCGTCACATGGTCCACCGGTTTCCGTGCGCCTCAAGCTTATGACGAGGACTTGCACATCACCGCTGTGGGTGGCGAAGGTACGCTCATTTCGCTCGCCGACGACCTCAAACCTGAACGCTCAAACAGTTTCAGCGGTTCGGTTGATTGGGCATTTACAGCAGGCCATTGGCAAGCAAATTTGTTGCTTGAAGGCTTTTACACCGACTTGCGCGATGTGTTTGTGCTCGAATCGTTGGGCCGCGACGAGCAGGGCAACAATTTGCAAGAGCGCCGCAACGGTAGCGGTGCGCGCGTGTATGGTGCAAACCTTGATTTCAAGATAGCTCATGGTACTGACATTGCATTGCAATTGGGCTTCACAGCACAACGCAGCCGTTATAAAGAATATGAGTATTGGAGCGAAGATGCCGCCGTTGCACCCACGAAAAACATGTGGCGCACCCCCGACTATTATGGTTATTTCACATTGAGTGGCTCGCCGTTCCGCAACTTTGACTGGTCGTTGTCGGGCGTATATACAGGCAAAATGTATGTGCCTCACTTCGCCCCCGACATGTCGGAAATCCCTGCCGATTATCCTTATACATATATAACACAAGATGTGCTTGAACGCACACCGGCGTTCTTTGACCTCAACGCAAAATTTGGTTACACCATAGTGCTTGACGACCACTTGAAACTCCAAGTAAATGCCGGATTGCAAAACATTCTCAACCAATTTCAAAAAGACCTTGACAAAGGCGCATATCGCGACTCGGGCTATTTCTATGGTCCCACATCGCCACGCACATTCTTTATCGGCATCAAATTCTTCAATTAGACACTTCCCTTGCCAAAATTCATAAGCCCGGGCGCCCACGCGACCCGGGTTTCTTGCATATATCCGTATGAATGAAGATTGATGCAATTATTTTGCAGATATTGAAATAAGTAGTATTTTTGCGAGAGTCATAACCTCTATAATTGATAATATGAAAAAATTAGGATTAATGCTTCTGCTGATATTTGCCGGCATTTCATTGCAAGTATCGGCCCAACAGTGGCAAGAATTGGTGTATTTGAAAAACGGTAGTATCATCAAAGGTATTGTAATCGAGCAAGTTCCAAGCGGGTCGATGAAAGTGCAGACAAGTGACGGGAGCATATTTGTTTATCCCATGTCGGAAGTGGAACGAATCGTTAAAGACTATTCGGAAAAAGAAAATGAAGCGAATAGTGCTAAAACCTTGCGAATTGGGTATAAGTGGTTTTTAGAATGTGGATATCTTTTAGATAATGAAAATTATAATCATATTGAAGCGGTAACATCTCATGGTTATCAGTTTAGCCCATATCTCTATATCGGTGGCGGTCTTGGTTATGAGTCATTTATAGATATTTTGTCAATGCCAATGTTCGCCAATGTCCGTTTAACGCCTTTGAATAAAGCAGTTACTCCATATTTGGACGTGAAATTAGGATACGCGTTACAACTTACCACTAGCGGTTACGATGGTGGCGGCTTGTTATTTTCACCGACTATTGGTTGTAGAATAGGAGTGTCAAAAAAGTCGGGAATTAGTTTTGGCCTTGGGTATCAATTACGGCAGTTGGGCTATGAGTATTCTATAACCGGCAATCATGGAATGAATAACGATGGAACATTGCATGCTTTTGGCTTGAAAATCAGTTTTGACTTTTGATTATAGCAACTCAAACAGACAATACATCGAGAGGGTGTGCCAAAATTTTGGCACACCCTATTTTTTTTGTTTGGGTTTAGTGGAATGAGGGGGTGTAAGTGCAATATAATGCACAAATGCTTGTTTGTTTCAGGGGAATTTTATACTTTTGCGGTAAAAGTGAAATATATTGCCCTATGGATTATAATGTGATTAAGGAGCGTCGTTCGATATTGGGCTTGACGCAGAAAGATTTATCGGATTACACCGGACTAAGTGTCCGCTTTATAAAGAGCGTGGAAAGTGGTAAGGGAAATCCGTCGGTAGCTACATTGAAGAAGATAGCCGATGTTTTGGGTTTGGAAATTGTTATTAAAGTGAAAGGAGTTGAATGATGAGGCGTCTGCTAATTTATTTTAAGGGGGTTGAAGCAGGAGTTTTGACCGAAACCCAAGATGGCAAGTATGAATTTGGTTATAACGATTCATATTTGCTCAATCGTGATTGTCGTCCGATTGCGTTGGCATTTCCAAAGCAAAAAGAACTGTTTGTTTCTGAGACCTTGTTTCCGTTTTTCGCAAATATGTTGTCAGAAGGAGCGAATAAAGCATTGCAGTGTGCGACTTTGAAAATTGATGAAGATGATGCCTTTGGCTTGTTGTCGGCAACTGCAACATTCGATACCATAGGGGCGGTAACTGTTAGAGAATTATGAAAAAGATAGATGTTTGTCCCGGAACGCTTGCTTCGGGCTTTGACAGGTATAGTCCGGTGTGTGTGCGTTCCATGTTTGACGGCGTGGCGGTTAATCATGTGCTTGATTTTAGTTATGATGCAGAGAACTCCGATTTTGTAGCTGCGGTAAATCGTATATCGATTTCGGGCGTTCAAGAAAAGTTGTCAGTAGTGGTTAAAGACAAAAAACTGCAACTTGCAGCAGAGGGCGAGTCGGGACGATATATAATAAAGCCGGCACCCGATTATAAGCATCTTCGATATCGTGACCAAGTTCCGGCTAATGAGCACCTGACAATGCAGATTGCACGCCAAGTTTATAAGATGAAAACTGCCGACAACGCCATGGCGTTTTTTGCTGACGGAAAGCCCGCTTATATTACAAAACGTTTTGACTACACTGGTGACGGTCAGAAGATTGCCCAAGAAGATTTTTCGTCATTAGCAGGCAAAACGACTGATACTCATGGCAAGAACTTCAAATATACGGGTAGTTATGAAGATGCAGCAGCGCTGATTAAGGCTAATGTTGCGGCTTGGCGAGTTGAAATGGCCAATTTTTTCGCACTTGTGGTGTTTAATTATCTGTTTGGCAATGGCGATGCCCATCTAAAAAACTTCTCTATACAAGAAACTCCATCGGGCGATTATGTTATGACTCCATGCTATGATTTGTTAAACACATCAATTCATATTGATGACGGTGACTTTGCTTTGCAAGACGGCTTAATGCCGAGAGAGGTTCATTCAGAAGTGTATCGCAATACAGGCCACCCATGCAAGGCCGATTTTGTGGAATTTGGACATCGCATTGAGTTGTTGCCAAAGAAGATAAACGAAATTATAGCCCGATTTGCAACCGAGCAACCGTTGGTTTATGAGCTGATTGAAAGGTCATTTCTTGATGAAAGAGCGAAACGCATGTATAAGCGCTCTTACCAAGAACGACTACATCGCTTTCAACGCGACGAAAAGTAATCGTTACGGTTATCTTAATTTGTGGGTGTTGAAGTGGTTGGCGGTGTGGGTGAAGAATATGGCTGCGCCGATGATGCATACTGCTACGGCCATGATGTAGGCGGTGTGGTAGGAGAGGTGTTCGGCTACGGAGCCGCCGATTACGACGCCTATGCCCAAGCCTAAATCCCATGATGTGAGGTAGGTCGAATTGGCTGTGCCGCGTCGGCTATTGGGCGCGAGGTCGATAAATACTGTCTGAAATGATGGGCACATTGCGCCATATCCGCAACCTAATACTATGGCCGAGGCATAATAACCCATTGGCGCTTGCCATGCGCAGAATATGATATATCCGATTGTGGTCAGCACCATGCCTACGCCGATGTTGCGTGTGAGCAATCCGCGTTTCACCCATTGTGCCGATACCAATCGAGCGCCGATGAGGCCGATGGCGAGTATCAAGAAGAATAACCCGCTACCGCCTTCGATGCCTATCTCGTCTTTGCCATAAATGGCTACATAGGTCGAGAGTATGCCGTAGGCGAATGAGAAAAAGATTACCATAAAACTTTCGGGAACGGCGTTTGTGAGGAAAAAGCGGTCAAGCGATACGGGTTGTTTATCGCGAATGGGTTGTCGTTGCACGGGTTTGAGCAATGAGTTGAGAGCCAGACCGATGCCGGCTGCGATGAGTGCGGTCATAAAGATGTATTCGGCTGCAATGTGGTGGTCATACATATACATTGACAGCGACGGGCCGATTGCCATTGCGAGATTGTTGCTCACGCCGTAGTAGCCTATGCCCTCGGCACGGCGCGAGGGTGCAAGCACATCGATTGCCATGGTGCTATTGGCCACGGTTACTGCGCCGAATGTGAGTCCGTGGGCTGAGCGTATGATGGCAAACAGCAACAGTGTGCCTGTGATGAGGTAGCCGGCAAAGAATGCAAAAAACGCGAAATAACTGATTAGCAACACTTGCTTGCGCGGGAAGCTGTCAACGATAAATCCGCCGAAGGGGCGAATGGCAAGTGCGGTGATGGTGTAGCCCGACAAAATGATGCCAATGGTCTGCTTGTCGGCGGCAAAGGTGTCGCGCAAGTAGAAAGGCAGCAGTGGCAGCAATAGGTAAAATGAAAAGAAGAGCAGGAAATTGGCTGCACACACATAGATATAATTCCTGTTCCACAGCACTTCTTTCATAATGGGTTGTCTAAATGAAATGCGAGGTCCGATGTCGGACCTCGCAATATGTTGATAGTGATATTATTCGGCAAGTTGTCCGATTAGTGTGGCCGATGATGCCTCAACTATTGTGACATGGGCGATGTCGCCGATGCGATAGTTGCCGCGGGGGAATACGACGCTCTTGTTTTGCTGATTGCGGCCCACAAACTGCTCTTTGCTGCGTTTTGAAACGCCTTCGACAAGCACATCAAATGTCTTGCCGATGTCTCGGCGGTTTGATTCAAGCGAGAGTTCGTTTTGGAGGGCAATCATGCGGTTGAGGCGGTCGATTTTAACCTCTTCGGCAATGTTGTCGGGCAAGTGGCGTGATGCCATTGTGCCGGGGCGTTCAGAGTATTTGAACATGAATGCGGCGTCAAAGCCTACTTCGCGCATGAGCGAGAGTGTTTCTTGGAAATCTTCTTCGCTCTCGTTGTGGAAGCCTGTGAACATGTCGGTTGAGATGCCGCAGTCGGGAATCATGCGACGAATGGCGGCGATGCGGTCGAGATACCACTCGCGGGTGTAGTGGCGGTTCATGGCTTTGAGCACTGTGTTACAGCCCGATTGCACGGGAAGGTGAATGTGGTTGCACACATTGGCATATTTGGCAATGACGGCGATGATTTCGTCGGTCATATCCTTGGGGTGAGAGGTTGTAAATCTCACTCGCATATCGGGTGCAGCTTCGGCAACCATGGCAAGCAGTTGTGCAAAACTGATTTCGGTGCCGTTGTCGTCTTTGTAGCAATAACTGTTTACATTCTGACCAAGCAAAGTGACTTCTTTGAAGCCTTTGGCGCGCAAGTCGGCAAGTTCGTTGAGAATGCTTTGCGCTTCACGGCTACGCTCGCGGCCGCGAGTGTAGGGCACGATGCAATATGAGCAGAAGTTGTTGCAACCGCGCATAATGCTGATAAAGCCGCTGACGGTGTTGCCTGTGATGCGTGAGGGAATGATGTCGCGATAGGTCTCGGTGGTGCTCAACTCCACATTGATGGCTTTTTCGCCGTTTTCGACAGCGGCAAAAAGGTTGGGCAAGTCGAGATATGAGTCGGGACCGGCAACCAAGTCAACTTCGTAGTCGTTGATGAGGGTGTCGCGAACGCGCTCGGCCATGCAGCCTATTACGCCTATGATGAGGCGGTTGCCGCGACGTTTACGGCGCATAGCAGCCAATGTTGTGAGGCGCGACACGATTTTTTGCTCGGCATTGTCGCGAATAGAGCAAGTGTTGAGCAAAATGGCATCGGCTAGGTCGATGTCGTCGGTTGTTGTGTAGCCAGCCATTCCCATTACCGATGCTACAACTTCGCTGTCGGCAACATTCATTTGGCAACCGTATGTTTCAATGAACAGTCGTTTGTCAAAATGTTGACTGTCGGTTGTGTTTGTAAGTTCTGACATAGTGTGAATTAGTTGTTAAGGTGAAAAATCGTAGGCTATGATGCTATTAAACACATTAAAAACTTTGTAAGTCCAACGATAATTACCTATTTTTGTGCAAAATTACGAAAAGGTGAGGATATGGTCAAACTAATAGTTATATTTTTCGTTGTCATTTTTTCGGCGATATCGGTGATGGCAAAGAAAAGCAAAGAGGCCGAGGCTGCCCGCCGTAAGATGATGGACGAGCACGGACAACGCCGACAAATGTATCCTGAACCTCCCGTAGTTGAAGACTTTGATGCCGAGTTCAGATTCTTGTATGACGACGATGAAGTTGCCGAAGCACAAGAAAACGAGCCGTTTGATGCCCATGAAGAGGGCGAGTCGGTAACCAATGCAATGGCCGTTGAGCCTGAACCCGAAATCGTGGCAATGGAGGCCATGGCCGACGATGAGGACGATTGTGAAGCCGAAATTGAACGGTGGCGACGCTCGGTGGTCGATGCCGAAATACTGAAAACAAAATTTTAATAAATATAAACTTAACAACTAAATCTATTATCACGACAATGGCTATTCCTTTTATTACGGCGCAAGAAGCAGCCGAGCATATAAAAAATGGCGACAATGTGGGTTTCTCTGGCTTTACAGCATCGGGTACTCCCAAAGTGGTTACTGAGGCTCTTGCCGAACGAGCAATCAAAGAGCATGAACAGGGCCGCGAGTTCAAAATCAATATGTTTACCGGTGCGTCAACCAATGACCATGTTGACGGTGCATTGGCTCGCGCTAACGCAATCGGTATGCGCACTCCATATCAAAGCAACGGCGATATGCGCAAACGCCTCAATGTTCACGATGCACACTACTTTGACCTCCACCTCTCGGAGTTGGCTCAAAAAATGCGTTATGGTGTGTTTGGTGACCTTGATGTGGCTATTATCGAGGCTGCTGATATTGATGACAATGGCGAAATAGTTCTCGGCACAGGTGTGGGTATCTCTCCCACAATCGCAATGATGGCTAAAAAAGTTATCGTTGAACTTAACGAGGCACTTCCCAAGTCAATTCGTGGCATGCACGACTTGTATATTCCGAACGACCCCCCTTGCCGTCGCGAAATTCCCATCTATACAGCAAGCGACCGCATCGGTTCGCCCATCTTGAAAGTTGACCCTGCCAAGATTGTGGGCATCGTGAAATCAAATGCCAAAGATGGCGTTGGCGGTTTTGCCGAACTTGATGCAACCACAGTCCTTATCGGCCAGAATGTGTGCAACTTCCTTCTCAACGAGTTGCGTGCCGGCCGTTTGCCCAAATCGTTCCTCCCCATGCAATCGGGTGTAGGTAATGTGGCAAATGCTGTACTCCAAGGTCTTGGTGAAGTTGACGAAATTCCTCAATTTGAAATGTACACCGAAGTTATCCAAGACTCGGTTGTTGACTTGATGAAGAAAGGCAAATGCCGTTTTGCAAGTTCATGCTCAATGACATTCTCTGACGCGATGATGGATGAGGTGTTGGCAAATATGGATTTCTTTGGCGACAAAATCATTCTTCGCCCCGGTGAAATCTCTAACCACCCCGAAATCGTGCGCCGTTTGGGCCTCATCACAATGAATACTGCTCTTGAAGCCGACATCTTTGGTAACATCAACTCAACTCATGTGCTTGGTACTAAGATGATGAACGGTATCGGTGGCTCTGGCGACTTTACTCGCAACGGTTACCTCTCAATTTTCAGTTGTCCCTCAATTACCAAGGGCGGCTTGATTAGTAACATCGTGCCTATGGTATCGCACCTTGACCACAGCGAACACTCTGTTGACGCTCTCATCACCGACCAAGGTATTGCCGACCTTCGAGGCAAAGACCCCGTTCAACGCGCCGAAACAGTTATTGAAAACTGCGTTCACCCCGAGTACAAAGAACTCCTTTGGGATTATCTCAAACTCGGCAAAGGCGGACAAACTCCCCACTCGCTCAAAGCAGCGTTTGCGTTCCACACCGAGTTTGCTGAATCGGGTGATATGCGCAAGGTTGATTGGTCAAAATTTGCTTAATCAGTCGTTAATGCAATATGAAAATAGAGGAATGGCTTGTGCCGTTCCTCTATTTTTTTTTGTGGGCAACTATTTGGCAGTTAGGTCTATTGTGGTTACCTTTGCGAGTAATAAAACGAAACTCTAACTAACCAAACATTATGAAAAAGGTATTATTTGCGATTATGGTCGTGTTGTTTGCGGCTATGTCGGTGTCGGCTCAAAGCAGTGCATGGGGCCGCAAGCATTATTTGAATGTGGCATGGGTTGACCAAACTCTTGAAACTGAAACTGATGCGCTTGAAGCAAAATGGGATAGCCAATTTGGTGTGGCTATTACAAAAGGTACGACTTATTATTTACATAAAAAGCCCATTTTAGGTATTTTCAAGTTTGGTATCGATTGGACTCAAATCGATTTCAACTATGCGAAGTATAACCAATTGGATTTGGGTTTGAATGATGAATTTGAGGAAGATTTGGAAGACAATCCCATTGGTGGCATAATCGGTGATTATTTTGAAGAAAAGTTTGGCGATATTAATATCGGTCGTCATCAGGCTGAATTGGCAATGCATGTTGGTCCCAGCCTCACAATCAACCCTGTTGACCACTTGAAAATCAATGGTTATTTCCGTTATGCGCCTTCATTCTCTTGTGTGCTTCAAGAAACCGATGAGGGTGACCCCCGTTTCTCTTATGGTTACGGCTCGTTTTTTGTAACCGGTGGCGCAATTTCATATAAGGTTATTTCTCTCGGTGCCGAATATCGTTGGGGACAAGGCAAGTATTGCACAACAACAATGGAAGCCGACAAAGCCGACGGTGATTTGACCTATGGCGATGGCGAAATTGATGTAGATGTGGACCTATCTGACATGTTTACCAAATCGCAGCAGAAAATGCGCACATCATCATTGCGCTTGTATGTAAGTTTCCGCTTTTAAGATGATATAAATATAAATGTAACGGTGTGCCGGGTGGTGCACCGTTATTTTTTGCCTAAAAATTTGTATCTTTGCAGTCAGAAATAAAAATCAGATAAAATTATGGCATTACAATGTGGTATTGTGGGCCTTCCCAATGTGGGCAAGTCCACTCTTTTTAATTGTCTGTCAAATGCAAAGGCTCAGTCGGCAAACTTTCCGTTCTGTACCATTGAGCCTAATGTGGGCGTAATCACTGTGCCCGATGACCGTTTGACAAAGTTGGTTGAGATGTGCAATCCTCGCTCGGTGGTTCCTGCCACAGTTGAGATTGTGGACATTGCAGGTCTTGTAAAAGGCGCGTCAAAGGGTGAAGGCCTTGGCAACAAGTTCTTGGCAAATATCCGCGAAACAGATGCTATCTTGCATGTGTTGCGTTGCTTTGACGATGATAACATTACCCATGTTGACGGCACTGTTGACCCTGTGCGCGACAAGGAGATTATCGACTATGAGTTGCAGTTGAAAGACCTTGAAACTGTTGAGGCTCGCATCGCAAAAACTCAAAAGCAGGCTCAAACAGGTGGCGACAAGGTGGCTAAAATGCAATATGAAGTGTTGAAACAATTCAAAGATGCACTCGACCAAGGTTTGCCCGCGCGTGCAGTGCAATTTGAAACTGTTGACGAACAAAAATTTGCCCGCGAATTGTTCTTGCTTACTAACAAGCCTGTGATGTATGTATGTAATGTTGACGATGCATCGGCTGTTAACGGTAATAAATATGTAGAGGCTGTTCGCGAAGCAATCAAAAACGAAAATGCACAGTTGCTCATCGTGGCTGCTCAAACCGAAAGCGAAATTGCCGAACTCGACACTTTTGAAGAGCGTCAAGAGTTCTTGGCCGAAATCGGTCTTGAAGAATCGGGCGTTTCTCGTTTGATTCGTGCCGCTTATGCATTGCTCAACCTTCAAACATATTTCACTGCCGGTGCCGACGAGGTTAGAGCGTGGACATTTATGAAGGGTAGCAAGGCTCCCCAATGTGCTGGTATCATTCACACTGACTTTGAAAAAGGCTTTATCCGTGCCGAGGTTATCAAGTATGACGATTATGTGTCGCTTGGTGGCGAAACTGCCGTTAAGGAAGCTGGTAAGATGGGAGTTGAAGGTAAGGAGTATGTCGTTCAAGACGGCGACATCATGCACTTCCGTTTCAATGTATAAAAGTCAAATGGCCGACATTCGTCGGCCATTATGCTTATAAAAAAAGAAAAGTCGCTTCTCACGAGGCGACTTAATTTTTTCCAAGGGAAATTCCTTGGTCAAACCTAACATAAAACACATTTACCTTATTATGAGTTTGGAAACTCTAAATTCTAACATTAAATACTAACCCTAAAAACTATTCTTCAGAATAAGATAAATTTCTATTAACCTTTTGTTCTTAATCCGTAATTCAGATCTCTTTCTGATTTACGCTGCAAAGTTACAACGAAAAAACGGCGTGCGTATCACTATATAAGTGAAATATAAATCAAAATAAGGTGATATAAATTGAAATAGATTGATATATAGTAAATTAAAGAAATGAGATATGCTATCAAATATAAATGAATATCTACGCTATTTTGTGTTTTGGGCGTGATTTTTGACGAATTTTATCATCGAATTCGGCCGATTGACAGCACCTCTTCCTCAAATTTTTCGCGATTGATGGCGCGGCTTTTCATTTTGTTGCGGTAGGTGTAAATTGTGTTCAATGACAGGCCGAGGAAGCGCGCGATTTGTGAGCTGTCATCAATGCCCAATCTCATAAAGGCGAGAATGCGCAACTCGGTGTTGAGTTTCTGATTGTCGGCCAATGAGATTTTCTTGTCTTCTTGAAGTAGAGCATTTACCTCTGACACAAATGTGGGGTAGATGTGGCTGAATGCATCGTCAAAGATTGTGTAGAACTGTTCGCTTTGTTCCTGAATTATTTTGCCCGATTTCACTTGGCTTGCCAAGTCCTCGATTTGTCCGGCTGTGATTTTGCGATGCACAAGTTTGTTGAACGCCTCAAATCGTTCAAGGTATATTGAGCAAAGGCTCAAAAATTGGCTCATATATGTCTCTTTGGCATAGTTGGCCTTTGTGAGTCGCAGTTTAAGGATTTCGAGTTTGTCTTTCTCACGGCGCAGATAGATGATAAACATCACAATGCCAATGAGCGCAATCGATAGCAAGGCAATCAAGATTGTGAGCCAAATCATTTTGGTCTTGTCTTGGTCATGAAATGATTGTGCGATATAGGGCATAGCCTGCGAACTCTGGGTCGCACGAATTCTTGCGCCCGATTTCACGGCGTTATCAAGCGAAAGCAACAGGTATTTGTAGGCACGCGAAATGTCGCCTTCGTCATACAGAGCCACACCGAGTCGTTGCAGTGAGGTGGCTTCGCGAGTGCCGCCAATGATGTCGGAATAGGCCGATAGTGCAAGATGATAGAGAAACGATTGGTGGTCAACGCCCTCGTCGCAGATGGCGCGCATGCTTGCCGCGCGGGCAAAAAGGTTGTTGTTG
Organism: Muribaculaceae bacterium; assembly: GCA_017555085.1. Taxonomy (GTDB): domain Bacteria; phylum Bacteroidota; class Bacteroidia; order Bacteroidales; family Muribaculaceae; genus RGIG4079. The sequence goes on along the minus strand of JAFZHD010000052.1, from coordinate 5,632 downwards.
ACGGGCAATTCCTTGATTAACTCGTCGAGTTGGGTTACTGCGATAGCACGTTTTTTTCTTGAAAGGTTGACCTGTGCTTGATATAATTTTGATAATGGAGAGTCTTTGGGAAGAATGGTGAGCAGCGAATCGGTGTAGGTTAGTCCGCGTTGGACATAGATGGTTTTGTTATAATTGTCGGGGTAAAAAGATGAGATATAGAAAAACAATCGGTTGCCACATTCATAAAACGCGGCTCGGTTTTGGGGATATAGTCCGCGGCTCTCGATAGAGTCAAACAATTCGATACTCTCTTTTGTTATGCCCATGATGGGCAATGTGGCCGAGCGCTGTATTTCGAGATATTGTCGCGAAGGAGCGTCGTTTTGCATAGTCGCCATAGCGATGCCAAGGTCGTAGTAGCATAGTGCCGAGTCAATGGCGATGCCTTTGAGGTCATTGCCAATGGTACCATATAGAGACAAGTCGTTGGGATTTTTGGTGAGCTGTCGTTTTAGCGAGTCGATGCGGGTAAATCGTTGGCTTATGTAGGCCTCGTTGTCATTTACGGCATCATCGAGCAGGTCGAGCATATCGTCGAGCGATGAAGGTATTGATGCAAAAGCAGGTGTTGCCATCAATAACATTGAAAGCAACAATAAAATGCGACTGTGCATGGCTGTGGTGTGGGGTTAATTGCTGATGATATTGGCAAGTTCGCGGCGCGAAAGGACTCTGATTTCGTTTTGGTCATAGTCGATTATGCCGCGGTTTTTCATTGACTCCAATGTAGCGATGAACGATGTGCGCTGAACACCAAACAGTGTGTACATGTCGCGCTGACGGCACGATAGGGTGATGTCAATGCTCTCGCGCTGTGTGAGTGCCACAATCCAGAATGCGATGCGCTGTTCAAGGTCGCCCGAAGTCAGAGCAAGCACGCCGTCGGTCGATTTTTGAGCGTTCATCGACAAGATATTCAAGAAATTGAACATGAAAATTGTGTCGCTGTTCAATATCTTCAAATAATCGCTCTTTGAGATTTGCAAGATACCGCAAGGCTCTATTGCAGTTGCCGTGCAAGGATAGGCTGTTGTGCGGCCAAAAAGGAACTCGGGTGCGATAACATTGGGTGCGACAAGCGTTTGCGACACTTTGAAACGGCCGTCATCGTTGCTCGTTGTGAGGCGAATGCTACCGTTGATGATAAAGCGGATGTGGGTGCATTGGTCGCCGGCGGCAAATATCTGTTCGCCGGGGAGATATTTCAAAAAATGGAACTTGGCCATTTCGAGAATTTCGGAGATGCGCTCGTGAGTGACGCCGCTAAAAAGTGGCAATCTCATCAATATGTCGTACATGCTATCCATGGTAGAGGCTTGTTTTGTGTATATTTAGAAAACAAAATTAAGTGTTTTCTTGTTCATTTCCAAAATCACTTGCATTCTTGGCGCGTTTTGCGGTAGAGTTGCCATGAATTTATGGTGTTTTGCCAAAAAACATAGGCTGCCGGACCAATGGATGCCAAGGGGTGGAGATAGGTGAGTGCCATCCACACGGCCAAGATGGTGTTTTTTTGGCCGAGGCCTTGTCCGCCGGCAATAGTATCGCCGTGTTTAGCTCCGATTTTGCGGCCGAAATAAAATTGCAGACAGCACACGGCACACGACAGTAACGCGATGACTATGATTATGGGCAGTTGCTCAATGGGCTCTTTCATAACAAAAGTCACGGCACGTCCCACTACGATAAACAGCCCGACGGCCCATAGGTAGAACGACACCGATTGGCGCGACGAAATGGCAGTGCTCACTTTGGGCAAAAAGCGGCGTAGTAATAGCGCGATTAACAACGGCATAACGAGCAACGGAAAGATGCGGCTGCCGATGGTGGCAAATTGGCCGATAAAATCGAGTTGGCAATTATCGCCCATCATCGAGAACAATAGTGGGGCAAGCACGGCTACCGACATATTGCTCAATATTGAAAAAGTGGCAACGCGGGCAATGCTGCCGCCGAGCATTGATGTGATGACCGGTGCGGCTGTTGCTGTGGGGCAAAATACACACATAAATGTGGCTTGTGCCACTGTCGGGTTAAATGGCAACAGGGCAAAATAGAGCGCGATAGAGCCTACTATTTGCACTGCGAGCAAGGCCCATGTAAACGAGTTGATGCGAAATTCTTTGAGCGACACTTTGCAGTAGGTGATGAGCAACATCAAAAACAGCAAATAGGGTGCAAGAAACGCGATTGAACATATAAAGTCGTGAAACAATATGCCGCCAATGATTGCCAGTGGCAACACAAGCGGCTTGATGCGTTGTCGTAATCTTGAAAAATTCATACCGCAAAGTTAGTCATAATTTATCATCTGATAAAAACTTTGGTAGCGCGGTTGTTTTGCACTTTGATGTATATGCCGCCAGTTGGGTTGTCGACTCTGTGGCCTTGGAGATTGTAATAGATTGCCGGCGAGTCGGTTGTGTCGGTTATTTGGTCGATAGATGTTTCGCCCCATTGGCGCACAAGCCAATCGAGACGATTGTCAAGTCTGTCAAGAAACGAGTTTTTAACGCTGTGAATGTTATTGGTGCCATATTGTGGCCATCGCTTGTAGTCGTGAACCGATGCCGTTTCGATGGTGCTGATAAACGATTCGACATAATCGTGTAATGTTGCACATTGGTAGGCGCGAAACTCTTGCCAAACTTCAACAACCTTGGCTTGAAAGCGGGGAAATTTAGCCATTTCGCCAATCCAATTTTGTCCGAAAGGCGGATTTTGGTAGATAAATTCATGCCAATTTCGGCGGTAGGAATTGCCAAAGTCCCATACTGGGCCAAATATCCATCTGTCGGCCATGAAATCTTTGTGGATATAGCAACTGCCGTGAAACGACTCGGCATTGTCCATAATCTCTTGCACAATGTAGAAGCGGGCGAGCGAGTCGATATCAACAATGTTTTCCCATTCGGTTGATGATTTGTCGCTAATGTAAACGGCACGGTCAATGGCTTTTACTTGCGATGTTAGATAATTGCGTTGGGCATCGGAAAGCAATTCGGGCGATTTGTAGGTAAATCGCAACATTTCGCCGTTGCTCTCTGTGATGCGCACTTGCTCGGCCTCATCATAGTTGTCTATTTCGATTATCCATCCGCCGGTGATTGAGTCGGGGTGGGTGCAATAGTCGGCTTGCTCAACGATGTTTACACGGTCTTTGGCAACGCGAATGTTCTCGGTAAGCATATAAAGACCGATGTAATTGCCGTTTAGCACCACCTCAACTGGTTGTTGGTCGGGAGTGTATTTGAGTCCGAGGCGGCGCGACAGTTCAAAGCCGACCGAGTTGCGCAAGTGGGCAAAATTGTCGTCGGCATCGGCAAGCAACACAAAATGACGGCTCTTGTTCATGCCGAGCAATGATTGCTTTTTGCCGAGTTTGAGGCGATAGGGCTTTTTCTCAAAGTCGCGCCAAGTGTAGTTGCCGCGGCCGCGAATTTCCATATCAAGTTGTTGCTCGATGTTGCCAATCGGCTCTATGCCGTCAATGCCAATGGCATCAAGATAGTAGGTGGCGTTGATGTAGGTTTCTTTTGAAGTAATTGCCGCGCCGTTTTGGGTGTTGATAAACAGCACAGGGAGAGTTTCGGAATAGGCCGCATTGCTGTCAGATAGAGGTTGCCATGAGCCTTGCGCCCAATTATCGCTGCTTTCGGGAACGAAAATGCCGTTGACAAGAATGGTTTTGTCGGTAGTGGCAGTTCGCTTTTCGATGCGCGAATTGCTGATGTTATCCTTTACATTTGAAAAAGTGTCGTTGATTTTGCCGTCGGGCAGAGTGGTGTTGGCAAAAGTGTAACGATACATGTTGTTCACGGCCTTGTCAAAAGTCACTTTCCATCGGCTTGCATCGCTTTTTTGCATCGACACGACATAGGTCTCGGCCTTTGTGTCGCTGCCATATACAAATTTGACATGCGAATATTGAGTCTTTGAATTGTCAAAGTAGAAAGTGCCCTGCGGAATAGTGAGGGCGTTTGCCGTTAAAAAGGCAAGTATAACAGCCGTAAAAGCAATCAGTTGTCTCATAAATATAAATTAGGCTGTAAAGATACTGCTTTTCCCGAAGAATTGAAAACGCACGAATAAATAAACCCGGTCAAGCCTTGTCGTACTTGCCGGGAATAAGATGTTTGCGTTACCGTGTAGGTGTTATTTTATCAATACTTTTGAGGCTTGGCCGTTTTCAAATTTTATGTAGAGACCGTTGGCGGGGTTGTCAATTTTGTGGCCTTGCAAGTTGTAGTATTCGGCGGGGGCGGTGTTGTCAAGACCAATGTTGTCGATGGCCGATGATTTGGTCCATTGGTCGTTGAGCCAAGTGGCACGCTCTGTGAGTCGGGCTTTGAATTGGTCGCGTGCAGTGGCTGCATTTGCCGTGCCATAAGCCGGCCAACGCTGATAGTCGGTTGCTATGGCAGTGCTCATTGTGCTGACAAAATTGTCGATGTGGCTGTTGAGCAAGGGATATTTGTTGGCATAGAAATCAACCCAAAGTTCTTTTACCTTGGCTTGGAATGCGGGAAATTTGGCAATCTCGGCAATCCACACTTGCGCTTGTTGGTTGTTTTGGTAGATGAATTGCTGTGAAGTGCGGCGGTAGGCGTTTGAGAAATCCCACACTGGGCCGAAACTCCAAATGTTTTGTTCGCCGCGCTGTCTGTAAAGATAGGTGTTGCAGTTAAATGCCTCGATGTTGTCGAGCAATTCCTGAACAATGTAGAAGCGGGCAAGAGTGTCGAGATTAACGATGTTTTGCCATTCGGTAGAATTTTTATCGGCTGTGTAAACGGCTGTGTTGATAGCGTTTAGTTGGTTGGTGAGGTATGTGGTTTGTGCCGATGAGAGTTCTTCTGGGTCTTTATAGTTAAAGCGGGCAGTGTTGCCGTTGCCTTCGCTGATTTTTACTTGTGCGGGGTCGTCGGCATTGTCAATTTCGAGCAACCAACCGCCGGTAATGAGGGTTGGGTCGGTTTCGTTGTCGTTTTGCTTGGTGATAGCAACGCGGTCTTTGTCGATGCGCACTGTTTCGTTGAGGAAATACACGCCCATATATTCGCCGTTAAGCACCAATTCTATGGCGCGGCGGTCGGGTGTATAAGCAAGATTCATGAGTTGGCTAACCTTGTAGCCGAGGGTGTTGCGCAAAAATGCGCTTTGGTCATCGGCATGTGCGAGTAGGCAGTAGTTTTTGCTCTTGGGCATGCCGAGGAGTTTGATGCCCGAGTTGAGTTTGAAACGATAGGGCTTTTTATCATAGTCGGTCCAAGTAGAGTTGCCGCGACCGCGAATTTTCATATCAATGGGGCTGCTTGCCGAGCCTGTTGAAGCATATCCAGTTGAGAGGGCATCGATATAGAATGTTGCACCGATGTAGTTTTCGGTTGAAGTGATGGCCGAGTTGGTGTTGATATACATAACTGGGAGCGTGCCCGAGGGAGAGACAGCCCATGCCGCCAATGTGGTTATGAAGAAAAATGAGAATGCGATTATTTTTTTCATGGTAGGTGGTATTTGGTGTTTATAAATATAATCGCCAAAGTTACAAAAAGTTGTCGAGGTAAAAAAAAAGAGTGCGCCATTTTAG
>JAFZHD010000051.1 GCA_017555085.1 Muribaculaceae bacterium | reverse complement strand
GTGAAAGCCTTATAAAGACATTAAGGTGGTGATAGCGTGAGGGTTCCACCTCTTCCCATTCCGAACAGAGAAGTTAAACCTCACCACGCCGATGGTACTGCGAAAGTGGGAGAGTAGGTAACCGCCCCTTTACCGAGCGCCTTGGTTCAAACGAGCCGGGGCGCTTTTGTTTTATCGTAGTGATTGATAGTGGCTATGGTAACTATAGAAATAGTGGATGGCGCGGATATATTAGGCAGCTTGGGCTGTGAAAGTGTGGCGTTGAGCGGTAATAGTGGGGCATTGGGTGTGAACTTTTTGCCGTAAGTTATTGTTATTTCAGTAATTTGATGTATCTTTGTACTGCTAAATCCAAGCAATTCTCCGCCCGGTTTATATGAGCATTATTTGATGAAAAACTTTGGGCATTTCAATTTTACATTCAAGTTTAAAATTTATCTATTTACGGGCCATTACTGTGCCCGAGACTAATTGATGTTTTAGTCAAAAATTAATCATTACATTTTATGTATACCCTTATTGAACTCAATTCAAAGAGTGACTCTGAGTTGGTTTCTATTGCCGAAGGCATGGGCCTTAAAAAGATCGATGTGTCAAAGAAAGATGAATTGATTTATCGAATCCTTGACCAACAGGCCGAAATTGCTGCCGTGGCAGTACCCGAAAAGAAATCTAAATCTACAAAAGACAAAACAAAAAAGGCTGATAAACCTGCTAAGGCTGCGGCTGAAAAGAAGGATGAACAACCTAAAAAGGCGAAAAAAGCGGTTGCTGAACCTGTCGAAACTGCCGAGGTTAAGGTTGTTGCCGAAGAAACTGCTAATGACGAGGCTGCTGCGCCTAAGTCGGCCCGCAATCGTCGTCGCCGTCAGCTGAATGATACTCCTGCCGAAAATGCAGTTGCCGAAGAGGTAAAAGAACAAAAGGTTGAATCTGTTGAGTCGGCTGATGATAAAGACGATTTCACAATGATTGCTCCCTTGGCAAAAGGCGAGGAGGCAAAAATTCCTGCGCAGTTCACGGAGACGAAAGCAGAGGGTGAGACCCCCGTTACCGAAGAATCTGCTGCAAGCGAACAGCCTGTCGGCGAAGATAAACCAAAAATGGATTTCCGTCCCAAGGATTCGGCTTTCGGCTCTTTTTTCCCCCGTGGCGAAGGCCGCAAGTTTGTGCCTCGCAGTCAGCGTGAGCGCGAAGAGGCTGCCGCCGCTGCCGCCGTTGCCGCCGCAACAGCTCCTATTGTGATTGCAGAGCCCGGCAAGGAAAAACAACACCACCAAAATCAGCATCAACAGCAGAAACAAAGCAAAAAGCAGAAAAACCGCAATAATAACAATAATAACCAACAGCAGCAACAACAGCCTGCGATGCCCCAATATGACTTTGACGGATTTATCGAAGCCGAGGGTGTGTTGGAAATTATGCCCGACGGTTACGGCTTCTTGCGTTCAAGCGACTACAACTATTTGTCATCGCCCGACGATGTTTATGTAACACAGTCGCAAATCAAAAATCATGGTTTGAAGGCCGGTGATGTTGTTGAATGCACAATCCGTCCTCCCAAAGAAGGCGAAAAATACTTCCCCATGAGCAATGTCAAGACTGTCAATGGCCGCAGTCCCGAGTTTATTCGCGACCGTGTTCCGTTTGAGCACTTGACACCTTTGTTCCCCGATGAGAAATTCAACCTTTGTGGCGGTCGCACATGCAACATTTCTACTCGCGTTGTTGACATGTTCTCGCCCATTGGTAAAGGTCAGCGCGGTTTGATTGTTGCGCCTCCCAAAACCGGTAAGACTATTTTGCTCAAAGATATTGCCAATGCGATTGCCGAAAATCACCCCGAAACTTATATCATGATTCTTCTCATTGACGAGCGTCCCGAAGAAGTAACCGATATGAGCCGTAGCGTAAATGCCGAGGTAATTGCGTCAACATTTGACGAGCCTGCCGAGCGCCATGTGAAAATTGCGAGCATCGTGCTTGAAAAGGCAAAACGCATGGTGGAATGTGGCCACGATGTTGTGATTTTGCTTGACTCTATCACTCGCTTGGCCCGCGCTTACAACACTGTGTCGCCTGCATCGGGCAAGATTTTGTCGGGTGGTGTCGATGCCAATGCGTTGCAAAAGCCCAAACGATTCTTTGGTGCTGCGCGTAACATCGAAAACGGCGGTTCGCTTACCATTATCGCGACAGCGTTGACCGAGACAAGTTCAAAAATGGACGAAGTTATCTTTGAAGAATTCAAGGGAACTGGTAACATGGAGTTGCAACTTGATCGTAAGTTGTCAAACAAACGCATCTTCCCCGCTGTTGATATTATGGCTTCAAGCACACGTCGCGACGATTTGCTTTTGCGCCCCGACACGCTCAACCGCATGTGGATTTTGCGCCGATTCCTTGGCGACCGCAACTCGCTCGAAGCAATGGAATTTATCAAAGAGCGCATGGAGCGTACCTACGATAATGAAGAATTGCTTCGCACAATGGGTGACTAATAAAATATAGATAAAACGGAGTTGTAATATCCACGACTCCGTTTGTCGTAATTATGTGCCGAAAGGTGGATAAAAGGAGGTAAATCGGTGTTAAAACACACGAAATGAGCCTCTAAATGAAGACTTTTTAGTAATTTTGCCAAATAATAACTAATTAAACAAAATAAGATGAACAAATTTTTTAAAATGTTCTTTTGTGGCGCATTGTTGGCACTCGGAGCCAATGTTGCGATTGCTGCCGATACTGATGTCTTGAATCAGGATTTCAGCAAAGGTGCCACAATGGAAGGTTGGACTGTTTTTGATGAAAACGGCGACGGTGCAACTTGGCACGAAGAGTCAAATCTTAAAGGTGTTGTTTATGACGGTATGAACACTTTGAACGCTGCGCAAGATTGGTTGTTCACACCTTCATTCAAATTGCAAGGCGGCAAACACTATGTGGTGGCCTATACAGTGGCACAGCGTGGTGCGTATGGCGCTGATAATGTTACACTTTTCTGTGGCACAGATGCAAAGGTAGATGCAATGACTGAGTATCTGGTAAGTGAAACATTTGATTTCAACGCAGGTAAGGTGACTCGCTATTGTCACATTTATGCCGAAACTGATCGTGAGAGTGTTATCGGTATAGAACTCAGATCGGCAGCCGGAAACGGTATGTTGTTGCTCAAATCGTTGTCGATTAAAGAAACTACTCCACAATGTCCCCAAGCAATTCCTGCTGTGAGCATTGCTCCCGATGGCGCTGCGCAAGTAGTGAGAATGCGTTGGATTAACCCCAAACACGACACTGACGGCGTTGCAATCACTTGCAAGATGAACGCTCTCATTTATGAAGACGATAAATTGGTGGCAACAGTTCCTAATATGATTGCTTCTGACACCGTTAGATATGAATATAAACCTGCACAATTCAGCGGCAAGCACACTTATTCAGTGGCACTCCAAGCCGATGAAATTTCAGAAAAGGTGTCACGCGAAATCGACCTTGATGATGTTCAAGGTACAATCGTGAAAGTGAAGTCAATGAACATCACTAAAACTGAATTTGCAAACTCATGGGTGACTGAAAACAAAAACGGTAGCGAAGCATGGGAATACTATGCAAGTGGAGCCTTGATTTCAACAATGGGCAAATCAGTTAACGACTGGTTGATTTCACCCGGAGCACAGTTGGAACCCGGCAAGCGTTATATCTTGACCTATAAGTTGGCTACATCGCGCGACTATGGTGCAAGCATGGATGTGACAATGGGTAACGCTCAAAAATCGTCGGCACAAACAAAAACTATTGCTACATATACCGACCTTTGCCAAAACGGGTCTGCTGAATTCAATTCACTTCAATTTGAAGTTGCGACTGCCGGAACATATTACTTTGGCTTCCACGCAACTTATGTAGGTAGCAACATACATGTCGGCAGCGTAACGCTCGGATATATGGAAGCCGGCGAAGTTGTTGAAGAAGAGCTTGTTTATGTTGCTCCCGCCGAAAATATCTCGGCCGACAACGACAACCCCGACTTGACCGAAAAACGCGATTACAACCAACGCCTTTCAATGGAAGGAGTTGACTTTATGGCGGTGTTTACTCAATCACAACTTGATGAGTACACATTGGCTCCCAAAGGGTTCTATACAATGTATTACCACAACAACGAATACAAGGTTTCATTGAGAAATCCTGTGTTTGAAGCCGATTTTGGTGGTGGTTGTGTTTACCACGAAGGTAAATTGTATTGCAACGAATATAACTTCCAAAGCGACTATCAGTTTGCAAAACCCGTGTGGAAAGTGCTTGATGCCAAGACATTTGAAACACTCTCGGCCGATACGTTGAATACCAACTGCGAAAACACTACAATCGCAATGGCTTATGACCCCACAAGCGACAAGATGTATGGTTTCGTTAGAGACTATGTTGACTACTGGTTGATGGAGATTAATCCCCAAAACGGTCAGATGAAACGCCTTGCGCCCAGCGCATTGGACTACCGTAAACGCTTTGTGGCAATGACTTGTGATGAACAAGGTAACCTCTATGCAATCTACATGACCGAAGATTACAAGACAGGCGACCAAAAACACTTCTTCTGCCGCATCAATAAAGAAAACGGCCAAATTGCCGATATCGGCGAAATTCAGGTTGCCAACATGTTGCCCGAAGATATTTTGGTTAACATGAAATATCATCAGACATTGTTCTATGACTACAACGCAAAGAAACTCTATTGGATGATGTGTAGTTCAAGTATGGCAATCGGTTCGCAATATGCACCTTTGTTTGAAATTGACCCCGTAAACTGCCGCGCAACATTGCTCACATACATTACCGATGTATATGCAATCACAGGTGCTTATTTTAATGCACCCAAAAGACTTGCTCCCGGCATCATCTCTGACTTCAAATACACTCAAACCGACCTCCATGCATCAGAAGGTGTTATCTCGTTCATGATTCCCGCTGAAACATACGACGGCACTGCAATGACATCGATGGTTAATTACACAGTGAAAGAAGTTAACGGAGGTATCAGCCTTGCAGGTCAAGCAGCAGCAGGCTCGTTGGTTGAACTTACTGTGTCATCAACACAAGGTGTTCACGACTTGGAAATTCAGTTGTCAAACGAGGTAGGTGAAGGTCCTGTTGTGACTCGCACATTCCTCATTGGTTATGATATGCCCTCTGCTCCCTTGAATGTTGCACTTACTGACGAAAACTTGACAACAACACTCACATGGAGTCGTCCCGTAGTTGGTACACACGGTGCAGAATTTGATGCAAGCAAATTGAAATTTGATGTTGTTCGCTATCCCGAAGAACTCACCGTTGCATCAGGCATTACCGATACAGTGTTTGTTGAAGAACACGGCGCTGACTTGTTGCGCTACTACTATGTGGTTTATTCATGCTGCGACTCAGTGAGAACAGCAGGTGTTGTTTCAAATGCAGTTGTAGTTGGTTCGCCCATCGTTCCTCCCTTTGGCGGTGTGTTTGGTAGCGTAGCCGATATGTATAACTACTATACAGTTCTCGACATCAACCAAGACGGTTATACTTGGACTTTGGATACTGAAACAGGTGCTGCATTCTATCCCTACAACTGGGCCGAAGGTGCAAACGACTGGATGATTTCGCCCCCCGTTCGTTATGATGCGGGTGCTCCTTACAGTTTGACATTCAGTACATTCTCAACATCTTATGAATATCCCGAATCAATGCTCGTGACATTGGGCAAAGGCAAAACACCCGAGGCACAAACCGAAGTGTTGCTTGACCTCCCCACTGTTCCCGCACAAGAAGATGACGGTTCAATTACAACCTATTCTCTCGACTTTACCGTTCCCGAAACCGGCGTTTACTACTATGGATTCAAAGCCTACTCGGCAGCATATATGGAATACTTGTTCCTTTACAATATCCGCCTTTCGGGTACAACAGGCACAGAGTCAATCACAACCGCTCAACGCAACTTTGACGCTTATGTCAACGACGGCGCAATCAATGTTGTGAACCCCATGAACGATGTTGTATCGGTTTACACAGTTAACGGCCTGCTCGTTGCCCAAGTAGAGGCAGCAACAGCCAAGGTGGAGGTTGTTCCCGGCATCTACATTGTAAAATCAAGCAAAAACGCGATAAAAGTGGCGGTTAAATAAGCCGGTTTTATTGTCAAATAAGTTAGAAATGGTGAATTGTCGTGAGACAAATTCACCATTTTTTGTAAATAACCCCAAATATAATTACCTTTGTAGGGTAAAGTTAATTGCATAAATATGTCTGAACTGAAATTGTCGGTATATAAGCGTGGTGGCGATGACGGATTTGTATTCGGCATCTACCTTGTCGTGATGTTTTTTGCGACAGCCTATTCGATGGCCGTTCCGTTTGCGGGACTGTTGTCAACGCTTATGATGCTTGCCGTTCCGGTGGTGATGTATCGCTTTTTGCGCCGCACTTATGTGGCCTTTGGCGGTAAATTGACGTTCTCGGAATTGTGGTTGCAAGGCATTGTGACCTTCTTTTGCGGCGGTCTTATATCAGGCTTGGTGGCAGTAGTGTTTATGCGATGGATTCAGCCCGATTTTATCGTGTCGCAAGCCAATGCCGCGATAAAAATATGGGAAGAAAGCGGATTGCCCCAAGGACAGGAAATGGCCGATGTGTTGCGCAAGGCTATTGAGCAGAAAATGATTCCGAGTTCGATTCAACTTGTAATCGAAATGTTGTGGTTGCAAGTGTTTAGCGGCTCGTTGCTGTCAATAGTGCTATCGCTCATCATCAGGTCGATAAAAATAAAGTAGAGTATAAACTAAAACTATATAGAAATGGATATTTCGGTAATCGTTCCATTGTATAACGAAGCAGAATCGCTGCCCGAGTTGGAGGCATGGATTAAGCGAGTGATGGAGGCTAATAATTTCTCCTATGAGATATTGTTTATTAATGACGGCAGTACCGACGAATCGTGGGATGTAATCAAGTCGCTCCGTGAGAAAAATCCCAATGTGCGCGGAGTGTGTTTCCGTCGCAACTATGGCAAGTCGCCCGCGTTGAACACAGGTTTTGTTCGCGCCCAAGGTGATGTTGTCATCACAATGGACGCCGACCTTCAAGACAGTCCCGACGAAATTCCCGAATTGTATCGCATGATTACCGAGGAGGGTTATGACTTGGTGTCGGGTTGGAAGCAGAAACGCTATGACCCGCTGTCAAAGACTATACCTACAAAGTTGTTTAATGCCACAGCACGCAAAGTGAGCGGCATCAAAAACCTTCACGACTTTAACTGCGGCTTGAAAGCCTATCGCAAAAAAGTGGTTAAGCACATCGAGGTTTATGGCGATATGCACCGATATATTCCTTATTTGGCAAAGAATGCCGGCTTTAACCGCATCGGCGAAAAGGTGGTTCAACACCAAGCACGCAAATATGGCTCTACAAAATTTGGCCTTGACCGCTTTGTTAACGGTTATCTCGACCTTGCCACATTGTGGTTTACAGGCAAGTTTGGCGCTAAGCCCATGCACTTCTTCGGCCTTTTGGGCAGTTTGATGTTTATCATCGGTTTTATTGCAGTGGTTGTTGTAGGTGCAATGAAATTGTATAATATGTATAGTGGATTGTCATATATCCTCATCACCGATTCTCCCTATTTCTATCTCTCGCTGGTAATGATGTTGCTCGGCACGCAGTTGTTCCTCACCGGATTTGTGGGCGAACTGATAGTGCGCAACTCACACCGCCGCAACGAGTATGAGATAGAAGAGGAACTTGATGCCAACGATAATGAGTAAAAATCAGTTTGAGATATTGACACAAGTAGTTGCCGACCGATATTCGTGTCGCAATTACAGTTCTATGCCCGTGTCGCGACAGGAGATTACCCAAGTGCTTGAAATGGCACGCTTGGCACCGTCGGCGTGCAACCGTCAGCCGTGGATGTTTGCTGTGGTTGACACTCCCGAGTTGCGCGAGGCAGTGATTGCAAGTTACGACCGTCCGTGGGTGAGAACAGCACCCGCATTTATCGTTGCGTGTGGCAATCACGACGAGGCTTGGCATCGTGCGGCCGATGAAAAGGATCACACCGATGTTGATGTATCAATTGCTGTTGAGCACATTTGTCTTGCCGCATCGGCAATAGGGTTGGGCACTTGTTGGGTGTGTAACTTTGATGTCGCAATCTTGCGTCAGGCTCTCAACATTCCCGCTAATTTCGAACCGATAGCCATCATTCCGATTGGCTATCCCGAGGTGGGTGATATTGCCCCAGAAAAGAAACGCAAATCTCTTGACGATATTACCGTATGGGGAAAATTCTGAAAATATGTGTGGTGATGATTGTGGCGGCTGCGGCAATGTGGTCGTGCTCGTCGTCGGGCTGCATCGACAAACAGAGCAGTATTCCGTTGGTCGGATTTTATGATAGCAAAACCAAGCAGAAACTAAAAATCTCGGGCGTAAACATTGGCGGAGTAGGTGCCGAAACATTGTTGTTGGGCCGTTCGGAGTCGGCATCACAAGTGTACTTGCCATTGCGCTCTACACAGAACACAACAGCGTTTTACCTCAACTATGCCACCGACAGCATTACTGGTTATCAATATAACGACACCATCACATTTGATTACGAGTCAATTCCCTATTTTGTGTCAGAAGAGTGTGGTGCGATGTACTATTATAAAGTAGGCGAGTTGCAAAGCACGCATTTGCTCATTGACTCGGTGAAACTGCTCGAACCGCTCATCACAAACACTGATGTAGAACGCGTGAAAATCTATTTCAGTTCAAACGACACTCAACAATGATGAAGCGAGTTTTATTGATAATAATGATAGCGATAGTTGCTCTTGGCGTTACTGCCGAGGGACAGCGACGCGTGACTCCCGTTAATCCCACATCGGCCACCACTCCCGTGAAGAAAAAGAAGGAGAACAAGACCGATGAGGTGGATTTATCAACCTATGTCGAAATGAAAGACAGCGAAGGCCGAGTGTTTTTGATGGATACCATTACCGGCAAAGAGTATGTCGATTCGGCAGCACTCAAAGCCAAAGACATAATGAAATACCCCGCCATGCACGCATTGACACTTGGCGTTGATGTTTGGGACCCTGTGATGCGACTCATCGGACAGGATTATGGCGGTGCCGAAGTGTGGGCTGAGTTGAGTTTGTATAATCGCTTTAAGCCCGTGGTTGAGGTGGGTTTCGGAACGGCCGATTACACTCCCGAAGGTGGTAACTATACCTATAAGTCGCCCATGTCGCCATATTTCCGTGTCGGCATGAACTACAATTTCCTTTATGGCAAGACCGATGAATATCAGATTCAGGCTGGCGTGCGCTATGGTTTATCACAGTTTTCTTATAGCGTAACCAATGTAACTGCCGATGCCGGATATTGGAACGAGCCGTTGGTGTTTGACATTCCCACGCAAAAATCGGTTGTGGGCTATTTGAGTGCGTCGCTCAATATCAAAGTGAGAATTGTGAGCAACCTTTATATGGGTTGGGCAGTCAAGTATAACTATATTTTGCACGAGAGCAAAGCCCCTTATGGCAAGCCGTGGTATATCCCCGGATATGGAACACGCGGGTTGGCCATCGGAGGCGGATTCTCGATAATGTACACCATTCCGTTAAGCAAAAAAACGGTTGATACCGCAACCGAAGAAAATCAATAATCCCACCAAAATGAAACGCATCGCGATTATCGGAGCATCATCGGGCTTGGGCTATGGCGTAGCCGAGCAGATGGCACAAATGGGTTGGACAGTGGGCATTGCCGCACGCCGTCAAGAACCTTTGGAACAGTTGCGCCGACAGTATCCCGACAACATTGTAGCACATCAGACAATAGATGTGACACAAAGCGATGCGCCGGCCAAACTTAATGTCCTCATTGAGGAAATGGGTGGGGTTGACACTGTGTTTTTGGTGTCGGGCGTGGGCAAGCAAAATCCCGCACTTGAAATTGCCAACGACATAACCACAGCGCAGACCAATGTTGTGGGATTTATCCACATCGTAAATGCTGCTTATGACTATTTTCGTCGTGAAGGCAAGAGCGGCCATATTGCTGTTGTATCGTCAATCGCGGGGACAAAAGGCCTCGGCATAGCGGCAAGTTATAGCGCAACCAAGCGTTTTCAGAACACCTATATCGATGCCGTAGAGCAGTTGTCGCGCATGCAAGGCGTTGACATCAAGTTCACCGATGTGCGCCCCGGATTTGTTGCCACACCGTTGCTCAACAGCGACAAGAAATTTCCCATGCTCATGACCACCGACTATGCAGTTCGCCGCATAGTAAAAGCCGTAGTCAAGCAAAAACGCATTGCTGTCATTGATTGGCGATGGCGTTTGCTCGTTGGCTTGTGGCGTCTCATTCCGGCATGGATGTGGAAACGCCTCCCCGTCAAAAACGGGTAAAAAACAGTGAATTTTAGTTGGAACTATTGCAGCATTGCGGCTACGCGGCGCAAGGCGGCGATGAATGCGTCAATCTCTTGGCGGGTGTTGTATGCTGCAAACGATGCGCGCACGGTGCCTTCGATGCCCAATGAGTGCATGAGCGGTTGGGCGCAGTGGTGGCCGGTGCGAACGGCTATGCCCAATTTGTCGAGCAACATGCCCATATCATAGTGGTGGGCGTTGCCAACGAGGAACGAAATAACGGCACATTTTGATGCCGAAGTGCCGAAGATGCGCATTCCGGGTATTGTCATCATTTGTTCGGTGGCATATTGCAACAAGTCGTGTTCGTGGGCGGCAATACGTTCAACGCCGATACTTTCCATATAGTCGATGGCTTGGCGCAAAGCGGCGATGCCGACAAAGTCGGGTGTTCCAGCCTCAAACTTAAAGGGGAGGTCGGCCCATGTGGTGTTGTTGAACGATACGGTGCCAATCATTTCGCCTCCGCCTTGATAGGGAGGCATCATTTCGAGCAGATATTTTTTGCCATAAAGCACACCGATGCCTGTCGGGCCATACATTTTGTGGGCCGAGAATGCATAGAAGTCGGCGTCGAGGTCTTGCACATCAACTTTGATGTGCGACACTGCTTGTGCACCGTCAATCAGCACGGGCACACCGTTTTGGTGGGCTTCGGCGATAAGTTCTTTGATGGGGTTGACTGTGCCGAGAACATTTGATACATGGCACATGGCAACGAGTTTTGTGCGGTCGTTAAACAAAGACGAATATGCGATGCGGTCAATCTCGCCGTCGGCATTGATGGGCACTACGCGCAAGATGATGCGCTTGTTGCGGCCGAGCAACTGCCAAGGCACAATGTTGGCGTGATGCTCCATAGTGGTGACAATGATTTCGTCGCCGTTTTCGAGCAGTTGGCCATAAGAGGCAGCCACAAGGTTGATGGCCTCGGTTGTGCCACGAGTGAAAATGATTTCCTCGGTTGAGCGTGCGTTGATAAATTGTCGCACTCGTTCGCGAGTTGTCTCTTGCATGTCGGTGGCCTCTTGTGAGAGGGTGTGCACACCGCGATGCACATTGGCTTTGTGATGATAATACACATTTTCGATGGCATCAACCACACAGCGTGGTGTCATCGAGGTTGCAGTATTGTCGAGATAGACCAACGGTTTGCCCCACACTTGGCGTTCAAGAATGGGGAAATCGCTGCGAATTTCGTCTATGTTATAATTTTCCATCAGGGTTTATTCGGGTTTGCTGTCGTGACAAGAGATGCCGCAGTCGGCACAAAGCATCTGCTGTCCGTAAAATCTTTTTTCCACCAAGTGGCGCAATCGGTCGCGCAATCCTTCCATGCGAACGGTGTCAATAACATCGGCCATAAATGCCTGCATGAGCATGAGTCGCGCTTCTTTTTCGGAGATGCCGCGAGCGCGCATGTAAAACAATGCTTGTTGGTCGAGTTGGCCTGTTGTTGCGCCGTGGCTACACTTAACCTCGTCATTGTAGATGATGAGTTGAGGTTTGGTGTGCATGCGCGATGAGGTTGAGGCCAACAGGTTGCGGTTGTTTTGGTGGGCTTCGGTATAGGCCGCGCCGGGTGCAACCAAAATGCTGCCCTCAAAAGCACCGGTCGATTCGTCATCGAGCACATATTTGAAAAGTTGGTTGCTGCGACAGTGGCATGAGCGGTGTTTTACATTTGATGAGTTGTCGACATGTTGCTTGCCCGAGCCTATAGCCATTCCGGCAAGTGTGGTGTCGCAGTTGTTGCCCTCAATTTCGATGTCATAGTCGTTGCGGGTGTTGCCGGCAATGAGCGACATGCCGTTGACAAGCAGATTTGAGCCGGCTTGCTGACGGGCATAGAGTTGAGAGTAGCGCGATGTCAAGGCCGATGATTCCTCAATGTCGTAGAGGTCAAAACGGGCATTCTCGCCCATGAATATCTCCACCACTTGCGATGCGAGGTAGCGGTGTTCGTTGTCTTGGGTGTGATCACACACGAGCAACTGTGCTTGTGCGTTGTCCTCAACGATGATGAGCATGCGGCGCACGGCCATCAAGTCGATGGGAGAGGAGAATATGTTGACTAATTGCAACGGTTTTTCGAGTTTCACGCCGCGTGGCACATAAACAACGATGCCGTCTTGCACAAGCAGCGAGTTGAGGGCCACTGATGCGTTGTTGAGCGGAGCAATTTTGCCGAGATATGCTTCGATGATGTGGGGTTGGTTGGCAGCCACATTTTCAAGCGAATCGACAATCACGCCTTCGGGCATATTGTTGCGTGCTGTTGATGATGCATAAAACTTGTCGTTAACGATAAACGACATCCAGGTGCTCATGTTGGGCACATCACAGCGAAATGATGCAGCCACATTGACCGGAATGTTCATGCGGTTGATGTTGACACCAAAGTCGGGCGCAAACATCTCGTCAATAGATGTTTTTTCAAACCCTTCTTCGCCTTTGCGAGGCAACTGCTTGCCGTCGAGAACCGCCAACGCTTTGCTGCGCAAGTCGTTGAGCAGTTGGGGCGAGCGTGCGTGAATGGCGTCGCGATGTTGGTTATACAGGTCTATATATTGCTTGATAGCACTCATGATTTACTTTGCGATTATTGGTTGTCGATTTCCTGTTTAATCCAGTCATAGCCCTTTTCTTCAAGTTCAAGTGCGAGTTCGGGACCGCCGGTGCGAACGATGCGGCCCTTGTAAAGCACATGCACAAAGTCGGGTTTGATGTAGTCGAGCAAGCGTTGGTAGTGAGTGATAACGATTGTTGCGTTGTCGGCAGTTTTGAGTTTGTTTACGCCGCCGGCCACCACGCGCAATGCATCGATGTCAAGACCGCTGTCGGTCTCGTCGAGAATTGACAATCGTGGTTCGAGCATCGCCATTTGGAAAATCTCGTTGCGTTTCTTTTCGCCACCCGAGAAGCCTTCGTTAACCGAGCGCGATGCAAGTTTGTTGTCAAGTTCCACCACTTCGCGTTTTTGGCGCATGAGTTTGAGAAACTCGCTTGCCGACAAGGCCGGTTGGTCAAAGTGTTTGCGCTTTTCGTTCATAGCCGCACGCATAAAGTTGACCATTGACACGCCGGGAATTTCTACTGGATATTGAAACGAAAGGAACAAGCCCTCGTGAGAGCGGTCTTCGGGCGACAACGACAACAAGTCAACGCCGTGAAAATCGACTTCGCCCTCGGTAACGGTGAATGTGGGATTACCGGCAAGCACCGATGAGAGTGTACTCTTGCCCGAGCCGTTGGGGCCCATGATTGCATGCACCTCGCCGGGACGGATTGTGAGATTGATACCTTTTAATATCTCCTTGCCATTAATGTTGGCATGAAGGTTTTTGACTTCCAATAATATATCTTTCATAAAACTGTATTTACATGTTATGTTATCCCACAGAGCCTTCGAGAGTAACTTGAAGCAGTTTTTGTGCTTCAACGGCAAATTCCATGGGTAGTTTGTTCATCACTTCTTTGGCATATCCGTTTACAATCAATCCGACAGCCTCTTCGGTGGGAATGCCGCGCTGATTGCAATAGAAAATTTGGTCCTCGCTGATTTTTGAGGTAGTGGCTTCGTGCTCTACCACAGCAGTGTCGTTGAGCACATCGACATAGGGGAAGGTGTGGGCACCGCAGTTTGAACCGAGGAGCAGACTGTCACATTGAGTGTAGTTGCGGCAACCGTCGGCATCGGGTGCAACCTTCACCAATCCGCGATAAGCGTTTTGGCTGTGTCCGGCCGAGATACCTTTTGACACGATAGTGCTTCGCGAGTTGCGGCCTGTGTGAATCATCTTTGTGCCTGTGTCGGCTTGTTGGCGGTTATTGGTAACGGCCACCGAGTAGAATTCGCCCACCGAGCCTTCGCCGGCAAGCACACAACTCGGATATTTCCAAGTGATGGCCGAACCGGTTTCGACCTGTGTCCACGACAATTTTGAGTAATCGCCGCGACACAATCCGCGTTTTGTTACAAAGTTATATACACCGCCTTTGCCGTCTTTGTCGCCGGCATACCAATTCTGCACGGTTGAGTATTTCACCTCGGCGCGGTCTTCGACAATGATTTCCACGATAGCAGCGTGCAATTGGTTTTCATCGCGCATGGGAGCGGTGCAGCCTTCGAGATAACTTACATAGGCATCATCGTCGGCAACGATGAGTGTGCGCTCAAACTGGCCTGTTCCCGATGCATTGATGCGGAAGTAGGTTGACAATTCCATGGGGCAACGCACGCCTTTGGGAATGTAAACAAACGAGCCGTCAGAGAATACGGCCGAGTTGAGGGCGGCAAAGAAGTTGTCGCGATATGATACCACTTTGCCGAGATATTTTTTCACCAAGTCGGGATAATCGCGCACGGCTTCGGAGAACGAGCAGAACACGATGCCCATTTCGGCCAATTTTTCTTTGTGGGTGGTTTTTACCGACACCGAGTCCATAACAGCATCAACAGCCATGCCCGAGAACAGTTTTTGTTCTTCGAGAGGAATTCCCAATTTGTTGAAAGTTTCGAGAAGTTGAGGGTCTACTTCGTCGAGGCTCTTGGGCCCTTCTTTTTTGCGAGGGGCAGCATAGTAACTTATCGCGTCATAGTCTATCTCGGGAATGTCGAGGTGTGCCCAACGTGGCATTTCGAGAGTCTTCCAATACTGATAGGCTTTGAGACGGAAATCAAGCAGCCACTCGGGCTCGCCTTTTTTCTGCGAGATGAGACGAACAACATCTTCGTTTAAGCCCTTGGGAATGATGTCGGTGTCGATGTCGGTAACGAATCCATACTTGTATTCGCTCGAAGTGACATCGCCAATGATATCATTGTTCAAGTCTTCTTTATTTTTCTTATCTGAAATTTCAGCCATAATCAACAATTATATTTTACATAGCGGCAATAGAACCGAATAGGGCAGGGGCCAAATTTAGCACTGTCTTGGCAGCGATGCCTCCCATAAGTTGCGAGGTGCTGACAATGGAGTGGTCTGGCAGCAGGGCCTCCCACAAGTTGAGCACCACACTCATTATCACCATCCATTTCACTGCGCCGAAAACACCACCGAGGAGGCAGTTTATCCAGCCGAGTGAAAGTGTTGAGATGATATTGTGCAACAACTTGGCGACGAGCATCGCGAGCAGATACACGCCCAAGAATAGGAATACATTGCCAATCACGCTGTTGACATAGGCGGCAGCCTCGCCGCTTGCCGATAGGTCGGGCATAATACTTGCCACAAATCGGGTGACATCATCACCCCAAATGCGGCACGCGATAACGCCGAGCAAAATACCTGCCACCGAGCCTATTTGCGCCATTAGACCTTTGTATAATCCCAATGCGATGCCAAGAATGCACACCACTATCATTGCGATATCTATTATAGCCATAGTTTTACTGAATTTACCATTATTTTAATCTGCAAATTTAGCAATTTTTTCTCGCCTTGGCAAATCTCTTTTCCACTTGTTTGCCCGCCGAAACAAATAAGATATAGATATAACCAAAATGAACGATTAATTGCTCGGCGTGCTACAATAATAACGCTAAAAATGCGTTAATAACGATAGCAATAATATGCTCGCGCGGCGGGCGTAACTATCAAGACCAATATGACATCAAAATATACAACAAATATATCACGAATTGTGGCGGCTGTGGCGTTGGCTTTTGTTGCTATGCTTGTGCCGGCCAAGGTGATGGCTTTTCAGGCAAGTTACTATGCCCAATCGTCGGTATTGAGCCAAGGCAAATGGGTGAAAATCAGCGTTGAGCAAAGCGGTATGCACTTTATTAGTGCCAACACGCTGCGCGAATGGGGTTTTGCCGACCCGTCAAAAGTGAAGGTGTATGGCTATGGCGGCGCACGCATTCCCGACCACCTCACAAAAGTCAGTTTCATCGACGATGTGCCGCAGGTGCAGAGCAAAACGACTGGCAACGGTTTGTATTTCTATGCCCAAGGCCCTGTAACTTGGAACACTATTCTCATAAGCAAGTTTGTGCATGAGCAAAATCCATACTCATCTTATGGCTACTATTTTTTGAGCGACCGAGAGGCAGAAGACCGCGAAATTGCATTATCGGGAACGGCCCAAGCCGGCGATGATTGTGCCGAAACTTTTCAGGAACGAATCTTCCACGAGCGTGATTTGATGAGTCCGGGCGAAACCGGCCATTTGCTTGTGGGCGAAGATTTTAAGTATACTCCCAATCAGTCGTTTACATTTGACTTGCCTGGCAAAGTGGGGCCGGAAGTGTGGATGCAATGCTCGTTCTTTACCCGCACACTTTCATCGGCAGGATATCTCAATTTTACCGCCAATGGACAGCCGTTGGCACTCACGGGCAACAATTATGTGCCGACAACAAATAATGCCTCATATTATCACGGCACATCGGCATTGTTTCGCTCGACATTTTCCCTCGAAGGCACAAAATTGCAGTTGGGCATCAATTTCAGTTGCTCAACAACCGTGCATGCCGCCAACCTCAATTATATCGTGCTCAACTACACCCGCAAAAGTGCGTTGACAAACGGCTATCTGTATATGACCGTGCTAGGCCGAAGCATGAGGGTGTATGGCGCAACTTCGAAAACCAATGTGTGGGATGTCACCGATGCGAGAAACATCAAGCAAATGAACACTCTCGACGAGGGTGGTAGCATTGTGTGGACAAATGATGCTGACGGTCAGCGCACTTACGCCGTGTGGCAAGAAGGCGGTCAGTTTCATTCGCCAAAACTTGTAGGCAAGGTAAACAATCAGAATATCCACGGCGAGGCGACTCCTGATATGGTTATTTTCACCATTGGCCGTTGGATCGACCAAGCACAACGCATTGCGCAGTTGCACGAAAATTCCGAAGATTCGCTCCGCGTGCTTGTGGTTGACCAAGAGACCGCATTCAATGAGTTTTCATCTGGAACTCCCGATGCAAGTGCATTCCGCCATTTGCTCAAAATGTTTTTTGACCGTGGCAACACCGACGGCCACAAACTCAAATATGCTCTTATGTTTGGTCGCACGACATTTGACTGCCGACAATTGACCTCGACCATGAAGCAACTCGATTATCCCACCATGCCCTCGTGGATGACACTCGATGGCAACAACGACAATTCATCGTTCCAGACCGACGATTTCTTTGCGTTTCTCAAAGACAACTCGGGCAGCAATGTGGCATCGGGCAGCGACAAAATGAGCATTGCGGTAGGCCGTATGCCTGTTCGCACTGTTGAGGAGGCAAAGAGCGCAGTTGATAAGCTCTACAAATATGTAAACAACTCGGCCACTGACGATTGGAAAAATCAGATATTGCTTGTTGCCGATGACAGCGACAACGGTATTCACATGACACAGACAAGCAGCATGTATGACAATTTCATTGCATCGGAAGGTGGCGAAGATTATTTCTATAACAAGATTTATATCGACGCGTTTCAGTTGATTAACCGCCGTTATCCCGATGCTCACAATCTCATGATGCAACATCTTGAAGCGGGTACTTTGTGGTGGAACTATATCGGCCACGGAAATCCCACATCATGGTCGCACGAAATGTTGCTTTCGTGGGAAGATATGAACAATCTCTATTACAAAAAATTCCCCGTGGTATATGCTGCCACATGCGAGTTTATGCGTTGGGACGCATCGGCAATTTCGGGTGCCGAGGTGATGTTTCATAACCCCTATGGCGGTGCGATTGCGGTAATTAGTGCCAACCGTCCGGTGTATATCGCTAACAATGGTTTGCTCTCAAACAGTATCGCCAAATTGGCTCTTACGCGCGATGAAAACGGCAAGCATTTGCCATTGGGTATAATATTGCAAAAAGCCAAAAACGCACTGTCGCAAACCGACGACAACAAGTTGCGATATGCGCTTATGGGCGACCCTGCGATGCGCCTCGCAACACCCTCGCCCCGTGTGGTGCTTGATGCCATTGACGGCCAAGAGGTAAGCATTGATGCACAGCCCACTATTATGGCGCGTCAAGAGGTTACTCTCACAGGTTCTATCCTCGACCATGAGGGCAATTTGATGTCGGATTTCAACGGCGTTGTGTCGGCAACAATGTATGATGCCGAGCATAGCGTTACCACAAACGGCAACGGTGACCAAGGCAAGGTAGTGACATTTGAGGAGCAGGGCGGCAAACTCTATGCCGGCCGCGACTCGGTTGTCAACGGTCAGTTCTCCATGCATGTGGCAATGCCCTCTGAAATAGCCTATAACTTCCGTCCTGCTGCGCTCAACATGTATGCCGTGGCTCACGATGGTGCCGAGGCTATCGGCTGCAACCGTCAGTTCTATGTTTATGGCTATGACGATAACGCTGCCGGCGATGAAGAGCCTCCGGTTATCGAGTCGTTGTATCTCAATCATGAATCGTTCAGAAGCGGTGATGCGGTTAACGAATCGCCCATGCTCATTGCCCGCATTTCAGACAATAAAGGCATCAATCTTTCAACAGCCGGCATTGGTCATCAAATGCTTGTAACACTTGATGGTTCAGATTCGTATACCGATGTGTCGCAATATTACACTCCCGATGCCAACGGCGAGCCTGCTGGTGTGATTGCATATCCCATCAACGATTTGGTTGAGGGCGACCATACATTGCGTTTGCGCGTGTGGGACACTTCGGGCAATGCTGCTGAAGCACACATCGACCTCACCGTGAAACAGGGCTTGACTCCCAAAATCTTTGATGTTTACACCGATGCAAGCCCGGCATATACCGAGGCCAATTTCTATGTTACCCACAACCGCCCCGATGCAATCATGACAATCACATTGAACATCTATGACTTGATGGGCCGCACCGTGTGGTCAACAACATCTACCGGTCGCAGCGATGAGTTCTTGTCGTTCCCCATCACATGGAGCCTCTGTGACATGGCGGGCCGTCGCGTCAACCGCGGCATCTACTTGTACAAAGTGTCGATATCAACCGACGGTGTGCAATATGAGTCGGAAAGCAAGAAAATTGCAGTAGGCTCGGCCCAATAGGCTGTGGATATTGGGCGGGGTTAACAAATCGGGTGTCAGATTTGTGAGATACACCAAAACTCACTATCTTTGCTGATTAATAACCGACACAAAGACAAGCAGAATATGTCAGAAAACCCAAACAAAATGCGCGCATTTCTTCCCGAACCAACGCTCAGGAGATTGCCGTGGTATTTGGCTTATGTGAGCATGCTCCGCACCAACGGCATCGAGCATGTGTCGTCAACGCAGATTTCAAAGGAATTGAGCGTTGATGCTTCGCAGATAGCCAAGGACTTGTCGTTTCTCAACATCAAGGGCAAGACGCGCATTGGCTATGAGGTGGCGCAACTTGAACGCGAATTGCAAGACTTTCTCGGTTTTAAGGAAGTTCACAACGCTGTGATTGTGGGCGTTGGTAGCCTTGGCGCAGCGCTTATCCACGACTCGGGTTTGTCGCGATATGGCTTGAATATCGTGGCCGGTTTTGACATCAACCCCAACATCGCAGGCACAACATTGCGTGAGGTCCCTATTTTCAACATTGCCGACCTTAACGACTATTGCTCGCGTTGCAAAGCCGAAATAGGCATTGTTGCCGTTCCGGTCGACCAAGCCCAAGAGGTGGCCGACCTAATGATTGCTGCCGGCATAAAGGCCTTGTGGAACTTCACCCCGTTTCGCATCAGAGCCGGCAAAGGCATCGTGATTCAAAACACTTCGATATATTCTCACTTGGCGGTAATGTATAACCGTCTTGACTCACAAAAAAACGACGAAGAATGAAAATTTTGGCATTAAACCGACCCCTTGGCACTCCGCTCAACGGTGTTGCAAGTGTTGACATCATACCCGATTCGGCCTTGATAAAAGACCGCAAGCCGTTTTTTATGCCCGATTTTTCGGCCCGTTGGTCGCTTGAAGTGACATTGGCCTATCGTGTGAGCCGATTGGGAAAAAATGTGGCAGAGAAATTTGCCAACCGTTATTATGATGCCATGACCTTGATGCTTCGTGCCCGTCCGCTCGACTTGATTGACAGCCTTGGCGGCAACACTTCGGCTGTGACAACAGCATTTGACGGAGCGGCAATCATGGGCCAATGGCTGCCTATCCCCGACAATCGCACCGTGGTGGACCTCACCATCAACGGCGAACTATATGAAATTAACCTTGAAGATGCACTCATTGACAATGTGGTGGCCGATATGAGCAGATATTTCACGCTCAAAATAGGCGACATTATCATTGCCGGCAACACTCCTCATAGCATTGAGGCCGTGATTGACAGCAATGTGACTGCAACGCTCAACGGCAAAGAGTGTCTAAATTTCAAAGTCAAATAATAACTGCTCAAAATCAAACATCTCGATATGACACTGACAAACAAAATCAAAGTATATGTATCTGTGTTGCTTTTATGCATCGGATTTATGGCCCATGCCTATTCGCCTACATATTACTCATCATCTTCTCGACTTTCGACAGGCCGTTGGGTAAAAGTCAAGGTGACTAAAACCGGTATTCAGCAGATTACACACCAAGAACTTGCCGCAATGGGATTTAATGACCCGTCGGCCGTGTCGGTCTATGGTTATGGCGGTGTGTTGGTGAAAAACACATTTGATGTTGATTTGCCCGACGATATCATCGCACAACCCGTATTGAGAACCGCCGACAAACTTTTGTTTTATGGCGAGAGCGACGTGAAAACCACAGTCAATGCCGACCTGTTCAAGGTGAACATTCATCGCAACACCTACTCAACAGCCGGATACTACTTTTTGAGCGACAGCCGTCCCGGCGAATCGACCGAACCGAGCATCATATTGTCAAACAACTCGATTATCGAAGACCGCTCGACTCACCAAAGTGTCAGATTTTGGGAAGAAGAAGTGACTTGCCCTGCAATGGGTGGTGCGCGATTCTTTGGCCCCGATATGTCGCCTATTTCAAGCCAAGTTGCTGCGTTCAAGGCCGAGAAAGCCGATACAACCAAGAACGGCCAGTTTAACTTTGCGTGGGCCATTGCCTCAAACACACAAGTGTTGTCGCGATTGTCAACTAACGGACTTACGGTCGTAAATCAGAGCAACCCCGCAATCTCGGCTGCCTTGTATAGCAACTCTGAATACTACTACAATTCAAAGACGGGATATATGACTGTGAAGATGAAGGCTCCCAACGACTCGCTTTATGCCTTTATCCTTTCTATTCCGAGCGAATATACCTATAACTTTGCCGCAGTGGACTATGTGACATTCTCATATACTCGCAAAAACGATTTTACCGAATGTGCGCAGTTGCCCATGGTGTTTGACAATGTGTCGTCGCGCACATCTTTCACATTGAGCAATGCAAATGCCAATGTTCGCGTGTGGAATGTGACTTCGCCCATAAATGTGTTTGCCTACCGAACAACATTTGACAGCGAGGCCAAGACAATGAAAAGTGCCTTTGAGCGCAAATACACTCCCGACAATAACGGCCATGCCTATCTCATTGCGTTTGACCCCGAGCAGAAACAATATAGCGTGGAATATGCGGGCGAAGTGACAAATCAGAATTTGCACTCGTTGTCAAGCCCCGATATGCTCATTATCACAAACAAGTCGATGATGAAATATGCCACAGACTTGGCCGAAATTCACTGCAAACATCAAGGATTGAGTGTGCATGTTGTGGACCAAGAAGAGGTGTTTAACGAGTTTTCATCGGGTACACCCTCGGCAATGGCCTATCGCCGCTTGGCAAAAATGTTCTATGACCGCAACTCGTCGCGCTTCAAATACTTGTTGCTCTATGGCGCAGGTCACTACGACAACCGCGGACTCATATTTGACCATGCCGACAAATTGTTGACATATCAATGTGAAACTGCCAACGAAATGAATGATAAGTCGCGCGTATATTGTGCCGACTCTTACTTTGGCCTTATGCAAGACAATTACGACCCGACTCGCATTCATTTCTCAAATATTGATATCGCAGTGAGTCGCATTCCCGCCGACCGTGAGGATAAGGCGATTGCTGCCAACAACAAGTCGTTAAATCACTTGCTCAATCCTCCCACAACCGATGCCACCAACCGCGTGTTGTTGATGGCCGACCGTGGCGACCTTAACTCACACATGAAGCAGGCCGACACCAATGCCGACTCAATCACATCGATGGCTCCCAACATCACAGTGACCAAGGCCTATAAGAGCCTTTATCCGCTTGCCGATGATGCCAAAGACTGTAAATATGTTCGCCAAGCCATCATTCAATCGTTGTTGGAAGGCCAATACTACATGTGCTACACCGGTCACGGCGCTCCTGAATCATTCTCGGATGGTAACTTGTGGAGCAAATCGTATACCAGCGAAACCGACTATAACTATTATCCCATAGGCTTCTTTGCCACTTGCGACGCGTTGAGTTTTGACCGCGCCGACGATGGCATTGCCGAGACAATGCTCTTTAAGGACAAGGGTGGTGTAATTACCGCTGTGGCAGCATCGCGCACAGTTTACAAAGACTATAACCAACTTTACAGTTTGGCGTTTAGCAGCAACTTGTTCTCAAAAATGGAACCGGGCGACCGCATCGGAG
Source organism: Muribaculaceae bacterium (assembly GCA_017555085.1). Taxonomy (GTDB): domain Bacteria; phylum Bacteroidota; class Bacteroidia; order Bacteroidales; family Muribaculaceae; genus RGIG4079. Next base: position 47,892 of record JAFZHD010000051.1, on the reverse strand, counting down.
ACTTGTATCGCAAGGCACGCGCAAGTGCTATGCAACACGGCATTAACGCATCGTATGCAAAAATCGGTATCAACAATCTTTGCTACAACATGATTGGCGACCCTGCATTGCCATTGCCCGTTGCCTCTCGCATTGCCAAAGTGACACAAGTAAACCAAACAAATGTTGCATATAACGACTCGGTAGAGGTTTATCCTCGCGGCGAAAACATCGTGAAAGGTACAATTCAGTTGGCTAACGGTCAACTTGATGACACATTTAACGGCACAATCACAATTTCGCTTTATGATGCGCCCGTTGATGCACTCACTTACAACCACAAGGACGACGAAATCATCACAATCACTCGTGACGAATTGCTCCTTGCTCAAACTGTTGCAACGGTTGTTGGCGGTGTGTTTGAAGCCAAACTCAACATTCCGTTGCCCCAATATCTCGGCACAAACCGTTTGAGCATCTATGCGATTGATAACGAAAACAACAACACCGCACAAGGCTATTTCAATGCAATCAAAGTGTTGAGTTATGACAGCGAGTATGTGGTTGAGGATAATGTTGCCCCTGTTATTGACGAGATGTATCTCAATGACCGCAGTTTCCGCAACGGTGACAATGTGTCGCACAATGTAACGCTCTATGCGACTATTCTTGGTGATGAGTCGGGCTTGAATGTGTCATCGGCAATCGGAGCCGGTTTGCGCCTCACAATCGACGATTCTTATAGTTACAACATCGGAGGAGCGGCAACAACCGATGCCGACGGGGTGACTACATTGGAATATGAACTTGAAAACATTGAGGACGGCCACCACACTCTCACATTGAGCCTTGCCGACAATGCCGGCAATATGGCGGCAGAGACAATCTCGTTCTATGTTACAAACAATTCGGTTACATCGGCTCTTGAAGTTGAGCAATCTGTGGTGCGTACCGAGGCCGCTATCAACCTTGTTCATAACTTCAACAGTCAGCCCACAGGCCGATTGATTATCCAAGACCAAAACGGCAATCAAGTGCTCGCGGTAAACGATTGCGTGATGCCCTACACTTGGAATTTGAAAGACAGCAACGGTCAACTTGTGCCCGACGGCGAGTATTATTGCTATGCTATTCTCAACGCCGAAAACCAGTATTCAAGCACTCCCAAAGTTAAAATTACAGTAATTAAGCAATAAATAACCCGTTTTTGAGTTATTTATAAAGTATAGGAGCACTTTCTATATCATAGAAGGTGCTTCTTGTAACTTGAATATATTGTTTTATGAGATGGAAAGTCTCTGTAATAAGTTGATTATGAATACTTTTTTGAAAAGAATAGCCATTTTGGCAATCACTCTGATTGCATTGGTTGCCACTGCACAAGACGGCAAAAATGCATTTAACCCTGTGCAGACCGGGGTGACATCGCTCAACATTGCTCCCGATGCGCGCAGTGCATCAATGGGTGACTTGGGTGCTGCTACCGACCCCGATGCCAATTCGCAGTATTGGAACCCCTCGAAATATGCCTTTGCTTATAGCAATGCCGCTGTTTCGCTCAGTTACACTCCTTGGTTGCGCAAACTCGTTAACGACATCTTCCTTGCCAACCTCACAGGTTACATCAAACTCGGTTCGTATGACAATCAGGCTTTGTCGGCGTCATTGCGCTATTTCTCTCTTGGTGAGGTAAATACAACCGACGGAGCGGGCTATAACACGCAGAGTCTCAACCCCTATGAAATGGCAGTTGACTTGGGTTATTCGCGCAAATTGTCTGACGCATACTCAATGGGTGTTGTGTTCCGTTACATCTATTCTGACCTTGGTTTCTCTGACTCTTATGCCGGTGACCAAACATCGGGTGCATCGGCTTTTGCTGCCGACATCTCGGGTTTCTATAATTCATATCCCATTATCGGCCGCAACGAGTGTCAATGGACATTTGGTTTCAATATCTCAAATATCGGTTCAAAGATATCGTACAATAACGGCGAGGACATCGCATTTTTGCCCACAAACTTGCGCCTTGGTACGGCATTTACATTCCCCTTGGCCGACTATCATAACCTCACACTCACTGCCGATGTCAACAAATTGCTCGTTCCGACAAAACCTCGTATGAGCGACTATACAGCCGACGAATATGGCACTGATGTAGATGCTCAAATCGCCTATCTTGAAGATATTGAAGATTGGGAAAACATGTCATCAATCTCGGGTATTTACAAGTCGTTTTATGATGCGCCCGGCGGTTTGAAAGAAGAGTTGCAAGAAATCTATTGGTCACTTGGTGCCGAGTATAGTTATAACCAACAATTCTTCTTGCGCGCAGGTTATTTCAATGAACACGAAAACAAAGGTAACCGCAAATACTTCGGCTTTGGTGCAGGCTTCTCGCTCAATGTATTGCGCCTTGATGCATCTTACATGCTCGCTACTGCACAAACATCGCCTCTTGACCAAACACTCCGTTTCACGCTCACATTTGACATGGACGGTCTCAAAGAATTGATAGGCCGATAAATCGATACTTGACTATGGCAAAATTTCGCACCGGAATGGGCTTTGATGTCCATCGACTTGTAGAAGACCGCGACTTGTGGATTTGCGGCGTGAAGATTCCCTATCACTTGGGTTTGCTCGGCCATAGCGATGCCGATGTGGCATTGCATGCCTTGTGTGACGCATTGCTCGGAGCGGCCGCTATGCGCGATATCGGTTATCATTTTCCCGACACCGATGCCCGTTGGAAAGGCGCAGACTCGCGAGTGTTGTTACGCCATGTAAAGCATCTTTTGAGCGAAGCCGGATACACAGTGGGCAATGTTGATGTGACAATCGTTGCACAAGCGCCCAAAATGCTCCCTCACATTCCCGCAATGATTGAAAATGTTGCCGCCGACCTTGAAGTTGACCTTGACTGCGTGTCGGTAAAAGCCACCACAACCGAGCGACTCGGATTTACTGGTCGTGGCGAGGGTATCGCAGCCTATGCCACTGCTCTCATCGAAAAAGCCTAACTCTAAAACATCTTCATAACAGCGGCACAAGCCTGTCAACCGACAAGCCTGTGCCGTTCCTTTTTTGTGACCGTTCGAGAGTCAAATGCCGTCGTTGCGGTGTGCCAACTTGTGGCAGTTGAGGTGGGGCAGAGGTGTGATTTTGTCGAAAAAAGAGAAAATACACATTATATATAGGAATTTTTGCACAAGTGTAGCAACTATTAGATTTCTTTTTCCTAATTTTGTCGCTCGAAATTTATTTAATAGGAAAACTATGATAGAAAATTTGGTAATCGTGGAATCTCCCGCCAAGGCAAAGACCATTGAAAAATTCCTTGGCAGAGATTACAAAGTAATGTCAAGTTACGGACACATACGCGACCTGAAAGAAAGAAGTTTCAGCATTGATGTTGATAATAATTTTGCTCCCATATATGAAATTCCCGAAGATAAGAGAAATCTTGTCAACGAATTGAAAAAAGCAGCGAAGGACGCCAAAATGGTGTGGCTTGCATCCGATGAGGACCGCGAGGGAGAAGCCATTGCATGGCACTTGTATGAGGTGTTGGGTCTCAGTCCCGAAAAGACCAAGCGCATCGTGTTCCACGAAATTACCAAAACTGCTATCCTTGACGCTATCCAAAATCCTCGCGACATCGACCTCAACCGTGTTGATGCGCAACAGGCACGCCGTGTGCTCGACCGCATCGTGGGCTTTGAACTCTCGCCCGTGTTGTGGAAGAAAATCAAACCGTCGTTGTCGGCCGGTCGTGTGCAGTCGGTAGCAGTTCGACTCATTGTTGAGCGCGAAGAAGAAATCAAGTCGTTTGTGCCCGAAGAGTATTTCCGCGTAACAGGTACATTTGCCGACACTAACGGTAACCAACTCAAAGCCGAACTTTCGCGCCGCCTTGAAGATGAGGCTGCCGCTCGCGAGTTGCTTAACGACTGCATTGGTGCTACCTACAAAATCGAAGATGTGAATGTGCGCCCCGTGAAAAAATCGCCCGCACCTCCTTTCACTACTTCAACATTGCAACAAGAGGCATCGCGCAAACTCGGTTTCACCGTGTCGCAAACAATGATGGTGGCACAGCGCCTTTATGAAGCCGGTCACATCACTTACATGCGTACCGACTCGGTTAACCTCTCATCGCTTGCCATTGCCACTATTTCTAACGAAATCAAACAAAACATTGGCGAAGAATACCTCAAAGTGCGTAACTACCAAACCAAGTCAAAAGGTGCACAAGAGGCTCACGAGGCCATTCGCCCTACATATATCAGCAACCACACTATCGAAGGCTCAGCCCAAGAAAAGAAACTCTACAACCTCATTTGGAAGCGCACAATTGCATCACAAATGAGCGATGCCGAGTTGGAGAAAACAACTATTGATATTGCTCCCTCAACACGCCCCGAACGCTTTGTGGCATCGGGCGAGGTTATCAAGTTTGACGGTTTCCTTCGTGTGTATATCGAGAGCAACGACGACGATGCTGCCGATGAAACAGCCGAAGGCTTGTTGCCCGCACTCGCTGTTGGTGATGCTGTGTCTGCCGAAGATATTGTGGCGACACAACGCTACACTCAACAACCCGTGCGCTATACCGAAGCATCGCTCGTTAAGAAGATGGAAGAACTCGGTATCGGCCGTCCGTCAACCTATGCTCCCACAATCTCTACAATTCAGCATCGCGAGTATGTAGAAAAAGGCGAGAAAACCGGCGAAAAGCGCAATTTTATTTGCCTCACACTCAAAAACAGCAAAATCTCGTCGCGCACCAAGAGCGAATCGGTCGGCGCTGAAAAAGGCAAACTCATGCCCACCGACATCGGCGTTGTTGTAAACGAATTTTTGACAAACTATTTCCCCAATATCCTCGATTACAACTTTACCGCACGCGTCGAAGACATCTTTGACGAGATTGCCGAAGGCAACTCGGTGTGGTCAAGCGAAATCGCTACATTCTATGAGTCGTTCCACCCCGGCATTGACGAGGCTATGAACATGCGCCTCGAACGCAAAGTGGGCGAGCGCCAGTTGGGCGTTGACCCTGTGAGCGGCAAGCCTGTGTCGGTGAAAATCGGCCGCTTTGGTCCGCTTGTGCAACTTGGCGAAGGCGACTCTGACGAGAAACCGCAGTTTGCTTCATTGCAAAAAGGACAATCAATCGCGACAATCACTCTTGAAGAAGCGCTCAAACTCTTTGAATTGCCCCGCGTTCTCGGCGAGTATGAAGAAGGCGAAGTGGTTGTGGCAGTAGGTCGTTTCGGCCCCTACATCAAACACGCCAATAAGTTCGTGTCAATACCCAAGGAAGTTTCGCCCACAGCAATCACTCTTGATGAGGCAATAGAACTCATTAAAGAAAAGCGTGATGCCGACACTCGAAAAGTGGTTAAGACATTTGACGAAGACCCCGATATGCAGATTCTCAACGGCCGTTATGGCATCTACATCTGCTACAAAAAGGAAAACTATAAGATTCCCCGCACTGTAAAAGAGCCCGAAAATCTCACTCTCGAACAGTGTCTTGAAATTGTGAATAGCCAGGAAAACCGCCCCAAGAAGGCTCCCAGCCGTCGCACAAAAACAACCAAAAAAGCATAACGATGAAGAAACGACAGCCCCACAAACCCGGCGCGGCGCGACAAAAGTTCACGCCCGATGTGATTGAGACCTATCAGCCTCAAAACGACACCACTTTGCTCGCGTTTCTCATTGAGTCGATGCCCGAGCGCAAACGCACTACAATCAAAGAATACCTCAAACACAATCAGGTTGCGGTCAACAATGTGCCTGTAACGCAATTTGACCGTGCGTTGACACCCCGCGATGTCGTGAAAGTGAATCTCACTCGCGAGTTTCGCATCTTCTATCACCGCCGAGTGCAGTTAGTGTATGAAGACGATGATATCATTGTCATCAACAAGGGTTATGGTTTGTTGTCGATGGGTACCGACCGCATCAAGGACGGCACAGCCTATTCGATTGTGCGCGACTATATCAAATGGCACGACCCCCGCTCAAAACTCTTTATTGTGCACCGTCTCGACCGCGACACATCGGGCTTGATGATGTTTGCCAAAAACGAGGAGGCCAAAGAAACCATGCAGCACAATTGGAACAATATGGTGCTCAATCGCAAGTATCTTGCCGTGGTTGAAGGTCGCGTAGAGCAGGAAGAAGGCACAATTCAGAGTTATCTTGCCGAGACTTCACAGTTTGAGGTTTACTCGACACAAAACCCCGATGAAGGTCAACTCGCGGTGACTCGCTATCGCACACTTCAAATTCGCAACGGATACTCATTGCTCGAAGTGGAACTTGACACAGGCCGCAAAAATCAGATTCGTGTTCACATGAAAGATTTGGGCCACCCCATTGCCGGCGACCGCAAGTATGGCGCCAAATCAAGCCCCATTCACCGCCTTGCGCTCCATGCACAGACATTGCGCTTTGTGCATCCCATCACGCGCAAAGAAATGAACTTCACAACTCCCATTCCGGCATCGTTTGCCAAAATGGTGAAATAAAAATACTATCATGTGCCGCTATTTAGTGGGGATAGGCGAAATCCTGTGGGATATGCTTCCGTCGGGCAAAATGCCGGGCGGAGCACCTGCCAATTTTGCCCACAATGCAGCCGTGTTAGGTCAGTCTTCGGTCTTTATCAGCGCCATCGGCGCCGATGCCGAAGGAGACCAACTCATAGACACTATCAACTCTCACAATATCAATCATTGTTTGCAGCGCAACGACCACCCCACGGGCTTGGTGAATGTCGCGCTTGATGTGCAAGGAATACCCGCCTACGACATTGTTGAAAACTCGGCTTGGGACTATATCGAATATACTCCCGAGCTTCACGATTGTGCCACGAAAGCGGTGGCAGTGTGTTGGGGAACGCTTGCACAGCGCAATGAGGTTTCGCGTCAGACCATTGTGAAATTTGTTGAGAACACCCCCGACGATTGCATTCGCATTTTTGACATAAATCTGCGTCAGCATTACTATGACCGCGACATCATTGAACAGTCGTTGCTCTTGTGTGATACGCTCAAAATCAACGATGAGGAATTAATCGCCGTGTCGGAGTTGCTCGACTTGGGCAATAACCCCTGTCGTGAACTCATGCAACGCTATTCGCTCAAAACTGTTATTGTCACTTGTGGCGCTTATGGCAGTTACATTCACACCGATGAGGGTACATCTTATTTGCCCACGCCTCGCGTTAATGTGGTTGACACTATCGGCGCCGGCGATGCATTCGCATCAGCCTATGTGGTATCAACGATTAGGGGCAAAGACGTTGCCGAAGCCCATCGCATCGCAGTTGATTGGGCGGCCGAAGTATGCACCCATGCGGGAGCGATGATTTAACCGAATGCCGAAAAACATTAAATAGTTAAGATTATGAACCTATTGAAAAAGATATTGGCTGTTGCTGTTGTGGCAATGGCGTTGGTGCCTGCAAAGGCACAAGAATATGTACCTTCGCCCGAAAATTTGCAGTCGCGCCAAGAGTTTGAAAACGACCGTTTCGGCATATTCCTTCATTGGGGCATTTATAGCATGTATGCCCAAGGCGAATGGTATTTGCAAAATTATCCTATTGACAAGCGCGAGTATGCCAAGGCTGCCGATGCGTTTTATCCCCACCGATTTGATGCCCGTGAATGGGTGTCGGCCATCAAGGCTTCGGGAGCAAAGTATATATGTTTCACATCACGCCATCACGACGGTTTCTCAATGTGGGACACCGAGCAGTCTGACTATAACATTGTCGATGCAACACCCTTTGGCCGCGATGTGCTCAAAGAACTTGCCGATGAGTGTGAACGCCAAGACATAAAACTACACCTCTATTATTCACACATCGATTGGGGTCGTGACGACTATCCCATGGGCCGCACTGCCAACAAAGTGATTGGCCGCGACCGCAGCAAGGAAAATTGGCCGCAGTATTATGACTTTATGAACCGCCAACTCACCGAGTTGCTCACTCGCTATGGCAATATACGCGCAATATGGTTTGACGGACATTGGGACCGCGACCAAGACACCATTCCCTTTGATTGGCAACTTGATGAGCAGTATGCCATGATTCACAGTTTAAAACCCTCGTGCCTTATAGGTAATAACCACCACATCACTCCTCATCGTGGCGAGGATATTCAGATTTTTGAACGCGACATACCCGGCGAAAACAAAGCAGGACTCTCGGGACAGGACATCAGCCGTTTGCCCTTGGAAACTTGTCAAACGATGAACGGAATGTGGGGTTACAAACTCATTGACCAAAACTATAAATCGACCGAAACGCTCATCCGCTACTTGGTCAGCACTGCCGGAAAGGGAGCAAACCTCTTGCTCAATGTCGGTCCGCAGGCCAACGGTCAGTTGCCGGCCACTGCAGTCGAGCGTATGAAAGAAATGGGCCAATGGCTCGCTGTCAACGGCGAGACCGTATATGGCACCGTGGCGGGCGATATCGAGGCACAGCCGTGGGGCGTAACCACCCGCAAGGGCGACCGATTGTTTGTTCACATCTTTGACCTTGCCGACACCCAACTTGTGTTGCCACTCCAATGCAAAGTGAAACAAGCCACAATGCGTGCCGACGGCTCAAAAGTGAAATTCACCCAAGACAAAAACGGAGTGAAACTTGTGTTTGACAAAGCCCCCGAGGGTATTGATTGCATTGTAGAACTTGTAACACGCTAACCTATGAAACGATTGCTTGAAGTGTGTGCCGGAAGCGTTGAGAGCGTTATGGCGGCACGCGATGGCGGAGCGGCACGCGTCGAACTGTGTGCTGCGCTCGAAATAGGCGGCATAACCCCGTCGGTGGGACTGATGGAGCAAGCACGTCGTGTTGACGGCGTGGCAATGCATGTGCTCATTCGCCCCCGAGGAGGCGATTTTCTCTATGATGAGCATGAAGTGGCATGCATGGTGCGCGACATAGAGCAAGCACGCGCCATAGGGGCAGATGGCGTAGTGATAGGAGCGTTGACAGCCGATGGCGATATTGATATGAATGTTTGTCGTCGATTGGTTGCCGCTGCGCAGGGAATGAATATAACCTTTCATCGCGCCTTTGACCGTTGCCGCAATCCGTTAAAGGCACTTGAAGATATAATAGGATTGGGCTGCAACCGACTGCTGACATCGGGCCAAGCCGTCACTGCATTTGCCGGTCGTGAATTGATAGCCCGACTTGTTGAGGCCGCACGCAATCGCATCATAATAATGCCCGGCTGTGGTGTGAACGCTGCAAATGCCGCGCAGATACTAGATGAGACACATGCCACCGAAATACACGCATCGGCGCGTAGCGCTCGCGACAGCCAAATGCGTTATCGCAACAGCGGAGTATCGATGGGCGCTGCCGACAGCAACGAATACACACTCCTGGAAACCGACCCGCACCAAGTCCGCCAAATCGTAAATGCGATTTAACCCACTCGGTTGATTCCTTGACATAACAAAAGGACAAATAAATTGTGTTTTTTATTGCTCCCTTGCTATGATAGGGAACCACGAAGTGCTCACGTACGAGCGAGCAATGTATGACAATTTGTCAATGCGCGGTTGCGAGACTCGCCATAACCTGTCACGGAGCGACTGAGGGGTTGGATTGAAAACTTGCATACATGAAACAAGCAGCATTTGTTTTGCCTCACCCCCTCCCGGCTCTGCCGTACTCCCCCTATCCACTGCATTTCACTTCGTTGCATTTGTGGCAGAGGGAGAATTTAGTCTGCGATATATTATGAATCAAGAGCGATAGCAAGTGTCCCCTTGTTTTGCTTGCAAAAATAGGGGGACGAGGCGCATTTCGCCGGAGGGGGTAAAGCAAAAATAGACCTAAAATGCTGCAATTTTTTCGCTTTTGGGAAGTGTAAGACAAATTTTTGATGTGCCATGCTTACGCTGCTAATTATCAATCGTTTACATATCTGCCTGTAAGATGTTTTTAGTGCCGATTTTTTGCAGTTGCCAAGCGACAGGCATAAATTTGCGTAACCAAAAATGCCGAAAAATGACAGACAATATCCGCAACTATTTGCAACAAGGCGCACCCATTGGCGACGATGTGTGGGCAATAATCGAGCGTGAGGTTACAACCCGATTTCCGCTATTTAAGTCGCAACTTTATCGGATAGCCAAACCGAGCGAAATCCAATATCGGGTGTGTCTGCTCATTAAATGTGGTGTAACGCCAACCGAAATTGCCGTAAGTATGGCTCGCACCAAAAGTGCGATATCCAATATGCGCCGACGGCTGTATTTGCGAGTGTTCCCCAACGTAAGCAATAAATATCAAAATTGGGATGAGTATATCTGCGATTTGTAGAGGTCTTTTGAATTTGAAAAAACAAAATAAGCACGAGGTAACACGCTAATATACATAGAGTTATTTTGCCCCCCCCGTTTGTGAAAATGTGTTATGAAAAAAGTGGACTAAAAAATTTGGAAATAATAAAAACAATCTATATTTTTGCGGAAAATCATATTAGTAACCTTAAAATCAACTTTGCTTATGAAAAAGATTTTTACTCTCTTAGTTTTGATGTGCAGTCTTGGGGTTATGGCACAAGAATACACTCCACTCGTTCGAGAGGGCGTGAAGTGGGAATGTGCGTTGAAGGTCATTGACTATAAAGACAATGACGGACGTGTAGAATTGATTTATCCCTATTCGATAGAATTAATTGGTGATACATTAATTGAAAATATGAATTATAAGAAATGCTTCTATATATTTGACGATAAGAACTTAGCGACAAGCAATATCCCTCGCGCGTTCTTGCGCGAAGATGTTGCGGATCGAAAGGTATACGCTCGATTTAACCCCGATTATCGTTATAATGATATTGAAGAACCTGAGTTTGTGGGAATGGACCATAGCGGATGTTATGAGGTGTTATTATACGATTTTGCCAATATAATAAATCCTGATCAGTCATGGAACTTCTACTTTAAGGACGCAACAGTGGAAACAACAAAATTGAACTTAGGCGAAAAAAGTTTGACTATGTATGATATAGATTGGTTGCAATTCATAGAATCTATTGGTTTTGTCGGTTCTAATTTCGGAACTATGCCTTACGGTTCTCTTTATGGTGATTTGTTGGCTCCAATGGATCAGTATATGCCCTGTATATGTGACATGAGTTATCCGATGTTTTATCGATTTGTAGATAACGGAACGGTCGTTTATGAAAACCCAGCGACCAAGATTGAGAGTGTCAAAAATGACAATAACAATGCCACTGATGAGGGCCGTTATGACCTCTATGGCCGTAGGTTGAGTCAGCCGGCACAGGGTGTCAACATCGTCAAGATGAGCGACGGCACAACAAGAAAAGAAATGGTGAAATAATGGTTCCCTTAAAGTATCACTAAATAAGAACGGCCGCGATTGCGGCCGTTTGTTGTTTATTAGAGTGGAATTTACTCTTTAAGTTGGCTGATGATTTTGGTGAGGCGTTCGCCGAGTCCAATTGAGTAGCCTTGTGAGATAAAGACTATGCGGTTGAAGGTGTCGGCGACGATGATGACGGGGCGGCCGTTGTTTTCGAGTTTCATGGCCGATGAGATGGCTTGGCTAATGTTTCCGTTGATGTCAGTGCCCATAACGATGGTTGATGGCAGGCCGGGGAAATCATTGGCGTTGAAGCGCGATGCGGCATTTGTGTCGTCAAAGAGCAAGACGATTTTTTGTCCCCATTTTTCAAATGAGTCTTTGTAGGGCGCGATGTCGCGCAAGAAGTGGTTTGACGGCTCGCTGTTGGGGTCGATGAGGGCGAGTATGTAGTAACCGCGACCGGTGGCCGAGAGCAATGAACGTTGCTTGTTGGTGGCGAGGTCGTGGAAAAGGCTTTCGCTGTTAAACTCTCCGATAACTTGTAAGCGGTCGTTGTCGTGGCGCATGTTGAGGTCGATGACGGTGTTGGTGTCAGGGGTGATGTTGATGATGTGGATATTGCTCAACACGCTGCCGTCGGCCATGCGTGTGCCGGTGGTGATCATATACTGTCCGGCATCGAGTGTTGTGCCGTTGCGCAACAAGTTGTCCCAATTTGCTGTTTCGGGGTAGTTGAGCAACATGAGTTGTCCGTCAACTATTTTTGATATAGTGAAATGAATGTAATACAATGGATTGTCGAGGTGGGCGGTAGGGGTGTAAGTGACGGTAAGAGTGCCTTGCGCGACTGCGGGAGCGGCTTCGGCAGTGTTGTCAAAGTTCACATCAGTCCAAGTTGCGCCGTCAAGGGTGTATTGGGTTTTGCCTGTAATCTCGTCGATGCGAGAGGCGATGCCCAATGAGCGTGCCACTGCGACAAAGAAGATGTCGCGTGAGTGGGGGTCGGTGATGCGTGTGCGCCACACACCCATGGGCGACATGCAGAAACGGCGTGGATTCCACTCTTGGTCGATAGTGAGGTTTTCGCGACACCATTTTACCAACAGTTCGGGGTTGGCTTTGTAGGCGGCTTTGTCGTCGGCATCAATCATGCCGTTGAAAAATTTGCGATAGATTGTGAGTCGCTCGTTGCTGACGCGGGGATTGAGTACATAGGTATAATAATAGTCGCTGTTGTCGGTGGTTGAGAACCATGCCGATGAGTGGTCGGTGAGCACCTTGGCGGGGACATCGCGACGGTCTTTTTCAGACATTTCAAACAACACTTTCATTGCGCGTTGGCGATGTTGAGGCTCACACGATGCGAGGAAGCGTATCATTGTGGCATAGTTGCCGCGCGATTGCTTGATGAGGGCGACTGTTTGCTCGGGGTCGGTGTCTATGGCCTTGGCTAACATGCGGATAGATTCTTCGGTGGGAAAACTTGCCACATAGGCGTTGCGCACCGAGTCTTCATAGGCAAAACGCATTTTGTTGAAGTCGATTTGCTCTTGTGTGAGTTGGGGCGTGTTGTTGCGTGGTGCGGGAGGTGTGATGTTGATGTCGGTCGCGCCGGTGTATTGGGCGTCTTTGTCGAGCACGATTGTGGCATTGGCATCTTTGCCGGCCGATGCTACTGCCCAGCCGAAGTTGCCGTCTTTTGATGCCCACACGAGCATATCGCCACAGCCGGTGGTGAGCGAAGCCTGACCTTTGCTGTCGCTTGTCTTGGTGGCGGCGGTGTAGTATTCGGCGTAGTTGTAGATTTTGAATTCGACAGTTGCGCCTTCAACGGCTTTGTTGTCGCTGTCGACAACGGTAACAGTGGTTGTGGCTATGGGAGCATAGTTGGCAGTCACATTGATTTCGGTGTAGCAGGCGTTGCGGTTGAGCACCTCTTCGGGGCCGTTGTAGTAGCCAAACACATTGGTGTGCATGAGCATGGCGCGCGATGCAGGGGCGTTAAACCAGCCGAGGTTCAGCACGGGCTCGGGTTCGCATGCGCCCAAGAAATGCCATTGTCCGTCAACCCATGCTTCAACCCATGCGTGGTTGTTATCGGTGTGAGCCCAGCGGGGAGTGTAAACCTGGCGGGCGGGAATGCCGACAGCGCGCAAGGCCGATACGGTAAAGGTTGACTCTTCGCCACAGCGTCCGTGAGCGGTTGACATGGTTGCCAACGGTGCGCTTGTGCGTGAGTCGGAGGGTGTGTAGGTCACTTTTTCGTGACACCAATGGTTGACTTCAAGTACGGCATCATACATTGATAAACCTTTCACGCGGTCTTTCAACTCGTTGAAGAACACTTCGCGACACTCGTCAAGATTTTCGTTGTTCACGCGCAAGGGTAGCACAAAGTGCATGAACTCGCGGTCGGGAACGGTTTTGCCCCAAGGCATTTCGGCACGGGCGCGCAATGCGAGATTCACATTGTTGATGTGGAACAGGCAAGAATAGTCGGTGATGTCGGGCAGAGGCATGTAGGCATACAAGAACTGTAATGCGCGAGTCTGCTCGTCAGAGAGAGTGTCGGTGAAAAAGTTGAGGTAGGGAGTGTCTTTGAGCAATTCTTTGCGAGCTTCAAAGTCGCGTTTGTAGATTTTTTCGTCTTCGCTTTGGCAACCGCTGGTGATGAAAATGAGGGATGCGAGCAAGCATGCGAGCGATATTTTCAGAAATTTAGATGTCATTGTGGTTATATGTTTTTTATTTGTTTGCTTTATTGTGATTTGAACGGCGGTTTTTCCACCATTCTTTAACTCGCTTTATGCCGGTAGTGCCCAGCACGGCCAATGCCGAGTATTGGAAAGTCTTGGCGAGGCCAAAGAACACTACCCATAACACACCTTTGGCGGCTGCCGAGATGGGAAACAGCATTTGTGCAAACGAGATGATGTAGCACATCACGCAAATGACGATGAGGATAACGCCAGTGCGAAACGACAACTTCCCGAGCCACGATTTTATGCGTTGGGCAATGTTTTTGATGCGAGTTTTCATTCTTGGGTGTAAAGATAGTGAAAATTGCGAGTTTTTTCGTAAGTTTGCAGTAGAATTGTAAATCATATATAACTATGTCAATACTTCAAGAAAATAAAAAGGTTGCAATGTGTAGCGACCATGCGGGTTTTGAGTTGAAATCAATCATCGAGGGCTATCTCGAAGCGCAAGATGTGGCTTATGTTGATTTCGGAACAAACAGCACCGATAGTTGTGACTATCCCGACTTTGCACACCCCTGTGCCGAGGCAGTTGAAAGTGGCGAATGTTTCCCCGGTATCGCAATGTGTGGTAGCGGCAACGGCATTCAAATGACGCTCAACAAGCACCAAGGCATTCGCGCGGCATTGTGCTGGACTCCCGAGTTGGCTCGTCTTGCCCGTCAACACAACAATGCAAATGTGCTCGTGTTGCCCGCTCGTTTCATCGAGCCTACTGTCGCACTCGAAATTGTTGACGCATTCCTTTCAACAGAGTTTGAAGGCGGCCGTCACATCAATCGTGTGAACAAAATCGCTTGCAAGTAATAACACAATAAGTCGAGGTTCAAGCCTGTTTCGTTGTCGCACGGTTGCGTGTGGATCGAAGGGGATTTGAACCTTTTCTTTTTAGCGGCGCCAAGCAGGTGCGATTAAACTTTATCAACTCACGGTTGTCATAGATATATAATCCAAAGGCTATGTTTACCGAAAAAGATTTTGAATACATGAGGCTTGCGGCTGTAATGGCCGAGGAGAGCGTTGCCAACGGCGGCGGTCCGTTTGGCGCAGTAATTGTGCGTGACGGCGAGATTGTGGGCCGAGGAGCAAACAGTGTAACCATTGATAATGACCCGACCGCCCACGCCGAGGTGAACGCAATTCGCAATGCGTGTCACAGTTTGGATTCGTTTTCGCTCAAAGGATGCACCATTTACAGTTCGTGTGAGCCTTGCCCGATGTGTTTGAGCGCAATCTATTGGGCCGGTATAGACTGCATATATTACGGAAATACGCAGGCCGATGCCGAGGCTATCAATTTCAGCGACAGTTTTATCTATCGCGAGTTGGCAAAGCCGCAGATTGAACGAGCAGTGCCGTGTATCCCCATGCCCAACGATTTTACAATCAAGGCATTTGAGATGTGGACCGCAAAAAACGATAAAATAGAGTATTAACCGATAAGCCGATTTAGAAATGAAAAAAATCACATTGTTTATAGTTGCAATGGTGGCATTTGTGGGCACAATGGTTGCCGCATTGCCCATCACGAAGGTGGACCGCGTAAACCCCACCGACGAGATTTTTATGGAAATGGCTATTGACCAAGCCAAAGAGAGTGTGGCCGAGGGCGGATTGCCTTGCGGTGCATCGGTAGTGATGAGCAATCGTATGCTCGGCGTGGGTCAGGCAACCGATAAGGCTACTGCCGAAGAAACTGCCATTGCCATGAGCCGCAAGAAAAAACTCTCGTTTGCCACAGTGTACACCGTTAACGAGCCCACAGCCGAAGCCTATAACGCTATTTGCCGTGCAGGTGCCGAAATGGTAGTGTTTGTAAACTCACGCGAAGATGTAATTGCCAAGGGCGTATATCCAGCCGAGGCTTATGAGGAGGCACTTGTTGACTCTGCGTTGACAAAAGTTCCCATGACTCAACTCGACAACGCATCAGCCGCCGCAGTGCTCAAAAACTGGAAGAAATAAAAACTCCATAGCCATGCAGCAAGGCTATCAAATAACACACCGCCACCCGGATTCCGAGTGGCGGTGTGTTTATAGAGGCTATGGTGTCAATAGAATTAATATGAACTATAATCACTATGGGGTATATTGTCATTGGCTAAAAACAAAAAAACTCGGCATCGGTGATGTCGAGTTTTTCGGTGTGGGCGTTGACGGATTCGAACCGCCGACCCTCTGCTTGTAAGGCAGATGCTCTGAACCAGCTGAGCTAAACGCCCAAATTGCTTTGGCTCGCTTTCTAAGAGAATGGAATTTTGAGTTTTGTGGGCGTTGACGGATTCGAACCGCCGACCCTCTGCTTGTAAGGCAGATGCTCTGAACCAGCTGAGCTAAACGCCCGTTCTCTGAGAAAGCGATGCAAAGGTACTGCTTATTTTTGAACTGACAAAATTTTTCGGCAAAAAAAATGATTAATTTTCACTCGGTTGTTTCAACTGTCAGACTGTCAGTGGTTTTTATGCTGTCAATTTTTGTGCTGATTTTTGGCAATGAATCGGGTTTAATCACTTCTATGACTGTTGAGTCCTTGATGAGGGTGTCAACCGGGGGCTTGGGAGTGAACTTGGGTTGGCGGTAGCGAGCGGTGTCGGGTTGGGTGCTAATCCAAGGCACATCATATCCTTCTTCAAGGTTGGTGCGGGTGTCGATGCAGCCGGGGTTGACGATTACGGGCATACCGGGCTCAACAAATTCGACAAATTCCAATATCTGCTCGTTGGTAATGCGAATACAGCCGTGGCTGCAACGCCAACCGAGTGAGCGAGGCGAGCATGTGCCGTGAATACCAATCTGTGTTGTGCCGGGGATGCGCAAGCGAACAAATCGCGGGCCGAATTGGCCTTTGATTTTTGATGTCACGCCGTTGTCGTCGGTAAACAGCCAGTCGGTGCTGTCATAGACGCCTTCGACAGAGAAAAATCCTTCGGGTGTTCGTTCGTCGGCTTTTTCGTGCTTGGTGCCGTAGTTGCGACCGCAAGCCATTTTGTGAGAACGCAGCAGTCGGCCGTATCGGTCAAACAGTTTGACGCGCATTGTAAATTTGTCAACCACGATAAAGCGTTCATATCGGCTTTTGAGCAATCGTTGGGCATAGGGGAAATGGTCGCGCACCATTTGGGGTAAGATGCTGCCTTCAAAAAATGATTTCCACTGCTCGTCGGCCATGAATGCCAATGCTTGTGCCGGAGAGGCAAAGTAGGCGGGCAGAGGCGGAGGCGTGATGGTGTCGGCGGCAAGGGTGTCAATGACGGCAACAGAGTCGGTAACGGCGGTGCTGTCGATGATGCTTGCGACAGAGTCAGAGCCGTTTTCGGCCGATTTGTTTTTGCTTGTTTGGCTCATGCACGAAGCCAATGTTAAGCCAATAAATGATATTATTATCGGAAGTATAGATTTCATTAGAGAGTAAGATTAAAATTTCAACTGTAAATTTATGATAATTGTTTTATAAATTTGCAATAAAGTCGCACGATATTCGTAAATTTGCATTTTAATCATCAGAAATAATAAAAATCAAAAAATAAATATGGAATTGACATCATTAACCGCAATTTCTCCTATTGATGGCCGCTATCGTGGCAAGTGTGAAAATCTTGATGAGTATTTCTCAGAGTATGCTTTGATTCGCTACCGTGTCAGAGTTGAAATTGAGTATTTCATCGCGTTGTGTGAATTGCCTTTGCCCCAGTTGGCAGGCGTTTCGGCCGACTTGTTTGAGCCTCTACGCGACATTTATCGCAACTTCACAGTGGCCGATGCTCAACGCATCAAAGATATCGAAAGCGTGACTAACCACGATGTGAAAGCAGTGGAATACTTCATCAAAGAGCAATTTGACCGTCTCGGCCTTGAAGCACACAAAGAGTTTATCCACTTTGGTCTTACATCACAAGATATCAACAACACCTCTGTGCCCTTGTCAATCAAGGAGGCTATTAATGATGTTTATCGTCCTCTCTTGGTTAAACTCATTGAGCAACTCGAAGCGTTTGCGCAAGAATGGAAAGATCTTCCCATGCTTGCCAAAACTCACGGTCAGCCCGCATCACCCACTCGCTTGGGTAAGGAAATCGGCGTGTTTGCCTACCGTTTGCGCCAACAGTTGGCCCACTTTGATGCCGTGCCCATGAGCGGCAAATTTGGTGGTGCTACCGGTAACTTCAACGCTCACCTCACTGCATATCCCGCTATCGATTGGCGCAAGTTTGGTGCAGAATTCCTCGCCAACAAATTGGGTATCGTGCGCGAAGAACTCACTACACAGATTTCAAACTATGATAATCTTGCCGCATTGTTTGACGCTATGCGCCGCATCAATGTAATTATCCTTGACCTTGACCGCGATATGTGGCAATATATCTCAATGGAATACTTCAAACAAAAAATCAAAGCAGGCGAGGTTGGCTCATCGGCTATGCCCCACAAGGTTAACCCCATCGACTTTGAAAACTCGGAAGGTAACTTGGGTATTGCCAACGCAATTCTCGACCACTTGGCAATGAAACTCCCCATCTCTCGTTTGCAACGCGACTTGACCGACTCAACAGTGTTGCGCAATGTGGGTGTACCCATGTCACACATGCTCATCGCCCTTCACAGCACTCTCAAAGGTCTTGGCAAATTGCTCTTGAACGAGCAGGCTATCAGCGCCGACCTCGACGCAATGTGGAATGTGGTGGCCGAAGGTATTCAGACTATCCTCCGTCGTGAAGGTTACCCCAAACCTTATGAAACTCTCAAAGAACTCACTCGCGTGAATTCGACAGTAACTGCCGAGAGCATTGCGGCATTCATTGACACTCTCAATGTGAGCGACGATGTTAAGGCCGAACTCAAACGCCTTTCTCCCCACAGTTACACAGGATATTAATTGATACAAATGCGAGAGTGGGAAACAGGTTTTCCCGCTCTCGGTTTTAATAACATAAACCCTAATGGCTGGAATACAAAAAACTAACGCTGCACGATTGCTCGACAAGGCAAAGATTCCTTATGAATTGGTGTCTTATACAGTCGATGAAAATAATTTGGCAGCCGACCATGTGGCCGAAGAATTGGGTGAGGATATCAATCAGGTGTTCAAAACCCTTGTGTTGCACGGCGACCGCAGCGGGCATTTTGTATGTGTGATTCCGGGCAACTGCGAGGTCGACCTCAAAAAGGCAGCCAAAGCCGCCGGAGCCAAGAAAGCCGAAATGATACCGATGAAAGAGTTGCTCCCCCTCACGGGTTACATTCGCGGCGGCTGCACATCGGTGGGAATGAAAAAACAGTTCCCGACTTATTTCCACACTACGGCACTTGACTTTGAACACATCTTTGTGAGCGCCGGACAGCGTGGGCTGCAATTAAAAATATCGCCTCGCCAACTCATCGACTATGTGAGAGCCGAGGTTGTTGACCTAACCGTAAACGAAAATGCAGATGATGAAGAATAGCATTGGACACATATTTCGCCTGACAACATTTGGCGAGTCTCATGGTGCGGCCGTGGGAGGTGTGATTGACGGTATGCCTGCTGGCATTGAGATTGACCTCGATCGCGTTCAGCACGAACTTGACCGCCGCCGTCCCGGACAGTCGGCCATTGTGACCGCACGCGACGAAAAAGACCGTGTCAAAATTTTGTCGGGTATCTTTGAGGGCAAAACTACCGGTACATCAATCGGCTTTATTGTTGAAAACAGCAATCAGCATTCGGCCGATTATGACAATATGCGCGACACCTATCGCCCCTCACATGCCGATTATGCCTATGCCACAAAATATGGCGTGCGCGACCATCGTGGTGGCGGCCGTTCATCGGCACGCGAGACTATTGCGCGTGTAGTTGGCGGCGCATTTGCCCGTCAAGCACTCGAAGCGTTGGGCATAAAAGTGTATGCCTACACATCGCAAGTGGGCGACATTGCGCTCGACCGCGACTATAAGAAATATGACCCCGCTATGATTGAAACAAACGCTGTTCGCTGTCCCGATGCGCAAAAGGCCGAGCAGATGTATCAGCTCATCAGCCAAGTAAAGGCCGACGGCGATACCATTGGCGGTGTTATTACCGGTGTTATTACCGGCGTGCCATGCGGACTCGGCGAACCTGCATTTGGCAAACTCCACGCATCGTTGGGCGCGGCTATGCTCGGCATCAATGCTGCCAAGGGGTTTGAATATGGAATGGGCTTTGACGGCGTGTCGTGCCGTGGCAGCGAAATGATTGACCTTTTCACTCGCCGCGAAGATGGCTCGGTGGGTACGCTCACCAACAACTCGGGCGGCATTCAGGGTGGCATTTCAAACGGCGAAGACATCTATTTTCGTGTAGCATTCAAGCCTGTTGCCACACTATTGCGCGAGATTGAAACCATTGACTGCAACGGTGAGGCTGTTACGCTTCACGCTCGTGGACGTCATGATCCATGTGTGTTGCCCCGTGCTGTTCCAGTGGTTGAGGCCATGGCCGCAATGGTGATTCTTGACGCATACCTTATCAACAAGACTGTTCATTTATAAAATCAACAGGCAATGGGGGCTTATTATCGCGACTTCTCTGATTTTCTTGCCGAACTGTTTCCGTGCAAGATGCAGAAAATTGCCGTGAATGCGGGATTTACATGCCCCAATCGCGACGGCACAAAAGGCCGTGGCGGTTGCACCTATTGCAATAATCAGACATTCAACCCCGGATATTGTGCGCCCGCATTGTCGGTGACCGAGCAACTTGAAGAGGGCAAACGCTTTTTCGGTAAGAAATATCCCGATATGCGCTATTTGGCCTATTTTCAGGCTTATACCAATACGCATGGCGATATTGACCGACTGATGGATTTATATGAAGAGGCGTTGGCTGTTGACAAAGTTGACGGACTCATTATCGGCACTCGCCCCGACTGCATGCCCGATGCATTATTGCAGCGATTGGCTCAACTTAATCAGTCACACCGAGTTATAGTGGAATATGGCGCTGAAACATCTCACAATATCACTCTTGAACGCATTAACCGTTGTCACACTTGGGAAGAAACTGTCGATGCCGTGATGCGCACGGTTGAGGCTGGTATTCCCACAGGTCTACACTTGATTGTCGGACTGCCGGGCGAAGATGAGCAAATGATAATGCAGACCATTGACCACATATCGCAACTGCCCATCGCGACCGTCAAACTGCATCAGTTGCAACTCGTCAAGGGCACTCGCATGGCATTGGAAGTGGAGCAGGGACTATACACCGTGCCGCAGTTTACGGCCGAAGAATATATCGACCTTTGTTGTAAGATAGTGAAACGCATGGCACCCACAATTGCCATAGAACGATTTGTATCGCAGTCGCCCGATGCTCTGCTCATTTCACCCCGATGGGGCTTGAAAAACTATCAATTCACCAACCTGCTACACAACCGATTAAAAGAATTGAAATCTTAGCATTGCAACTTTTTAGCAAACAGGTTTCGTCTAATGTAAAACCAAAACAAAATTTTTGCAATGAGACGAAACAACTATTTTTTTGTAATGATTATGCTTGGCTGCATAATTGGAGCGAAAGCCGAGAATGTGGTGTATGGTAAAGCCGAAGGCGACATTCCCGATTCGATACTTGATGATAGAACAGTACAGTTGGCTGAGGTTACAGTGTCGGCAACTCCGGTAATTCATAAGGTTGACCGAGAATTATATATCCCATCAAACGATACAAAATCACGTTCAAATGATGCTCTCGATTTGTTGCAGAATATGCAATTACCCACATTGAACGTCAACACCGTTTTAAACACAATTGATTGTGCCGGACAATCGGTAGAGGTACGCATAAATGGTCGCAAAGTGGGAGTAGAGCAAATCAAGTCAATAAATCCCGGTAGTGTGGTGAGGGTTGAATATCATGATAGTCCGGGACTAAGATATGGAAGTGCCGACAAGGTCGTGGATTTTATTGTACGCAACAGAGAGCATGGCGGCAGTTTGATGCTCAATGCGTTGCATAGTGTGAAAAGCGGGTTTGGCAATCAAAATGGCGATTTGAAATTAAATAGTGGAAATTCGCAGTGGGAAGTCAATTATTATGGGCAGATGCGTCTTGACTTACCGGTCTATAGAGAAAACCTTGAGAATTACACATTTAATGATGGCTCAACCATGGAAAGAATTGAAACTCCTATCGGTGGAAAATGTGATTATTATGATATGCACACTTTTGTAGGGTATAATTATTTGAAAACCGATAAGTTGAATGCTTATGCCCGATTGTATCTCAATAGTGGGTTTAATAATGAATTATCTCATGACGGGATACTGACAAATGACGATGAAACATTACCGATAGTTGTACATGATACACAGCGTTCGCCGGGCTTTAATCCGGGACTGAATTTTTATCTGGATTACATAATTGGAAACGGACAAACGCTCGTGTTTGATGTGAATGGGAGTTATTATAAGGGTAAAAGCGGTCGCAATTATATAGAAATTGCCGGAAGTGATACACTATCGATTATAAGTACACTTATAAAGGATAACAATTACGCATTGAGTGCTGAAGGTAACTATATTAAAGAATGGGAAAAGGCAAAACTTACTGTCGGAACACAATATCGTGGATATTGGAACGGTGCCTATTATGAATTTGATGATGTGAAAAGTCGCAGTCGTGAAGATGTTGCAACGATTTTTGGTGAGTATTTTTATAATATAAAAAACAAGTTGACTTTCTCAGCGGGGGTAGCGCTGACATATTCCAATGTCCGACATTCTGATAAAGATGAAAGTTCAGAAACGCTACTTGTTTGTCCGCGTTTGACGGCGGGATATAGAATTAACAGAGCATCGCAATTGCGATTGATATTAACATCAAATGCCATAAATCCGACATTGACGCAGTTGTCGCCTGTGTTGCAAAATGTGGATATGTTACAAGCTCAAATTGGAAATCCCGAATTGGCTCCATATAGCAGTTATAAAGTGAGGTTACAATATAGTTATGTTGCAAAACGAGTATCGGGCCAAATTACTATTTGGGGAGCTCGAACACCACGAGCAGTAATGGATTATAGAGAGTGGAATAATGAAATAGACAAATTTGTGACATCATGGGGTAATCAGTGGGGTATAGCATCGTGTGGAGTTTCTATATCTCCGAGGATAGTAGTGATTCCGCAATGGCTCACGGTTAGTGGCTCGCTTATGTTTCACCACGATTATAGCCGAGGCTGTAATTATAAACACTCGCTAAACTCTATGAGCGGGAATGCTCAAATTCAGCTTACTCATTGGGGAGCAACTTTGACAGCAATGTATCAAAAAGGTAACAAATCATTGTGGGGTGAAACGATTGAAGAAGGCGAAACTATGTCGATGATTCAGCTTGGGTATCGGTGGCGAGGATTTGGATTTAATACGGGAATGTTTGTCCCAATCGGTCGTTACAGTCGTGGAACTCATATTATAAATAGAAATGTTGATATACAGCGAATATTGCGAACAAAAGCGGTGGAGCAATTGGCATTTGTGTCAGTGTCATATAATGTTGATTGGGGACGCAAGTCAAAAAACATCAGTCGATTGATAAATAGTGAAGTCGATGTGCGTCAATCACAATCGGCAAGTAAATAATTGAGAGGGTTGAATTGATAAACTTTTATCTGCCGCCAATATAAATATATAGGGAAATATTCACAATATGAAAAAAGCGGTATATATTTGTATATAAAAAGAACCACCATGAGCAAGAAATTATATTGTTACTCATTTCGTGATTTTGTAGACCGATTTGAGGGCGTAGAAACTTTGCCTGAGGACAGTGTTGCAATATCGATATGCACGCCCGGCTCGCATGTCGAATACCACAAATTTACATCGGCCGATAATGTGTTGAACCTCGATTTTGACGATATTGATAATGGCGCATACGGTGGAGAACTGTTTGATATTGAAATGGCTGCTTGCGTGGTTGACTTTGTTATGCGCCATGCCGACAAACACTTTTATGTGCATTGTGCTGCAGGGCAGAGCCGCTCACAAGCCATTGTGAAATTCATCTACTTTTACATTGACGGCCAATGGGAACTAAACCCCCATAACAGCGATTACAGCGGAGCCAACCGTCGCGTTTACAACTCACTTTTAGAGGTCTTTTCTGTCCGAAAACCCGACTTTTTTAAGAAATAAGATACTTCCAAATCGGAAAACGCACCTTTTTGATGTGTAAAATTGTAGGAAAACGCACCTTTTTAGAGTGTTGATTTATGGGAAAACGCACCAAATGTTGAAAAAAAACGTTATATTTGTGGCCGTAAAATATTGTCAATCATGTTGTATAGGAAAATATCAAAGCGTATAGAGGAGTATTTCTCATCAAATTCTAATAGAATGTTGTTGATAGATGGTGCTCGTCAGATAGGAAAGTCATATATAATTCGTTGGGTTGGGCAAAGACGATTCTCTAACTATATTGAAATAAATATGGAAGAGGATAAGTTGGGTGACCGCATATTTGCCGAGGCAAAGACGACAAAAGATTTCTATATGGCGCTAAGCACTATTGCCGGAGATAAAATGAAAAGCAAGGTAAATACTCTCGTTTTTATTGATGAAATACAGGCTTACGACCACTTGCTCACGCTTGTGAAATTTTTGATGGCTGAAAATAGATTTACATATATAGCTAGTGGGTCCTTACTTGGAGTAACATTGAAAAATACACAATCAATCCCTTTGGGTAGTTTGGATATAGAGCATATGTATCCGATGGATTTTGAGGAATTTTTGTATGCGAATGGTGTGGGTGATATTGCTATTGAAGCGATGAGAGAAAATTTTGAAAACAACCAGTCGCTATCAGAAGCAATGCATGCCAAAATGCTTGATTTCTTTAAGAAATATATATTGGTGGGAGGATTGCCAAAAGCGGTTGATACTTTTGTCAAGACCAAAAATGTTGTAGCGTTTAGGTCTATTCAGCAAGAGGCATATTTGTTGTATGGTATAGATGCCACAAAATATGAAGAGACTAATAATGCGAAACTGAAAATTAGGCGTATTTATGATATGATACCGTCTAATCTTGAAAATAAAAAGAAAAGAATCATAATAAAAAACATCGAGGACAAAAGTTGGAAAAGATCAGATGACTATATCGAGGAATTTGACTATTTGATTTCTTCGGGTGTCGCATTGGAGGTTAAGGCTATAAGTAAACCCTCATATCCGTTGTTGGAAAATAGCGGAAAGAATTTGCTGAAACTGTATTTGAATGATGTAGGAATACTTTCGGGTATATATTATAGAAATAACATCAAAGCGGTGATGGATGATGTTAAAAGCATAAATCTCGGGTCAATATATGAAACAGTAGTGGCTCAAGAGTTAAAGGCTCATGGCTATAATTTATATTATTATGATAATAAAAAGAATGGTGAGGTAGATTATTTGATAGATGATGCTGATAATTTGTCAAATATACCTATTGAGGTGAAATCGGGTAAAGATTACACTGTTCATAGTGCATTAGATAAATTTATATCTACCGATGAATATGACATAAAAAAGGCTTATGTGTTGTCTAATGAGCGAAGGGTATATACAGAAAACGGAATAACATATATCCCGATTTACTATGTGATGTTTTTTCAGAATGTATCTAATGTAGTAGAGCAATTCTTGGATTGAAATAGCCGAATGAAAAATCTCAGCACCAACGATGCTGAGATTTTTTTTCTAACAGATATTTTGAATTTACTCGTTTGTTTTGATAGTGATGATTGAGGTGGTGTGGGCGGTGACGGGGTAGTGGCGTGAGGTGCGGTGGCCGATTACCCATAAAATTTCGTCGTTGCGTGTGAGCAACCAAATGTTTTGTTTTTCAACGATTGACAGATGGGCATCAGTGAAGATGTCGCTAATTTTTTTTGTGCCTTTCATGCCAAAGGGGGCTATGCGGTCACCTTCGCGCCAATGTCGCAACACAAATTGCGGGTTGCCGTCAAGCACCGTTGCATCAAGCATAATGGTCGATGCCGATGTCGGTTTGGCAATTGTGCCGTCGTTTGGCGCAATGCTGACGGTGAGGTTGATGGGCGCGGTTATCGCTTGTGTCAAGTTGATGATATATTCATCGATTTGGCCGTCGGGCTGGGTGCTGATGATGAGTGTATCGCGGTGAATGGTGAGAATGTTTTTGCCGGCAAAGAACTGTCGGCCCGATGCGTTGGCGGCAGCAATAATATCGCTTGCATGGGTGTAGTTGAACCCCATGTGGCGAATGAGTTCAAACAAAACGGTTGAAGCTTGTTGCTCGTTGGTTGTCAATGAGCCGAGGTCGATTGTGTTGCCCGAGACATAGCGGTTGCGGGCATTGTCAATGGCCGCGCGATAGATGGCTTCGTTGTCGCCAAGCATGGCCATGGTGGTGGCTATTGCATTGCTCGCTCCGGGAAACTGCTCGTTGAGCATGGGTAAGATGATGTTACGCAATCGGTTGCGGCGATAGTCGTTCTGGCTGTTGGTGCTGTCGGTTACATAGTTGAGGCCCTTGTCGGCGAGATATTGCTCCACATCTTGTCGGGTGCAGTCGAGCATAGGGCGAATGATGTGGCCGTTGCGGGGTGCCATGCCGGTAAGTCCGGCGATGCCTGTGCCGCGCAGCAGGTTGAGAAAGAAAGTTTCGATGTTGTCGTCGCGATGATGAGCCACGGCAATTACGGCAGGGACATGTTGTTGGCGCAGTTGTTCAAACCATTCATATCGCAATTCGCGGCAAGCCATTTCGGTCGATACCTTGTTGTCGCGCTCATATTGTGTCACATCAAAGTGTTTAACAACACATTCAACACCAAACGATTGCGCGAGCGATTGTGCAAATGCACAATCGCGGTCACTCTCATCACCGCGCAAGTGGAAATTGCAGTGTGCGGCAATACAATCATAGCCGAGAGCAACCAATGCCGACAGCAATGCCACCGAGTCGGCTCCGCCGCTCAATGTGACAATCACTTTGTCGCCCTCAGCAATGAGGCTGTTGCGCTTGATTGATGATTTAATATGCGATGTAAGTAAGTCCATGGGCTAAATGTTTTCAAAGGTAACTCTTTTTTGTTAAATTTGCGCAATAAATAGAAGTCAATATAATCATGACATATAATGAACTACATAAACACGAACGCGACGACCTGCTCTGTTTTGACGAGTTGGAGCACCTATATACTTGCAACGGCAAGCAATTGGAGTCGGTGACAACGGTTGTCGAAAACTGTTTCAAAAAATTTGATGCCGATTATTGGGCTGAGCGCAAGGCCAGTCAGTTGGGCATAACGCCCGAAGAACTCAAGGCCGAATGGGAAGCGAAAGCGCAACAAGCCCGCGACCTCGGCACAATGATGCACGACAAAATCGAGAAATACTATCTCGGCATAGAAAGCGAGAGCGACGAGACATTTGACATGTTCTTGCAGTTTGCTGCCGAGCATAAATTGAGCCCATATCGCACCGAGTGGCGCATCTATTATGAAGAATATGGTATTGCCGGAACGCTTGACTTTTTGGAATATAGCGATGGCAAGTTTACGATTTATGACTGGAAGCGCAGCACCAAACTTGTGTATAACGGAGTGGTTGAGAAAGAAAGCCGTTTTCGCCAATTTGCCCTTCCTCCCATTGGGCATATTTCTGACAGCACCTTCTATCACTATGCGTTGCAAGTGAGTTTTTACCGATACATTCTCGAAAAGAAATACGGAATTGTGGTGAGTGCCGGCCGATTGGCTGTGTTTCACCCCGAGAACGGTCGCTATTACTTGATTGATATTCCTTATTTGCGCAATGAGGTTGAAGCAATCCTCGCCACCCGCAAAGCATAAAGACTTAAACATAACATAAAAGCCGGAATCCAAATGGTTCCGGCTTTTGTTTATTTATCGGGCTGATTTTAGAAATAGAAGTCAACATTTTTGGGGTAAAGGAGCATTCCGTTGCCAATTTCTTTGGCTGCGTTTTCGCCCAATGAGTTGGCTACGATTGCGAGGGCAAACATCAATGCAGTGGCAGGACCGTTGGCAGTAATGATGTTTTCAAGGGCAACCACGGGAGTTTCGCGCATGATAGCGCCTTTGCATTCAAAGCCAGGGTAGCAAGTTGCTTCTTTGCCGTTGAGAATGCCGAGCGGAGCGAGAACAACAGCGGGAGCAGCGCAGATGGCGGCGATTTTTCCGCTTTTGGCATTGTGTTGCTGCAACGCGTCGGTGAGAGTTTTGCATTCGGCGAGGTTGGTTGAGCCGGGCATGCCGCCGGGAGCAATGAGCCATTCGGCATCGGTGAGGTCGGCATCGGCAATAATCCTGTCGGCAACGACAGGAATTCCGTGAGCGCCGGCAACAGTATGATTGTCAGTGATAGAAACGGTTTTGAGAGGCATTCCGGCACGGCGCATCACATCAACAACAGTGAGTGCTTCGATTTCTTCAAATCCTTGTGCAAGAAAGAGATAAGATGTTTTCATGTGTCTTAAAGTTTTTGGGGTATGTTTATATTATTTAGTCATTAATAAAATGTAAACGCAATATTAGTGAAAAAGTTTGAGGTAACAGCGTGCTTTTTCATCAAAAAATGTGAATTGCCTAAAAATTGTGGAGCGTATCGTTATAAAAAGAAAGTCGGTTGTCTCACGACAACCGGCAGTCCCTTAACCTTAAATCTAATACCTGAAAACACAGTGCAAATTGAGTAATTATACCCATAAAACACGCCACACGGCGCAGAGTTTGAGAAATAACATTATTTAACGCCGGGATTTGTGACTAATTTGTAACTTTATCGTCACAATAATAAACCTGTATATTATGAGAATCAGAATTTTGGTCCTTGATGATGAGGAGGCTATTTGCGAAATCCTTAAATACAATCTTGAAAAAGACGGTTATGATGTTGATTGCGCATATAGTGCCGAAGCGGCGTTGGCCCATGATTTGTCGGGCTACTCGCTGTTTATTGTCGATATTATGATGGGCAAGTTGAGCGGTTTTGACTTTGTGAAACGAGTCAAGAATGTTGCCACAACCGAGAATATACCCATTATTTTCTGCTCTGCTCTCGACGGCGAAGATGATAAGGTGATGGGCTTGAACATCGGTGCCGATGACTATATTCCCAAACCGTTTATGATAGGTGAGGTGTTGGCCCGAGTGAGGGCAGTGTTGCGCCGTTCACACATTTCTCATCAAGTGGCCTATAATGTTGCGCGAGGCGAATATGAACCCGATATCACATTTCGCAGCATGCGCATCAGTCGCAACGAAAAATTATGTTATGTTGATGGCGTTGATGTAGGTCTCACTCGCACCGAATATGACTTGTTGCTGTTTTTCATGATGCATCGCAACCGCATTCACCGTCGCGAAGATATTGTGAAAAATGTGTGGGAAAACGAGATTGAGGTGTCGTCGCGTGCCATTGATACCAATATCACTCGCTTGCGCAAAAAAATAGGCGAGTATGGCAACTGCATTGTCACTCGCGTGGGTTATGGCTATGGGTTCACCGATTCGAATTAGTTATCGTTGGCGGTTGTTCATACCGTTGGTGCTACTACTGTCGATGATTATCGCCGTGCTTGTAGTGTTTCAATACAGGCGCGAGATGAGTTATCGTGCCGAGAGCCTGAACAATCAGCTTGATTTGGCATCGACACGATTGGTCTATGTCTATGAACGCAATTATGATCTGGCTCCCTATGTGAGATTTTTGCAGCAGTATTATGTTGATGCGCCTGTGAGCGTGTCGGTGTTTGACAAAGCCGGTAACCGAGCCTTTTGTGTGGGTACGCCCATATACCAACGACTTCCAAACGGCGAGCAGACTCCCGAATTCAAAATGCTTGAAGAGCAAGGAGGGGTGGGCAAATCGTTGCGAAACAGCCCATATCGCGACAAAGGTCTCTATCTATACTCGGTGCGCAAGAGTAAAGACGGCGAGATTTATGTGCACACGGCATTGCCCTACACTATATCGGTGTTTGAGGCGCTTTCATCTCAGCCAAGTGTGTGGATAGTGGTGCTTGTATTGTCAATCATTGCTGTTTTAATAGCATTTTATGGAACACGCTATTTCGGCCGAAATGTTGAGGCGTTGCGCGATTTTGCCAACTGTGAGGATAATGAAGAGCGCAAGAAATTTGCGGTCGAAAAGTTTAAGTCCGACGAGTTGGGCGATATTGGCCGTCAGATAGTGAAACTATATCGCGATAAAGAAGTGGCAATTGAACTTGGACAGCGTAAGCACGAAGTTGCTATGCGTGCGCTAAAAGAGAAAAGCCAACTGAAACGGGAAATGACCAACAATATAAATCACGAACTTAAAACTCCCATAGGTATTATCAAAGGCTATCTCGACACAATTGTGGAAGATGAGTCAATGTCGCCCGAAACGATGCGCGAATTTGTTGTCAAAACCCGTCCGCATGTTGTGAGGTTAAACAATCTGCTTGCCGATGTGTCGGCCATTACCCGATTGGAAGAAGCACCAGATTCTATACCTATGACTACGCTCGATTTCAAAAATTTGGTACACTCGGTTGCCGATGATTTGAGCGTGACCTCGGTAGGCGAAAACTTTAAGTTTGTGAACGATGTGCCCACACATTGTCAGGTAGTGGGTAATATGACACTGTTGGGCAGTGTAATGCTTAATTTGGCCAAAAATGCGGCGATATATTCACACGGTACAGAGATGGGCGTGAAATGTGTTGGAGAAACAGCTTCACACTATGCGTTTGTGTTTTATGACAACGGAGTGGGTGTTGGCGAGGAGCATTTGGAACAATTATTTGACCGCTTTTATCGCGTTGATACCGGTCGTTCACGCAAGGTTGGCGGAACGGGATTGGGCTTGTCGATTGTGAAAAGCGGCATACAGGCCATGAACGGCACCATAGAGGTCAGAAACCGTGCGGAAGGCGGCCTTGAATTTGAATTTACCTTGTCAAAGGCGGTAAAATAGAATGTGCTATTTTAGTCATGATATAAAATGAACAAAGGGTCGCTAATGCGGCCCTTTGTTGTTATGATAGAGATGTGTAGGTGTCGTGGATTTGGTCGGCGATTTTGTCCCAATCATATTGTTCAAGGTCATATTTGACTTTTTGTGCCGTGGGATAAATCTCTTTGATGCGGGCGGCAAGACTCTCATGGTCGGCTGCTGTGGCATAGTAGTGCTCGGGCAGGTCTATGAGACGTGTTGCGGGAATGTCGCTGACTGCCATGGGCAAGTCAAAACTCATGGCTTCGAGCATAACCAAGGGGAAACCCTCGTTGACCGATGACAACACAAACATGCGGGCATGGCTATACAACTGTTGAAGGTGGCTCTTAGAGGTGTTGCCGGTGAATATCACTTTGCCTTTGGTGTTGAGCGATTGCAAGTAATCAAAATAGGTGGTTTCGTGGTCGCTACCGCCGGCAATGACTAATTGTTGAACTTCATCTATGAGATTGACGGCCTTGATGAGGTGTTCAAAACCCTTTTCGGGAGTGAGGCGGCCAACACCGAGTATATATTCGCCCTTTAACGCTTTTACCTTATCGACAAAATCGTGGTCGGCAACGCAGCCTATTTTGTCAATGCCGTTGGGCATATAGGTTGACTTGGCTTGTGTCTTTGCCGAGAATTTTGCCATTTGAAATTTGTTGACAAATATGATGTGGTTGGCAAAACGCAACGAAAGTGTTTCGCTCAATCGCAAAATGGCTTTTGATATTTTGCCCCATTTGTCGTGTTCGTAGTTTGGGCTGTGGTAGGTGAGCACCACTTTCATGCCAAACAATCGCAACAACGGAGTGAACATGCCTGGGCCGATGTTGTGAATGTGAACGATGTCAACGCGGTTGAAGATTAGATGCAGACAGCACAATAGGGTGTGAAACACTGCCTCAAAACCTTTGATGCGGGTTGAGGGCAGGTCAACAAACGAGATGTTTTTGAAAGTCGATTGTGTCTCGGCGTTGATGTAGGGACGGCGGCGATAGACACGGAAATGTGTGTCGGCATTAAAGCGAGGGTATATGTTCTCGCAATGACGCTCCACTCCGCCTTGAACTCCGGGCAATCCCCTGATGCCTATAACTGCAATCTTCATGGGTTAATCCCAGCAGATGTCTTTGCCGCGATAAATGCGCCATTTGTTTTTCAATACCCATTTGATGGGAATCCATGGACGGCGAACCATGTCGTGGCGTTCGGTAACAATAAATGCGCAGTTGCGATTACAGTTATTGACTTTATCCATCACGGCTTTGGCTTTGTCTGAAGCCATGATGTTTTCAAAAGAATCTTCTTTGATGTTGCCAACAACCCATTCTTCGCCTGAACCGTTGCAAGGAGACACATTGCCCCAGGGGTCGATGAAGAAGAAGTCGGTCATCGCGCCACAAGCCGGACGATAGCCTGGTTTGTCACCGCGCAAACGACGATGGATAGAGCGGTTGAAAAATGCTCGGCCATAGTCTTTGAGCTTGTTTTTCAAGCCGCGGCGTTTAGATGTGAGCAACGCTTTTACGAATAATTCGTGTTGTTCCAATGCGCCTTCGCTTTCGATAACATTGTCATCTTTGTGGAAATACCAAGAATTGTGTACGGTTGAGTTGCCTAATTCAACATCAAGAGCAACGCACAATTCATACAAATGGAGAAGGTCTTTGTAGTTATCGGGAGAAATAACTACAGAGAAACCAATGTTTTTACATTTTGTCTTTTTGAGTTCCAACATTGTGCGCAATGCGTGGTCAAAACCGTTTACAATACCGCGTTTTGAGTCGTTGATTTTGGGTAAGCCTTCTACACTCACACGAATGAGAATGTTGGGATACTTGTTGGCCAACTCAACGATTTTTTCTGTATTGTAGCCGTTTGTACTCAATTCCAACAAAGATGCTTTGGGATATAAGATTTCAAAAATCTTGTCAATATCTTTTCTTAGAGTAGCCTCGCCACCGGTGATGTTGATGCGCAATCCGGCGGGTAATTTTTCGTAATATGACGCGTCAATTTCTTCTTCGGGATGTGTTTGGTGTTGCCAAATGTTACACATGTTACACTTGGCGTTGCATCTGAAAGTGGTAATAAGGCTACCTTGAACTATATTCTTCATTATAATGAGGTTGTTTTATGTTTTATGCAAAGTTAGTTATAATTTGTCTAAAACTATTCGTAAATAGACATTATTTTGGCATAATGTTCATCGGGAGAGAAAGCCGACAATGATTCTTGCTTGATAGAGTTATAATCCCATACTTTTGACCAAGCAGAGTCAATGGCTTGGTTGAGTGAGTCGGCGTCGCCTGAGTTATATGTTAGACCATTGTTGTCTTTGATGAGTTCAGGTATTCCGCCGATGTTTGCCCCGATGACAGGAGTTCCGGCGCAAAGCGACTCAATGACGCTTAACGGATTGTTTTCGTAACATTCCGACGGTGCGATTGAAAATTTGGCTTTTGAGAATAATTGTGCAACTGTTTCGGCATCTTGATGACCTAAAAATTCAATGTTTTTGCAGTCGGCATATTGAATCATTAACTCGTCTTTGAGAGGTCCGCCACCTACTATTTTTAGAGTGTAGGGTAATTGTTTTGCTGCTTTGAGCAATGTCGCAACTCCTTTTTCGGTTGAAAGGCGGCCTACATATACATAATAGTTATCTCGTTTGTCAACTTCTTGAATGTTCTTGAAACGGTCAAGTTTTACAGGGTCAATAAAATTGCACACCACATTAAGTTTACCAAATCCTCCAAGTTGCATGCGGCTTTGCATAAATTGGCTTGGGCAAATAAATGCGTCGGTGTATTTTTCGAGTTTCGCTTTATTCCACCATTTTGCTTCTAGGTGGGCCAATAAACTTGCGACCGTGCTGCCCTTCATGCATTTGTGTTTGAGGATATGATGCTTGTCGTTGAAGCATAATTCGCAAGGCTTGCCATTGCGAAGACAGGCATAAGATGGGCATAGCAATTTGTAGTCGTGGAGAGTCCACACGACTTTGGCTCCGAAATTTTTTGCCATTTTAGCCACTACGGGCGAAATGTAAGAGTGTATGTTGTTGAGGTGGACAATATCGGGTTTAAAATCGTTCAAGATTTTTGCAAATTGAACTTTAATGTCACCAAGTCCGAATATGCGTTTTGCCGCGTTGAGTTTTGATGAGATGCCGCCCGAAAAACTTACCTCTGGAGCAAAGTAAGATGAGTATTCCGAAGTTAAGTTTTCGTCATACTGCATTGCAAATACAGCTACCTGATGGCCTTTGGTTTTTAAAAGTTTTTCAAGATTTATGGCGCAAACGCAGTCTCCGCCTCTGTTATAATAGAATTTATTTACTATAAGAACTCTTTTCATTGTGCAATTAGAGATATAAGTCGTTAATGTTATAACGAAAAATTATGCAGTATATTATAAACTGATACAGATAGTCGTTGGTTTATTTTAGCCCGAAAAGAGTTTTTAGAATACGGCTTTTTTCGATTATCATTTTTTGGCATATTATAGGCATTATGAGCCCTGTCAGAATAACTGTAATTGCTATAATACAAAATTGCAGATTATCGTTGCTATATATTGATAGTTTGTTAAATAATGCTTTTGTGAAACCTTCAAATGTTGTGTGCAGTAAATAAATGATGAATGAGCATGATGATAAAAAGACTAATGATTGTGTGGCTTTTATGCAATATTGCTGAATTATAAGAGCAAGCAGGCTTACAATGTATATGCCCAAATATGGGATAGTGCTTTTGCAAATAAAAGCCAATTGAACAATATTGCAGTTGCTATAAATAAAGCCGAGAATAAAAGCAAATATCAGAGGTGTAATCAACACCGCCGGATTGCTTTTTAATTTTTGGCGAATATGATGATTTTCGGCAATGAATATTCCAATTGCAAAGTATTGTATCATTAAAATTGTTTGCCTGATTGAAAAAATGTTGGTCCAATCAATCGGTATATGTGGAATTATTAAACTGAATATTAAGAGTGCAAATCTCTTTTTTGATGTGTTGAAAAATGGAATGGCTAAGAATATTGAGAACAAGGACCATATATACCAAAGGAAATAACCTGCTTCTGGAATATAAAATATTTTTAAATAGGACAATGCTGTTACCGGATTATCTACAGATAAGAATTTTTCTGTAAGAATTTTTATTGAGATAACTATTACAGATGTTGTGAGATAGGGAATAATGAGTCTGTTGAATTTTTTTGCGTAAAATGATTTTAAAGAATCGTTTTTGTAATACTTCATGAATATATATCCACTTGCAAACAAAAAGGTCGGCATGTGAAAAGTATAAATGATTTCACGCATTTTGACATACCAATAGGGCGAATTTTCAGGAATAAAGTGCCCGATTACAACTAAAATAATTGCGAGCCCTTTGATGATGTCGATTGTGATAGAATGATTGGAACTTGAAGCCATAGTGTTATTTTTTTGGAAATTATATTAATCAATATGCTTGAGAATTGATAACGATTTTTCTCGCTCATCTGATAATTTCAAGTCAATATTTGGGCTGTCTAAATAGTTATTGATGTCAGAATTTTATTTTTTGAGGCATTTGTTGAACAAAGCGAGGAGTTTGTCGTTAATGACGTTTTTCCAAAGGTATTGTTCCATAGAGGCTTTTATGGTATCACTATCAAATTGTGATTTGTCGAGGCAATAGAATTGTTCAACGGCTTTGCCAAAAGAGTCGGAATTGTCATCGCAAATCAAACCATTAATTGGCTCAATCAGTATTCTGTTTTCATAGGTATTGGTTGCAATGCAATATATCCCAGAAAGCACATATTCATATATCTTGGTTGACGGTTGGCAATCGTAGTATGGTGTCATAGGTACAAATGCCACGCCAAGATTAGCCTTGTCAAAGAAGGGTTGAAGATTTTCGTAATTTATGCGCCCATGAAAATGAACTTTCGTTGACAATCCTCGTTGTTCAATCATTTGCTTGATAAGAGTTTCTTCTTGAGGTGAGCCAAATCCGATGATGTCATATTCTACATCGGCATCGGGATATTTGTCGCAGAAATTGGCTAGCCCTTCAACTGTCTTGTCAATGTTGCGTTGTTGCAATGTGCCAACATATAGCATTCTGATAGAGTCAAATGTGCGTGAAGATTTGCTAATAGCGTCAGCCCCCAATGGCACTACATCATAAGATCCGTCTTTGAGTTTGAGCAAACGAGCCAACGACTCGCTTAATATCATTGTGTGAGTGAAAAGTGAAGCCTCAAATTTGATGATTCGATTATATAATTTGCGTTTAGACTCGTTGGGAGTCAAGTCGCCAGAGCGGATGTCGATAATAATGGGTAAGCCCTTCGATACTGTCTTCAGAATGCTACAACCTCTGAAATAGGAGCAGAGAGCAACATCAAAATGTGTTGTCTTTTTTAGTTCCTTTATTTTAGCAAGAAATTTTTTGCGCCACTTTACACTGCTCGGCTCTTTGATATAGATTACCTCAATGCCGTCAATCTCCATCTTTGGGTGGTTGTGGTCATTGCATAGATAGGTAATCTTGTGTCCTTGTTTTACAAGGTGCTTGCAATAGTGGTAATAACCGGCTTTGTATCCAAATTGGTCTTGGTTGACCATTAATATGTTCATGACTTTGTCTCCTTTATTAAATTAGAGATGTTGATGGCATATAGGTTTCTCTTGCCGTTGTGCCCCGATTCAAAATATACCTTTGTGCCGGCCATGTTCCACTTGGGGTGAAGGTCAATGCGGCCTGTGCCCTTGAATTTGAGCGGTTGATAAAAGCGGCCGAGGCATATCAAATTGTCGGTTGCGATGTTGTAGAGGTATAAGCGCGACATGGCGTCGTGACCGGGATATGTGTCGGTAACAGTCCATTCGCCGCCTCTGATTGTTGATGGGTGCCCGTCGGTGACGGGGAGTTTCTGCGATACCTTAAAGTGATTGGCTGTTTTGTCCTCAAACATTACATAGGCATCGCCTGTTTCAGGCGTGTGGCAAAATGAAATGATGTGGGTGTTGTTTACCCAATAACTGTGTGAGGTCATTTTGTCGCCGTTGAGAATGTAGAGGTCGCTGCCGTCGGCGTTAGCAGTGATGAGTCGCATAAAGCGGCCTTTGGGGCCTACCCAACGATGAAGGAACATAAATCGGCTGCCGTCGGGAGCAATGTCGATGTGGTTCACTTTGTGGGTTGCGCCAATCATTGTGTCAACCGGTTTCAGGTCGATGAGTTGTTGCAGCGATATAATGAGGGTGGTCTCTTTTGTAGCGGTGTCGATGTGCCAAATACCGTCGGTGTCGTTTGAGGGCAATTCGATGTTTTTGTGGCAGAAATAGCCGTAGTCGGGACGCATAACCGCCAAACGGTCATAGTTGAGCGACAATGCATAGTCCTCTTGTTTTGACAACGCGTTGATGGGCATGGGCAAAACGTCTATTTCGCGTTGTTGCTCGGTGTCATAAACAGCACATTCGTAGGTGTCAGTGGCGCTGTTATAGCGGTTGTAATAAGCGCGTGTGGTGTTGGTGTAACCCCACTGCGACATACAGCCTTGTTGCCAATTGTGAGCGGCAGTTTCGCCGATGAGCATATCTTTGTCGTCGTTGCGATAGTATAGGGCAACGTGGTCGGTGCCTGCTATGGGTGAGCAAAACAGTATTTGGCCTTTTTTGTTCTCGGGCGAAACATTGTAGTATCCAAAGAACGA
The DNA here is from genome assembly GCA_017555085.1 of Muribaculaceae bacterium. GTDB lineage: Bacteria > Bacteroidota > Bacteroidia > Bacteroidales > Muribaculaceae > RGIG4079. The sequence goes on along the minus strand of JAFZHD010000051.1, from coordinate 10,044 downwards.
AGTCGATTGAGAAGTGACGCGTTCAATGTTGAGGCCGTCGTTGAGTTTAATTGCCTTGAAATGACGGTGAGCGATAAATCGCAATGCGATATATCTCGCAAATTGGTAGGGCGGTCTCAATATGTTTTTGATGCGTTGTTTCATTATCGTTTGATGCGTGCTTTAACTTCGGTGAGTAGATATTGCAAAATTTCGAGTTTGAACGCTCGGGCAATGAGTGCATATATAGCCACAAATGCCGCGGCTTGCACAAATATCTGCACGATATAGTGCATTGGCAAGAATTGGGGTATGCTCCACACGACGGCGCTTGTGATGACGGTTGTGATAAGAGCCGGGAACAAGTCGCGGGCTTGTGACATGATGCCATAGCCGGTGTATTTGCCGGTGAAATATCCGTTGAGGAAAAACTCGATAACAGAGTTGATGGCCAATGCCCACAATATGCCCATCACGCCATATCCCATAAAGAAGAATGCGATGATGAGGGCAACGCCGATAATCTTCTTGACTATTTCAAGAGTGAGCACGACGCCGCTTTTGCCAATGGCTTTGAGCAGACTCAAATTGGTGTTGTGAATAACCAACAGTAGGCCAAATCCGGCGCATAACCATTGGAAATAGGGTGCAGCTTCAATCCATTGCTCGCCAAATAACAACATAAACACAGGCTTGGCTGTGATGATGAGTATGGCCATGAGCGGGAAGTTGAGGAATGTCAAAATCTTGATGCTTCGACTTAATCCTTTTCTCAAAAGAGTGAGGTCGTCTTGTATTTTTGAGAATACGGGGAATGTAACCTGATTTACCACGGTGAGAATAGTGGTGTTGGGCACATCTTGCAGATGCTTGGCTTGTGAAAATAGCCCCACTTGGTTGGCGGGGAAAAAGCGGCCGATTAACAATACCTGTGCGTGGCGATAGGCTTCGCTGAGCAAGTATGCTAACAATAGTTTAGATCCGTAACCAAAGAGCGTTTTGAATGATTGCCATTTGAATGTGAGAGTGGGCAGCCACGATGTCGCGGTCCAAAGCAATACCGATTTGGCAACACTGTTGACAAGGTATTGAACCACCAAACTCCACACACCCATTCCGCAAAACGCCATCGCAACGGCGATTGCCGATGACAGAAACGCTGCTGCAACTTTGACAAACGCAATGCGGCGGAAATTGATTTCCTTGATTAGCAAGTTGTTTTGAACAGCGCTGAACGCATCAAATATAACCACTAAGCCTATGACGGGCATTAATTGGCTTAATTGTGGCTGATTGAAAAAGTCGGCTATCCAATCGGCACCGAAAAATAGCGCTGCGTAGCAAGCCAATGCCACGGCAATGTTGGCAAAGAATACTGTTGAGCAATCGTCTTTGGTGAGGTTTTGGCGTTGAACAAGTGCATTGCCCAACCCGCCGTCAACCAATATGGTCGAGAACATAACAAAGGCCATGAGAATGCCCACGATGCCAAACTCGTCGGGCGACAACATGCGCGCCAATGCGATGTTTGACACAAACAAGATGAGCAAGGAGCCAAATCTTTCGATAAAACTCCATAGCATGCCTTTGATTGCTTTTTGCTTTATGTCGTTGGTCGATTCAGCCATTGTTAGAGTTTGCCGTCCACTTTGTCGTTAACTATCCATTTGACATCATAAACCACGCTTTGCTCTTTGAGGAAACCGCTGATGTCGATTGATTTGAACTCGTTGTGGGCAACTGCCATGATAACCGCGTCAAACTGATGCTCGGGGTTGAGCGTGTTGACAGGCTCAATGCCATATTCGTGTTGAGCAACGGCAACATTGGCCCATGGGTCATAGACAGTGATGTCGATGCCATATTCTTTGAGGCTGTTGTAGATGTCGATAACCTTGGTGTTGCGCACATCGGGACAGTTTTCTTTGAATGTGAAACCGAAGATGGCGATTTTGCTATGGCTCACATTGATACCTTTTTTCACCATGAGTTTCACTGTTTGAGTAGCCACATAGTTACCCATGCCGTCGTTCATGCGACGACCGGCGAGAATAATCTCGGGGTTGTAGCCAAAGCGTTGTGCGCACATTGCGAGGTAGTAGGGGTCAACGCCGATGCAGTGGCCGCCAACCAAGCCGGGGCGGAACGGAAGGAAGTTCCATTTTGTGCCAGCTGCTTCAAGCACTGCTTGGGTGTCGATGCCCATGAGATTGAAGATTTTTGACAACTCGTTGACAAACGCGATGTTGATGTCGCGTTGTGAATTTTCAATCACTTTTGCAGCCTCGGCCACTTTGATAGTGGGGGCGAGGTGGGTGCCGGCAGTGATAACCGATGAATATACTTGGTCAACAATCTGACCGATTTCGGGAGTAGAGCCCGAAGTCACTTTCTTGATTTTCTCAACAGTGTGGAGTTTGTCGCCGGGATTGATGCGCTCGGGCGAATATCCGGCATAGAAATCGACATTGTATTTTAATCCCGATACTTTTTCAACGACGGGAATACACTCGTCTTCGGTAACGCCGGGATAAACAGTTGATTCATACACAACAATGTCGCCAGGAGCGATAACGCGGCCCACTGTCTCGCTTGCGCCATACAAAGGCGTGAGGTCGGGCTTGTTGTCGCGGTCGACGGGTGTGGGAACGGCTACAACATAAAAGTTGCAGTCTTTGATGTCTTCAATATTTGCTGTGCAAGTGAAGCCGTTGGCGATAGCCGATTGAAGCAGCTCGTCGCTAACTTCGAGAGTGGCGTCGTGTCCGGCCATAAGAGCGTCAACGCGTCGTTGGCTCATGTCAAAGCCCACGGTTTTGTATTTGGTAGAGAATAGTCGTGCCAATGGAAGACCGACATATCCGAGTCCGATAACTGCTATTTTGATTTCTTTTCCCATCAGTGTAAAGTTATTTAAGGTTTTCCCAATACCAGCGGCAAGCCTCTTTGAGACCTTGCTTCATGCTGAATTTGGGGTCATATCCGAGCAAATTTTTTGCCTTGTCAACGCACGCGAGAGAGTGGGGAATATCGCCTACACGGTTAGGACCGTGTGTGGGAATGATATTCGCGATTTCGGGGTCAAACTCGGCAAGATATTCTCTCAAATAATCGGTTAATTGGTTTAGGGTTGTTCGTTCGCCAAAGGCGGTGTTGTAGATTTGGTTTACAGCATCGCTGCCGGCAGGAGCTTCGAGAGCGAGTTCGTTCATCTGAATCACATTGTCGATATAGGTAAAGTCGCGGCTATACTCGCCGTCACCATTGATGTTGGGCGCTTCGTGGTTCATAAATTTTTTCACGAACAAGGGAATTACGGCTGCGTATGCTCCGTTGGGGTCTTGGCGGCGGCCAAATACATTGAAGTAGCGAAGACCGATAAATTCAAGACCATAGGTGCGCGCAAATACATCGGCATATAATTCGTTGACATATTTTGTGATAGCGTAGGGCGAAAGCGGACGGCCGATTACATCTTCAACTTTGGGCAACGAGGTGCTGTCGCCATAGGTTGATGAACTTGCCGCAAACACAAATCGCTTTACACCGGCATCGCGTGATGCAACGAGCATGTTCACGAACCCGCCAACATTGACATCGTTTGATGTGATGGGGTCTTTGATAGAGCGAGGCACTGAGCCCAATGCTGCTTCGTGAAGCACATAGTCAACACCTTCAACTGCTTTGCGGCAGTCGTCAAGGTTGCGAATGTCGCCCACAATGAGTCTGAACGATTGGGGATATTGTTCAATGAGGGGCAACAGGTTTTCGATGTGTCCGGTTGCAAAGTTGTCGAGACACACTACATTGTCGCCTGTTCTCAAAAAGTGCTCACAAAGATTTGAACCGATAAATCCGGCTCCGCCGGTAATTAATATGTTGCGCATAATGTTTTATGATGCTAATGAGGGTTTGTTTTCGTTAGGTTTCCATCGCAATGCCTGGGTGTAGATGTAAAAGAATGCTATACAAATGGGCCCGCAACGGAAAAAGTCGTTATAGAGCATTACGATAAGTGTCATTGCGATGATGAATAATACTATTCCGCGTTCGATATTAGGCGATGTTTTCATGCTTGCGAGGCGGAACCATAGCCAAATGAAATAGATGATGGCAAAGAAACCGATTTGAATGAATGCGTGAAATCCGTAGGGGATTGAACCGCGCAACAGGTATTCGTTTTCTTTGTAGAACTTCGAACTGTCAATAATTGTACCTCCTTTGAACTGACCGACACCAAAGCCGGTGATTGAGTGGCCGGTGTAATAGTCGGTTAATTCGGGAATCATGATGTATTTTGTGAAACGGGGAATATCGTTAGTACCGTCAATGGCTAAATCTTCGCCGCGTTCATGCAATACGGTTACCCAGTTCACGATATCATCGTTTTCTTCGGCATAGAAATATGCTTCCAAAAATCCTTCGCTCGTGATGTCAAATTGGCTGTCGGTAACCGACATGTAGATGTTGAACACGACTACCATCAAGATGCACATCACGGGGCTGAGAATCAAAAGTTTCATGAGAGATTGTCGGTTGATAGGCAACAGCAATATGAAGAACATTGCTAGCAAAATGAAACTGATTTTGGTCTCGTTGAGCATTGTCGGGAACAACAAGATAATGAGCCATTTGTTGTTGATGAGTGACGAAATGTAGTTGTCGGGGTCCATTCGCTTTTTCATCAAGTAGAACGAGATGAGGTAAATCATCATTGAAACTACGCCCGAAAAACCGTTACCCATTGAGCCTCCACCATGGTCGTTTGCTCCATATTTCAAGAATTGGAATGTGACGCAAAACGCCTGAATAATCAAGAAGATGAATAAATGTTTGTCAAATCTCTTGACAAATTCATAGGCTTGACGGCTATTGTAGATGTATCTCAAAATGGGGATAATCCAGAGCAGATAAACAAATTCGCGCGTTCCGTTGAAGTAAAACAATGTGTCATAACCGCAGTGAATGCAGGTAATCCAATATGTAATGGCGATGAATGAGAATACAAATAATTTGTCTTTTCGGTCTTTGAGAACCATAAAGCCTACGCCCATCATGGCCATGTCAATAAGGAAAAATATGCCCGACCGAAGTGATTCCAAGAATGGCGCAATCTCTTCGGCAATAAAGCCAAAAGTGCACCACACCCAAAAGAGTGTGAGCACCGTATTTTGTACTAATTTGGTTTTATCTAAAAGCATATATATAAAATCGCATAGAGATAACCGTGAAATTATCTCTATGCTTAATGGTTGTTAGTCTTTTTGAGTGGCACCGTAGCCATAACCATATCCGTGCGATAGTTTGGCGTCGGTGTCGTTTACAATGATGGCAACATTGTTGAGTTGGCCCAAGGCCGCCACTTCGTTGAGATACTTGATGAAGTTGCGTTTTGTGTAGTTGGCGCGAGACACATACAATGTCACTTCGGTGAACTTGGTTAAAGAGAATGTATCTGACACAAGGCCGATGGGGGCCGAGTCGAGAATCACATAATCATAGCGCTCTTTGAGGGTGCTGATGAGGGTTTCGATGCGGTCGCCCAACAACAATTCAGAGGGGTTGGGCGGAATGGGGCCGGCAACGATGATGTCGCAGTGGCTATGATGTTGGGTGATTTGGTCGATTGAGTCAACAGCTCCCGAGAGGTAGTTGGTTACACCAGGGGTAGAGGGGAGGTTGAGATGTTTGGCAAGCATGGGGAGACGGATGTCGAGACCCACAAGCACCACTTTCTTGTTGGTGAGTGCTAATGCTTCGGCAATGTTCATTGAGATGAATGTCTTGCCCTCGCCACTGCAACTTGATGTCACAGTGATTATGCGACCGCCTTCTGATTTGTTCTTGAAAAGGAATTGCATATTGGTGCGCAACAAGCGGAAGAGTTCGGCAACAGGGCGTTTTGAAGTTTCGCTCACAACAATAGGATTGTCTTTGGCCGATTGAGAGTGGCAAATTTCGCCGAGAATGGGAATGTTGGTGAGGCGTTTGATTGCGTCAACCGAGTCAAAGCGGTTGCTGAGCATGGGCTTGATGTATATCCAAACAGCGGGAATCAACAATCCGAAACACAATGCCAAGAACAAAATCATCGGTTTCTTGGGCGCGATGGGTTTGTTGTATGCAAACGCGTCGTCAACGATTTTACCTTTGGGAGTAGTTGCGGCAAGTACCAATTGGTTTTCTTCGCGTTTTTGGAGAAGGAAACTGTAAAGAGTGTTTTTGATTGCTTGCTCGCGTTGCAATTCAAGGAACTCGCGTTCTTGTGTGGGGACTTGGCTCAGGCGGCTTGCCGATTGGCGTTCTTTGGCTTTGAGTTCGTTAAGCGAAACTTCTGAACTTGCCAAAGCGCGTGATACTGATGTCAAGATATTTGTGCGAACAGAGTCAATTTGCTCTTTCAATGTTTTGAGCAAAGTGTTGTCGCGTTTAGAGTTTTGTTCAAGTTTGATGCGGTTGAGAACGAGAGTGTTGTATGCCTCAATGGCGTGAGCAACACCGGGAATGTCCTGAGAGAAAGGAATCATAGAGTAGTTGTTCTCGGGGTTTGAGATAAACTCTTGTGTCATTTTGAGCACCTCGTGTTGAGTGTTGGCTCTGAGCAATGCGTTTTCGAGCGTACCTTTTTGTGTCATAAGGTATGTTGCTTCGGCTTTCACGTCAACAATGTTGTTGTTTTGCTTGTATTGTTGGATTTCGGTTTCAGAAGCAGAGAGGGCTGTGTAGAGCGAAGCAAGGCGCTCGTCGATGAACTTGCCGGTGTTGATGGCCATTTCGTCTTTTTCTTGTTGACCGCGGCGGTTGTAGAGTTCAATCATTTTGTTGAGGAAGTCTTTGCCTCGTTCGATGTTGATATCCTCGGTGTAAAGCGAAATGCCGTTGGCTTTCTTCTCAGACTTGGCAACACCCACTTCTTCGGCATAAGATTCGGCAAGCATAGAGTTGCCGGCAACATTCGCCTTTACTGTGATTGCCTCGTTGGGGATATAGTATTTGGTTGTGTCAACCGAGAAAATGCCGAATGGAGTGTTTACCACAACGGGGAAGGCATTGCTTGTAACCTCTGTGATGGTTTTGAACATGCCTTTTGAAACCTCAACATTGATTTCGTCACATTTTGCATTGACATCGATTTTGAATTTGAGGCTTGTTGACAATGTGTCAAACAATTCGTTGGGCGCATTTACAACGATGGGCGAGTTGTTGTAATAGTATTTCTTTTTCAACAATCCGTCTGGACTTGAATAGCTGCGGTTGAGACCTAGTTCGGCAACAGTCTGCTCTTTGATAGAGTGTGAACTCATTACGAGAATTTCATCTTCGACATTGTTGCCGCCAACGCCGCCCAATGAAAGGCTTTGCATGAGGGTTGCACCCATTGAGCCGCCACCTTCGTCATAAGCCACGAGCACTTTTGCGTGAACGCTGTAAACATCGTGTTTTACATAAAGGTATGTTCCGGCAAGGGCGAGACACGCCACGAGAGAGATGGCAAACATCCACCAATTTCTGCGAATGGTGTCAATTATATATGTTACGTCGATTTTTCCGTCGTTAATTTGGGGTGATTGATTGTTCTCCATTTTTCAGAATAGGGATTGATTATTATCGTGCCACTAATGCGATAACCAATGATGCGATTACCGAACAAGCGCTAACAATAGTTGATGTTACAGAAATTTTGAACGAGTTGTTCTGATTGTATTTAGAGTTTTCTTTGCGAATCTTGTTGGGTTCAACATAGATTGCATCGTTCTGTTTCAAGTAGAAATAGGGCGATGTGAGTACTGATGACTCGTTGAGGTTGAGGCGGTGGTATGTGATTTTGCCGTCTTCTTCTCTGATGAGGAGAACATTGTGGCGTTCGCCATATTCGGTAAGGTCGCCGGCGGCAGCGATGGCATCGATAACCGAGAAACGCTCGCGATGAATATTGATTGCGCCGGGAACTTTAACCTCGCCAAGCACATTGACGCGGAAGTTGATGAGTTCAACTCTCACAACGGGGTCTTCAACATCTTCCGAAATTAATTGGGTAAGTTTTTCTTTGACCTGTTGGGTGGTCAAGCCTTTTACCAATACATTGCCGAGGATGGGGAATGATATATAACCGTTTTTGTCAACGATAAAAGTCTGTTGTTGGGGCTGTGTTACAGTAGTCAAATTGAGCATTTCTGCGGGGTTGGCCAACGGGAGGTTGTATATTGCAGTTGCTTCTGGAATGATTGATGTAACGGTGATGAATAGTTCGTCATCGGCTTCGATTTTGACTTGGTAGTCACAATTGCTTGCTGTTAGTTCGCCTGATTGTGAGTCTTTTATGTCTTCAAAATATGTGAGCGAGGTCTTTGAGGTAGAACATGACGATAGTGCTATTGCTATGCCCATAGCAATGCACACTAAAAGTTGTTTCATTTTAGAGATATACATTAGTTAACTGATGTTGTTTCTATGATTACTAACGAGAGGGAGAGATTTTTATTATACTCGTTGGTATTTTTTGTTTAGGACTACAAAGGTAATCATTTTTTATTAGTAAATTTGCAGGCGAAATAAGTTTTTATCCCCTTTTTGATGTTTGTATTTTTATGCTGACACACACAACTCTATTTTCTTTGACTCTATCGGTCGAAACTATCGTGTTGCTATCGGCGTTGCTATTGCCAGTGCTGATGCTTCTTATTGTGTATCGCGGGCGTCTGTTGTCGGTTGCGCGATGCGTGTCGCGATGCGATGCCGATGAGGTGCCTATTGCTATGCCAAAGGTCTCTGTTATAGTGTATTCTAATAATGATTCTGAAAACTTGGGTATAATGTTGCCAAGCATTTTGGCGCAAGACTATCCGGCCGGATTTGAGGTGATTGTGGTTAACGACGGAGCGTCGGAAACTACCAAAGATATTGTGACTGCGTTGATGCAACATCACTCTAATTTGAGCCACACTTATGCCCCCGAGGGCTCGCGATATTTGAGTCGCAAAAAATTGTCGTTGACTATTGGTGTCAAGGCTGCGCGATATGACTATGTGGTAATCACACGCTCATCGTGCCGAGTGCAGTCGTCGCGTTGGTTGTCGCTCATGGCGCGCCATTTTGCCCGTGGCAAACAAGTGGTTCTCGGTTACGCAAGTTATTCACCCGAAGATGACAAACGTTTTGGAGCGCGCAAGCGTGCCTTTAATGCGTTGGCCGATGCGGTAACCTATCTGTCGAGTGCGTTGGCTGGCCGTCCCTATCGCGGCATTGATGCCAATATCGGTTATAGCCGCGAACTGTTCTTCAAAAATCGCGGATTTTCACAATCGTTGAATTTGCAGTATGGCGATGATGATATTTTTATCAGTGAAATTGCCACTCCCGAAAATACGGCCGTGGAATTGTCGGCTGATTCGCAGGTGCGCATCGTTTACCGACGCAATCCCCGCGATGTTTACCGTGACATTAAGGCTCGATACACCTTCACGTCGCGATTTGTGTATAGGGGGGCGCGCCGATTGTTCGGTTTCTGTTCGGCGATGGCGTGGTTGTGGCTTTTGTTGTCGGTAGGTGCGATATTGTCGGCGTTGCCCAATTTGTTTGCGTTGGCGATAGTAACCGTTGTTTCGGTGGGCATGTGGTTGCCGTTGATGTTTGCGTGGAAAAAACTTGCTCGCAGTCTTGGAGGCCGTAGGGTGTTCTTTATGCTTCCGATGAGAATGCTATTGCGTCCATTCCACAATTTGGCCTATCGATTGCGAGCCATCAAAGGCAGCAAATGGAACTTCACTTGGGAAAAAGTGTAGTCGGCAACTTGTGACGAAAGAAATGTATGAGAAATAATAGAATGGGGCGCAAGTCTCATTTTTTTTGTGCCATAGCGTGGCGTATGGTGGCTATATGTTATGGGGTGGGATTGTTGTGGAGAAGGTGTAGGTTGTGTTGTTGGGGGTTACCTGGACAAAAAGTAGGATGAAAATACACTAAAAAACTCTTAGTAGACAAAAAGTATGATAAATACCCCATTGGAACGCGTTCCAATGGGGTATTTATGCCTAATATTTTCTTTTAATATATTCATCCAATAGT
>JAFZHD010000050.1 GCA_017555085.1 Muribaculaceae bacterium | reverse complement strand
GATCAAACTCTTCGTTGTTTATATTGTTTCTATCTTTTCAGATTTTGTTTTTGAACAACCTTGTTGTGCCCTCGCTCCGATTGTGCTGTAGAATTGACTAGAGTTTTTAATTGCTCTTGTACTACTTCGTCTCTATTGTAAATCTTTCAATGTTCGTTGGCTTTCCGCGATTTCTCGCTCGCTCATTTTCGTTGAGCGGAAAGTTCTGCAAAGCTACAACAAGTTTTTGAACTGACAAAATTTTTGTCGATTTTTTTTCAAAATTTTTCATTTCCGCTTTGCTGCCCGACCTCTGTCAAGCGCTCCCTTTCCGAAAGCGAGTGCAAAGGTAGAAACTTTATTTTTAACCACCAAATATTTTCCACACTTTTTTCACACAAATTTTAACTCATTTTCGCTATACCACTGAGCATATGCATGTTAACATAAGAAATATTTTTCATGACTTTTATGACATTCCCACCCCACCCCATCAAATGAACCTTATTTTTGTTTATCCGACCTTTTTTTAGTATTTTCGCACATTATTATATAATCAGCAAAAAACTTTAATTTATGAGATTTTTCTTGACAGCAATTTTGGTTGGAGCGTCTTTTCTTTTCGCAAACGCGGCAGGATTAGACAAGGTCAGATTTCACAATATGGAAACCGACACGACCAAAATCACAGAAATACTGATAAAATCTGAGCATCTGAAAGATGCCGATCCATGCACTCGCGTGGAATTTATCGCAAAACAATTCCTAGGACTACCCTATGTTGCCGGCACTTTAGAGGGCGGCCCCGAAATGGTGACAGTAAATGTTGACCAACTTGACTGCACTACTTATGTCGAAACAGTGCTCGCCATGGCTTACACTATCGGCGAAGGCCGCACTTCGTGGCGCGATTTTGTTTACAATCTCGAACGCATGCGTTATCGCGGTGGCGAATTAAACGGTTATAGCTCGCGATTACACTATATCAGCGATTGGATTGTGGACAACACTCACCGCGGCAACTTCCACGAGGAGACAAACCGATTTGACTACTACAACTACCAAATCAAGTCAATTAGATTTATGACCGCCAACCGCGACAAATACCCTGCGCTTGCCGACTCGGTGACATACGAGGAGATGAAAAATGTGGAAATCGGCTATCGCAACCACCGATTCCCCTACATCAAAAAGATTGACCTCTCGCGCAAGGACATAAAAAGAGTTTTCAAGGCAGGCGATGTTGTCGCATTGACAACCCGCATCGATTTGCTTGATGTAGCACACTTGGGTTTTATCACCTTTGTTGACGGCGAACCTCACTTGATGCACGCTTCGATGAAAGCTATGGAAGTCATCATCGACAAGTTGCCCCTTCACGAATACATGACAAAGAGCCGAAATCTGACCGGATTGAGAGTAATTCGCCTGAACGAATAAAATTTGCCTATATATACATATTATATAATAGAAAAATCGCCGGTTTTGCCGGCGATTTTTTGTTTGCATCGGCTTTCCACCTTTGTTGGCCACCGGCAAAATGCACCCCGTCCGCAACTAAATGCGAAACGCGTTCTTGCCCGTTCGTTTGCCCGCACATGTCGCCAAGCCAGCAAACTGGGCAAGCATAGCAGCATCTCTCGCACTACAGCCATAAAAAAACAAACCCGCAACGCTAATGCATTGCGGGTTGTTTTTATAGAGGTTTATCTGCTAATTATGCTTGGGGCATTTTAGTGAGTTTACCGTAACCATAAGCAGCGTTTTCACCAAGTTCTTCTTGGATGCGGAGAAGTTGGTTGTATTTAGCCATACGGTCAGAACGGCTAGCAGAACCAGTCTTGATTTGACCAGCGTTAGTTGCTACTGCGATGTCAGCAATAGTAGCATCTTCTGTTTCACCTGAACGGTGAGAGATTACTGCTGTATAGCCATTGCGTTGTGCGAGTTCAACTGCACGGAGAGTTTCAGTGAGTGAACCGATTTGGTTAACCTTAACGAGGATTGAGTTAGCGCAACCAGTTTCGATACCTTTTTTGAGGTATTTAACGTTAGTTACGAACAAGTCGTCACCTACCAATTGGCAACGGTCGCCGATGAGGTCAGTGAGGATTTTCCAACCTTCCCAATCGTTTTCAGCCATACCGTCTTCGATAGAGTCGATGGGATAGTTTTCAACGAGTTTTTGGAGGTATTCAGCTTGTTCTTTTGAAGAAAGTTTAGCACCTTTTTCGCCTTCTTTCCAAGTATAGTCATAAACGCCTTCTTTGAAGAATTCAGAAGAAGCACAGTCAAGACCGATTGTGATGTCTTTGCCAGGAGTGTAACCAGCGAGCTCGATAGCCTTCATGATTACGTTGAGAGCGTCTTCTGTACCTTCGAGAGCGGGAGCGAAACCACCTTCGTCACCTACTGCTGTTGAGAGGTTGCGGTCGTGGAGAACTTTTTTGAGGTTGTGGAATACTTCTGTACCCATGCGAATACCTTCTTTGAAGCAGCATGCACCGATGGGACGAATCATGAATTCTTGGAATGCGATAGGAGCATCAGAGTGTGCACCACCGTTGATGATGTTCATCATGGGAACGGGAAGAGCATAAGCGTTGCAACCACCGATATATTTGTAGAGGGGGAGGTCGAGATAGTCAGCAGCAGCCTTAGCAACAGCGAGAGATACGCCGAGGATTGCGTTAGCACCGAGGTTTGATTTAGTTTCAGTACCGTCGAGAGCAATCATAGCTTCGTCAATGCTGATTTGATCGAGAGCGTTCATACCAACGAGAGCTTCTGCGATGGGGCCGTTTACATTAGCAACAGCTTTTGCTACACCTTTACCCATGTAACGGCTTTTGTCACCGTCACGAAGTTCGAGAGCTTCGTTAACACCTGTTGAAGCACCAGAGGGTACAGAAGCACGACCGCGTGCGCCTGATTCCAAGATTACATCAACTTCCACTGTGGGATTACCGCGTGAGTCGAGGACTTCACGACCAATGATTTTTTCAATTTTCATAATAGTCTTTACCTTAAAATCTTAGTAAATATTGTTGTAAAAAATTATTTTCGCTAATTCAGCACACAAAGATACAAAAAATAGTGTAATTATCGTAATGCTACGCTCACATTTTGCATAAAAAAGCACAATCGGCCGCACGAATGTGCGACCGATTGATATTGAGCGATTAAATTATGTTCTGCGAACGATAAATTATTCTGCTGCTTCTGCCACGGGAGCTTCAACTTCGGCAGTTTCAGCTTTGGGAGCGGCTTTGCGTGAACGGCGAGTGCGAGTTGCTTTCTTAGTTTCTTTTTCTTTGAGCATGTTTTCGTTGTAGTCAACTAACTCAATGAAACACATCTTAGCGTTGTCACCAAGACGGTTGCCTGTTTTAAGAATGCGAGTGTAACCGCCATTGCGTTCAGCGATTTTTTGTGCTACTTCGCGGAAGAGTTCAGTAACAGCCTCTTTGTTTTGGAGGTAGCTGAACACAACACGACGGTTGTGCATTGAATCTTCCTTAGCGCGGTTGATGATGGGCTCAGCATACACGCGAAGTGCTTTTGCCTTAGCAAGTGTAGTGAAGATGCGCTTGCGAAGGATGAGCGAGATGGTCATGTTGGCCAACATCGCGTCACGATGCGCCTTCTTGCGACCAAGGTGGTTGAATTTTTTATTATGTCTCATCGTTTATTACTCTTTATCAAGTTTATATTTACTAATGTCCATACCGAACGAAAGGTTCAGATTAGCGAGAAGGTCATCAAGTTCGGTGAGTGATTTCTTACCAAAATTGCGGAACTTCAAGAGATCGGTCTTGTTGAACACGACCAATTCACCAAGAGTTTCAACTTCGGCGCTCTTCAAGCAGTTGAGAGCACGCACCGAGAGGTCCATATCAACGAGTTTTTGTTTGAGGATTTGGCGCATATGGAGCACTTCTTCGTCAAATTCTTCGTTGCCATCGATTTCAGCAGTTTCAAGAGTGATTTTCTCGTCAGAGAAGAGCATGAAGTGATGGATAAGGATTTTAGCGGCTTCTTTCAAAGCATCTTTGGGATGGATTGAACCGTTTGTTGTGATCTCGATGAGAAGTTTCTCGTAGTCGGTCTTCTGATCTACGCGGTGGTTTTCAACCGAATATTTCACATTCTTGATGGGTGTGTAGATTGAGTCGATAGCCAAGATGTTGATATCGTCAACGGGGACAACATTTTCTTCGGCGGGAACCCAACCACGACCTTTGTTGATGGTGATTTCGAGTTGGAAACTTGCAGCGGGATCCAAGTGACAGATAACCAATTCGGGGTTGAGGACTTCAAAGCCTGACAATGCTTTGCCCAAGTCGCCAGCAGTGAACACTTCAGTGCCAGACACTGAAACTGCTGCCTTTTCAAAGTCGGTATCTTCAACGATTTGTTTGAGGTCAACTTTCTTGAGGTTAAGAATAATGTTTGTCACATCTTCTTTAACGCCAGGGATAGTGTCAAACTCGTGTTTAACGCCATCGATGCGGATTGAAGCGATTGCATAACCTTCCAATGAAGAAAGGAGAATGCGACGAAGAGCGTTACCTACGGTTGTACCATAACCGGGTTCCAAGGGTTTGAACTCAAAGCGACCGAAGAAGTTATCGGCTTCAAGCATGAGCACTTTGTCGGGTTTTTGAAAATCTAAAATTGCCATGGATCTCAAATTTTATTATTTAGAATACAACTCGACGATCAACTGTTCCTTGATATTTTCGGGGATATCTTCACGAGCGGGAACGTGGAGCAATTTACCAGCTTTTGCTGATTCGTCCCATTCGAGCCAGGGATATTTGCTGTGGTTGAAGCCTGCGAGAGCATCAGCAATCACTTCGAGTGATTTTGATTTTTCGCGAACACCAACTACATCACCAGGCTTAACGCTGTATGAAGCGATGTTGAGAACAGCACCGTTAACAACGATGTGACGGTGGAGAACCAATTGACGAGCAGCGGCACGAGTGGGAGCAATACCGAGACGGTATACTACGTTGTCGAGACGTTGTTCGAGCAATTGAAGGAGCACTTCACCCTTAACACCCTTTGTGCGTGATGCTTTTTCAAAGAGGTTACGGAATTGTTTTTCGAGCACGCCATAAGTGTATTTTGCTTTTTGCTTTTCGCGCAATTGAACACCATATTCAGAAGTTTTTCTTCTTTTGTTGGCGCCGTGCTGACCCGGGGGGTAATTTCTTTTAGCCAAAACTTTATCTTCGCCGAAGATAGGTTCGCCAAATTTACGAGCAATTTTGGATTTAGGTCCTGTATATCTTGCCATTTTGTTTTTCTTGTTTTGCGAGATTTTACTATTTAATCTGTGCAGCCGCGACCATAGAGAGGTGATAAATTATGGTCTTTCACATCAAAAACAGATTTAATCTCAAAGTTAAATAAATAGTGATGTCACAAAAGAGAATTACAGATTATACTCTTCTTCTCTTGGGAGGACGGCAACCGTTGTGGGGAAGTGGAGTAACGTCAATGATTTCAGTTACTTCGATACCTGCGCCATGAACTGTGCGGATTGCTGATTCACGACCGTTACCGGGACCCTTAACATATGCTTTCACTTTACGGAGGCCGAGGTCAAATGCAACCTTAGCGCAATCCTGTGCTGCCATTTGAGCTGCGTAGGGAGTGTTCTTTTTAGAACCACGGAAACCCATTTTACCAGCGCTTGACCAAGAGATAACTTGACCTTCGCTATTGGCTAAGCACACAATAATGTTGTTGAAAGATGAGTGTACGTGAAGTTGGCCAGCGGCATCAACTTTAACATTTCTCTTCTTCGCTGCGACTGTCTTTTTTGCCATAAGTTCTTATTATTTAGTAGCTTTCTTTTTGTTTGCAACTGTTTTCTTGCGACCCTTGCGAGTACGAGCGTTGTTTTTAGTGCTTTGACCACGAACGGGAAGACCGATACGGTGACGGATGCCACGGTAGCAACCGATATCCATCAAACGTTTGATGTTCAATTGGATTTCGCTGCGGAGGTCACCTTCCACTTTGTAGTTTGCGCCGATTACTTCACGCACCTTAGCCGCTTGATCATCGGTCCAGTCTTTAACTTTGATGTTTTTATCTACGCCGGCTTTTTCGAGGATAGTAGTGGCTGCACTACGACCGATGCCGAAGATATAAGTCAAGGCGATTTCACCTCTTTTATTTTGGGGGAGGTCAACTCCCACGATTCTTACTGCCATAATTTTTCTGACTGATTATTTTTGCAAAAATAACAAAAAATTATCCTTGACGTTGTTTATACTTAGGGTTCTTTTTATTAATCACATAGAGACGTCCTTTGCGACGTACAATTTTGCTGTCTGGAGTGCGCTTCTTAACTGAGGCTCTAACTTTCATATCTATTTACTTTTTTATTATTATTTATATCTAAATGCAATACGTCCCTTAGAGAGATCGTAGGGAGACATCTCGACGCGTACTTTATCGCCGGGAAGAATTTTAATATAATGCATACGCATTTTGCCTGAAATGTGGGCAGTGATTTCATGCCCGTTTTCCAGTTCTACACGGAACATTGCGTTGGATAATGCCTCTACGATGACTCCGTCTTGTTCGATTGCTGCTTGTTTTGCCATAGATAATCTTAAATAAATCTATCACCAAGTACCTCTTGGATGTAGTCAAATGTTGTTAATATTTCAGCTTTACCGTCAACCATTGCCACTGTGTGTTCATAGTGAGCCGAGGGTTTACCGTCCTTGGTTGAGCAAGTCCAACCGTCGGCCGCTATTTTCACATTGCGGCTTCCGAGGTTAATCATCGGTTCAATAGCGAGACACATGCCGTTTTTGATAACGGGACCGATGCCGCGGCGACCATAGTTGGGCACCTGGGGATCTTCGTGCATCTTCTTGCCGATGCCGTGACCGCACATTTCACGCACCACGCTATAACCGCGTGCTTCGCAATAGGTCTGAACAGCGTTGGCAATATCACCGATGCGCTTTCCTTCTACACATGCTTCGATGCCTTTATAGAGCGATTCCTTTGTGGTTTTACACAAGGCCATGACTTTGGGATCAATTTCGCCGACGGCAAATGTATAACAAGTGTCGCCGTGAAAGCCGTTGAGTTCTACCACACAGTCGGTGCCGATAATGTCACCTTCGCGCAAAGTGTAGTTTGAGGGAAAACCGTGAACTACTACTTCGTTGACTTCAATGCAAAGAGTTCCGGGGAAACCGCCATAGCCCAAGCAAGCGGGACGGCCGCCATTGTCCTGAATAAATTCGCGGGCAATAGTGTCGAGTTTGAGAGTAGTCACTCCCGGAGCCACCCACTTGGCCACTTCGCCAAGTGTGCGGCTTACGAGAATGTTTGCTTGTCTCATAAGTTCAATTTCCTCAGATGTCTTCAGATAGATCATTAATCTTAAAGTAGCTTGAACGTTATTTTTGATTAGTAGGCGCTACCAGTGGTGCGTCCTTTAATCTTACCATCTTTCATAAGTCCATCGTAATGGTGCATCATCAAGTGGCTTTCAACCTGTTGAAGAGTGTCAAGCACTACACCAACGAGGATGAGCAATGAAGTACCACCGAAGAATTGAGCAAAGTTTTGGCTGATGCCGAACACGCTCGCAAATGCGGGGAGAATAGCCACGATGCCGAGGAAGATAGAACCGGGGAGTGTGATGCGTGACATGATTGCATCAAGATATTCAGCAGTTTTTTTGCCGGGTTTAACGCCGGGGATGAAACCGTTGTTACGTTTCATATCTTCAGCCATCTGAGATGGGCGCACTGTAATTGCAGTGTAGAAATAGGTAAACGCCACAATCATTACAAAGTAAATTGCGTTGTACCAGAATCCGTTCACATCAAAGATAACAGCTGCATTTGAGCCCATACCTGCGAATGTGATGGGGATGAACATGATAGCCTGTGCAAAGATAATGGGCATTACACCGGCAGCATTCACTTTCAAGGGGATGTATTGGCGAGCACCACCATATTGCTTGTTACCTACGATGCGTTTAGCATATTGTACGGGCACTTTGCGAGTACCTTGTACCAAAAGAACCGCGCCGATGATAACAGCAAAGAGCATGATTATCTCAACAATGAACATCACGAGACCACCTTCTGAACCAGTTGATCCTGGGAGACGGCTTGTGAATTCATAGAACAATGCACTGGGGAAGCGGGCAATGATACCCACAAGGATAATGAAAGAGATACCGTTACCAATACCACGGTCAGTGATGCGTTCACCGAGCCACATGATAAACATTGAACCTGCGGCGAGGATAATGATAAGGTAAGCCATTGTCCAGAAGCCCAATTCTACATGACCACCGGCAGCATTTACTTGATATTTAAGGTTAACCAAGTAAGCGGGAGCCTGAATCAAAAGAATAAGCACTGTGAGATAACGAGTGTACTGATTCAATTTTTGACGGCCACTCTCACCTTCGCGTTGCATTTTTTGGAACGAAGGCAATACCATACCCAACAACTGAATCACGATAGAAGCAGTGATATAGGGCATGATACCAAGCGCAAAGATTGACGCTTGTGAGAATGCACCACCTGAGAACATATCGAGCAACTGCATGAGCCCGCTCTTGTTGGTAAACGCAGCAAGAGCATCGAGGTCATCGGGATGGAACCCGGGAAGCACAACGTAACATCCCAATCGGTACACGAGTACCAAAAGGAGTGTTACGAGAATGCGCTTACGCAGTTCTTCAATCGCCCAAATGTTTTTTATGGTTTGAATGAATCTCATTATAATTAGGCTTTATTGATTGAACCACCTGCAGCTTCGATGGCTTGTTGTGCTGCTGCAGAGAATGCATTGGCTTCAACATCTACTTTGCGAGAGAGTGAACCCTTAGCGAGAACCTTAACGAGTTGTTTGCGGTTGATGTAACCTGCTGCACGAAGTTCTTCGATGCCAACTTTTTCGAGGTTCTTAGCAGTTGCAAGAGCATCGATATCGCTGAGGTTGATAGCTTTGTATTCAACGCGGTTGATGTTTTTGAAACCAAATTTGGGAAGACGACGTTGCAAAGGCATTTGACCACCTTCGAAGCCGATCTTGCGGCTGTAACCAGAACGTGATTTAGCACCTTTGTGACCGCGGGTAGAAGTACCACCTTTACCTGAGCCGGCACCACGACCAATGCGGGTTTTGCTCTTTGTAGAGCCTACGGCGGGTTGCAAATTACTTAAATCCATTTTCTTAAATATTTATTAAGCGTTGGTCACTTCTACTAAATGACGAACTTTGTTAACCATACCCATCACATCGGGAGTGTTTTCTTTCACTACTGATTGATGCATTTTCTTCAAGCCGAGAGCATCGAGAGTGCGTTTTTGCACTGCGGGACATTTGATGCGGCTTTTCACTTGTGTAATCTTAATTTGTGCCATTGTTGTTGCTTCGATTAACCGTTAAACACTTTGTCCAAAGAGATACCACGATTTTGAGCAACAGTCATGGGGCTGCGCATTTCGCCGAGAGCAGCGATAGTAGCCTTCACAAGGTTGTGAGGGTTAGAAGAGCCTTTTGACTTAGCGAGCACGTCAGTGATACCAACACTTTCCAATACAGCACGCATCGCACCACCTGCTTTCACACCTGTACCGGCAGAAGCGGGTTGAAGGATAACGCGTGAACCGCCAAATTTAGCGTATTGTTCGTGAGGGATAGTACCTTTGTGCACGGGTACCTTGATAAGATTTTTCTTTGCAGCTTCAACACCTTTTGCGATAGCTGCTGTAACTTCGTTGGCCTTACCGAGACCCCATCCTACGATGCCTTTTTCGTCACCTACAACGACGATAGCAGCAAATGTGAATGTGCGTCCACCTTTTGTTACTTTTGTAACACGGTTAATGGCAACAAGACGATCTTTCAATTCGAGATCGTTGGTTGATTTTACTCTATTAGTTTTAATAGCCATAATTTCTTAGAATTTAAGACCGCCATTGCGAGCGGCGTCAGCCAATGATTTAACACGACCGTGGAACAAATAGCCGTTACGGTCAAAAACTACTTCACTGATACCGGCAGCAATTGCTTTTTGAGCGATAGCCTCACCAACTTTGGCAGCGATTTCAGTCTTAGTACCTTCTACGAGGCCTTTTGAAGATGCTGCTGCGAGAGTTTTACCAGCGAGATCGTCAACGAGTTGCACATAAATCTGCTTGTTGCTGCGGAATACTGTCATACGGGGACGTGCGGCGGTGCCTGACACTTTACCACGGATGCGGGCTTTGATTTTATTTCTTCTTTGTATCTTAGATATCATAATCGTGTCTATTTTAATTACTTAGCACCAGCCGATTTACCAGACTTGCGGCGAATGATTTCACCAACAAACTTGATACCTTTACCTTTGTAAGGTTCGGGCTTGCGGAGTGAACGAATTTTTGCACACACTTGACCGAGAAGTTGCTTGTCGCCACTTTCAAGGATGATGAGAGGGTTCTTGTTTCTCTCAGTTTTAGCTTCAACCTTAACTTCTTTGGGAAGTTTGATATATATTGCGTGTGAGAAACCGAGCGAAAGTTCGAGAACTTGGCCTTCGGCCGAAGCACGGTAACCAACGCCGACCAATTCCATTTCTTTACGATAGCCAGTAGATACGCCGACAACCATGTTGTTAATCAACGCACGGTAGAGACCGTGTTGTGCGCGGTGTTCGCGAGCGTCAGAGGGACGAGCGATTGTCAATTGACCGTCTTCTACTTTAATTTCGAGTTCGGGGTTGAACTTTTGTGAAAGTTCACCTTTAGGACCTTTTACTGTAACTACGTCGTTATTAACCTGTACAGTTACGCCTGCGGGGATTGCTATGGGAGCTTTACCAATTCTTGACATAATTATACCTCCTATCGATTAATAAACATAACATAGAACTTCGCCACCGATCTTGAGGTCTGATGCAGCCTTGTTGGTCATCACACCTTTTGAAGTAGAAAGGATGGCAATACCTAAACCATTTAACACACGGGGCATATCTTTGTAGCCTGTATACTGACGAAGACCGGGACGAGAAACGCGTTTGAGACCTTTGATAGCGTTTACTTTGTTAACCGGATCATACTTCAAGGCAATCTTGATAGTACCTGCGGGGGTTTCACCCTCTATAAACTTGTAATTAAGAATATAGCCTTGTTCAAAGAGAATTTTTGTAATCTCTTTTTTCAAGTTTGAGGCAGGGATCTCAACAACACGATGTTGTGCTTTGATCGCATTTCTCAATCTTGTAAGAAAATCTGCTATGGGATCTGTCATTGTTATTAATTGTTTAAATTGATTCGGGATACCGAACAATATTTAATACTCACTAATTAAATATTTGCGAAGTGATTACCAACTTGCTTTTTTAACTCCAGGGATCAAACCTGCTGAAGCCATTTCGCGGAATTGGATACGAGAGATACCAAATTGACGCATGTAACCTTTGGGGCGACCAGTGATGCTGCAACGGTTGTGCAAGCGCACTGATGATGCGTTCTTTGGAAGCAATTGAAGAGCCTCGTAGTCGCCAGCAGCCTTGAGGGCAGCTTTTTTAGCGGCGTATTTAGCTACGAGTTTTGCTCTCTTCACTTCGCGGGCTTTCATTGATTCTTTAGCCATACTTTGTTTCTTTTATTTTTTGAAAGGTAAACCAAATTGCTTGAGGAGTGCAAAACCTTCTTCGTCAGTGTTAGCTGATGTAACGAAAGTGATGTTCATACCAAGCATCTTAGTGATGTTATCAATGTTGATTTCAGGGAAGATGATCTGCTCAGTGATACCGAGAGTGTAGTTACCACGGCCGTCGAGCTTGCCTTCGATACCTTTGAAGTCGCGGATACGGGGCAAAGCAACGCGGATGAGGCGTTCCAAGAATTCATACATGTGGTCGCGACGGAGAGTCACCATAACACCAACGGGCATTTTTTTACGAAGCTTGAAGTTAGAGATGTCTTTCTTAGAAAGAGTGGCAACAGCTTTCTGACCGGTGATTGCAGTGAGCTCGTTGATAGCAGTCTCAATGATTTTTTTATCTTGAGTTGCTTGACCGAGACCCTGGTTGATAACGATTTTTTTCAACTTGGGCACTTGCATAACAGTGCTGTAGTTGAATTCTTTCATGAGAGCGGGAACGATGCGCTCGTTGTAGTCTTTATTAAGAGTTGTAGCCATTATTTAATCTCCTCTCCTGATTTTTTAGAATAACGAACTGTAACTCCCTTATCATTCTTGCGATAACCAACGCGGCAGGGTTTGCCTGATTTGGGATCCAAGAGGCTGAGGTTGGAGATGTGAATGGGGGCTTCCATCTTAACGATGCCACCCTGGGGATGTTTCGCACTGGGCTTAGTGCTCTTAGACACGATGTTTACACCTTCTACGATAGCGCGTTGTTTGCTAACAAGCACAGAAAGTACACGACCTTGCTTGCCGCGGTCTTCGCCGCTGAGAACATACACTGTGTCGCCCTTTTTGATATGTAACTTACTCATTAGTTAATTGATTCTAGGATTAAAGTACTTCTGGAGCAAGTGAAACAATCTTCATGTTAGTTGCGCGCAATTCGCGAGCAACGGGACCGAAGATACGAGTACCGCGGAGTTCACCTGCGTTGTTCAATAACACACACGCATTGTCGTCAAAGCGAATATAAGAACCGTCGGGACGACGAACTTCTTTCTTAGTGCGAACGACTACTGCTTTAGATACAGTACCTTTCTTTACGTCAGATGAGGGAATCACGTGTTTAACAGTAACAACGATGATATCGCCAACTGAAGCGTAACGACGACCTGTACCACCTAATACACGGATGCAAAGAGCTTCTTTTGCACCGCTGTTGTCTGCAACGGTTAATCGGGTTTCTGTCTGTATCATAATTATTTAACTTTTTCGATAATTTCTACCAATCTCCAACGCTTAGTTTTGCTGAGGGGACGAGTTTCCATCAGCTTCACTGTATCACCAACACTGCACTCATTCTTTTCGTCATGAGCGTGGTATTTCTTTGTTTTGTTAACAAATTTACCATAGATAGGGTGTTTTTCTTTCCACTTGATTGTAACAGTGATAGTTTTGTCACCCTTGTTGCTTGATACAACCCCAATACGTTCTTTTCTTAAATTTCTCTTTTCCATTTCTTGGGATTATTTATTGTTAAGTTCGCGCTGACGCAACTCTGTCTTAACGCGTGCAATCATTTTACGGTCATGTGTAATCTTAGCAGGATTGTCGAGGGGCGAAATAGAGTGGTTAATCTGCATTTGAAGATATTCTTTTTCCATTTCTACCAAACGATCTTTCAAATCTTGAGTGCTAAGTTCTTTGATTTCTTCTTTCTTCATAGTTCTTTACACATTTTGGTTTGGATCATAATCACGACGAACTACAAATTTTGTAGTAACGGGGAGTTTTTGAGCAGCGAGACGGAGTGCTTCTTTTGCGATTTCAAAGCTTACGCCTTCTACTTCGATGAGCATACGACCGGGAGTAACAGGTGCCACGAAACCTTCGGGAGCACCTTTACCTTTACCCATACGTACTTCAGCAGGTTTTTTGGTGATAGGCTTATCGGGGAAAATGCGAATCCAGATTTGACCTTGACGTTGCATGTAACGAGTTACCGCGATACGAGCAGCCTCAATTTGACGACCTGTAATCCACTTTGATTCCAAAGTCTTGATACCAAAAGAACCGAATGCCAACTGATTACCGCGTTGAGCATTGCCTTTCATGCGGCCTTTCTGTTGTCTGCGAAATTTTGTTTTCTTTGGTTGTAACATTGTTGTGATTCAATTCAGGGTTTAACGGTTGTTTTTAGGTTTACGGAAGTTACCACGACGGGGAGCGCCGTTGTTTGAACCGCGACCTTCTTTTGCACTTGCAGTGAAAGAGGGAGCGAGATCACGCTTGCCATAAACTTCGCCACGGCAGATCCATACTTTCACGCCGATAACACCCACTTTAGTGTGTGCTTCTACGAGAGCGTAGTCGATGTCTGCACGGAGAGTGTGAAGTGGAGTACGACCTTCTTTGAACATTTCAGAACGAGCCATTTCAGCACCATTGAGACGGCCGCTAATCTGAATCTTGATACCTTCGGCATTGCTGCGCATAGTAGATGCGATAGCCATTTTCACAGCGCGACGATAGGCGATTTTGCCTTCGATCTGGCGAGCCACTGTGCTGGCAACGATCTGAGCATCGAGTTCAGGACGTTTTACTTCAAAAATATTGATTTGTACTTCTTTGTCAGTGATTTTTTTGAGTTCTTCTTTGAGTTTGTCAACTTCAGAACCTCCCTTACCGATAATCAAACCGGGACGAGATGTGCACACTGTGATTGTAACCAATTTGAGCGTACGCTCGATTACAATGCGAGAAACGCTTGACTTGGCAAGACGGACGTTGAGATACTTGCGAATCTTAGAGTCTTCGAGAATGGTATCTCCGTATTTCTTTCCGCCATACCAGTTAGAATCCCAACCTCTGATGACTCCCAAGCGATTGCTTATAGGATTAACTTTCTGACCCATGTCTTATGCTTCGTTTTTAGCGTTATTAATTGTATCTACAAACAATGTAACGTGATTTGAACGTTTACGGATTCTGTAACCTCTACCTTGAGGAGCTGTGCGGAGACGCTTCAACATAGGAGCGCAATCAACGTGGATTGTGCTGATATAGAGTTCACCGTTTTCAGCTTTCTTTTCGTTTTTAGCTTCCCAGTTTGCGATTGCAGAGCGGAGAAGTTTTTCAACTTTAGCTGCAGCTTCCTTATTAGAGAATTTGAGGATGCCCAATGCACGGAACACTTCTTTGCCGCGCACCATGTCAGCAACAAGGCGCATTTTGCGGGGAGAAGAAGGAACGTTGTTCAACTTGGCGAATGCCTGAGTTTTGAGGGCTTCCTTTCTTAATTCGGCTGATTGTCTTTTTCTTACACCCATTGTATTTTAATTTCTTTTTTTATCAAAATTAGTTATATCTAGGGCCCTTATTATTTCTTCTTGTTACCGCCGTGACCACGGAAGTTGCGAGTGGGAGCAAATTCGCCCAACTTGTGACCTACCATGTTTTCGGTTACGTAAACAGGAATGAATTTATTGCCATTATGCACTGCGAAAGTGTGTCCTACAAAGTCGGGAGAAATCATTGATGCACGGCTCCAAGTCTTGATAACTGACTTTTTGCCGCTTTCTTCCATTGCAGCGACTTTCTTTTCGAGTTTTACGCTAATGAACGGGCCTTTTTTTAATGAACGACTCATAGTTGTTTCTTAATTAATCAAATTACTTCTTTCTTCTTTCAATAATGTACTTTGAAGAATGTTTCTTCGGAGCACGTGTCTTGAGACCCTTAGCGTAAAGACCCTTACGTGAACGTGGGTGACCACCAGAAGCGCGACCTTCACCACCACCCATGGGGTGATCAACAGGGTTCATAACAACACCACGGTTGCGGGGACGACGACCTAACCAGCGTGAGCGTCCTGCTTTACCTGAGCGTTCAAGAGAGTGTTCGCTGTTACCTACAACACCTACTGTTGCTTTGCAAGCAGCGAGGATCTTACGTGTTTCTCCAGAAGGCAATTTGACAATTACATAGTCTCCTTCACGAGATGTCAACTGAGCGAATGTACCGGCTGAACGTGCCATGAAAGCACCTTGTCCAGGACGCAATTCAATGTTGTGAATCAAAGTACCTACGGGGATTTTGCTCAAAGGAAGAGCGTTACCCACTTCAGGCGCTGCGTCGGGTCCACTAACTACAGTTGCACCAACTTCCAAGCCGTTGGGTGCAATGATATAAGTTTTAGCACCGTCAACATAGTAAAGCAATGCGATACGAGCGCTACGGTTGGGGTCGTATTCGATTGATTTAACTACTGCGGGCACTCCGTCTTTATTTCTCTTAAAGTCGATGATGCGATATTTGCGCTTGTGACCACCACCAAGGTAACGAGTGGTGAGGTGACCTTCGGCATTACGGCCGCCAGTTGATTTTTTACCAACTGTAAGAGATTTCTCAGGTGTGGTAGCAGTGATTGTACCTTTGAACACACCTATAATCTTGTGTCTTTGCCCCGGAGTTACGGGCTTCATTTTTCTTACTGCCATGTTTTATTAAATGTTGCTATAAAAGTCGATTGTTTGACCTTCTGCTACAGTAATGAAAGCTTTCTTCCAAGCAGTTGTTTTACCGCGAAGAAGACCGCTCTTAGTGTAGCGAGATTTGTTTTTACCTCTAACAACAAGCGTGTTGACATTAACAACCTTTACATCATAGAGTTTTTCAACCAATGATTTGATTTGATACTTGTTAGCATCAACCGAAACACGGAAAGTGTAGCGATTAAGCTTGTCAGTAAGCTTAGTTGCCTTTTCTGTAACGATGGGTTTGATCATAATTTCCATTGTCTATTTCCTCCCGTGTCTTTAAAGATTATTAATGACTTCAAGGCTACTTTCCGTAAGGATAATAGCTTTGTTGTTGAGTAATGCATAAGTGTTTACATCCGAAGCGCTGATGATGCTGGCGTTCGGAAGATTTCGAGCAGACAAAAATACATTTTTTTCTTGAGATGCTAAAACCAAAAGCACTTTTTTGTCAGCAACTTCAAGATTTTTAGTAATTTTTACGAAATCTTTAGTTTTGGGGGCTTCAAAAGAGAAATCCTCAACCACAATGATTTGATTATCTTGTGCTTTGTATGTCAAAGCTGACTTGCGAGCGAGTGATTTCAATTTCTTATTGAGTTTGAAGCGATAGTCGCGGGGACGGGGACCGAATACACGACCACCACCTACCAACACGGGTGAGTTGATATCACCGATACGAGCACCGCCACCACCTTTTTGTTTGTGGAGTTTGCGAGTCGAACCAGATACTTCGCTTCTTTCTTTAGCCTTGTGAGTACCCTGACGTTGGTTAGCCAAGTATTGCTTAACATCGAGATATACGGCATGCTCGTTTGCTTCGATTGCAAACACTGCATCGTTGAGCTGAGCCTTGCGACCAGTGTCTTTTCCTTCTATGTTATAAATTGCGAGTTCCATATTATTTCTCAATTATTACGATTGAACCTTTACTTCCGGGGATTGAACCCTTAATCATCAATAGATTGTGTTCGGCAATCACCTTCAACACTTGGAGGTTTTGCACGGTTACACGCTTATTACCTGTTTGACCGGCCATGCGCATTCCTTTGAATACTTTAGCGGGATAAGAACAAGCACCGATAGAACCGGGTGCGCGAAGACGGTTGTGCTGACCGTGAGTTGATTGACCCACACCGCCGAAACCGTGACGTTTTACAACACCTTGGTAGCCTTTACCTTTTGAAGTTCCTGCGATGTCAACATAATCGTCTTCATTAAAGAACTCTACTGTGATGGCGTCACCAAGTTTGTATTCGCCTTCAAATCCTTTGAACTCGGCCAAGTGTCTCTTGGGGCTTACTCCTGCTTTTTTGAAGTGACCAGCCATGGGTTTAGTTGTGTGCTTGTCTTTCTTGTCTTCGAAACCAAGCTGCAACGCTTCATAGCCGTCGTTTTCAATTGTTTTTACTTGAGTTACCACACAAGGACCTACTTCGATAACAGTGCACGGTACATTTTTACCGTCGGCACTGAAGACTGAGGTCATTCCGACCTTTTTTCCAATTAATCCTGGCATTTCTCTGTTAATTTTAAATGGTTTTGATTACACTTTGATTTCTACTTCTACACCGCTGGGGAGTTCGAGCTTCATGAGAGCGTCTACTGTCTTAGCAGTTGAGTTGTAGATGTCGATAAGACGTTTGTAAGATGAAAGTTGGAACTGTTCGCGTGATTTTTTGTTCACGAATGTTGAACGGTTCACAGTGAAGATGCGTTTGTGAGTGGGTAAGGGTATAGGACCGCTGATTACCGCACCTGTAGCCTTCACAGTCTTTACAATCTTTTCAGCCGACTTGTCAACCAAGTTGTGATCATAAGACTTTAATTTGATACGAATTTTTTGGCTCATATTATTAATGAATAAATGAATTTTACTTAATTAAGTCTACACGGCCTTGGCATTCAGTCAAGACTTGCTTAGCGATTGATGAGCTAACCTCTGCATAGTGAGAGAAAGTCATTGTTGAAGTTGCGCGACCAGAAGTGATAGTACGCAATGCTGTTACATAACCGAACATTTCAGCGAGGGGAGTTTTAGCCTTAACTACGCGAGCGCCGCTGCGGCTTGATTCCATACCTTCAACTTGACCACGACGTTTGTTCAAGTCAGAGATTACGTCACCCATGCTTTCTTCGGGAGTAACAACTTCAATCTTCATGATAGGTTCGAGCAATACGGGACGAGCCTTTTCACATGCTTTCTTGAATGCTTGGATAGCACAAAGTTCGAATGACAACTGGTCAGAGTCAACGGGGTGGAATGAACCGTCGATTACAGTAACTTTGAGTTGTTCAACGGGGTAACCAGCGAGGATACCGTTTTTCATTGCAGTTGTGAAACCTTTTTGGATTGCGGGGATGAATTCCTTGGGAATGTTACCACCCTTAACTTCGTCAACAAATTGGAGGTTGCCTTCGAAACCTTCGTCAACGGGTTCAACGCGAACGATGATATCAGCAAACTTACCACGACCACCAGTCTGTTTCTTGAACACTTCGCGCAATTCAACAGCTTCAGTGATTGTTTCTTTATATGTTACCTGAGGACGACCTTGGTTACATTCTACTTTGAACTCACGACGGAGACGGTCGATAATGATATCAAGGTGAAGCTCACCCATACCAGAGATAACTGTTTGACCAGTTTCTTCGTTTGTTTGTACGCGGAATGTGGGGTCTTCTTCAGCGAGTTTTTGGAGACCAACGCCGAGTTTATCGAGGTCTTTTTGAGTTTTGGGTTCTACTGCGATACCGATTACAGGTTCGGGGAATTCCATTGCTTCGAGCACGATGGGTGCATCTTCAGCGCAGAGTGTGTCACCTGTGCGGATATCTTTGAAACCTACGCCGGCACCGATATCACCACAACCGATAACTTCCTTAGCGTTTTGTTTGTTTGAGTGCATTTGGAAGAGGCGTGATACGCGTTCTTTTTTGCCAGAGCGAGAGTTGAGTACGTAGCTACCAGCAACCATGTCACCAGAGTAAACGCGGAAGAAGCTGAGACGACCTACATAGGGGTCAGTAGCGATCTTGAACGCGAGAGCACACATGGGAGCGTCGCTTGAAGGTTCGCGAGTGAGAACTTCTTCAGGGTTGCCAACTGCGTGACCTTCGATAGCACCACCGTCAGTGGGACAAGGAAGGTAAGCACATACGTTGTTGAGCAAGCATTGTACACCTTTGTTTTTGAATGAAGAACCGCAAGTCATGGGAACGAGTTCCAATGCGAGAGTTGCTTTGCGGATACCTGCACGAATTTCGTCTTCTGTGATAGTTGAGGGATCGTCAAAATATTTTTCCATCAACACATCGTCGAATTCAGCGATTTTTTCGAGCATTTTGTCGCGCCATTCTTCTGCTTCTTCAACAAGGTTAGCGGGGATTTCTTCGATTACATAGTCAGCACCTTGTTTTTCATCGGGCCAATAGTAAGCCTTCATAGTAACGAGGTCAACGATACCTTTGAAAGTTTCTTCAGCACCGATGGGAATTTGGATGGGACAGGGGTTTGCACCGAGTACATCCTTCATTTGGCGAACTACTTCGAAGAAGTTTGCACCTGAACGGTCCATTTTATTAACATAACCCATACGGGGTACGTTATATTTGTCAGCCTGACGCCATACTGTTTCAGATTGGGGTTCTACACCACCAACAGCACAGTAAGTAGCAACAGCACCGTCGAGCACGCGGAGTGAACGTTCTACTTCCACAGTGAAGTCAACGTGTCCTGGGGTGTCAATGAGGTTGATTTTGTACTGCTCGTTGTTGTATTTCCAGAATGCAGTAGTAGCAGCTGATGTGATAGTGATACCACGTTCTTGCTCTTGCTCCATCCAGTCCATGGTAGCAGCACCATCGTGAACTTCACCGAGTTTGTGTGTAAGACCGGTATAGAAGAGGATACGCTCAGAAGTGGTAGTTTTACCAGCATCGATGTGAGCCATAATACCGATATTACGGGTATATTTCAATAATTCGTCTGATTTAGCCATTTTGCTAGTGATTTATCAATGAAAAACTGTTATTAGAAACGGAAGTGTGCAAATGCGCGGTTTGCTTCGGCCATCTTGTGCATATCTTCTTTGCGTTTGTATGCACCGCCTTGTTCGTTAAATGCATCAACAATTTCAGCTGCGAGTTTGTCAGCCATTGTTTTGCCACCACGTTTGCGAGAATAGAGAATGAGGTTCTTCATTGAGATAGACTCCTTGCGGTCGGGACGGATTTCTGTGGGAACTTGGAATGTAGCACCACCGATACGGCGTGATTTAACCTCAACCTGGGGAGTAATGTTTTCAAGCGCTTTTTTCCAGATTTCGAGCGCAGTTTTTTCTTCGTTAGGCAACTTTGACTTCACAGTTTCAAGTGCGCTGTAGAAAATAGTGTAAGCAATGTTCTTTTTGCCATCATACATCAAGTGATTGACAAATTTAGTCACTCTTACGTCATTGAAAACGGGATCGGGTAATACGACCCTTTTTTTAGGTTTTGCTTTACGCATAGTTTCTGCAATTTTGTGTTTTTGTTTGCTGGTTGCTTTTTCATTTCTTCAACGGCGTTCTCTAACGCCATTTACTCAACCGAAGTAGCTTTGCCAATAAATCAAAAACGAAGTTTAATACTTGTTTTCTTTCTTGTTTTTGTTTGCTGAGTTCCTGCTTAGGCTCTATTATTTTTTACCTTTTGCAGCGGGGGCAGCACCCGGTTTGGGACGTTTTGCTCCGTATTTTGAACGACGCTGTGTACGATCTTTAACACCGCTAGTATCGAGTGTACCGCGAACGATGTGATAACGCACACCAGGAAGGTCTTTCACACGACCACCACGAACGAGAACGATTGAGTGTTCTTGGAGGTTGTGACCTTCACCGGGAATGTAAGAGTTAACTTCTTTTCCATTGGTCAATCTCACACGAGCTACCTTACGCATAGCTGAGTTAGGTTTCTTGGGAGTAGTAGTGTAAACACGCACACAAACACCACGACGTTGAGGACATGAGTCGAGTGCGGGTGATTTACTCTTATCCACAAGAGCAACGCGTCCTTTACGAACAAGTTGTTGAATAGTTGGCATAGTAAATTTTTGTTTTGTTACTTAAAATTTATTTCTCTTTACTGTTATTTCTCTCTTATTCACAGACCCTATCCACCCTACTATCGCCCTATCTATCAGATAATTAGCGTTAGCGAGGCTTTTACACGGTCTGAAAAACGATGCAAAATTACTAATTAATAACCTAATAACCAAATATTTTTAGTCTTATTTGATAATATTTTTATCTCCATTTTCTTTACAGCCATTTCACAAGAGCAAACACCTGAGACTTCTTCACACCCCACAATTATTTAACATTATTTACCCAAAATTTTCGAAACAGCACATTCAAGCGCTTCATCACGCCCGGCCCTGTATGACTCTACAGTCTCCTTCACCTCAACATCTGGAATAATCCCAACCCCGACAAATGGTGTTTCGTCACTAAAAAACTCCTCTCTGGTACATATTGCACACTCGACGCCATACCCCAAATCCATCAAGATTGGGTTCCCTGAGCTGCCGCCTGTCGCCACACCTATAAGTTCCCCTCTGGAAGCATTTCTAAATAACAGGCAAAAGTTTTCTGCTGACGAAAATGTACGTTCACTCACCAACACACACATCGGTTTCAAATACCTCTCCTTCTCGGCTACAGGCTTTATCGGTTGACCATCTACCACAAGCCTCTTACGCGGTCGGTTCCACGAGGCATAAGTAGCAACATATTGCGGAGTCTCCCATTTGCCTTTCCCAATTAAGGTATCGCAAAAATGACTCATCATCCAATCGGCATAATAAGAATTGCCCCCACCATTATCCCTTAGATCTATAATAAGACCGTCTGTTTTAAGAATCTTCTTATATATTTTATCAAATTTCTTTTTGACAAAATCATTTTGCACAAAGTTATTCACCTTCAAGTAACCGATATTACCATCAAGCAATTTATATTCAAAGCAACCTTTATATTCATCAACATACAAATCCCAATCCAATTTATTTCGACTACTTGCAACTTCTATATACTCTCCTTCTGTAGTCTTAAACACAATCCTTGTCTTTCTACCACCAGGCGCCTTAGTTATTTCATATCCGCTAAACACCCGATAACGAGTCCATTGTGCAGTTGAAGAATACACAAAAGGCTCAATAGTCCTACACCCATAGTCAATAACATTCTCACCATCAATACTTATAATCTCACATCCTCTCACAACCCCTCGCTTTCTCAATGCTTTACTCCACACATTCTCAACAATTACACGACCTTCAATCAATCGAGTTGTCAACGGAAAAGGCTTTTCCCAATCTTTATCATCACCTTCATTCCATCCACGCTGCGTTCGAATATATGTATGGCCGTCACAAAGCCTCGCATTTAGTCGTTTCAAGCCTTTTATAAAATCAGCATCGTTTTTTGTAGCACACAGCTTTGGCAAACTCACCATGCACAGACTATCCCAATCAAACTTTAATTTATCATAATGCACAAAATTATATTTAATTTCCGAGCAAAATCGAGACACAATAAACGCTTTTTGCTCCACAGTCAAAGGAGCCTTCGCACCCACATAAAAACCGCACGCCCCTATAATAGCAAGCATCAATAACAAAACTATCTTTTTCATTTTATCATGGTTTATAATTCACAACCAACTCTTAGTCGCAACATCTGCCATAATAGTAGCACCATTCTACCGTTTTTTATCTCTCAGTCCTTTTCAATCGTGCCAAGTAGTCATAATGCTCGCCTTGCGCAACAAGTTCGGCCGCAAATCCGTTCTCTTCGGCATAAAGTTTTAGCGTCTCAAAATCGACATACAGCCAATCAAACGCCTCCCCTTTCATATTCTTATATTGCATCTGGAAATCGACTTCGCCATAATAACGGCCATTGAGGTCGATATCAACCGAGCCATCCTCATTCTCATATAAATATATAAGGTCGCTTGAGTCAACAAGTACTTGACCACCATTTGCCAATAATCGGTCGATACTTTGAAAAAAGCAAGGCATATTATCTAATGTTCCCACAATACCCGTGCCGTTCATCAGCATTAATATTGTATCAAATTTCTCATCAAAATCGGGATTATACAAATTAACGAGTCGCGCATCTTTAACACCGCTCAACTTCATCACCTCGACCGATCGTGGCGATATATCTATTGCACACACTTCTTTACCCATTTCTTGCAATGCAAGCGAATGACAACCACTGCCTGCTCCCACATCAAGAATGCGGCCCGACGATTTCTCAAGTGCGACTTGTTCTATTTCGGGCATTTCCTCGTATGTGCGAAACAATCCCTCAACACTCATATCGTCTTCGTCAAACATCGACGAAAACACTCTCAAACGGCCGGCTACACTATTTTTATAATAGTCGGCAATAGCCCAACCCATTGGGTCTTTGCGTGCATCTAACACCTTTGATATTTCTTCACTTGCCATAGTGATGCAAATTTAAGAATTAATTTTCGTAACTTTGCACTCTAAATATCTAATTTCATATTAATAATGATTACTCAAGAGCAGCTCAAAGAAACCGTCGAACGCCAAGAAGCCCTCAAAAGATACCTTGACATCGACAGCAAAAAAATAGAAGTGGAAGAAGAAGAGCTTCGCACTCATGTCCCTGATTTTTGGGAACACCCCAAGGAAGCTCAAATACAAATGAAGAAAATCAAAGACCTCCAACAATGGATTAACGGATATGCCGAAGTTGAAAACGCAGTCAAGGAGCTATCGCTTGCGTGGGACTTTCTCAAAGAAGAACTTGTTACCGAAGAGGAAATAGACACCCTTTACAATGACGCCATCACAAAAATTGAAAACCTCGAACTTCGCAACATGCTGCGTCGCGAGGAAGACAAAATGGGCGTCGTGCTCAAAATCAACTCAGGGGCCGGTGGCACCGAGAGTCAAGACTGGGCCTCAATGCTTATGCGTATGTATTTGCGCTGGTGCGAAAAAAGCGGTTACAAAACATCTATTGCCAACCTTCTCGAAGGCGATGAAGCCGGAATCAAATCATGCACCATCAATGTAGAAGGAGATTTTGCATATGGCTATCTCAAAAGCGAGAACGGAGTGCATCGCCTCGTGCGTGTATCGCCCTATAATGCCCAAGGCAAACGCATGACCTCATTTGCTTCGGTATTTGTCACCCCATTGGTTGATGATACCATTGAAGTGAAAGTCGAACAAGCATTACTTTCGTGGGACACATTCCGAAGCGGTGGTGCCGGTGGTCAAAATGTAAACAAGGTAGAATCGGGTGTACGACTCCGCTACCAATTCACCGACCCCTACACCGGCGAGAAAGAAGAAATTCTCATTGAAAACACCGAGACTCGCGACCAGCCTAAAAACAAAGAAAACGCATTGCGTCAACTCCGCTCGATTCTTTATGACAAAGAATTACAACATCGCTTACAAGAACAAGCCAAAATCGAAGCCGGCAAGATGAAAATCGAATGGGGCTCGCAAATTCGCAGTTATGTATTTGATGACCGACGCGTTAAAGACCACCGCACCAACCACCAAACATCTGATGTAAACGGCGTGATGGATGGCGACCTCGACGCATTCATCAAAGCCTATCTAATGGAATTTTCTGAATCGGCTCAATAATATATAATTAATGAAAGACAAACTCACAATTATAAAGGTGGGAGGCAAAATCGTCGAAGAACCCGGCTCCCTAACCTCTCTTTTAAAAGACTTTGCCGCCATTGACGGATTTAAGCTCTTGGTACATGGCGGAGGTCGCTCAGCCACCAAAATAGCCGCACAACTCGGCATCGAAACACAGATGATAGAAGGCCGACGCGTGACCGACAAACATATGCTCGAAGTTGTAACAATGGTATATGGCGGATTAGTCAACAAAAACATTGTAGCCAATTTGCAAGCACTGGGCATTGATGCACTTGGCATGACCGGTGCCGATATGAACATAATTCGTAGCGACCGTCGCCCGGTCAAGACCGTTGACTACGGATATGTTGGAGATGTCAAAGAGGTTAACTCTCAAGCCCTTGCAACCCTAATTCGTGCCGGAGTTGTCCCCGTCATTGCACCCCTCACCCACGACGGCAATGGTTCAATACTCAACACCAATGCCGACACCATGGCCGGAGAAACAGCCAAAGGTCTCGCATCACTCTTTGATGTTCAACTCATATATTGCTTTGAAAAAGCAGGCGTATTACGCGACGAAAACGATGACGACTCGGTTATCAACCTCGTCAACCGCGACATATATGCCCAATTGCGCAACGATGGCATTGTTGTTGGCGGCATGATCCCCAAACTCGACAATGCATTTGAAGCCATCGATGCCGGAGTTTCAGAAGTAATCATAACTAAAGCTTCAGCCCTTAACAATCTCTTATCAGGAACCCACATAAAGTAAAAATATGTCAGCATTTTTAGCATATTTAATATAAAAATGCTATCTTTGTAGCCAAATTTATAACAAAAGAATATGAAAGTAGCAATCGTTGGCGCAAGTGGCGCCGTAGGACAAGAGTTCCTCCGTGTTCTCGAGCAGCAAAATTTTCCGCTCGACGAGTTGGTTTTATTTGGTTCAAGCCGCAGTGCAGGTCGCACCTACACTTTCCGTGGCAAAGAAATCACAGTCAAAGAGCTTAAGCATAACGACGATTTCAAAGACATTGACATCGCATTTACATCGGCCGGTGCAGGCACATCTAAAGAATTTGCCGAAACCATTACAAAATATGGCGCAATCATGATTGACAATTCAAGTGCATTTCGCATGGACGAAGATGTACCCTTGGTTGTTCCCGAAGTTAACGGCGACGATGCGTTCAACACACCCCGCAACATCATAGCCAACCCCAACTGTACAACTATCCAAATGGTTGTAGCACTCAAACCTCTTAACGATATTTCACCCATCAAACGAGTGCATGTTGCCACATATCAAGCCGCCAGTGGTGCCGGTGCTGCCGCTATGGACGAGTTAGTAAAACAATATAGCCAAATTGAACGTGGAGAAGAACCCACAGTTGAAAAATTTGCCTATCAACTTGCCTACAATGTAATTCCTCATGTTGATGTATTCATGGACAACGGTTACACCAAAGAAGAAATGAAAATGTATCATGAGACAAAAAAAATCATGCATGCACCCAATCTTGATGTAAGTGCCACTTGTGTTCGTGTTCCCGTGATGCGTGCCCACTCTGAAGCCATTTGGATTGAATCAGAAAGTCCCATATCTGTTGAGCAAGCCCGCGAAGCATTTGCTCAAGGCGAAGGCCTCGTTGTCGTTGACCAACCGGCCGACAAGAAATACCCCATGCCTCTCTTCATCGCTAATGAAGACCCCGTATTCGTGGGACGCATTCGCAAAGATATCACCAACGAAAACGGGCTCTCGTTTTGGGTGGTAGGCGACCAAATCAAGAAAGGTGCAGCCCTCAACGCTGTTCAAATAGCACTTTACATGATTGCCAAAGGCCACTTCAACAAGTAAGCCCACGCAACATCAACCATAAAAAAACCGCCTCACATGGGGCGGTTTTTTTGCGTTATGGCAATCGGGTTATTTACCCAACAGTTGGCGGCGCACTTTGCGGTCGCTGTCCACAACCTTTGTCAAGCGAAATCCGTGCTGCGCATCTTCGGGCGCATCGCTGAGAGTCCAACCACAGCCCACAAGATAGTTGACAGCCTCGGTGCGTGTGTTAAACCGCTTGTAGTTACCGTCAGCGCCCACCAGGCCACCATACTCGCCATTAAAGCCTATCATAGCCACGCGAGTTATGTGGTCATATTTCATCGTGATGACAGCCGTGTGCTTCTTGCCCTCAATGCCAGCAGGTTCTAGACTCTCAATGCCCATCTCTTTCATAAAGCGGGCCATCTTTGCCGAATCACGCTCAATCTGAGCAACCGACACCAATGACACTGCCAACAGCAGCAATGACAGCAACACACAGCGTTTCATATCGGTCTATTATTTCTCGTTAATAGCGGGAGTGAACACTTTGAGACGGTCGCCTGCATCTTTCACGATAGAGCGGTAATAGCGCTCGTCATAGCCGGGAAACGAGGGGTAAACGGGCATGCCGTCAGGTGAATACTCAAACTCGCCGTCTTTCTCTTTCTTCACATTACCGTCGAGATACTTAACCAGCAAATAGTCACCAAGCGCCTTGAAGTCGCGTGTTGACTTTTCGGCCCAATGATTTGTGAGGTCAACAAGCATTGTGCGAGCATCGGCATCCGACATCTTGCGAGCCTTTTTCTCGGCCTCTTTCACAGCAGCCTCAATAGCATCTTCAAGGCCGTTTTGCACACGGCGAATATCGGGAATCATTTGCGAATATCGGTTATATGCTTGGTTAGCCACATAGTTGTGAGCCCAGAAAGCGGCATCCCACGAAATGTGATACATATCGCCGTTGCCCACCTCATAGCAATGAGGCGCCTTGGTCACGCAGTTATATACGGGCACATAAACACATGTGTTGGTATCGTCAACGCCAAACCACAACACGCCCTTCATGGCAGCGGGGACTTTGTCGCGCAACTGTGCCACAAACGAGAATGCTGTTTGCTGAGTAGCGATAGCGCGTTCGTGAGTGTATTCTACGCCGTCAACCTTATAGGTCAAGGGACGCCAACGATAGGGCACGCCATAAGGGCCGGCACCCACATCTTTAGTCATATCCATGGGAGTATCTTCAAAGTGGTCGCGCATCATCCATTGCATTTCGCGAACCGACACTTTCTTGTCGGGCTTCACCCACAAAGGCATGGGTTCACCCTCACCTGCCAAAATCCAAGGCAATGACGACTCCATAGAGTTGTTGAAACGGTTGAAGTAGGCCCACACACGACCGTCGCATCCGCGCAAAGCACCACAGTCGGCAATCGCATAAGCCAATGAAAAACTGAACTCCTCATCTTTGCCGTCAAAGTAACCTTGGCTTCGCGCAAACGAAATCACATCGGGCGAATAAATGCAGTTTTCCTTATCATTGAGGGGGAAACGGTGAATGCGAGAGTGATTGGCGTGACCCGAAATGCAATCGTCGGGAACACGGCATGCCACCCACACAGCGCCGCGACTCTTGCCGCCCTTACCAATAAGCTCCATAATCCACACCTCTTTGCCGTCGGCAATCGAGAATGACTCGCCCGAACTTGCATAGCCATATTCAGCCACCAAGTCGGTCATGATTTTGATAGCCTCGCGAGCGGTTTTGGCGCGTTGGAGAGTGATATAAATCAACGAGCCATAGTCAATCATACCTTCTTTGTCTTCCAACTCGGGACGGCCGCCCCATGTACTTTCGCCAATAGCCAAGCCATGCTCGTTCATATTGCCGATAGTAGCATAGGTGTGAGCAACCTCGGGAATTTCACCCAAATAGCGGCCGGTGTCCCACTCCACCACCTTGCGCATAGCGCCGGGAGCATAATCGGCAGCAGGTTGGTTATACAATTCGCCATACAGGTTGTGGCTGTCGGCAGCATAAGTAATCATAACACTGCCGTCGGCAGTAGCCTTAGGACCGGCAATGAGGCTCGTACATGCATCGGCAGCAGCAACACCGCCACACACAGCGAGCAAAGCAATAAATAGTCGTTTTATCATAATTGTCAGTGATTTTATTATTTAGACCTCAAAGATAGCAATAAACTCTCAATTCTCAACAAAAAAAATTCCCGACCTTGTGGGCCGGGAACTTTCAAGGGATATTGTATTTATTACAACTTAACGATTTTCACAGGTTTGAGGTTGTTAACCTTGATGAAGTAGTTACCTGCTGCGAGGTTGTCGATAGCAACAACAACCACATTTTCGCCTTCGCAGTCCATATCAACCACCTTAACGCCAGCAGCCGAGTAGATTGCGATAGTGTTGATTGCGTCAGCCGACTTAACAGTTACTGTTGATGTAGCAGGAACGGGGAATACAACCAATGCCGATTTAGCACTTACAATTTCCACATCGGTAGTAGTGTCAAATTCGCCGTTAACCGATGTATCGGCATCTTTCGAAATCTTGGCGTTAGTAGCAGCATAGTGTGCACCGATAGTGTAAACCCATTCAGTGGGGTCAACATCACCGTCGTCAGCGGGGTGAGCG
Source organism: Muribaculaceae bacterium (assembly GCA_017555085.1). Lineage (GTDB taxonomy): Bacteria > Bacteroidota > Bacteroidia > Bacteroidales > Muribaculaceae > RGIG4079. Next base: position 24,487 of record JAFZHD010000050.1, on the reverse strand, counting down.
CTTCCGTCGGGAGTGCTTGTACCACCTACATAGTCATCAACTGTCCATTTCACGATGGGAGTACCTTCGGGAACATCTTCAAAAGGATAGTCACCGGGGATTTTGCCATCGGGAGCGGGTTCATAGTTACCTGTCGCGGGGTTATAGATAGTGATGTCAGTCACAACCTTTGAGTCACCGTTTTGGTCAGTCACTGTGATAGTGTAGTATGATACGGGTTCTTGTGATACGGGTTCTTCAATATCAAGGTTGATATAGTAGCGATCCCAGTATCCGTCATCGTCAGAGCGAACGCCGTCGGCATCCCAGTCAGCCCAGATCTTATCGTTGCGGTTAGGACCTGATTTAGAGATTACCACGCTACCGTCGGGAGCAACGGGTTCATAACCGTTTTGGTTGCTATATTCTGTAACCAAACTGCTGCGAGCCTGACCCTTAACCGAAGTTTCAATACCTACATATTGAACTTGAACATCGGCAGTGAACAAGCAGGGAGCACCTGATGCGTCCATTGCAGCGACATCTTGGAGAACATATACAAATGAGATACAGTCATAACCATAAGAGTTCACATATTTGTAGTATGACAAACCGTCGATGCGAGTCTTATAGAGAGAATATTGAGTAGTACCTACAGTGTAAACTTCGCCAGTAAGCTCGTCAAGGAGATCAGTGTCATTGTTGTCACCGTCGCCGTCAACATCAGAGTTTACGCCGTCTTCATCAAATACATCGATATTGATGGGACCTGCAACCACATTGCCGTCACAGTCAGTGATTGACATCTTGTAAGAAGCAATTTCATAGAATTGGTTACCGTCAACAACATCAACACCATAGTTTTCAACTTGTGACCAAGTAGCCACTGCATCATAGCGAACCAAGTCGATGTTCTCGCCGGCTTCGTTAGTAGTGTAGCGAGGCTCGATGTCGAGGTCGATTTGTGTGGGAGGGAATGTTGAAGAGGGTTTGAGTTTGTATTTAGCGAAACGATAACCGGGACGATAGAGGTAAATGTAAGCATAGTCACACTCACCGTTGTTGTCGGCGTCGATTTCTGAACGGCTCTTACCAAGTTTTTCCATTTCGTGCTCGATTGTGGGTACTTCGGCGTGCAACCACATACCGTTTGCATCAGAGTATGTTGAGTTGGTATTGTCGTTTTGAGCCCATTGAGCAGCGGGGATAATTGAGAGGATATTTGCTTCTTGTGCAGTTTGCACAGTGCCATCGGCCTTGCGTTGACGCTCAGCCATACCTACAAAGAAGTTACCAGAGTTGATTGAGAACTGACCTTGGGGAGTAATCACAAACAACTCGCCGTTAAATTCGAGTGTGTGACCACCGGCAGTGTTTACGCGAGATGTTGTGTTGTAAACAATACCGATACCGGTTGCTTTGGGAGCGCCGTCGGCTGCTGTTGTACCGGGGTCGATAACAGTAACATCGTTAGAGAATGTTGATGAGTTGTTACCTGCTTTACCGTCGGCTTTGAATGCCAAGTGAGCAACCGAACGCATGTTGTAGATAAACTCGTCTTCGCGTCCTTCGCAGTGAACGGGATATGCATAGTTTTCTTGGTTGTAATTAGCCGATTGATATAGGGGCTGATTAACCGATACTATCGAGGGAGTAACTGTTTCACCGCTCAATGTGAGTTTGATTTTCCACACCACATGAGTTCCCGAGGGAGCGATGTAAAGGTAGCAATAACCGTCAGTTTCAAGTTTACCGCTCATTGCAAAATAGTCAACACGACCTTGGGGTACACCTGAATAATAAACGGTACTTGATCCATTTTTATAGTCTTGACCACCTACACCAAAATCAATGCCAGCTGCGGCAAAGTCAACTGTGTATTGTTTACGGCTCTTTGTGAAAATCAAGCCTTTGGTCATCTTATACTCAAAGTTGCGGTTACCATACCATGAAGTTGTTGAGTTTGCCACCCAGTTAGCATTCTTACCACGAATAAACACAGTACCTTCTGCATCGACTGCCACACCACAGTTTACATTGTGGTGACTTCCGTCGCCATGAGCCGATGGTTTATAGTGGTCAACATAACCTTTTTTGATATCGGCTTCGCTATATGCGGCAAATTTGATAACGCCACCGTCTTGATTAGTGTTGTTCACAGTTGAGAAATCGGAAGATGAACCGATATTGGTTGACAACTGTGCGATATACCAAGTATCGTTGAAGAAATAACCTTGCTTGTAGCAAGTGGGGTTAGAGAAGTTACTGGGAGTTACCGATGCGATATCCGAGATGGGAATATTGTAAACTTCTTCAAGTTCATATTCGGGTTTAGACCAGTCGCGGAACGAAATATCAGCCGATACAGTGTTACTCCATGCGCGGTCGGCATATTTTTCGGGGATTGTAACTTTGGGATAAAGCGACTTAACCTTATATTGGAACGTTTGGTCGGCGTGCAAGTTTTTGTCAACAAAGTCAAACGCTGCGATTGACACATTGTTACCTTCGTCGTCAACTGTTGCTACTTGGCCGTCGCGATAAACATCATAAGCAACAGGACGGCAACCATATTCATTCCAAGACCAGAACAACTGAATCTTGCAATATCCTTCATAGTTGCGAATTTCCTCGATTTTGGGAGTTGCAGGGATAAACTCGGGAGTACCCGATGCAGATGCAGATTGTCCCGAAGCGCCCGATGAATAAAGAGGAGTTACACGATACTCATATTTTACAGGCACAAAGTCGTGCTTGTCAGAACTTACCCACTTAACATTGGTTTCAGTGAAAGTTTTTGCAGTAGTTGTACCAAGGTCAACCCATGAAGTAGTTGTTTCTGCATCAGTTGCATCAGCCACATAAGTGCGACGACGCTCAATCTTAAATGATGATACAGTTGAAGAAGAGCAAGTCCAAGTCAAAGTAGCATCTTGACGACCGATATATGTTGAATTTTCTGAGATATTCAATTTGAGGTTTTCAACCTTGGCATTTTCTTTTTCGGTAGCAACAATGCTATAACGAGCCACACCATAGGCAGGAGTAAACACATAAATATATGCTGTTGTGCCGTCAACTACGATATCAAAATCAAACTGCACCCATGAACTACCAGAAGCGTTAGCCGTACCCCAAGGAGTGTTTTGTGTGAGGATAGTACCTGTTGTCAAGTCCTTAACGGTAAATTCAGTTGCAGTTGATGCATATACCAAGATTTCGTGACCGCAGAACTCTGCGATTTTAGCACAAGGGCTCCATGCATTTACGCCCAAGTCTGTCCATGTGATTGAAGAACCGTTGATAACGCCTTTGTAAATCTTGGTTGTATTTCCTTGCGTTGGAGTTGTGTTGCGCACACCAGGCGAAAGGCACACTTTGTTTGCCGCATATTGGTCACAAGTTGAGCGGCTGTTGAAATTGCCAAGTGCCGAGGGGGCTGTATACTGTGTCTTACCTGTTACCGCACCTTTTGTGATATTAATGCGCTCAATTGTTTTAGTGGCATTAATACAGAACCACAAACTACCTCCGGTAGAACCCAAGCAGTCACCGTATGCTGTCATCAAGTCGGCACGACCAGAGAGTTTGTAACTACCCAGATCAAGGCCTTGACGGTCAGCACCTCCTTCGCTACCAGGCAATTTGTCTTTTGTCCAATACTGCATCTGTGAACGCCATTCTGCCCAAATATATGAATTATCGGTTGGAGTACCAGAACCACGAATACCTGAAGTCCAAAGAGTACCTGCGTCGTCGGCAGCAATACGTGGACCGGCATAGTTATATGTTGTTGAAGTTTGTGCAGCATCATAGTAACTACCACCATGATAGAATTTGCCATAAGTGCTACCACTACCACCAGAGAATACTGTTTCAGCAGTACCCTTATCAAACAAATAACCTCTGGTAAAATAAGTTCCATACATCTGACTGCCATCATTTACAGCGGGAAGCGTATAAACGCGGTCATTAATAACAGCCATCTGCAAATAATAGCCGTCAAGAGAAGTATCAGAAAAAATTCTATGCCAATCGGAATACTGTTTTGGCATAGTAATGTCATACTCTTGGGCGTTTGCTCTTGGAGCAATCCACGCTAATGCCATTACAAGCAACAGCGTAAGAGCCGAAAGTTTTTTCATAATGTTAATTAATTTATCGTTTAGTTGTTAATATTAAGCAATTGTTATAACCCGCTGTTAATCTGCATATTCACATAAATGTTCGCATAAATCAACAATTCGGGTATATAATCAAAACAATTTGCAAAATTAGCAATATTTCACTAATTAGCAAGGACTTTGCACCCATTAATTTAAAGTGTATAAGATTTTTATGGATTTTAATGACAAATTCATTGAACTATAACTTTGTTAACACAAGCATTGAGCACCCAAAAGGTGTTAATAATAATCGCGTTAGCAAGTGTCCCTCTGTTTTGCGTGCTAAATAGGGGGACGAGAACGAGCTCGCGAGTTCGGAGGGGGTTTGCCAAACATAGCTGTTTCGACATTATTTTACTCCACCCCTCCGGGGCTTCGCCCCACCTCCCCTATTTTTTGCTACGCAAAAAGCAGAGGAGGATTTGCACTTGCTGACGCCATCAACACCAGTAACTTTTGCCTGTGGCAAACCAAGTGTCCTCCTGCCGCGCAGCGGATAGGGGGAACCTTTAGTTCACGAGTGAGCGAGCAGTGCTTGTCGGCTTGCCGGTGCACGATGGCGAGGCTCACCGTACCAGAACGAGCTCGCGAGTTCGGAGGGGGTGAAATCAAAATACCACTGCTTCAAAATTATTTCATCTGACCCCCTCGGTTCTCCGAACCACTCCCCCTATCATAGCAGGGGGAGACTTGCATCAACACCAATAGGCAAACCAAGTGTCCTCCTGTTTTGCTTGCAAAATAGGGGGACGAGAATTGTGAACACAATTCGGAGGGGGTGAAAAACAGAGGAGGACCCTCCGACGCGGTTACCCAAGTTTCTAAATTCCAAGTGTTAGCAAACAAAAAAGTTCCCGACCGATTGGCCGGGAACTTTAACGTCACATTATAACTGAGAATTACATTTTCACTATTTTCACAGGTTTGAGGTTGTTAACCTTGATGAAGTAGTTACCTGCTGCAAGATTGTCGATTGACACTACAACCACATTTTCGCCATCGCAGTCCATTTCGGCAACTTGAACACCGGCTGCCGAGTAGATGGCGATTGTGTTAATCGCGTCGCTTGATTTAACAGTTACCGCCGATGTTGCAGGAACGGGATATACGCTCAACGATACAGCAGTGTCGATTACCTCAACGCCAGTCACGATGCCGTCGCCTTCTTCCAAATCGCCCGAAGCAGTTTTTCTGATTCGTTCGTTACCGGCAGCATATTCGGCTGTGATAGTATAAGTCCATTCGCTGGGGTTAATCTTGCCGTCTTCCAATTCTGCTGCTGTACCCTGTGTTCCACCAATATAGTCAATTTCATGCCAGTAAACATCGGGGGTGTCATCATCGGGAGTGAATTGGTAGTCACCGGGAATTTTGCAGTCAGTGATGTGAACATAACCGTTGGCATCGGGAGTGAGACCAGTCACATTTTGAACGCCGTCGGCAGTTGCATCGCTATCGGGGTCATAGAGATAAAAGTCGCAAATCTGCTTGTTGCCATTGGCAGCATCGTTGGTTTCGCTATCGGTGCTTGACACTGCGATAGTGTAGAACGATATAGGTTCGGGACGTTGGTCGCTACCCCATTCGGGATTAGTGGGGTCGAGCTCGATTGTATAGCGATTCCAATAGCCGTCGTCTTTTGATTCGGTCTTGTCGGCATCCCAGTCAGCCCATTCGCGAGTAACACCCACGTTTACAGTACCGCTCGGAGCAACTGCATCATAATCGTTGCTGTCATTATCTTCGGTCTTGACACTCTGTTGAGTTTTTGCTTCGGCAGCTGTGCCGTCAACGCCGCGATAATGAACCACTACTTGTGACACATAGTTGATTGCATCGCCGTTGGCATCATAAAGCGCAACATCGGCAAATGTGCAAGTATAGTTAACGATATTGCCATTGTCATCAAGCACTACATATTCGCTTGATTGACCTGTTACATCATTATACACAGGCACATCAAGTTTCAAGGGATTGCCTTCGGTATCAAGAACGGGTGTTCCGTCGGCGTGGCAGAGAGCCACTTCATAATATTCAACCAAGTAGTTGCCTGTGCCATCAGTGTTATAACTGCTTTCGATAGCCTCCCATTCAACCACGGCGTCATATTTCAACAATTCGCCGCCGGCATTGTGGTCGCCATCAACATATTCGCGTTCATAGTCGGGAGCGATAACAACTTGGTTGGGTGAGGGTGGGAACAAACCGTCAGAGTCAACACGATATTTAGCAAAACGCTGTGCGGGAGCATACACATAGATGTATGCATAGTCAGCCTTACCGTCACCGTCTTTATCGGCTTCGGGTTCTTTTGCCAAATCGGGCACTTCGCCATATACCCAAACACCTGCAGCATTTGAGTTGAGTGCGCTTGCCTCGTCTTCTTGATAAACTGTTGCTACGGGGATGATGTTACACAAGTCGGCATCCTTGGCTTCAACGCGTGTTGCAGCACCGGTCACGGGGTCAACAGAGATCGTTTTGCGGAAACCGCGACCCAAATAGAATGAACCTGCGTTAATTGAGTATTGCGAAATGGGAGTCACAATAAACAATTCGCCGTTAAATTCAAATGTTGAGCCACCGGGGTTATTTACGCGAGAGTGGAAGTCATAGATACGACCTTCTACATTCAAGTTGGGGTTGGCTGTTGCATAACCTTCAACACCCGATACATTATAACTATAAGGCTTGTTGCTTAATACCACCTTGCTTGCACCTGTACCGGTCCAAAGTTCTTCATCATATTGAACTGTGCCGCTATTATCCATTTTGAGGTTGCGGAAGATGTTTGAGCGCACGTTGTGGATAAACTGATTGCCTTCGCGACCTTCGCAGTTCACGGGGAATGCATAATTTTCGATTGAGGCAGTATAGGGTTTAGTTCCTGATGTCGTATTTTGGTTTGTGCCGTGCTCAAAGTAAACACCCTCTTTTGTTGCAGTAACAGTAGAACCAGATGCTTTGAGTTTAATCACATAAACAGCCTTTGTTTGAGAGGGTGCTACATAGAGATATGCGCCTTCGTCGCTAAACACATCGCCCTTCATTGAGAAATAGTCGCAACGACCTTCAAGAGGACCGTCTGTGTCTTGTGACATTTCGGCAAAATCGATTCCTGCGCCCTTGAAATCAACAGTGTAGGGAGTATATGAGCCGTCGGCATTGGCCTTACACACAACACCCGCGGTCATTGCATATTCAAAGTCGTGGCAATAAGAATAATCGGCCTTGGTTGAAGTGGTTTTTGCGATACCGCGAACAAACACATTGCCCGCATCGTCAACACCGACACCACGGTTTTGATAAACGCGCAAGTCGATGGGCAATTTTTTACCGCCAACCATCTTGCCATTGGCTTGTGATTGTGCATCGCCGTCAAACACGAGAATGCTACCTACCGAACCTTTGGCCACACATTCATCAATATATGTTGACCATGAATTACCTTCAATGTAACTTGAGCTGTATACATCATGCAAATTACGATTAACTTGATCGTCATACATTTGAGCAATATACCATTTACCGTTTTTGAATGTACCTTGTGGATAGCAGTCACGAACAGTAAAGTTTGTCGCATGAGCAGCAGCCTCGATTTCAAACTCTTTGTGATCAACATCAAGGTCAAAGTTATAAATCTCGGTTACAGTATATTTGGGTTTAGACCAGTCACGCGCACCGATTGTTGCTGTTCTGACTTCGCTTCTTGCAGGCGTGCTGTTGTCCAAGCCATTATAATAAGTTGTGATTTCGTAGTTGTGGGTAGTATTGGGTTTAGCATCATAGTCAACCTTAACAAATGCAGCCACGCGAGATTCGCCAGTAATAGACTCGCCGTCGCGATAGATTTCATAAGAGTCAGGCTTCAAACCATAACCGGGATACTCCCAATAGAGTTGAGTCATGCAAAGACCTTGATAGGCCTGTTCACCGAAGATATAAATCCATCGGGGTGTGATGGGAATAAACTTGGGCGAAACACTTGGTGTTGAACTCACTGCACCAGTTCCAGTACTGAAAATGGGAGTTACACGATATTGGTAGGTTGTAGCCAAATTACTTGTACCAGACTTGGTATATTTCACATCATAGTGAACATAGGGACTGCTTGCAGTGGGAAGCGTTGAAGTTGTGCCCAATGTTTTCCAATCGGTAGTTGTTGAGCCGTAAGTATATCGGTATTCCACTTTGTAACTTGTGGGCTGAATGCTCCAACTTGCGTCTTTAGCCCACACCAAGTTGACATTTTGACGACCTACATACGAGGGGCTAGCATCATCAACTAGCGTTGCGGTAAAATTAGTGACAGGCGTTGTGGGAGTTGTAGGTTTTGCTGTTGCTGTAAATGTATAACAAGCAACACCGTTACCCATAGCATACGCATAAATTTTAGCTACATCGCCCGACACACTTGTCTGGATATATGAACCTGTATTTGCACCCGCAGAAGCATTGGGGAACGGGTCGCGCACACCATAAGAAACAGGGTTTGTGTAACTATCGGTAATATCCAAAATCTCAAACTCTGTACACAAGTTCTTTTCGCCACCTGTTGAACCTACTCGACGAGTATTGCGAACAACAAATTTACGGTCTTTGAATGTAAAGATGTGTGTACCCAAACTGTTCGAGTTGGCATTGGCATCTGTAATCTGTTTGCACGATGTGATTTTCTGCGTATTGATGTTCAATGTGAGATCATAAATACCTTTACCGCGCAAGTGCAACATACATTTGTGGCTTGTGGCATTTTGAGTGTCATAAAATTGAATTTGGCAGTCTACACCAATACCAGTCATATCAATACCTGCATCATTAACATTGAACGACAACTTTTGCGTAACTGCACTATTAACAATTTTCAACGCCAAGATATTGGGGTCGGCTGTGCTTGGAACTGTCCAAATGTAGCCAGTTCCAGATGCCACATTACCCGTTGCATCAATATACCATGACACACGACCAAAGTTGATTGAAGTGGCATCAATATAGGCGCCACCAGTCAATGTGCCGTCAGTAGCTAAAACTTTGTGACGGAAGCATGTTGCTGTTGAAGTATATTTTTGAGTACCGCCTCGATTGGTTCCATAATTGGCATGATAGACATAGTTTCCAGAATCGTCAAATGCGTTACCCCAACCGGCAGTAGCCATACCAGTGTTTATGAGCGCACCACCGCTTTGGCCTATTCGATAAACGCCCAAAATGCCTGTTGCAAACTCGGCAGTATTTGATAATGCATAAATTTGGCCATTAGGACCTAATGAACATTGACGGGCATCAGTACCAGGATTCGTGTAATTAGTAAACCAGTCATAGTTTGTAGCCAACGAAAAGTTATAGGCACTTTCCGCATGGGCTTTCGGTACAGCCGCTACAAATACCATGACCAATGTCATCAGTAAGGTAGATAAATGCTTCATAATATCATAGTTTATTGGTTATTATTTATTTTATGCAGTTATACATAACCGATTGAAGGTTTGGCCTTTGCGTTTTCAGGTACAAAATAAGGACAATTCGGCTATATACAATTAACAAAATGCAAATATAGCGAATTTTAACTATCTTCCAAGTATTTACCCCGATATTTTAAGGGAAAAGACAAAAAATGCCCCAACAACCGCACAATTCACCAATAAATCGGCACAATCAACCAAAACATCTAAAAAGTGAGTGGATAGCGGCTCTAAAATCGGTTGCCATTGGCGCCAACCTGGTAGATAAGAGTTATTCGCCACCCTCTCCCGGCACTTCGTGCCTAATTACGGTGAGTCTTACTTATGCGCATACGTGCCACGCAGCAGTGTTAACAAGTGTCCCTCTGCCGCGCAGCGGATAGGGGGAACCTTTAGTTCACGAGTGAGCGAGCAGTGCTTGTCGGCTTGCCGGTGCACGATGGCGAGACTCACCGTACCAGAACGAGCTCGCGAGTTCGAAGGGGGTGAAAAGCTGACATAGACAGTTACGTCTTTTTTTACTCCCGGGGCTACACCGGACAAGTGTCCTCCTGCCGCGCAGCGGATAGGGGGACGAGAATTGTGAACACAATTCGGAGGGGGTTTGCCAAACATAGCTGTTTCGACATTATTTTACTCCACCCCTCCGGGGCTTCGCCCCACCTCCCCTATTTTTTGCCACGCAAAAAGCAGAGGAGGACTTGCACTTGCAGCCGCCATCAACAGAAAACGGCCGCCCTGAAAGGACGGCCGTTGCCTATGTGAGCTTTAGAATGTATTATTCTACTTTACCCTTACCAGTAACGAAGTTGAGGTAAACTCTACCTGCGGGGTTACCAATGCGGGCTTGGTCACCGCCATCGGCACGATAGTCAATCACACCGTCTTCATAGAAGATGAACTCAGACTGCCACCAGTCACAACCGGGCAACTGGATGCAGAGACGCAAGCAGCTTTGTTCGGTTCCGTCGGTTGCAAGAACCGCAGGTGAAACGAAAGGCCATTCGGCGTCACGGTCGCCCACAATCTGGAATTTCCAGTCGTCAGATGCGCTCCATGAGCCACCAGCAGCCGAACCAAATACATAAACATTGGGTTCGAGGATGCTCAATACGGGAACACCTGTTGTGTTGTCGATAACGAAGATGTACCAACCTGCTTCTGTTACTGCGAAGTTACCACCGTCGTTAACAACTTCTGCAACTGAATTTTCAGATACAGCAGCGCCGTAGCCAAATTCGCCACCGTCCCATGCGCGAGAAGCGTTGAATTTGAAGCCTTCGTTAGCGTTAACATACTGGATAGTCCAATAGAGGCCGGGGTGGCTGTTTACGCGAATCATTGAAGGTGCGTTATCCCAGTTCCAACCACAGAAACCGCCAATCATGTTCATTTCAGCAGGAGCTTCTTTGATTGAGAATGCGAGAGTTTCGGCATTGAAAGAGAAGATCCAACGGCCGTCGATGGGGAAGTTACCATAACCGGGAACATAGCCGTCAACGTTTGTTTCGAGAACACCTTCTTCAGCATCTGCAAAGTCGGCTTCGGGAGCAAATACAGTGCGTTCAGTGCCTTCAGCAGCGTTTTTAGCAACAATGCGCCAAGCCCAAGTTTCGCCGTCGATGATATCTTCAACATCGATTGTTACAGCAACTTTGAAGTTGGGGTTGTCATATACATCACCTTTTTCGCCTTTGAGTTCAGCAACTACTACGCCATTTGCTTCGAGGTTGTAAACTTCGTCAATAAAGAAAGGTGCGGGATAAGGAGTAACTTTCACTTTGCCGGTGCCAACAAAGTAATCGGCATTATTAAGACGAACTTTTGATGAACCGTTTACTACATAGGGAGCAAAACGAACATAAGCGTCTTGTTCTTTGGGGTTTTTGCCAAATACTTCAAGGTGAGCAGCCTGCCAGTCGGCAGCAGCCACTGTCACTACATTATCAGCAACAGTTGTTGCCACTTGTTTTGCGTTAGCAAAATTTTCGGTTTTAGCCACTTCCATAACAAACTCGAGGTTTGCCACTTCGGGAAGATCTTTAACCTCAACAACATTGAGCACTGTGATGTTTGCCACAGCAGCCAAATCGACAACAGTGTCGCCAGGAGCAACTACGAGGCTCTCAGCATCCATGGCGGGAAGTTGAGGATTGCTTTGGGGTACAGCAGTTGTGCCGTAGTCTTCACATGAAGTGAAGCCCAATGCGAGAGCCGCCATTAACATTATGCTTAATTTCTTCATAATTTCTTATTTTGATTTTTAGTAACCTTGCGGCCTTGCGACCACAAGGTTATTGTTTAATCTTTATTGTTTAGTGAAAGTCACTTTGTTGGTGTTAGTATCAACCGAGATAGCGAGTTTGCCACCGTCCCAGCCTGCGATGTTCCAACCACCTTTACCTGCAACGGCAAGACCTGAATAAACGCCATCAGCCAATTCAATGTCAACCATTGCGTCTTCAACTTGTGAGCCGTAAGAAGCACCGCCGTCCCAGCCTGTGAGGGCTTTGTAGAAGCGGAACATACCTTGGTCAGCAGCGAGGTTGAATGTTGCAGAGTAAACGCCGTTGTCTTCGAGGTCATAGAGCTTGAAGTCTTCGTAGTGAGCAGCATTTGCTTCTGAGGGTTCAGTCCAACCTGATACGGGACCAACAATGTAGATGAATTTCTTGCCGTTAGTGTCAACGCCACCTGCTTCGAGAATCATTGAGGGAACTTTACCGCTGAGGTTAACAGTAATCTTCATGCTACCACCTGCCCAGTCAAGAATTTGAACAGAGCCTTTACCAGGAGCAACGAGAGTACCGTTGTACATACCGTCAGTGAGTTCAATTGCAACGGGGTTGTCTTCGGCTTGCATACCTACTGATGCACCACCGTCCCAACCGGTCAATTCGGTATAGAAACGGAAGATGAGTTCGCCAGCGGGCATATCAAATACACCAGAGTAGATTTTGCTACCGATTGCTGTTGCGCTTTCAAAGAGACGCCATTTAGCAAGAGCGTCGGCATTAGCAGCATCAGGACCAGTCCAACCGCCAACGTTACCGATGAGGTAGATGTAGCCGGGTGATTGAATAGCGCAATACTCTTTAACTTGATTGAGGGCAATCACATTTGAGAGAATTTCGCTGCCTTCGATACCGTCGATGAGAGCACGCACGCGGAAGTAAACTTTGCGAGCGGGTTCGTCGGTATAATCATCTTCGCTTTCGATGCCACGGAGTTTGCAGATTGCTTCAGCAACTTCCGACGCTTTAACTTGTGCGTAGCATTTTACATATTTAGTACCGCATTCTACAAATGTAGAGTCAGCACCATCAAGTGAAACCTGAACATAGTATGCCGCAGTTGCTGCATAACCATAGTCGGGTTGTGACCATGAGAGGTCAATTGTACCATCGGCACTAAGTTCATACAACTGATTTACCAATGCAGGCGTGTTGAGCACAAACTTAGTGGGGTTTTGATATTGCGGGTCGGTGTCTTGACAACTGCTGATGCCGAGTACTGCCAACAAGCACGCAAACAATATTGATAATTTTTTCATTTTTACTCGTGTTAGATATTAAACAATGAGTTTTTGATTATTTGCTGTAACCGTCGTTTTGAGTATAGTTTTGGAAACTGATTACAGTAGCAGGAATGGGGAATACATTCATGTGCAAGGGAGTTTCTGTACCACCATTGCCCACATTGCCTTTCCAGTTCCAGTTGTAAGCACCACCGGCATATTTGCCATGACGCACGAGGTCAGTGCGGCGAACGTTTTCACCATAAAGTTCACGGCAGCGTTCGTCGAGAATGTTTTCGGCTGTGAGTTGAGCAACTGTCCATGCGGGAACACCTGCGCGTTCGCGAACATAGTTTACATATTCGAGAGCAGATGCTTGGTCACCTTCATGACCTACTACATAACATTCAGCAGCGTTGAGGTAGATTTCGGCGAGGCGAATTACACACCAGTCAGCATCAGCAAATGAGTTGCTTGAAGGAGGACAATTTTCTTCGTCGATGTTACCTTCTTCGTCATAAGCATAGTTAGTGTACTTAACGGGAACATAACCGTCGGCAAAGTTTGTGATAGACTCGTTAGTGATGTTAGCACCTTGTTTTTCAGTCATCCAAAGAGCAGCACGGAGGTCGTCGGTTTCACCACCTACGAAGCCGAATTTTTCAGAGAACTGTTGACGAGCGTTCATACAAGTCCATGATGAGTTCAAACCAGTAGCAGCATTTGTCATTTCAAGACCGGGAGTTGATGTTGAAGATGCAGCAGCCATGAAGAATGTTGTACCACCATAGTTTTCGAGTTGTTTGCCGTCTTGGGGGATACCCCAGATGATTTCGTTCACGCGTGAACCTTGTGACATGTATTCGTCGTTGTTAGCACCAAACACGGCTTTGTATGATTGAGCAAGACCTGAACCATTGAAGCCTGCACCTTTGTGGTGGTTGATGATTTTTTGACAAATATCCCAGCACTTGTCATAAGCGGGAACACCAGTATAAACTTCGGCATTGAGGTAGAATTTAGCGAGAAGAGCGTCGCAACATTCTTTACCAACATAACCATAAGAGGGTTCTGCATAAGTTTCGCCCCATTCGGCTGATACTACTTCGAGGTCGCCAACAACCTTGTTGTAAAGGTCGGCGCGTTTCCATTGTGCGGGAGCAGTACCGGCAGCAAATGTTTCGTCAGAGTAACCAGCGTTACCAAACATGTCGATTGCATAGAAGTATGCAAGACCGCGAATAACTTTTGCTTGACGTTTGTATTCTTCAGCAAGGGGAAGAAGGTCTTCTGTGAGGTAGAATTTACCGTTATCAACTGTACGGATAAATTCGTTACAGAGAGCAACTTCGGTGTAAAGACGAGAGTAAGTTGTGTACATTACACCGTTGTCGGCAGCAAACTGCATAGTAGCAAGTTCGTATTGACCGGCGTCACCAAATTGTTTCCAAGCAAACTCGTCGGTAGTCAATTCGTTACAAACGAATACGGCGCGAGTGAATGAGTTGGCACCGGCGTCACCACCAGAGATGATTGAGTTACCAGGACCACCATAGCCTGAGGTTGCAAGACCTTGGTAGCATTCAGCAAGAACACGGTCCATATAACCCTTGGGGTCTTCCGCAAATGTATCGGGCGTAAGGTCATTGACATCGATAAGGGGATTGTTGAGGTCATCAACACATGATGTCAACGCAAATGCTGACAAGCCCAATGCGATAAATATTTTATTGAATGATTTCATATTCTTGTTCTTTCTTTAATTAAGTTATTAGAAAGTTGCAACCAAACCGAGAGTGAACGACATGGGTCGGGGGTATACATTGTTGTCGATACCTGAGAACACTTCGGGGTCAAGACCGCGATAGTTGCTGATTACGAAGGGGTTTTGTACAGCACCAAAGAGGCGGAGTTTGAGAGCGTTGTTCAACAAGTTGTTGAATGAGTAACCGAGTGTGATGTTGTCACAACGAACAAAACTTGCATCTTCGAGGAAGTAGTCACTACGAACAAGGTTTGAGTTGGCTGACGCATCGTTGAAATAGTAGTCGGCTTTAACAACGTTGTTGAGACCGTAACGGTCAACATTTGTCAAGTTAGATTTGCTAGCGAGAACTGAGTTAAATACATAGTTACCGATGTTAGCACGGAGTTGGATACCGAGGTCCCAGTTCTTGTAGTTGAATGTGTTGCCCCAAGTCATTGTCACTTTGGGATCGCGTGAACGTTTAACAACCAAGTCGCTATCGTTGATTTCACCGTCACCGTTTTGGTCAACATATTGGTTGGGGATGGGGTTACCGTCTTGGTCATAAACTTGTTCAAACAAGTAGAATGAGTAAGCGGGGTGACCTACTTTGTGAACTTGGAGTGCACCGGCATTTTCAGAAGCGGGGTTACCTGCTGCCTGGAGATAGTAAGAGTCGTTTTCAGTTGTTGAACCAGTCAATTCTGTCAACTCGTTTTTGTTCCATGCAACATTGAAGTTAGTAGACCAAGTGAAGTTGCGAGTAACAACGGGTTTAGCACCGATTGTTGCTTCGAGACCGTAGTTGCGGAGTTCACCGATATTGCGGTCCATGAAGTTGGTAGTTGTCATACCTGCGGGTACGGGTACATAAGCGAGCAAGTCTTTTGTGTCGCGGAGATACCAGTCGAGAGCGGCAGTCACACGGTTGTTGAGGAATGCCATGTCAAGACCAACGTTCCAAGTAGTTGTTTCTTCCCACTTGATGTTTTCGTTATATGCTTTGGGATACAAGGGGTTGATCCATGCTTGGTCTTTACCGTCGGGTGAAGGATAATTCACATTACCGCCAGTTGATGATTGAGCATAGATGGGAATGTAGGGATAGTAACCACCTACAGCTTGTTGACCTGTGACACCCCAGCCGAGACGCAATTTGAAGTCATTCATCACGTCTTGTGCATTTTCCATGAAAGGCATGTTGATGATTTTCCAACCAAGTGCCAATGCGGGGAAGAGACCCCAACGGTTTTCTTTTGAGAAACGAGAAGTACCGTCGTCACGGAGAGTGAATGTCAAGAGGTAAGTATCGTCAAATGAATAGTTCAAACGACCGAAGAATGAGATGAGGTTCAAACGACCACGCCAGTAACTGCGGGGAGCGTCGTTGTAAGAGTGACCCAAATATGCTTCAGTTGCAGCATCTTCTACGAGGTTATATTTGCCACCTTGGTAAATTTCTGCCCAATCATTAACATAACCGAGAGTGTTGAATGTAGTGAGGCTGTTGCCTTGGTAGTCCATTTGTTGCCACTCATAACCTGCCATTACATCAACATTTGATTTGATTGCGTCAAATTCTTTGCGATAGTTAGCATAGAAGTTGAGCATAGTGTTGCGTTGGAGTTCATAGTGGTCATAGAGTGTACCAGCACCATTCTTGTAGTTACCACGCCATGCTTGGGGTGAGTTTTGGTTCATAACCGACTCGGTGTTGTTTTTAGAAACATCATAACCGAGGTTGAGGTTCAAGTGAAGTTCGGGGAGGAAGTGAAGAGCGTAGTCAATTTGGAGGTTACCGCTTGAACGCAACACTTCGGCAGTGTTGTTGATTTCTTTGAGCATAGCCACGGGGTTGTTGGGCGAGTTATCCAAGGGTTTGCCCTGTGCATCAGTCAAAGTAGTGTAACCGTTATAGATTGATTTACCTTCGCTTACCATAGGATAGTCAGTGTACACGGGGAGTGTGGGGTTGTAAGTCAATGCTGTACCCACTGCACCTGTGTCGGCTTGACGGTTTTTAATGTATGTACCTTTCACATTAGCCGAAACTGCGAGTTTGCCGTCAAAGAACTTGGGAGTCAAGTTAACGCCGACAGTTGTACGGTCCATGCGTGAAGTCATCAAGATACCGTTGCTGTTAGTGTAAGAAGCCGATACGCGGTAGGGAAGAATACCTGCTGTACCACCAACGCTCAAACTGTAATCGTGAGAGATTGTAGTTTTGAGAACTTCTTTTTGCCAATCAGTGTTAGCATCGCCAAGTTGAGCAATAGCCGATTCTGTGCCGATTTGTTCAGTAACGAGAGCACGGAATTCGTCGCCACTGAGAACATCCCAAGTTTTTGCAACTGTGTTCACATGCATGTTAGCCGAGAAGTTTACTTGGGGTTTACCAGCTTGACCTTTTTTAGTAGTTACGATGATTACACCGTTAGAAGCGCGGCTACCATAGATAGCAGTAGCAGAAGCGTCTTTCAACACAGTCATTGACTCAATGTTGTCGGGCGAAATCATTGTCAAGGGGTTAACACCGCCATAACCTTGGTCGCTCAAAGGCACACCGTCGAGGACGATCAAGGGGTCGTTTGAAGCCGAGAGTGAAGCACCACCACGAATGCGGATTGCAGCACCACCAGTGGGGTTACCTCCGTCAGTTGTTACAACCACACCAGGAGCGGCACCTACGAGAAGGTCTTGTGCTGATGTTGCAAGACCAGCCTCGATGTCGTCGGGCTTAACCATTGCCACTGAACCTGTGGCATCAGATTTTTTTACTACACCATAACCAATAGCCACTACTTCTTGAAGCATCACTGTGTTTTCTTGAAGAGTAACATTGATTGTTGATTGACCGTTAACAGCAATTGTTTGAGTGTTGTAGCCAACATACGACACTACGATTGTGCCATTGGCATCAACTTCAAGACGATAATTACCGTCAAAGTCTGTTGCTACACCTACATTAGTCCCTTGGGCAAGCACGCTTGCGCCGATGAGGGGTTCACCGGTAGGATCGACTACAGTACCTGATACTGTAATCTTCTGCGCTAAAGCAGGGAAAGAAAGGCAAAGCACCATTACGAGGGCAAGCCATGCTTTCCGACTCATTTGATAACAAATGTTCTTCATGCAATTTGTTTGTTTTTGTTTTACATTAATTTATTATTATCTCTCTTTTTTTCTTTGTTCATCAATAACTCCAATGTTGTATACCGACACGAATGCTCCACGAGGACACACCTATCCCGCAGAGTCACTTACCGGCTCCCAGCCACAAAAACAATAGTCCAAAGAAATTTTCATTTTTAATTGCCAATTCTCTGATTTACAAAGTTGTGCCACATCATTCCTGACACGATCATTAACACTTAAAAGACATTTCTTTAGAAAACATTGCTATTTATAACCAAAATATAAACAACATTAAATGTTATTTAGGTCACAAAATAAGTGATTATTTTCCATTTTTTTTGTGCTAAAAAACATGTTTTGGAGCATATTGCCGCATTTTTAACTTTCAAATGTTAAACTTGCACGCAATTTTAACATTTACAACGCAACCCCTCCACATTTTTTGGCATCTAATGTGGTTAAATCACACATTTATATTGTATCTTTGCCAAATAATAGAAAAATCAACAAAATTCATCATAAAAAACAATGACTACTCACATTTCAAATCGCGTTCAATCGCTTTCACCGTCACAAACATTGGCGATGTCTCAAAAAAGCAATGAGTTGAAAGCCCAAGGCATTGATGTCATTAACCTCTCGGTTGGCGAGCCCGACTTTAACACTCCCGACCACATCAAGGAAGCAGCCAAACAGGCTATCGACGACAACTTCTCGTTCTACACTCCCGTACCCGGTTACATGTCGTTGCGCAAAGCCATTGCCGCCAAACTCAAAAACGAAAACGGTCTTGACTACACTCCCGAGCAAATTGTGGTTTCGGGCGGTGCCAAACAGTCGCTCTGTAACGTGATTTTGAGCGTCATCAACCCAGGCGATGAAGTGATTATCCCCACTCCCGCATGGGTTAGTTATGTGGAAATGGTGAAATTGGCCGAAGGTGTCAATGTTCTCGTTCCCGCTGCTATCGAACAAGATTTCAAAGTAACTCCCGAGCAACTCGAAGCCGCCATCACTCCCAAAACCCGCATGGTGCTCATCTGCTCTCCCTCAAACCCCACTGGTAGCGTTTACACCAAAGAAGAACTCGCTGCATTGGTTGAGGTACTCGCTAAATATCCCGATGTACTTGTGCTTGCCGATGAAATCTATGAGCACATCAACTTCACAGGCTCATTCACTTCGCTCGCATCATTCCCCGAAATCGCCGACCGCACAATCATCGTTAACGGTGTATCAAAAGCATACGCGATGACAGGATGGCGCATCGGTTTCATCGCTGCTCCCCTCTGGGTTGCCAAAGCCACCAACAAACTCCAAAGCCAATACACATCAGGAGCTTCTTCAATCGCTCAAAAAGCGGCCGAAGCAGCCTATGTTGGTCCCCAAGACTGCATCGAAGAAATGAGAGTGGCATTCCAACGCCGCCGCGACCTCGTGGTTTCACTCGCACGCGAAATCCCCGGCCTCAAAGTTAACGAGCCCCAAGGCGCATTCTACCTCTTCCCCGAAGTTTCAAGTTACTTTGGCAAGAAATATGGCGACCGCGTTATCAACAACGCTGCCGACCTCGCAATGTACTTGCTTGAAGAAGGCCACGTGGCTACTGTTGACGGCGAAGCATTCTGCCTCCCCGGCTACATTCGCCTCTCTTATGCTACAAGCGACGACAACATTCGCGAAGCAATGCGCCGCATCAAAGATGCTCTCGCTAAACTCGCTTAATCACAAAGCTTCATAACAAGCAAAAGTCCTCGGCTCACACCGAGGACTTTTTTTTATTTCAATTCCCACATTTTGTCAATAATTTCGCTGCCATAGCAGGCGTTGCCTTCGATACACAGCCCATAAAAGCGCGTGCCTTTGCGCTTTTCATCCAATATCTTAGCCCGGGTTACGGGCATAGGATTCGGAAAACAGAAATCGCTAACGAGCAACACATCGGCCATCTCAAAATCTTCGCTATTCAACGCACCTATCACATCACGAAACATCAACTCGCCATCGGTGCCGCCCGTAAACTGCATTGCCAAGAATTGGTCAACAGCACGCCAATTTTCCGAACTTGTGAGTTCGAGAGTGCGAGTTCGCACCGAATAGGATATCAAAAAACATCGGCGGCGTTGCTTTTTAGCCATCTGCAACACCTGCATCACAAGCGACTTGGCAATAGCCTCGGGACGGCCATTCATCGACCCGCTCGTGTCTACACATAATATAATAGGGCCATGTTCAAGACGCGTCCGCGGCACTTTTTCGACTGTTTTCACCGGCTTTTTGCTCGACGGCCGGCTCGAGAACTGCTGCAACTGCTTTGATGCAAAGCGATGATAAAACAGCATCTCGGTCTCACTGTCGGCAAGCAACGCAATCTCAGCGGGAATCACCGACTGCAAGTCGTTGCCAAGCGTCGTGCCCTCAATATCTTCGTGCGACACTCCGTGTGACAGCAAAAACGGCAAATAACGATATTTTATATTGTCTTCCTCCTTGGTTGATGTCTCTTGCTCGCGGCCGAGTTTGCGCACAATCTCTTTCAGCATCGGATAGCGATAAAACGCGCTAACCTTGTCCTTTAATGTCAGATAGTCTTCCGAGCCATAGTCGCGCATACGGGTTTCAAAACTGCCCTTATTAATCTCTATCAGTTTTTTCTTTGCGCCTTGCATCCTCATCTCGGCAGCCGCGCGCCAATCGGCACACATCATATTAAACACCAAGTCATTGTCAAACGCAGGACTTTGCAACATATATTTATACCCATTGAGATTGACCTCATCGTCGGTGTATTTCGTAGCAATAGTGCGCACCACCTGCGACCACATCTGACGCTTGGTATCAATATCGGCCTCCTCAAACTTTTGGAGCAATTTCATTTCCTTGTTATAGTCCGAGTCAATGGGCGAATATAGTTTGAGCATCTGCTCAAAAAAGTCGAGCAGCGAGCGTTTTATCGACTCGCGCCATGTGGCATCAATCATACACAAATACTTGTTACTAGGCTCGTTAAGCACCTCTTGCAGATAATCGGCAAGAGGGTCGAGCGAATAACTTTCGGGCATCGTTCCGTTCTCGACATAATAGTCAAAATATCCGGCATAACGCCCCAATGACACCTCATATCGTGACATAATCAGGCCAAATTTGAATTGTTAAGCATGTGCACGCGCGTTTCGTCAAGTGTCTTCATCACTTGCGCCAAACGCTTTTTGACCAACGACACATCATCATCCGACACAAACAAGTTGCCGCCCTGCTTTATCGCATCGGCACGGCGTTGCATTTCGTTTCTAATCTCATCAAGACGGTCTACAAGACTTTGCGACCATTGGCCGAGAACCGACTCCTGCTTTTTTGTGCTTTTGCCCGCGGGGTGAGGTGGTGGCAAAATGTTACCCAAATGCTCTATCATATAAGGAGTACCGTCAATCTCAATTCCACCTGGAATGCGGCGTAACGACACGCTGAGCGAGCCTTGTCCCATCTGCGTTGACGAGAACGGAGTGCTCAAATCGAGACGGCTGATTACATTCGCGCCCAAGAATTGGCTCTCATACAACACACCCTGCGTTTTTTCTTTTTCGTCAAGATATTTATAGTCATGAATGTGGAAATAGCAGTCGCCCATGCCATAACCCAACACTCGCGCATAAAAATGCTTATACACCTTAAACTGCGACACATCGGCCGTATTGGTTTTCTTGGCTGCTTTTGCCTCGTTTTTGCCTTTCAACGACTCTTTAATCAAAGCCGAGGTCTGCTTTTTGACATCCCAAAAGACCGAGTCAAACACCATATCAATTACAGGAGCGATGCACTCCGCCCTATTCCACAACATGTGCAGCAACAACACCAAGTCTGATTCATCAATTTCGTTGCGGCCGTTGAGAAACGCCGATGCCTGCAACAGTCCGAACGCCTTTTTCCATCGGCGGTCCGAAATATAGTAGGCCCACTGCGAAAGTTCGTTTTCGTTATCCTCGGCCATCTTGGCATTCATCTGTTGGCGAATATAGGTAATCGCGCCGAGAATATGTTTGGGAATAGTCACCTTGCGCATATCCTCGCGCCATTTGGCATAAATCTCGTCGGTAATGAGCAAATGCTCGGGTACGGCAACCTTTTCGGTCGCCTGACTGCGCAACATTTTG
This sequence comes from Muribaculaceae bacterium, assembly GCA_017555085.1. GTDB lineage: Bacteria > Bacteroidota > Bacteroidia > Bacteroidales > Muribaculaceae > RGIG4079. The sequence goes on along the minus strand of JAFZHD010000050.1, from coordinate 2,330 downwards.
CAGAACGCCGATTCGTGAGCGATGCAGTTTGACACCACGCGCACCATAAAGCGGTCCCACAACGCTTCAAGCCCTTCGTCCTCGTTGGGTAACTCGTTTGAAGCAGCCAGCAACCCCTTCATGGGCAAATCAACCGTCTGCTGTCCGTTGCGAAAAATCTTCTCGTTAATGGCCGTGAGCAAAGTATTTTGAATTGACGGACCGGCTTTCCATATCTCGTCAAGAAAAACAATGTTGGCACTCGGCAGATAGCCCTCGACACATCGCTCATAGCGGTCCTCATTTTTGAGTTTGGAAATAGACACCGGGCCAAAAATCTCGTCGGGAGTCGAGAATCGCGACATCAGGTACTCAAACGACGACCCACCGGCAAAAGCCTCTTTCAATCGGCGTGCCACCATACTTTTTGCCGTTCCCGGAGGGCCAAGCAAAAACATGCTTTCGCCCGCCACACAACATAGCAAGCCCAATGCAACAATTTGCTCCTTTTCCAATAAATCTTTTGAAATAATATCCAATAACTCGGATGCGTGTTCTTTTACAGTCATAAATAGTGTGCGTTTAGAGATTAAGAATTACACAAATTTAGCAAAAAGCGACCAATTTTGCAACCCGGTGGCCAACTATTTATCAACAATGTTTGGCCCACGCTCACAAATAGCAATGACACTTTTATTGCATTCTCAAAATAATTGCGTAAATTTGTGGTCTAAAACCGATTAACTTTAACAAAATGAACTTTATAGAAGAATTGACCTGGCGCGGTATGATTCACACCGTAATGCCCGGTACAGAAGAACAACTCAGCAAAGAAATGACTACGGCTTACTTGGGTATCGACCCCACAGCCGACTCTCTTCACATAGGCCACTTGGTGGGCGTTATGATGCTCAAACATTTTCAACGCGCCGGCCACAAACCCATCGCTCTCGTTGGTGGTGCAACAGGTATGATTGGCGACCCCTCAATGAAAAGCCAGGAACGCAAACTCCTTGACGAAGAAACATTGCGCCACAACCAAGAAGCCATCAAACAACAGTTGGCAAAATTCCTCGACTTTGACAGCGATGCACCCAACGCAGCCGAATTGGTTAACAACTACGACTGGATGAAACCATTTTCATTCCTTGATTTCATTCGCGATGTGGGCAAACACATCACTGTTAACTACATGATGGCAAAAGACTCTGTGAAAAAACGCCTCTCTGGCGAATCACAACAAGGCATGTCGTTCACCGAATTCTCTTACCAATTGGTTCAAGGTTACGACTTCCTCACACTCTACAAAGAGAAAAACTGTAAATTGCAACTTGGCGGCTCTGACCAATGGGGCAACATCACCACTGGCACAGAACTCATTCGCCGCACAGTAGGCGGTGAAGCATACGCCCTCACTTGCCCCCTCATCACAAAAGCCGACGGCACAAAATTTGGTAAAACCGAGAGCGGCAACGTATGGCTCGACCCCCGCTACACATCACCCTACAAGTTCTACCAATTCTGGCTCAATGTAGCAGACGACGACGCCGAAAAATATATCAAGATTTTCACAGAACTCTCTCGCGAAGAAATTGATGAACTTGTTGCATTGCAAGCACAAGACCCCGGCCAACGCCCCTTGCAAAAACGCCTCGCAAAAGAAATCACCACAATGGTTCACTCTGCCGAAGAATATGAAGCAGCAGTTGAAGCATCACAAATCCTTTTCAGCAACAAGGCATCTGAAACACTCCACAAAATCGACGAAGAAACACTCCTCGCAGTGTTTGAAGGCGTACCCCAATTTGAAGTTGCCCTCGCCGACATCGAAGCCGGCGTGAAACTCGTTGACTTGCTCACCGAAAAAGCAGCCGTATTCCCCTCAAAAGGCGAATTGCGCAAACTCGCACAAGGTGGTGGCGTTTCTGTAAACAAAGAGAAAGTTACCGATGTAAATGTGACTGTTGATGCACAAATGTTGCTCAACGGCAAGTATATTTTGGCTCAAAAAGGCAAAAAGAACTATTATTTGCTTATTGCCAAATAAATTTTTCGCAAAAAACTTGCACAGTAAAAAAATTGTGCGTACCTTTGCAACGCTTTAGGTCAGAAGACTTGGGTAAATGATAGTCTTATGGTGTAATGGTAGCACTACAGTTTTTGGTTCTGTCTGTCTAGGTTCGAATCCTGGTAAGACTACTTGCAAAAAAGCTAATCGCAATGCGGTTAGCTTTTTTTGTTTTATACCCCACAATAAAATAAACACACATCTAGGCAGGGTGGACAAAAAGTAGGATGAAACCTTTGTAATGCACTGAAATACATATCTTTGGGCAGGGTGTACAAAAAGT
>JAFZHD010000049.1 GCA_017555085.1 Muribaculaceae bacterium | reverse complement strand
GGCTTAGTCTTAGTGAAACAATCAAATCTTCTTATGTTAAAGAATTTTCGCCACGCAAGGCTCAAGCACAACATTGGTACGATTTGAGTGTTGGTAGTTCTTCATATCATATAGGATTAACTGTAAATACTCAAAAGAAGCTATTGGGTGCTGAGATTTATATTCCTGACGAGAAGGAGAAATTCGCAATGTTCAAAGAACATGCCGATGAGATTGAACAACTTGTCGGTAGCAAGGTAGAATGGAGAGAAGCTACAAAGGCATCTCGCATTATTACTCGTCATTCTTATGATATTAGCAACGAAAGCATATGGCCACAAGCCATTGATTGGCTGTTGAACAAAGCTCTCATCTTAAAGAAGATTGCTAAACAATTCGACAAGTAAGCAATGGACGATTTGAACGAATATCTCGAATGTACTTGTGGACGTTGCGATGACGGCAAATGCCAATGTTGCGATTGTGAGAATGAACACCCACAAGTAACTACATCATACGAAGAAATAAATTACGATGAATACATCGACAATCCAAACGATTGGGATTAGTATATGACTAAGGATTTGGAATATTATATTGATTGCTTTTCATCGCTTAATACGATGAAGAAGTGTGGAAAGCCTGCACCGCACAAGGCGTTGCTGTTGCTTTCAATTATCGACCTAATCGAGCGAGGTGTGATTACTAATTGCCGTGTCCCTCTTAGCGATGATTTGGTGCGTCAATTCAAACGTAATACTTCGGCTCTTTTAGGTGAGAGCAAATTGTTTCAGCCGGTAGCCAACTACCCATATTATCACATGAAGTCTGAACCATTTTGGCAGCTTGTAGCAAATCCAAGTTGTCAAATTGATAAAATCAGCAATTATTCATTGCCTAACATACGAGCAAATATCGCTTATGCTCGCATTGATGAAGAGTTATTCAATCTGCTACAAAACCCAAATGTTCGTGCGAAACTTCGTGTAACTCTCATTACAAAATACCTCGATAATCAACCGACGCTTGCAGATAATTTGCCGTTGATACTCTTTACATTCAGCACTCTTGCAAGTTTGGTAGCATAGTTATCTTTTACAATAGACATACGATGATGTTGGTTGTTGGCGAGGTTGTTCTTCTTGGTCGCAAACTGACACGATAGAATCAATAAATGAGTGAGAACGTGTTAATCAAATCGGGGTTTCGTTAACATGTCAATCTGAATATGTCAAGCAAATGGCACTTTCTTTGACATATTCAGACTTCATATATATGAAATCGCCATTTTGTTAACATGACCATTATTCCTTATTATTTATTATATCATATAAGAGTTAGGCACTTGGCAAGCACTCTGTCGTAGTTATTATTTATTACGATAGACATACTTTGATGTACCATTGATTGATCGGCACGGTTGTTCTTCTTGGTCGCAAACTGGCTTTGGAAAGCATTATTTAAGGGAACAGTAACGTTGTTAAAAAGGATAGAAAAAAAGTCTGCCGAACGGTTGTGGGGCAAACTTTTGTATTTGTGGCGATGTTGTTAGATTTCTTTTTTGAATGCTTGGCGGCGGCGGTGTTGGCGGTAGTCAAAGTATTGCCATTGGAGTTGCACGGCGGTGTTGTCGGCAAGTTCGGGGTTGCTTTCGGCATACTTAAATCCGTTTTTGATAAATGCCGGAATAAGGTCGGCAAATAGGAGAGAGTTCACGCCTTTGTTCATATATTCGGGTTTGACGGCAATGAGCATGAGGTCAACCACATCGTTTTTGCCATATATCGCTTTCAACGAATGCCACCAACCTGTGGGGAACAGTTTGCCGCCACAGCGTTGCAACGCGCGTGAGAGCGATGGGAGCGAAATGCCGAGGCCTACAAGTTCATCGTTTTTGTCAACAATAACGCTCACGCAATCGAGTCGCACCATGCCAAGATACATGTCGATGTAGTGGTTGATTTGTCGCTGTGTGAGGGGCGAGTAGCCATATAATTGGTCATAGGCTTGGTTAATCACATTAAACAATGCCTGTCCATATTGGTCTTTGAGTTTTTTGCGGCTTTTGAAAGAGACTGTTCGCAGTTCATATTTGTGTCGCACAATGTCGGCGATGCGGAGAATTTTTTCGGGAACAGCGTCGGGCACTTTGATGCGAAATTCCACCCATTCGGCCTCTTTTTCAAATCCCATGCGTTGCATGTGCTTGGGGTAGTAGGCGTGGTTGTAGATTGTGGCCATTGTGCCCATTTCATCAAAGCCCTCAACGAGCATGCCTTCGTGGTCCATGTCGCTAAATCCTAATGGGCCCACAATCTGTGTCATTCCGTGCTGTTTGCCCCATTTGGTAACTGCATCAAAGAGAGCATCGACCACTTCTTCGTCGTCAATCCAATCGGCAAAGCCAAATCGCACTGTCTTCTCGCCTGTGCGCTCATTTACCACATTGTTGATGATGGCTGTTATGCGGCCAACGGGTTTGTTGTCGCGATAGGCCATGAACAACTGTGCTTGGCAAATGTCGTAGGCGGGATTTTTCTTGGGACTTAATGTGTTGATGTCATCAAAGATATATGACGGCACAAAGCATGTATTGCCTTTGTAGAGGTCGTTGCCAAACTGTATGTACTTTTTGAGTTGTTTGGTCGACAATGAGTCGATTGCTTTAATTTCAATAGCCATTGTGAGACTGGTTATGGGGTGATTGAATCGGTTGTCGCAGGTGCTTCGATGGCAGCGTCGTGTCGCTCGGGGGGAGTGGGGCGATAGGGCGAATTGAGCCATGCGAGAAGCAGTATCATGAACGACAGGAACAATATGATGAGCAGATAAAGACGGTTGCCCGATTTCTGTTCAAGAGCCAAATGCAGTTCTTGCACATCGCGATAACGGCGGCGAGGCTCGGGGTTGGTGCATCGCTCGGCAATGCGACGCAACTGCGGATATTTGTCCTCGCAACTGTCAATGGCTTCAATCAACACTTTTCCGTAGTTGTAGATGTCTTCCGAGGCATCGGCAGGAGTGAGGTGTGAGCGTTGGTCAAAGCCCACATCAATAAGTTTGAGTTTGCCGCCAATCTCGGTGAAAATGATTGTCTCGGGGCGAATGGGGTGATGCACAATGTGGTTGCGCTGAATGTAGTCGAGTGCGCCCACAAGTTGGCGGCGCAACTGCTCAATGATTTGAGGCGTTACGCGCTTTTGGTCAATGAGTTTTCGCAGCGAGTCGCCATACACATCATCGGTGATGATGCAACGGCCCACGCTGGGCACATCTTCATAGTCGGTGATGATAACGATGTTGGGGTGGATGAGGTTGTAGCGCACATCAAACTCCTTTTCAATCATGGCCTGATATTCGGGCAGGTCGCGATATTGGGGTTTGAGTGTTTTGAGCATCAGCCATTTGCCATGTTTCTTGGCCGTATAGACATTATAAAACTCCTCTTCCCACTCGGGTAGAAGTTCTATTTCGGTCCATTTGTCGTTAATCTTTTCACCGTTGCTCATAGTGATGAAAATGAGATATTAGTATTGTTCGCTTTCGTTGGGGAAATCACATGTTTTCACATCGTCGATATAGTGAGCCACAGCATCGTTGATGATAGTGGCAAGGTCGGCATATCGGCGCAAGAAACGGGGTGAGAATCCTTTGTTGATGCCGAGCATGTCGTGCATCACAAGCACTTGTCCGTCAACGCCGCCACCGGCACCGATACCGATAACGGGAATGCTCAATTCCTGGGCAACGCGAGTGGCAAGTTTGGCGGGAATTTTTTCAAGAACGATAGCAAAACAGCCTATTTCTTCAAGCATCTTGGCATCTTCAATCAACTTGTTAGCCTCGGCTTCTTCCTTGGCGCGCACGGCATAGGTGCCAAATTTGTTGATTGATTGGGGAGTGAGACCCAGGTGTCCCATCACGGGGATACCGGCCGAGAGAACGCGCTCGATTGATTCGCGAATTTCGCTACCGCCTTCCATTTTCACTGCTTCGGCGTGGCTTTCTTTCATGATGCGGATAGCCGATGCGAGAGCCTCTTTTGAGTTGCCTTGGTAAGAGCCAAAGGGGAGGTCACACACCACCAAAGCGCGTTTAACGCCTTTGATTACCGACTTGGCGTGGTAAATCATGTGGTCGAGAGTGATGGGGAGGGTAGTTAAGTTACCGGCCATGACATTAGAGGCCGAGTCGCCCACGAGAATAACATCCATACCGGCCTCGTCGATGAGTTTGGCCATTGAGTAGTCATAAGCAGTGAGCATTGCTATTTTTTCGCCACGCATCTTCATCTCGGTGAGACGGCGAGTGGTGACTTTGCGTTGGTCTTCTGTGTAAGTTGACATGTTTAGTTCAGTAAGTAATTATAGTTCAACGCTACAAAGTTACAATTAATTCGCAAATAAACTATATTTTGGCATGTCATTATAAGTGTGCCCAAGGAAATTGGCTATTATTTGGTGCGGGTGGTTTTGAGGAAGTGGTAGATAAACAGACCTGCGGCAAGGAAGAGCGAAACTGAGAAACTGAGAAAAATGCCATACAAGCCGAGGTCGGCTATGAATGCAAGTGTGTAGGTAGCAGGCAGACCCACAACGACATAACTCACAAAGGCTATCCACAGCATGGGCATAACATTTGATGTGCCGCGCAGTGCGTTTGAGAAGTTGATTTGTGTGGCATCGCCAAACTGATAGAGCACCAACGGCGTGATGAGCGTGAGCGAGAGTGCTATCACGGCAGGGTCGTCGGTGAAGGCGTGAATGAGTGTTTCGCCGCCAAAGATGAATATCAGCGACGAGCATGTGGCGAGGGCAAGCAGAATGTGATATCCGGCCCACGATATGCGGCGAATGGCGCGGTTGTCGTTGAGCCCGGCGGCGTTTGACACCAGCACCGATACGCTCGCGGCAAGGCTGTAATAGACACAAAAGCCCAGTGTGCCGACAATCAGCATTACTTGAAACGATGCCAACGGCACTTTACCCAGCCATCCGGCCATGATTGCGGCGGCCGAGAATGCACCGGTTTCGAGTGTCATTTGCAGTGCGATGGGCCATGATGTTGATGAAATGTGGCGCATGTTTTGTGCCGATAGGCGGCTGTTGGCAAATCCTTTGCGATAGTCGCGATATTGGCCGAATGTGAAGAATGCGAGCATGATGCCGGCGGCCGAGATTATGCGCGATGCGAGGGTACTTATTCCGGCACCGTTCAGCCCGAGTTCGGGACAGCCCCAATGACCGTAGATGAGCACATAATTACCTACGATGTTGGCAACATTTGAGAATAGGATTATCCACATGGGCATTTTTGAGCGGTTGATGGCATAGGCCCATTGGGCAAAGGCGTTAAAAACCGACATGGGCACAAGGCTGGCCAAATAGAGCAGGAAGTAGGGGCGTATCAACGGAAACAGTTCTTGTGGTTGCCCCATGCGATGAACATTGAAATAGACAATGCTCATGATGACGCACACCATCAGCGAGAACAGAATGTTGAGCACAAGGCCGTTTTTGACCAATGCGCCTATTGTATCGTTGCGTTTTTGAGTAAACAGTGCGCCGATGAGCGGAGTAAGACCATAGGTAAATCCCATGCAGGCGAGATTGGCAATATTAAACACATTGTTGACAAACGAGGCCGAGGCAAGGGCTTCGGTTGAGTATCGCCCCACCATGATAGTGTCGGCAAAGCCCACGATAATCATGCCCACTTGCCCTATTAGAATGGGTAAGCCGAGACTGATTATCGACCGATAGTCTTGTTTGTATTTCTGCCAAAAACGAGCCATTGATGTGTGATTGCCAAGGGTGGCGACTGCTGTTGCTGTTAGGTTAAAATATTAAGGCGATGAGCCGGGTGGCTACATCGCCTGTTGGGTTGATAGTGGTTGCGTGATTAGTCGCGGCTTGCACCGAAGAAACGGAGCAAGTAGAGGAAGAGGTTGATGAAGTCAAGATAGAGGCTCAACGCACCGATTGTTGCCAATCGGCCTTCTTGACCTGCGGGTGCCATTGCTGCCATGTTCTTGATTTTTTGAGTATCCCAAGCAGTGAGGCCCACGAAGATGAGTACGCCCACGATTGAGATAATCCAACCCAAACCGTCGCTGTTAACAAAGATGTTTACTATCGAAGCAATGATGAGACCAAAGAGGGCCATGATGAGGATAGAGCCCATTTTTGACAAGTCGTTGCTTGTGAAGTAACCATAGATGCTCATCGCGCCAAATGTGCCGGCGGTGATGAAGAATGTTTTAGCGATAGATGTGAGTGTATAGGCAAGGAAGATGGGCGATAAAGCCAATCCGTTGACTACTGCAAAAAGGAAGAACAAAGCGGTTGCGGCAGCCGAACTCAAACGGTTGATTGCGCCTGAGATAGCGATTACCAACAAGATTTCAACACCGAAGAGAGCAAACATTGACCAAGAGTTTTGGAAAATGAATGACAAGAACATTTCGCTGCCGGCAGCCCACATTGAAACAAATGCGGTAACGAGCAACGCGAGCGTCATTTTGAAATAGACGCGTTTCATGACAGCCGACACGCGTTGTGCGAGCGACTGCTCAAATTGAGGAATAGAGTAGTTGTCCATAATTTATTGATTAATTTAGTGGTTTAACAATCGTGTTATTACATTCGTTCGGGAACGTTGATACCGAGGAGTTTCATGCCTGTTGCGATAACATTGGCAGTTGACTCGCTCAAACACAAGCGCAATGAACGAACAGCCTCGTTTTCTTCACGCATGATTGAGTAGTCGTGATAGAATTGGTTGTACTCTTTAACCAAGTCATACACATAGTTGGCGATGAGCGCGGGGCTGTAAGTGCGACCGGCTTCGGCAACCACTGCGGGGAAGTCGGCAAGGCGTTGAATGAGCGAAATTTCTTTTTCGTTGGGCTCAACAGCCGAGAAGTCGCCGATAGCAAATGATGCCTCGGCCGCTTTGCGCATCACTGAGCGAATGCGAGCATAGGTGTATTGAATGAACGGACCTGTGTTGCCGTTGAAGTCGATTGACTCTTTGGGGTTGAAGGTCATGTTCTTGCGGGGATCAACTTTGAGCAAGAAGTATTTTAATGCACCGAGACCCACAGTTTCGCAGATAGCATCGGCTTCTTCGGCCGAGCAGCCGTCGAGTTTGCCGAGTTCTTTTGACACCTCGCGAGCCGATGAAACCATTTCTTCCATCAAGTCGTCGGCATCAACCACAGTACCTTCGCGGCTCTTCATCTTGCCTTCGGGCAATTCGACCATACCATAAGAGAAGTGAACCAAGTCTTTGCCCCACTTGAAGCCGAGACGGTCGAGGAGCAATGAGAGCACTTTGAAGTGATAGTCCTGCTCGTTGCCCACAACATAAATCATCTTGTCGATGGGATAGTCTTGGTAGCGCAATTTTGCAGTACCGATATCTTGTGTCATGTAAACCGAAGTGCCGTCGCTGCGCAACAACAATTTGTGGTCGAGACCGGCATCAGTGAGGTCGGCCCACACCGAGTTGTCTTCTTTGCGATACATGATACCTTTTTCGAGGCCTTCGAGCACCTTTTCCTTACCTTCGAGGTAGGTGTCGCTTTCGTAGTAGATTTTGTCAAAGTCAACGCCCATGCGTTTGTAGGTTTCGTCAAAACCTGCATATACCCACTCGTTCATCATTTCCCAAAGTTGGCGCACTTCGGGGTCTTTGTTTTCCCAGCGGCGCAACATTTCGCGTGCTTCAAGCATAAGATGAGAAGTATTTTTGGCATCGTCTTCGCTCATGCCTTTGGCCATGAGTTCGTTAACCTCGGCCTTGAAATGCTTGTCAAACAATACATAGAAATCGCCGATGAGGTGGTCGCCTTTCTTGCCGGCTTTCTCGGGAGTAACGCCTTCACCCCATTTTTGCCAAGCGAGCATTGATTTGCAAATGTGGATACCGCGGTCGTTAACGATGTTGGTTTTAACCACACGGTTGCCACACGCTTTGAGAATTTCAGAAAGACTGAAACCCAACAAGTTGTTGCGAACATGGCCCAAGTGCAAAGGTTTGTTGGTGTTGGGCGAACTGTATTCGACCATCACCAATGGGCTATCTTCGGTTACGGGAGTGATGCCGTAGTTGTCGGCTTGGCTGATAGAGGTGAGCACCGAGTTCCAGAAAGTGGGCTCGATAACAATGTTCAAGAAACCCTTGATGACATTGAAGCGGTTAACCGCAGGCTCGTTGTCAACAAGCCATTGACCTATTTCGGTACCCACAGCCTCGGGCGACTTGCGAGCCGCCTTTACCCAGGGGAATACCACTATTGTGAGGTTACCTTCAAATTCTTTTTTTGTAGTTTGGGGAACGATTGACGATGCGTCAACTTCCACGTCATAAAGTGCTTTTACGGCTTTTGCGACAGCCGATGCGATGATTTTATCCATTGACATATATGCAGTTTATATCTAATTTACTGCAAAGATAATGTAAATCAGCCGCAATAAGAAAAATAACAGCTTAAAATTGGTTATACAACCTTTGTTTTTCATCTTTGAGCAGTTATTTATGGTAAAAATGAATTAAAATTATTACCTTTGCCACTTAATTGAAACAAAAAACTAATAAGCCTGATTATGGACCTTTTTGAAAAAGTCAGCGCCGATATCAAAGCGGCAATGTTGGCACGCGACAAAGTGCGCCTTGAAGCCCTTCGCGGAGTGAAAAAAGAATTCTTGGAAGCAAAAACTGCCAAGGGTGGCGACGGCACTCTCAGCGACGATGCTGCTATGAAAATTCTTGTGAAAATGGTTAAGCAACGCAAGGAATCGGCCGAAATTTATAATACACAAAACCGCCCCGAACTCGCTGAAAACGAACTCGCCGAGGCTGCGGTTATCGAAGAATATCTCCCCAAACAACTCACAGAAGAAGAACTCACTGCCGAGTTGCAAAAAATCATTGCACAAGTGGGCGCAACTTCTGCAAAAGAAATGGGCAAAGTTATGGGCGTGGCTTCAAAAGCACTCGCCGGCCGTGCCGACGGTAAAGCCATCTCGGCAAAGGTTAAAGAATTATTGGCGTAACAAAATAATAACACCACAATATGCTTACAATTCAACAAATCAAGGAAAATCCTCAGTATATCATTGACCGCCTTGCAGTGAAATGCTTCAAAGCCGAGGAACACATCAATCGTGTGCTCGACCTTGACCAACAACGCCGTCAGTTGCAGTTGAACAACGACACTCTCGGTGCCGAGCTCAAAAAATATGCAGCCGAAATCGGTGCGTTGATGAAACAAGGCAAAAAAGATGAAGCCGAAGCGGCAAAAGCACGCGTGGCTGCTCTCAAAGAAGAACAAAAAACTATTGCCGAGCAACTCGATGCTGTTGAGGTGGCTCAACGCGATATTTTGCTCACAATTCCCAACATCCCCTGCGAAATGGTGCCCGAAGGCCGCACTGCCGAAGACAATGTGGTTGAAAAAGAAGGTGGCGTGATGCCCAACCTCGGCGCTGACGCTCTTCCCCACTGGGATTTGGCAAAGAAATACAACCTCATCGACTTTGACCTCGGTGTTAAAATCACAGGCGCCGGTTTCCCCGTTTACATTGGCAAAGGTGCACGCTTGCAACGCGCCCTCATTCAGTTCTTCCTCGACCAGGCAGGCGAATCGGGCTATCTTGAAGTGCAACCTCCCTATGTTGTTAACGAGGCATCGGGTTATGGCACAGGTCAGTTGCCCGACAAAGAAGGTCAGATGTATCACTGTCAACTCGACAACCTCTACCTTATCCCCACAGCCGAAGTTCCCGTGACAAACATCTATCGCGATGTTATTCTCAACGACAATCAGTTGCCCGTTAAAAACTGTGCTTACTCGGCATGTTTCCGTCGCGAAGCAGGTAGTTATGGTAAAGATGTTCGCGGTTTGAACCGTTTGCACCAATTTGACAAAGTAGAAATCGTTCGCATCGAAAAACCCGAAAACTCTTATGCCGCTCTCGAAGAAATGAAAGACCATGTTCAAGGTTTGCTCGACAAACTCGGTTTGCCCTGGCACATTTTGCGTCTTTGCGGTGGTGACATGAGTTTCACATCGGCCATTACATTTGACTTTGAAGTTTACTCGGCTGCACAACAACGCTGGCTCGAAGTTTCATCGGTATCTAACTTTGAAACATATCAGGCCAACCGTCTCAAATGCCGCTACCGTGCCGAAGACAAGAAAACACAGTTGTGTCACACACTCAACGGCTCGGCTCTTGCATTGCCCCGCATTATGGCCGCATTGCTTGAAAACAACCAAACACCCGAAGGCATCGTAGTTCCCGAGTGCTTGCGTCGTTACACCGGCTTTGACATCATCAACTAATAATATTGTTTGATACATAATTAGCGGCTACCCGTTTTGGGTAGCCGTTGTTGTATAATATCATTTCGATTTTGACAATTACGATTTATTGGTTATTTTTGCGTCAAATAAAAAATGAAATCAAAAATATAAAGAAAAAGGACAAACAAAAAACAAAAATAGATATTAGAATATATTAACCGTTTGCTATTTATTCGTATGTCCCTGAAACCTGAGAAATTTCAAATAATACATGCACGAGTAAGTTCAGTGAGCGTCTGTGCTATGCGCAGTCCGAACTTGTTTGTATGTATAGGTTTTCTCAGGACCTGGGACTAAAACAAGCGTGTCTGCGCTCTTTTTGTCTCGGTCCTGAAAGCCTATACTGAATAAATGGCACTTATTTTAGCAAAAATGAGTGATTTAAAACAAGAGGTTTCTCTATCAGAAATTCATATTGGTAGGGAAATTAAACGGGTATTAATGTCACAACGCAGATCTGCTTCATGGCTTGCACAACAGATATGTTGTGACCGAACGAATATATATAAGATATTCACAAAATGCAGTATTGACACGCAGTTGCTGATGAAAATATCAAAGGCACTATCGTATGATTTTTTTGAGTATATCTCAATAAATTTTAAAAAAGGGGAAGGCAAGATTTAGAAACATATTGTCGCATAATTGGCAACAATATGTTTCTAATGTGGCTACACAGAGAGGTGTTATATAATATTTTTGAGTTCTAACTTTGTGCAAAATTAATAGTTGGTTATGAAACTTAAAATTAGTGCAAAGTTTGGAACATTAATTCTTGGTCTAATGATTTTTGGTCAAGAAAATGGTTATGCTCAAAAAGTGGATTATTCAATCGTGTCGGTCCCAGAAGAGTCAGGCGTTGAGTTTGTGAAGATAACCAAGCACAGCGACTATGTGTGTATGCCTGAAGTTAGGCGTATAAGGGGAAAGATAGATTGGTGGTCAAATTGTATATTGGCTATGGATCGAAAAGGCGAAGCGATAGCCTATTTGTCCTATCGTAATAATACAACCAATGTATTTATCAAGAGATTAGACGGTCAAGGGGGGGATGTGAAGCGAACAAATCGCAGCAATGTTATTGACTTCTCATTCTCGCCCGATGGAGAATATTTGTGTTTTTCAGAGGCTCGTGGACAACTAAATCAAATATTCAGAACAGATGCTGAGAATGGTCTCGTGTGCCGGCAGATTACAGCAGGAGACCGAGATTTCTCTCCTGTTTATTCGCAAGACATGTCCCAAATATTTTTTACGCGCCAGGAAACTCGTGGTTCAAGTGTGTGGGGTTTTGATGTTGCTAACAATTTCTTATCAAGTTATACTCAAGGCATGAACCCTTGTCCGCTTAAAAACGAACCTGGACTGCTGATTTCAAGAACAACCTCATCAGGAAGAAGTGAGATTTGGAAGGTGAACTATGCGACTGGAGTTGAAGAATGTATAATCTCAGACAAGGAACGCAGTTTTACATCTCCGGCAATATCTCCTGATGGGGAATATATACTGTTTGTTGGAGAAAGTTGCATTCGTGGTGAGAAGATAAAATATAGTAATACAGATATATTTGTTTGCAAAATTGATGGTACTGAATTTACTCAGTTAACATATCATGCCGCTGATGATTTAAGCCCCATATGGAGCGCTGACGGTCGTTATATTTATTTTGTGTCACAGCGCGGTGATGCTCAAGGTGTTGCCAATATTTGGAGAATGACATTTAAACACTAAATCATATTAAACAAATGAATAATTTAAAGTTAACATTGGTGGCAGGGTTGCTTTCAATTGCGGCAACAGCCTCAGCTCAATTTGCCAATACTGGCAATAGCGCTAAAGAAACGTCTAATATTGAAAATTATGGACGCATAACAATTTCGTACAATCCGAACAATTTTGATATCCTTGGTCATGATCAAAGCCTTTATGGCATTTCTTTGGGTTATACAAAAGGTATTGGTATATCAAAAAACTATCCTATATTTGTTGAAGTAGGAGCTCGTTTAAACTATTCTTTCAAAACGCAAGATTTGTTTGAAAATGATGGGGATTTGTTTGAAGATGAATATTTTGAGGATCATTTGAAAATTAGTAAGGAAGAGGCGATTGATCAGTTTTTCAATAAACACCATTTAACACTTTCATATATGAACATTGCAGTTCCTGTAAGTTTGGCTTATAAATTTCAAGTGAAAGATAAAATTGCAATTACTCCATTTGCGGGCGTTGTCCTTAAATGTAACCTTTTGGCAGAAGAAACTTATGATGTGGAATTGACAAAACTTGCAGAAGAATCTATATATAAAGAATATCTTGTTGAATATCTTGAAGACTATAAAAATGATATAAATTATTTTGACGAGGAAAATGTCGGAAAAGATTTTGTTTGGAATCGTTTTCAAGTAGGATGGAATATTGGTGTCGGCGTTGATTTTAACCGATGCTATGTAGGTGTAAGCTATGGTTCGGATTTCACTGATCTTGGGAAATTGGTAAAATCCTCAAACTGGGCAATTTCTCTCGGTTATAACTTCTAATTATAAAAGTTATTAGCCGAATATCTTTTACAACGGCCGTCATGCTTGGCATCGACGGCCGTTGTTGTATTAAGCGAAGGGCATATAACGGGTGATTATTGATGCGTTTTTTAGGATGGATATTGCAATTTGTGAGTTTTTTCGCAAAATATTTGTCAAATTGTTCATAGTTATATATAAAATTGTTACTTTTGTAGTGTAAATATGAAAAATAAATGAAAGTAACGATTTTACAACGCGATATTGTGTGGGCCAGTCCAGCTGTCAACACGCAGCGAGCCGATGAGGCTATCGACCGAAATCCCGGTGCCGACCTCTATGTCTTGCCCGAAATGTTTTCGACCGGATTTTGCACCGTTCCCGACGGTATCGCCGAGAGTGCCGATAGCGACACTTTGCAATGGATGAAAGCCAAGGCGGCCGCTACTAATGCTGCTATTGCGGGTAGCGTTGCTATTGCTTGCGACGGAAAATTCTACAACCGATTTTACTTTGTCAAGCCCGACGGCAGCGTGTCGTTTTATGACAAAAAACACTTGTTTACCTATGGCGGCGAGCATCAGCGTTTCACAGCCGGCAACCGACGCGTGGTGGTGGAATGGCGCGGTGTGCGCATCATGCTTGAAGTATGCTATGATTTGAGATTTCCCATTTGGGCGCGCAACCATGGCGACTATGACATGATATTGTATGTGGCAAGTTGGCCCACACCCCGAGTGGGAGCGTGGAGCACATTGCTGCTTGCCCGTGCCATCGAAAATCAGTGTTATGTGGCTGGTGTCAACCGTGTGGGCTCCGACCCCACTTGTCAATACTGCGGCGGCAGCGTGATTGTCGACCCCTATGGCGTTGTGATGGCCTCATGTCCCGACGGCGAGGAGTGTGAAGCCACTGCCGAGATTGATATGGATAAACTCGTGGCATTTCGCCAAAAATTCCCGGTGTTGAACGATGCCGATTTTGAAACAGAATAATAACCTCTTGATATACATTTTATGATTGAACGCAAACTCTTGTTGGGCGACGAAGCAATAGCCATTGGTGCCATTCATGCCGGCATCAGCGGTGTGTATGCCTATCCTGGCACGCCCTCAACCGAGATTACTGAATATATACAGGCGTCGGCACCCGAGGTGCGCAGCCGTTGGTGTACCAATGAAAAGACCGCCATGGAGGCGGCGTTGGGCATGTCTTATGCGGGAAAGCGTTCGCTTGTGTGCATGAAGCATGTGGGAATGAATGTGGCAGCCGATGCGTTTGTCAATTCGGCCATAACAGGCGTTAACGGCGGGCTTGTGGTGCTTGCTGCCGACGACCCCTCGATGCACTCATCGCAAAACGAGCAAGACTCTCGCTTCTATGGCAAGTTTGCCATGATACCCATTCTTGAACCGTCAACACAGCAAGAGGCCTATGATATGATGAAATATGCGTTTGACATGTCCGAAAAACTCCGTCTTCCGGTGTTGATGCGCATAGTTACCCGTTTGGCACACTCGCGTGCCGGAGTGGTGGTTGACGATGCAATGGCTCAAAACGAGCTCAACCCCGACAATGAACGCACACATTGGGTGTTGTTGCCAGGTAATGCCCGCCGACAATATGCATCGTTGGTGGCTAAACAGCCCGAGTTGATGTCGTGGTCGCTTTCATCGCCCTACAACAAGCAGGCCGTTGAGGCCGACAAGGCTTCGGTGGGCATTGTGGCATGTGGCATCGCTTATAACTATGTAATGGAAAACAACCCCAAAGCAATGGGTATTCCCGTTGTCAAGGTGTCGCAATATCCTGTGCCAGAAAGCCTTATTAAGGAATTGGCACAAAAATGTGACTCGTTGCTAATTGCCGAGGATGGTCAGCCCTTGGTCGAAGAGCAAGTGAAGGCGCTCGTGGGCAGTGATTATAAGGTAAAAGGCCGCTTGACAGGCGACTTGCCTCGCATGGGCGAACTTACGCCCGACTGTGTGGGCGAGGCCTTGGGCATAAAGGTGGAGCAGACATTTGCCGCCGCACAAAATGTGATGCCCCGTCCCCCGGCATTGTGTCAGGGATGTGGCCATCGCGATGTTTATGACGCGCTCAACAAAGTTGTGGCTGAGTATGCCGATGCACGCATCTTTGGCGATATCGGTTGCTACACACTCGGTGCATTGCCTCCGTTCAGAGCCATTGACAGTTGCGTAGATATGGGTGCATCAATCACTATGGCCAAAGGTGCTGCCGATGCCGGTGTGCATCCTGCCATTGCCGTGATTGGCGACTCTACATTTGCCCACTCGGGCATGACCGGATTGCTTGATGCCGTTAACGACGGTTCGCGCATCACGGTGGTTATCTCCGACAATCTCACAACGGCCATGACCGGAGGTCAAGACTCGGCCGGTACCAATAAGTTTGAAGCGATATGCTTGGGTTTGGGTGTTGACCCCGAGCATGTTAATGTGGTGGTTCCGTTACCCAAAAACATGGAAGAAATCACTCGCATCATTCGCGAAGAAATAGAGTATGACGGAGTGTCGGTGATAATACCCCGTCGCGAGTGTTTGCAAACATTGAATCGCAAATTACGCCAAAAACGAGCACAACAATGAAAAAAGACATTATATTAGCCGGAGTGGGCGGTCAAGGAATTCTCACTATTGCTACAATCATAGGCGATGCTGCTGCAGTGGCCGGATTGAGCCTTAAACAAGCCGAAGTTCACGGAATGAGTCAGCGAGGCGGCGATGTGCAGTCAAATTTGCGCTTGTCGACCGACGAAATCTATTCTGACCTTATCAAACAAGGCACAGCCGACCTCATCATCTCGATGGAGCCGATGGAGGCATTGCGATATGTCGAGTATCTCAACAATGAGGCGTGGGTGGTAACATCGTCACAGCCCTTCAAAAACATTCCCAACTATCCCGATGAACAGCAGTTGGCCGATGAGGTGGCTGCGTTGCCCCATGTGGCCTCGTTGCCCATTGAGGACATTGCCCGTCAAAACTCTATGCCCAAAAGTGCAAATGTGATTTTGCTCGGCATGGCGGCGCGTTACATCGAAATTCTCACTCCCGAGCAGTTGCGACAGTGCATTGCGCGCGTGTTTGCCTCAAAAGGCGAGGCGGTGGTGCAACTCAATCAGCAGGCGTTTGACTTGGGCTTGAACGCTGTTAAATAAAAGGTAGCCGCAATGAAGATTTTTAGCGAAGAATTGGTTGAAAAGGCAGTGCGCGAATTGCACATTGCCGATTTGAGTAAAGCCACCATTGGCGAGGTGCTGTTGGTGGCACAATATCTTGAAAACGCAACGGGAATACCCTTTATTCGCATGGACCAAGGTTCGCCCGGATTGCCCGTAAATCAACTTGGTGTTGAGGCTGAGAAAGCCGCGCTCGACCGTGGTGTCGGCTCGCAATATCCTGCGGCAGCCGGTGTGCCCGAACTCAAAGAGGCCGCATCGCGATTTGTCAAAGCGTTTCTTGACATTGACATCTCGGCGCGTTCGTGTGTGCCCACAACAGGTAGCGTGGCCGGCTCGTTTGGCTCGTTCATTGCCTGCACACAGCGCATTCCCGGGAAAAACAAAGTGCTGTTTATCGACCCCGGTTTCCCCATTCAGAAATCGCAGTTGCGCGTTATTGGCGCCGATTGGGTAGAGTTTGATATATATGAATATCGCGGTCAGGCGCTCGAAGCCAAGTTGGAAAGCATGCTTGCTGCGGGCGATATAGCAGCCATCGTATATTCCAACCCCAACAATCCGGCATGGATATGCCTCGAAGATGAGGAGTTGAAAATTATTGGCGCGCTTGCCACAAAATATGATGTGATAGTGATGGAAGACCTTGCCTATTTCTGCATGGACTTCCGCACCGACATGGGACACCCGTTTGAGCCGCCTTATGCCCCCACCGTGGCCCGATATACCGACAACTATATCTTGATGTTGTCGGCATCAAAGATTTACAGTTATGCCGGACAACGCATAGCATTGACATGTATCAGCGACAAACTCTTTGAACGACAATATCCCGCTCTTGCCGAGCGATATAAAGATGCGGGAGTGTTTGGTCAAACGCTCATTGCCTCAATACTTTACATGATAACATCGGGCTGCACGGCATCGACACAGTATGCCTATGCCGAGATGTTGCGTCTGTCAACCGAGGGCAAAATCAATTTTGTTGCCGACACTCGCGAGTATGCCGTCAGAGCCGAGAAAATGAAGAAGATTTTTACCGACAACGGCTTTCACATTATCTATGACTATGATGTGACACAGAAAGTGGGCGACGGATTTTTCTTCACCATCGGTTATGGCGATATGACCGGCGGACAGTTGCTCCAAGAGTTGCTCTACTATGGTGTAAGCAGCATTTCGCTCTCGACCACCGGCAGCGAGCAGCAAGGAGTCAGAGCCTGCACCTCGCGCATGCGCGACGACCTATATGAGGTTATGGAGCAACGCATGAAAGCGTTTAACCAAGACCATCAATTGGCTCAATAATAGTTAACCAAGGTATTAATACACAATATAAACACAATGATTTGGAATCCTAACAAAGAGTGCATGAGTCGCGACGAGATGCATGCGTTGCAAAGTCGCCGATTGCAGAAACTGGTAAATTATGTTTACCACAATGTGCCGTTCTACCGCAACAAAATGCAGGAAATGGACCTCTCTCCCGAGGACATCAAGAGCATCGATGATATAGTGAAATTACCCTTTACCACCAAGCAAGACTTGCGCGACAATTACCCCTATGGTTTGCAAGCAGCTCCACCATCAGAAATTGTGCGTGTTCATGCTTCGTCGGGAACAACCGGCAACCCCACCATCGTCGGCTATACTCGCAAGGACTTGGCTGTGTGGTCAGAGGTGATGGCTCGATGCTTGACTGCCTATGGCATCACTCGCAACGACACATTCTCGGTTAGTTATGGCTATGGATTGTTTACAGGTGGATTGGGCGCACACTATGGCGTTGAAAACCTTGGCGCGACAGTTATCCCCACATCAACCGGTAACACCGAGAAACACATTCGCCTGATTCGCGATTTGAAAATCACGGGTATCGCATGCACGCCATCTTATGCTCTTTATTTGGCCGAAACGCTCGACAAAATGGGCTTGACCAAAGATGATATAAGCCTGAGAATAGGTGCATTCGGAGCAGAACCTTGGACCGAAAACATGCGCAAAGAAATTGAAGAACGATTGGGCTTAAAAGGTTATAACCTCTATGGCTTGAGCGAAATCATGGGCCCCGGTGTTTCACACGAGTGTGAATGCCAAAACGGTTCGCACATTTGCGAAGACCACTTCTATCCCGAAATCATTAACCCCGAAACCTTGGAGCAGTTGCCCTATGGCACGCAAGGCGAACTCGTGTTTACCACTCTCACCAAAGAGGGCATGCCCGTGTTGCGTTATCGCACCAAAGACCTTTGCACGCTCATGGAAGGCACTTGTGCATGTGGCCGCACAGCGGTGCGCATGGGACGCATCATGGGCCGCAGCGACGACATGCTCATCATTCGCGGTATCAATGTATTCCCGTCGCAAGTTGAAAGCGTTATCCTCGAGTGCAATGAGTTTGAACCTCAATACATGCTCATTGTTGACCGTGTCAACAACCTTGATACACTGCAAGTGCAGGTTGAGTTGCGCAAAGACTTTTTCAGCGCCGATGTTGGTGGCATGCTCGCATTGAAAAAACGCCTCGCCGACAAGCTCAAAAGCGTGCTTTCGATCAGTGCCGATGTGCGACTCATGGAGCCGGGCAGCATAGAACGTAGCCAAGGCAAGAGCAAACGAGTGATAGATAATCGCAAACTTTAACCATTAAAACAATCAGAACCATGACAATCAAACAGTTATCGATATTTCTTGAAAATAAGACCGGTCGCATCAACGAGTTGACCAAAATATTGGGCAAGCATGGCATCAATATGCAAGCGTTTAGCATGGCCGAAACATCTGACTTTGGCATTTTGCGATTGATAGTTGATGACGTTGAGCGTGCCGTTGAGGTGTTGCGCAACGAGAATTTTGCGGTAAAGGTAACCGAGGTTGTTCACATTTGCTGCTCAAACGAAGCCGGTGCATTGTCAAAGGTATTGGAACACTTGACTAATAGTGACATTTCTATCGAGTATATGTATGCTTTTGCACAGGGCGACAAGGCAAATGCCATCATCATGCCCAACGATATTGAAAAGTGCATGACCGAACTCAAAAAATGCTCATGCGATATTAATACGCTCTAAAGTAGGCATCACATAAAAACACATAGCGGCTCAATAGGGCCGCTATTGCTGTGTTAAATCACTAATTAGTGGAGCAAAAGGTGCTTGTTTTCGGGAAAGAAAAGTTGTAAGTATATGTGTTTTATTGTAAATTTGCGAAAAACGATTAACTATTAAACGTATAGATATATTAGTTATATTCTTTTTTATAAATTATTTGTTAGCGAATGGGCAAACTGTTGACATGACGAGGGAATTTAATGTGACGCCGCCACCGCTTGAAGTAGCTTCGTTAATGAAGCATGTCGAAATACCTGTATCTCATTTTTCCCGATTTTTTGGCGAGACAAACACGAAATTGGAAGAACAAATTAAAATCGTAGTCAACCGAGCTTTAAAAAATTATGAAAATAGATAAATTTTTTCTGTTTATTTTAATATGCACTATTTCTTTTCAGGCTTTTAGTGATGAGCATATTAGTGATAGTGGTGATGTTGATATTAATGCATTAATAGATTCGACATCAACTACGGAATTAATTATTAAGTTTCATGAGATGGAGGTTTTATTGGATATACCTACTCATTTGAAGTTTGTTATAGACAAACAATCTTATGAAGAAGGTAATTATACCATTGTTTCCTTTTCAGATGGGTCATTTATTGCGGTTTTAAAAGGAGCATTATTGACTTTTATGCCTAATTTTAATGCAATACCAGACACTGTTCACACACAGGACAGGAAAACAATATGTTGGAGAAATGGCACGAACTATTGGCGTAAAGATATTATGAATGAAGTTGTTATATATTGCTGGACAACATCATTATCTCAAAGAGAAACATTGGATAAAATCTTAGATAATGTAATAATAAAAAGGGAACTATAATCCTGGACGTGTACCACTCGATAAAATCGCTAATTTGTGGGTTAAAAGGTGCTTGTTTTCGGGGAAGAAAAGTTGTAAGTATATGAGTTTTATTGTAAATTTGCGATAAGCGATTATTTCATTAGGTGCTACAAATAATAGTGTATTAAATTCCCCGTATCAAATAAGTCAAAGTTTAATTTCTCACCCTATATTTTTAAGTAAGTAATGAAAAATCTATTTTTTTTGGTTCTTGTGGCATTTTTTAGTGTGCAATGCTCAAATGCGAAAAATTCAAAAGAGGAATTTCCAGAACATATTGCAGTGCAGTTGAGAGAGATTCGAACTCAAAACATGAATTACTACAACGAGTTTTTGTTTAGCGGAGATAGTGCGTATATTGATTCTGCGCTGCACGTCATAGACAAAGGTCTTGTTATTAGTGAAAACAGAGATGGTATATTGGTTATGTATAAATTATATTTTTTGAAGGCAAGTAAACGGTTTGATGATGCAATAGCTTTTTGGAAAACGGTGGATCCCAGTCCATTCAGTGATTTTGGCGAATTTTATTGTGACCTAACAACTTACAAATTATATATTTATAAGTATGAGTTTCAGAATGATACCGATTCGATAAACTTTTATACAGCAAAAGCATTTCAGTTGATTGATGATTATGTACAAGAGAATAAAGAAGATATCATTGATTATATTAATAGCAAAGATGATGATTTTGAAACAATGCAAGGAAAATATTTATTAGCTTTGGCAAAATATCAATATTATTATGGAAGGATTTATGGGGATTATAAACAGTCAGAACTCATACAAGAAATACAGAAAAGATGTCGCCATTCGAAAAGTTTATTCCAAGACATTGATATAATGATTAAACAAGGCGGATTGGAAGATATTTGAGCCAGTCGGTGTGTATGAACTTACGCATTCGCATTTAGCGAAAAACGAATTTTTTGTGGGTTATTTAATGAATCACCGATTTGTGGAGCAAAAGGAGCTTGTTTTCGGGAAAATATCTATATTTGTATATTTTATTTTGAATATTAGTGTTTTAGTGAGATTTTTGTAAACTCAACTAATACCGTTTATACCTTAAATCACGATATGCCCGAAACGCGGTTTGACATATTATCTCAATTTGACCCCATCACTCTCGAGGAGATGAAGGAGGTTAAACTCATGAACCGCATCGACGAGAAATATCTGCTCACGCTCGAACAGTTGCAACAACTGTTTGAATTTGCCCTCAAAGATTATCGCGTTCAGGAAATAGACGGCACTCGCATTGCATCATATCACACCCGCTATTACGACACACCCCGACGGGAAATGTATCACATTCACCTCACCGGCAAGAAAGTGAGGGAGAAAATCAGGGTGCGCACCTACATAGGCTCTGACCTCACATTTTTGGAGGTGAAAAACAAGAATAACAAGGGCCGAACAAAGAAAAAGCGTATCGAAATCACCGACCCCGACAATCTTGACCTGCCGTTTGTTCACGAGTTTTTGGGCAAGCATGCGTGGTATGCCCTTGGCGATATAGAGTTGTCGCTCGAAAATCGTTTCAGCCGCGTTACGCTCGTTAATCGTGCCCGCACCGAGCGACTGACCATCGACCTCGGAGTGTGGTTTCATAACTACAAGACCGATAACACCTATCAACTCACAAAGGTGGCTATCGTTGAACTGAAACGCGACGGTCGTGTGTATTCGCCCGTTAGACAGATTTTGCGCGATATGCGCATCAAGCCCCAAGGGTTTAGCAAGTATTGTATGGGCTGTGTGTTTACCGACCCACTCATCAAGCACAACCGTTTCAAGGAGCGCAAACTCAAAGTGTTGAAACTCAACCGATAAAATCCTTAAAATAATAACATAAAAAACAGATTATGGAAGAATTGATTGAATCAGATGTAATAGACGCGATGTTTGTCAGCGGCGGATATATCGAATTGTTGGTGCGATTTGCATTCAACATGATAGTCGTGCTCGGCGTAATTCACTTTTTCTATTACCCCAAGAGCAAGCGTGTTGACTACTATTTCACATTTACCCTCATCAGTGTCAGCATCTTCTTGATGATATTCTTGTTGGGTGGTGTTAAACTCAAAGTGGGATTTGCTCTCGGTCTGTTTGCTATCTTCGGCATTATCAGGTATCGAACCGAGTCGATGCCGGTGCGCGAAATGACCTATTTGTTTGTGATTATCGCCATTTCGGTTATCAACGCGTTGGCTGTTGAGGTGGGCTTGCTTGAACTTGCTTGCACCAATTTGCTCTTTGTGATAAGCGTGATGCTTTGCGAGCGATTGCACCATGGCAAGCATGTATCGACCAAACTTGTGCTTTATGACCGCGTCGAACTCATTTCGCCCGAACATCGTGCCGAGTTGATTGAAGACCTTAAAAAACGCACCGGCTTGGATGTCGTTCGCGTTGAGGTGGGCCACATCGACTTTTTGCGCGACACAGCAATGTTGCGCGTGCACTATGTGTCAAACGACAATCAGCACAACTCGGTTGACAAGTTGCTCAAATTTCCCAAAGAAGAAACATTGTAAAAACCAAGTCGCACATTGGTATGAAAAAATATGCGTTAATGTTGGTCGCAGCCTTTGTGGCTATGGCCCAAAGCGTGTCGGCACAGGTTGACCACCACGATTTTGGCGTTTGGACCACAGTCGAGGTTAAGAAAGATTTTGGCAAAAAGTTTGACATTGCTGCCGAAGCCGAATTGCGCACCCAAGACTATTCACAAGCCGTTGAGCGCTGGACTATCGGCCTCGGCGCAAGTTACAAGATAGTGTCGTGGCTCAAAGCCGACATCGGTTATAAGTTTATTGAGAAACAGCAGTTGCAAGAAACAAAGAAAAGTTATATCATTGACAGTTATTGGTCGCCCCGTCATCGAGTTTATGCTTCATTGACCGGTAAACTCAAATTGGGCCGCTTTGAACTCTCGCTCCGCGAACGCTATCAGTTGACTTGCCGTGGCGAGCAATCAATTGTTAAGTGGGACAAAGACGGAAACTTGGTAGATGACACAAAAAAAGCCAAAAACGAGAGCGTATTGCGCTCGCGCTTGGGTGTTGATTGGAACATTCGCAAATCTCCGTTCACTCCGTTTGCATCTTGCGAAATGCACAATGTGATTTCTGATAATTGGGAAATAGAGAAATTGCGTTGGATTATCGGTACGAAATACAAGTTTAACAAACAGCATTCAATCGAGGTGAGTTATGTGTTCCAAGATGTCAACTACGACTATAAACAGCACATTCTCTCGCTCGGTTATTGCTATAAATTCTAACCCAAATCAAGTATGAAAAAGTTTTTCAGCGCCACAATATGCCTTGCGATGTTGTCAATGTCAACATCGTGTCTGCTCAATCCGCCTGTCGATGACGACGATGATTTCATTGTTCCCGGAGGCGACACCGAGATTGATTTGACAAAGTTTGTAGGCTCACAACTCGACTTTGAAATCGCTTGGAACGACTTTGACGAAACAGCGGTTACCGAAACCGAACAGGTGGAGACAAATCAGTTGAGCGAAGAGTATGCCGACTTTGTTGAAAACCAATCGTTTGCCAATGTTGTAAAAATCAACTTTGACGGCAACCAAGCGACTGTCAGCAACCAAGTGCCAAATGTGACCGTTACCACCAACGGCGCGCATGTGGTGGCCGAATCGGAAGCGGCAGGAGTGGAATATGTGTTGAGCGGCACAGCAACCGACGGCTCGTTTAAGTTATACTCGTCGGCAGCATCAAAAATCACGCTTAACGGCGCAAATATCACAAGCGGCAATAGTGGGGCAATCAATGTGCAGTCATCAAAACCCGTTTATCTTGTTGTGGCTGCCGAAACCGTCAATTCGCTTACCGATGCGGCTACATACACCACAGTCGATGGCTCGGAAGACCAAAAAGGTTGTGTGTTTAGCGAAGGCGCGCTGATTGTGAGCGGCAGTGGTGTGCTCTCGGTTGATGCACGATATAATCATGCGATATGCAGCGACAAATATGTTAGATTGCGTGCGGGTAGCAATGTCACTGTCAACAAAGCTCCGTCAGATGCGCTACACGCCAATGACAAAATCATAATCGCCGGCGGTCAGTTCTCGGCAACTGTTGAGGGCGACGCGATTGACTGCGAAGCCGGTGGAGTAGAGGTGCGTGGCGGCCGCACAAGGGTGGCTGTTACGGCTGCGGCATCAAAGGCTGTGAAATCGGCCGGCAATGTTACTATCGACAACGCACAAGTATTGTTGATGACACAAGGCGGAGCCTATTTTAACACGGCCGACCAAGACATCAAGTCGGCAGCAGGTATTCGCTGTCCCGGTTCGGTAGTTGTCAACAAGTCAGAATTATTGGTGTTGAGTAGCGGTCTTGCCGGAAAAGGCATCAACTGTGACGGCGCATTTACCGTTACCGATAGCGAGGTTAAAGTGAAAGCAACCGGAGCGACATGCTCTCTCAATGGCAAATCATCATCGGCCAAGGCCATCACTGCCGAAGGTAATGTAACCATCAATTCGGGCAAAGTGTGGGCAATGGCTCTTGGCGGTGACGGCTGCGAAGGTGTTGAAAGCAAAATGCGACTCACCATTAACGACGGAGAGGTGATGGTATCGGCATCAGATAACGGCCTCAACGCATCGTCGGGCATCGTGATTAACGGTGGCACGGTTTATGGTTTCAGTGCCGAAAACGATGCTCTCGACTCAAACACAACATTTACACTCAACGGCGGCACAGTGGTGCTGTCGGGCTCGGCCAATGCCGAGAGTGGTGTTGACTGCGACAACGACTTTGTTATTAATGGCGGCACACTATTTGCCGTAGGAGCCGAAACAAGCATTCCCGCCGCACAATGTGCGCAGCCTGTGCTTGTTTACAAAGGCTCAATGACTTCGGGCAAATTGCTGACTATTGCCGACAATGTTGGCGCACAAGTGGCATCGTATGTTGTGCCCCGCGATTATGCGCCCATGACCATTGTGTTTACAAGCCCCGCGTTAAAGGCCAGCGGCTCTTATGCCATCTATGCCGACGGAACATATAGCAACGGCGAAACATTTGCCGGACTCACCACTGGTGCAGAATATACACCTGGAACGCTTGTTGCGCAATACACACAGTCGCAAACAGTGATGCAAGTGGGCAACTAACTCCGCCCCGTATCCTCAAAATATCCGCGCCTCGCCATCACAACAGTGTAGCGAGGCGTTTTTGTCGCGATAAAATGAATTTTGGACAGGGGAAAATCGGGTTAAATGGCCTATGTTTCAAAAATATTTTGTAGTTTTACAGATTAAATGAATATAAACCGTTTCAAGAATGGAAGAAAATAAAACACTCTCGGTGGCATCACTGTCACAAAAAGTTAAGGAAATAGTGAAAAATCCACAGTTTTATGGGTTTTTCATCTCTTTGGCAGCAATAGCCATTATCTCATTTTTATATTTTTACCCCGATGTGGTTCAGGGCAACGAGTTGCGTCAGTATGACATGCAACAAGGTGCTGCCAACGGTCAGGAGGTAAAGGAATTTTATGAGGCGACAGGCGAACGAAGCATGTGGACCAACTCGCTGTTCTCGGGTATGCCCACTTTTCAGATTTCGCCCTATTATGAGTCTAACTCGCTGTTTCATTGGCTAAACAAGGTTCTGGGCGGCTGTTTGCCCTATCCTGCCAACTTGCTGTTTATGATGATGGCCGGATTTCTTGTGCTGATGTATGCGTTTAGGGTTAGGTGGTATTTTGCCCTTCTCGGCTCTATTGCGTGGGGCTTTTCTACCTATTTCATTATCCTAATCGGTGCGGGACACATTTGGAAATTCACTACGCTTGCATTTATTCCGCCCACTATTGGCGGTATCGTGCTGTGTTACCGCGGTCGTTACATTGCCGGAGCGGCTATTGCGGCGCTGTTTGCCATGATGCAGATTTCAAGCAACCACATGCAAATGACCTACTATTTCCTGTTTGTAATTGTGGGCATTGCGTTGGCGTTCTTGCTCATCGCGTTGAAGCAAAAGCAGATGAAGCAGTGGGGCATCTCTACCGGTGCGCTCGTTGTGGCGGCTATGCTTGCGGCGGGAGCCAATTTGCCGACTATCTACAATACTTATGAATATAGCAAAGAGACAATTCGCGGCCGTCATAGCGACCTCACTACAGCCACATCAAGCGGCGAGGCTACCGGCGGTCTCGACAAAGACTATATTTTGCAATACAGTTACACTCCGTCTGAAACATTTACATTGCTCATTCCCAATGTGAAAGGCGGTGCGACTGTCAAACCCGAGGCGGGCAAGCACAAACCCTTGACTCTCTATGATCTAGACAAGGCAAAGGAAATGATTAATAGCGGCGAGATTATGCGCCAAGATGTGCCCAATCTTCAAGCCTTCCCCCAATACTTTGGCGCGCCCGAGGGCACTAACGGCCCGGTGTATGTGGGTGCTGTGATTGTGGCGTTGTTCTTGTTGGGTTGCATCATTTTGCGTGGTCCGTTGCGTTGGATTCTCATCGCTCTCACATTGATGTCAATCTTCCTTTCGTGGGGTAGATATATGGAGTGGTTTTCAATGTTATTTATTGACTATGTGCCCATGTATAGCAAGTTTCGCACGGTTGAGAGTATCTTGGTTATCGCCGAGTTTACCATGCCGTTGATGGCTATTCTTGCGCTTCACAAGGTGTTTACCACTCCCGATGCTTGGAAACGCTATCGTGTGGCGATATTGGTGTCGTTTGGCGTGGCCATTTTCTTCTGCTTCTTGGGCTTGGTTGCCCCCGGCGTTTATGGCTCATACTTGGGCGAACGCGAGCAGGAATATCTCGTTCAAGGCCTTGACCGACAGATGCCCACTCTCTTCCAAGCCGTTGAGGCGTTGCGCTATTCGATGGTCAAAGCCGATGCATTGAGCAGTTTGTCATATCTTATCGGCGGTTTTGCGGCAATGTATTTCCTCACCAAGATGAATAAGAGGGTATTTGGTGTTGCTGTTATAGGCTTGATGATTGTTGTCGATGTTGTCACAGTCAACAAGCGTTATCTCGATCACGACAGTTTCTGCACTCCCGAGTTGACTAAGGGCGAAGCATTCCCCATGCGCAATGCCGACCGTCAGATTTTGGCCGACACTGCAATGAACTATCGTGTGTATGACTTGCAAAATTTCTGGTCGCCTTCGCCTTCATATTACCACAAAATGGTTGGTGGCTATCATGCAGCCAAACTCACTCGCTACCAAGACCTTATTGAACGCCACTTGGGCCGCCTCGACAGTGAGGACGATATCAATGTGCTCAACATGCTCAATACCAAATATCTCATTTATGATGCCGACCGTGTTGAACTCAACCCCGCGGCCTTGGGCAATGCTTGGTGGGTGAGCGAAATATCTTATGTTGACACTCCCAATCAGGAAATGGACGCATTGAGCACCTTGATGCCTATTTATCAAGCCGTTGCCGATGCCAAGTTCAAAGATGTGTTGGGCACTGACATTGCTCCCATAGCCGACACCGACACTATCTTCGAAACATCATATGCTCCCAACCGATTGACCTACCACGCACAAAGCGCAAATGGCGGTGTGGCGGTGTTCTCTGAAGTATATTTTCCATGGGGATGGAAAGCGACCATCGACGGACAGGATGCACCCATCGGCCGTGTGAACTATGTGCTTCGCGCGATGCGCATTCCCGCGGGCGAGCACACAATCGAAATGGTGTTTGACCCCGACTCGATTAAAAATACAGTCACAGCAGCACGCATATCTATTATAGCCATCTATTTGGCTCTCATCGCAGCCGCACTTATCGCAGTTGTGAGATATGGCAAAGATGACGACAATGTAAATGAGCCGTATTAAACGATACATAACAGCATTGCGCCGATATAACCGCAGTTGCGGATTTGGCATTCACTCTCCCTTTGCATTCTACTTTGTGCGTAGGGTGTTGAGAGAGAAAAACCCTTATTATGCCTATGAGGCATTGCATCAATGCCGACATGCAGCGGCATCGATGGTGCGCAGCCGACAGTTGAAAAAAGGCATATTGTCATATAAAAGCGCCAAGATGCTGTTTCGCATCACCTGCTATTTCAAGCCTGCGACAATTTTGCAGATAGGCACATCTTATGGCGTGTCGGCCATGTCGATGTTGTGTGTCGACAGCCGCTCGACAATGGTGTTGTATCCCGGTGCAAACACTTGCTGTGACATCTTCGACCGCTTGACAGCCGAGTGTAGCCACCGCATCGAAAACACTCTCACTATTGCCGATGCCACACAGCGTTATGCCCAGCGATTGGGCAATGATGCCGCATTTGTGCTCATCAACTCTATTGACAACGATGCCGATGCCCAAACGGCTCTTGCAACGGTTGCCGATGCGATAAAATCGGGCGGAGTGGTGATAATGCGCAATCTTAACAATAGCAAGGCGATGAAAACATTGTGGCGCGACTGCTGCTCGGTTGCCACTCACGGCATGTCGTTTACCAACTACCGCATGGGCGTGTTTGTCGGACTCAAACATTTGCCCCGACAAAATTATACATTGTGGTTTTAGTACACTGAAAAAACATCGGTCACTATGAATATAGTAGTTTATTGTTCGTCGCGCGACAGTATCGCGACTCTCTATAAAGAAACGGCAACAAGCCTCGGCCAATGGATAGGCGCAAACGGCGCTACTCTCGTTTATGGCGGCATCAATCTCGGATTGATGAGAATTGTGGCCGACAGCACTCGTCTCAACGGCGGAAAGACTGTGGGCGTGGTGCCGGTTGAGAAAAAGGCAAACGAATATCCGTTTAACGACGAGACCATTCTTGCCGTTGACCTCAACGACCGCAAAAGCAAGATGATAGAGTTGGGCGATGTGTTTGTGGTGTTGGCGGGCGGCTATGGCACTCTCGACGAGTTGTTTGCCACATTTGCATTTCTCTCGTTCACGGGCGATGAGGCCAAGACCATCATCATTGTCAATGACAACAATCTGTTTGACGCCACATTGCAGCAGTTGACTGTTATGGCCGACAACCATCTGTTTGACCCACGGTTGATGTCGCGAATACTTGTGGCACAGTCGGTTGACCAATGTCGCGAAATGCTCGATAACCTAAAAGAAAAATATCAGTAACATGAAAAAAAGCATAATATACACATGCACAGGCGATAGCGGCATGACTTCGCTTGTAGGAGGCAAACGAGTTGCCAAAAACGATATACGCATCGAGGCTTATGGTTCGGTTGATGAACTTAACTCGCAGATAGGGCTGCTTGCCTCGCAACCCGACATCAGCGATGCCCACCGTCAACTGCTTGCCGTAACCCAAAACAAACTGTTTAACCTCGGTGCATACCTTGCCACCGATATGCTCAACGGCGAGCCGGCCGTGTTGCGCGGACTTGATGTGGCCGATATCGAGGCCATTGAGCGTGCCATCGACGAGATTGATGCAGCATTGCCCCCGCTCAACAACTTTGTGTTGCCCGGCGGCTGTCAGTCGGCAGCAGTGGCCCATGTGTGTCGCACAGCGTGCCGTCAGAGCGAACGACGCATACTCTCGCTTGCCCAAACGGCAACTATCGACCCCGTCGCACTCAAATACATAAACCGATTGAGCGATTTTATGTTTGTTTTTGCGCGATTATGTAATATTAAGAACGGTGCCGCCGAAATATTTTGGAATAAAGATTGTCAATATCAATAAATTGACTATTTTTGCGGAACTTTTCTGAAAACAATAATTAAAAACTCTATTCTAAATAATTTTCACTATGTACTGGACATTGGAATTAGCATCAAAACTAGAAGACGCACCTTGGCCCGCAACAAAAGAAGAGTTGATTGACTACGCTATGCGTTCGGGCGCACCTATGGAAGTAATTGAAAACCTCCAAGAAATGGAAGATGAGGGCGAAGTCTACGAAAATATCGAAGAAATCTGGCCCGACTATCCCTCAAAAGAAGACTTTTTCTTTAACGAGGAAGAGTATTAATAGTCAACGACTATATATAAGGCGACTGTGCCATTTGGCGCGGTCGCTTTTTTCAAATATAAACTCATAACCATGAGACGACTAATAATAACTTTTGTGTTATTGATTACTGTGTTTCGGCCGATGCTGATGCGCGGTCAAGAGGTTGATAGCCTGAAAATTGAAGACCCCTCAACCCAATTCAAGGCCACACAACTCATTTTGCCCACCTCGTTGATTGCGGTCGGGGCATTGAGCTTTTGTGGCGGAGTGTTTGACGATGCGCGCCAATGGGTTCGCAAGGAAGTGCAGTGCATGAGTGGCGGCCAAGAATACACTTTTGACGACTATATTCAATACTTGCCGGTTGCGTCATATATGGGCTTGGGCTTGATAAATGGAGTTGAACATCGCCACACATTGTTGGAACGAACATTGGTTACAGCGACATCATGGGCCACATTGGCAAT
Source organism: Muribaculaceae bacterium (assembly GCA_017555085.1). Lineage (GTDB taxonomy): Bacteria > Bacteroidota > Bacteroidia > Bacteroidales > Muribaculaceae > RGIG4079. The sequence continues at coordinate 22,136 of JAFZHD010000049.1, read as the reverse complement.
AATGGTGCGCGGTTCAAAACATTTTATAAGTTCTCCAAGACCGGAAAAAGACGGCAGATTTAGAGGAGACGACTCGTTTCCCTCGGGCCACACCTCAACGGCGTTTATGGGTGCCGAATTGGTGAGGATGGAATATGGCACGGGTTATGCCATCGGGGCTTATGCTGTGGCTTGTGGCGTGGGTTTTATGCGCCTATGGAACGACCGCCATTGGGTGACCGATGTGATTGCCGGAGCCGGTGTGGGTATATTGAGTGCGCGAGTGGGCTATTGGATGTTGCCCGTGTGGCGCAAGGTGTTTAACATGCAAGACTCAAACAAAGCCGTCGCCATCGTGCCATATTACAACTCGCAAGCCTTTGGCGCAAGCATGGCAATGGTGTTTTAGCACCGCCTCTGACAGATTTACACTCCAATTTTAGAGGATATAATAGGGTGAAATTGTAGAATTTCGCTTAACTTTGCTATTGTTTTTAAGATACAGCATTATGGACTATCAACACATCCTCGAAAACATTTACAAGTCGATATTGCCGTTTGCCAAAGAGGGCAAGCAGGCCGATTATATACCCGAGTTGGCAAAGGTTGACCCCGATCAATTCGGAATGTGTATCCACACCATTTATGGCGAAGTGGGCTCAATAGAGCAGGCCGATACACGATTCTCTATTCAGAGTATTTCAAAAGTGTTTGCTCTTGCTATGTGCTTGTCAATCAAGGGTGATGAACTGTGGACACGCGTGGGTAAAGAGCCGTCGGGAACGGCCTTTAACTCGCTGGTGCAACTTGAAGTGGAGAAGGGTGTGCCCCGCAATCCGTTTATCAATGCCGGTGCAATAGTGATGGCCGACATCTTGTTGTCGCATCTTGAAAACCCTGAAGACGATTTCATCGCATTTGTTCGCGCCGTAGCGGGCAACGATACCATTGCATACAACGAAAATGTGGCGATTTCGGAGCGCGAAAACGGTTATCTCAACGCCGCCATAGCCAATTTGCTGAAATATCATGGCACAATCGACAACGACATTGAGAGCGTGTTGCACTTCTATTTCATGATGTGTTCAATCGAGATGAGTTGTCGCGAATTGTCACTCGCATTTCTTGCGTTTGCTAACCATCGCCGCCGATTTGACTATGCCGGCATCGCGCTGACTGCCTCACAAGTCAAACGAATGAATGCCATTATGCAGACTTGCGGCTTTTATGATGAGGCAGGCGAATTTGCCTACCTTGTGGGCTTGCCAGGCAAGAGTGGTGTAGGCGGTGGCATTGTGGCTATATATCCGTTGCAGTATTCGGTAGCCGTGTGGAGTCCGCGTCTCAACCCCAAAGGCAACTCCGTAATGGGCATCAAAGCCCTCGAACTCCTCACTACCGAAACCAAAGAGTCGATTTTCTAACCATCACATAATGCATAACAATCAACGCCTCGCAATTGTGCGGGGCGTTGTTGTATGGTGACTATTCTATCGGCTATGAGAGTTTGAGACCGAGGTCTTCGCAGAATGTTTTGAAGTAGGGAGTTGTCTCGATGATGTGGTTGAGGACCTCGCGCTCGTTCCATGTGTGTGGGGCGGCATCGCCTTCATTGATAGCAATGTTTATTTTGATGTAGTCGTTGCCCAATGAGCGGTGGATGTGGTCCATAATGTCGGGCAAGGCTTGCTCCATAAGTGCTTGCTGTCCGGGGTTTTCAACCTTAACGAGATAAAGATGCTCGCCGATGCGCTGCGGACGGGCCATGCGCATTGTGTTGATGAGAATGTGTGATTTGGGATGGCTTTGTATGTAGGTCTCCCAAGTCATATCAAGCGCGTTGTCGCTATAAGGGGTGTTGCGCAACTCCACGCGTGTGGCTGTTGCCGATGGGGAGTCGGCAGTATCGGCTGCGATTTTGCCCCTGATAGATATTGTCGCGGTGGGACTCGCTGAACGGCGCACGGTGGTGGGCTGTGCGGTGGGGCGAGGTGCTTGGGGAGCAGGAGCCGACATAACGGGGCGAGAAGCCGGTGAGTAGGTTGGTGTTGGTGCGGGCGTTGGCGTGGGTGCTGTGGCCTGAACCGTGGGAGGTGTGGTTGCCGCGGGGGCAGCCGTGGGCGCTTGATATGCGGGTGTGGCGGTTGAAGACTGAGCCACAGGCTCAATCTTCTTCAACTGCCCCTCTCCGTCGCCACTATTGGGGGAGGGGCTGAGTAGTTGGCACAACTTAATGAGTGTCAACTCTATAAGGAATTGTTTGTTAGATGCTGTGCGATAGTTGAAGTCGGCGTCGTTGCACAAGTCCATCGCTTTGTAGATAAACTGTGGTGTGCATCGGCTTGCTATTGCTGCCATGGCGTTTTTAGCTTCGTCGCTTGCTTCAAGCAGGCAGAGAGTTGAGGTGTTGCCGGCAACCATGAGGTCGCGGAAGTATGAGCCGAGTCCGGTGATGAAGAAGTGAGAGTCAAAGCCTTTGTCGCGAATCTCCTTATATATTAATAGGGCGTCGGGCACATTTTGAGAGAGGAATGCTTCGAGCAAGCGATTATAGTAGGCGCTGTCGAGCACGTTGAGGTTGTCGATTGTTGAGGCGTAGGTGATATTGCCCATTGACGATGCCGCCACTTGGTCAAATATCGACAATGCATCGCGCATGGCGCCGTCGGCTTTTTGTGCAATGACATTAAGAGCCGACTGCTCAACGGTAATGCCTTCTTGCTGTGCCACATAACTCAAATGGTCAATCATATCCTGAATGGTTATGCGGTTGAAGTCATAAATCTGACAACGCGACAAGATGGTGGGGATAATCTTGTGTTTCTCGGTGGTTGCAAGCACAAAAACTACATAGCCCGGGGGCTCTTCGAGGGTTTTGAGAAAAGCGTTGAACGCGGCGGTTGACAACATGTGAACCTCATCGACGATAAACACTCGGTAGCGGCCCGATGTGGGCGGAACGAGCACTTGGTCGACAAGAGCGCGAATGTCGTCGACGCTATTGTTTGACGCGGCGTCGAGTTCAACGATGTTTAGCGAACGGCCCTCGTTAAAGTCGCGGCATGAAGCACATTGGTTGCATGCGTCGCCGTCGGGGGTGCGATGTTCGCAGTTGATTGTCTTGGCAAAAATGCGGGCACAAGAAGTTTTGCCCACACCGCGAGAGCCGCAAAACAGATAGGCGTGGGCCAATCGGTCGGTGGCAATCGAGTTTTTGAGCGTAGCAGTCAACGCCTTCTGACCAACAACCGATTTGAAGGTCGAGGGGCGGTATTTGCGTGCCGAAACAAGATAATTGTCCATCTTTTTTATTATTATTTATTTTTACAAAGATAGTGAAAAAATCTCAGTTTTGCAGGAAATATGACGCATAAGCGGCGAATTTAGAGTCAAAAAAATGTCTAAAATATAAAAAACAATAGCCGAGATGGGTGTAATCCAAAGAAAAATAGTATCTTTGCAAGCTGAATAATACCCGAAAATTGGAAAAATTAATTTATTAAACATTAAATCATAATAACAAAAATGCAAAGCAAAGGAACCTTAGGAAGCATCGTTGCCGGAGTCATTGCGATTTTCTTGGTACTCGTGTGTCTTTTCTACCTCTCATTTACATTTGTTACAAATAAATGTGAAGAAGACGCAGTAGAGTATGCAACAAAAGCCGCTGGCGACGCAGGCGTTGATTCCGAGCCTTACAAACAGGCTTACAAAAACTACATCGATTCAATCGGTAAAGAACCCGTTTACATGGGTTACACTTTCAACGAAGTTCAAAAATGGGGCGTAGGTCTCGGCCTTGACCTCAAAGGTGGTATGAACGTTATTCTCCAAGTGTCAATGCCCGACATCGTTCGCTCAATGAGCACAGTCGAAAACGACACTATCTTTGACTCGGCGCTCAACGCTGCTGAGGCAATGGTGAAGAAACATGAGTCAGACGACTTCGTAAAATCATTCTGCGATGTTTATCGTCAGAAAGTGCCCACTGCCGATTTCTCAGTAGTATTCAAAGATATCGTTAGCAAAAACACAAGCGACGCTGATGTTGTTGCTACACTCAAACAAGAAGTTAAAGACCGCGTTAACAACTCTGCTACAAATGTACTCCGTAGCCGTATCGACCAATTTGGTGTGGTTTCTCCCAACATCCAAGTTCTTCAAGGTAAAGACGGTCAAATTCTTCTCGAACTCCCCGGTGTGAAAGAGCACGAACGCGTTCGTCAGTTGCTCCAACGCTCGGCTAACCTCGAATTCTATGAAACTTACCGTCTCGAAGAAATCGCTGGCGCTTTGTCACAACTCGACAACAAACTCGCTGCTGACACTACTGACGCATTCAACGGTTTCTGGGCATACTTCATTCAAGGTGGTGCACAAGGCACTCCCAATGTAGGTCTTGCAACTGCTCCCAACAAAAACCGCATTGATGAAATTCTCAATTCGGCTGCTGCAAAGCAAATCCTTCCCTCAAACCTCAAACTCGCTTGGGAAGTTAAGCCCCAAACAGCTCAATTCACTGACACAGTTTCAAACAAACAAAAAAATATCGACCTTTACAGCCTCATCGCGCTCAAAACTGCTAACGGTGGCAAAGCCGCTCTCGACGGTTCATGCGTAATCGCTGCTTCTGCCGACTATGACAACCTCCAAGGTAATGTCGTGTCAATGAAAATGGACAGCGACGGTGCTAAACAATGGGCACGCGTAACAGGTAACAATATCGGTCGTAGCATCGCTATCGTACTCGACGGCATGGTTTACTCATATCCCAATGTAAACAACGCTATCGAAGGTGGTAGTTCACAAATCACAGGTCGCTTCTCTATTGAAGAAGCACAAGACTTGGCAAACATCCTCAAAAGCGGTAAAATGACTGCCCGCGTTGAAATCATCAGCGACATGGTTATCGGTCCGTCACTCGGTCAAGAAGCCATTGAAGCAGGTTTCACTTCATTTATCGTGGCTCTCGTTCTTTTGATGGTGTTCATGATGTTGTACTATGGTGTTATCCCCGGCTTGGTTGCTAACTTCGCTCTTATCTGCAACTTGTTCTTCACATTCGGTATCTTGGCTTCATTCCAAGCAGTGTTGACACTTTCAGGTATCGCCGGTATCGTGCTCGCGCTCGGTATGGCAGTTGACGCCAACGTACTTATTTTCGAACGTACAAAAGAAGAACTCCGCGCAGGTAAGAATGTTCGCACTGCAATCGCTGACGGTTACAGCAACGCATTCTCTGCAATCTTCGACTCTAACTTGACATCAGTAATCACCGGTCTTATCCTCCTCTTCTACGGAACAGGTCCTATCAAAGGTTTCGCAACAACATTGATTATCGGTCTTGTTTGCTCATTCTTCACTGCTGTTTACTTGTCTCGTCTTATCTTCATTTGGGGTGCAAAAGCAAAACCCTTTGAAAAACTTACTTTCACAACTGCGTTGTCACGCAACCTCTTGACAAACACTAAAATCGACTTCCTCGCTCAACGCAAAGCAAGCTTCATCGCTGTTGCTGTTGTTGTTGCAGTAGTTGCAGGTTCGTTTGTAATGCGTGGTCTCAACCAAGGTATCGACTTCTCTGGTGGTCGCAACTATATTGTGAAACTTGACAAAGATGTTAAGCCCAGCGAAATTGAAGCAAAACTTGCTGCTCAATTCCCCAACTCAACTGTAAATGTAATCAACATTGAAGGTGCTGACCAAGTTCGCGTTTCAACTAACTACCGTATCAACGACGAAGGCGCTGAAATCGAACAAGAAATTGTTGATGTACTTTACAATGAAATGAAACCTTACTTGCGTGAAGGTATGACCGAAGCTGAGTTCTCAACTACCGACGAAACACAAGGTATCATGAGTTCTCAAAAAGTAGGTCCCACAGTTGCTGATGACATGCGCAACGCTGCTATCGTGGCTGTAATCCTTTCACTCATCGCAATGTTCCTCTACATCTTGGTTCGTTTCCGCAATGTAGCATTCTCATTCGGTGCATTGGCCGCAGTTGCTTTCACAGCATTCACAATCATCGGTTTCTACTCATTGTTCTGGGGTGTACTTCCCTTCGCAATGGAAATTGACCAAACATTCATCGCTGCAATCTTGACTGTTATCGGTTACCAAATCAACGATACTGTGGTGGTATTTGACCGTGTTCGCGAAAATATCACACTCTATCCCAAACACGATTTCGGTACAAATGTTAACAACTCACTCAACAGCACATTGAGCCGTACATTGATGACATCATTCACTACATTGCTCGTGCTCTTGGTTATCTTCATCCTCGGTGGTGAGTCAATCCGCAGCTTCACATTTGCAATGCTCTTCGGTGTAATCATCGGTACACTCGCTACTATCTATGTAGCAACTCCCGTTGCTTACCTCATCGCAACTCGCAAAAACAAAAAAGCTTAATAGATTACATCTTATATAAGCATCAAGAACGCAGGCCATGTGGTCTGCGTTCTTTTTTTATGTTGGCGGGCGCGTTTGCTAATGCCGAAGATTATTCCTAATTTTGTATCTCAAACATCAATCAACAATGCAACCGATTTTTCTTATAGGATATATGGGCTGTGGCAAATCGACTATGGGGCGCGCTTTGTCACGAACCACAGGCATTCGCTTTATCGACCTCGACAACTACATCGAAGGCCGATATCACTTGACCGTGAAAGAGATTTTTGCCCAAAAAGGCGAACAAGGATTTCGCGAAATAGAGCGTAACATGCTGCACGAGGTTGCCGACTTTGAAGATGTAATCATTGCCTGTGGCGGCGGCACTCCCTGCTTCTTTGACAATATGGAGTATATGAACGCTCACGGCACGACAGTGTGGCTAAACACCCAACTTGACAAGTTACACACCCGCTTGATGCGCGGACGCCACAAACGCCCCCTTATCGCTGATAAAGACGACGAGCAGTTGCGACAGTTTATCATCTCCGCTCTTGATGCGCGCCGCCCTCATTATGAAAAGGCGCAAATCACATTCTCCTCTGACTTGCTTGACACCAAAAGCGAGATAGACGACACCGTAAAAGAATTTATGGAGAAGTTGTCGCTTCCTCTTGATATAAAACCTCAATAAATACTATAAAATGGCACAGCGAAAATTTTATGTAGTGTGGGAAGGTCACAACCCTGGCATTTATGACTCATGGGACGATTGCAAAGACCAAGTTGAAGGTTATCCCGGCGCAAAATACAAGGCGTTTAACGACCAAAGCGAGGCCACAGAGGCGTTCAGGGGTTCGGCTGACGAACATATAGGCATACTCAAAACAATCGCGTCACACAAGCCCGTAAATGTCAATTATGAGGCGTTTCCCGAAATCATACTCGACAGTATAGCCGTTGATGCCGCATGCTCTAAAAATCCCGGCCCGATGGAGTATCGCGGAGTGGATACCAAGACCGGTGCGCAGATATTTCACTTCGGACCATTGGAAGACGGTACCAACAATATAGGCGAGTTTTTGGCAATTGTGCATGCATTGGCCATGATGAAAAAGGAAGGCTCAACATTCCCCATTTATTCTGATAGCCGTACGGCACAAGCATGGGTACGCGACCGCAAGTGCAAGACCAACTTGCAGCGTACAGCGCGAAACGGCAAGATATTTGAACTTATAGCCCGTGCCGAGTATTGGTTGCAAAACAACACTTATACCAACCGCATCATCAAGTGGAAAACCGAAGAATGGGGTGAAATCCCTGCCGATTTCGGCCGCAAATAACCGACTGTTTCGCACATTATATAACAAAAGATACGCTCCACAGTTGGAGCGTATCTTTTGTTATTGTGGATTGATTATGTTGTCAAAACTTATTTTTCAGAGAGTTTTTTGAAGTAGAAGTCGAGCACGTCGCGGGCGGCGGTGAATGAACTTTGTTGGTTACCCAACACGCGTCGTTCTTTGTCGGCAAGCAATGCATCTACATCTTCGTTGTTATAGAAGTGGTTGCGCAACTGCTCGTTGATGGTTTCATACATCCAATAGCGGGCCTGTTCTTGGCGTTTGCGCTCAAAGTAGCCGTTTTCTTTGATGAAAGCAAAGTAGCGGTCAATCATTTCCCACACCTCGGGAATGCCTATCTCGTAGTATCCCGAATAGCACAACACCTCGGGCATCCAACCCGACAATGTGGGCGGGAACAGGTGCAATGCGCTGCGAAATTGTGCTTGGGCCAATCGTGCGCGGTCAATGTTGTCGCCGTCAGCTTTGTTGATAACGATGCCGTCGGCCATTTCCATGATGCCGCGTTTGATGCCTTGCAACTCGTCGCCGGTGCCGGCAAGTTGAATGAGCAAGAAGAAATCGACCATTGAGTGAACGGCAGTTTCGCTCTGTCCCACGCCTACGGTTTCGACAAAAATGTTGTTATAGCCTGCTGCTTCACACAGCACGATAGTTTCGCGTGTTTTGCGCGCCACGCCGCCCAATGAGCCTGCCGAAGGGCTAGGGCGAATGAATGCGTTGGGGTGAATCGACAGTTTTTCCATGCGGGTTTTGTCGCCAAGGATACTGCCCTTGGTGCGTTCGCTCGATGGGTCAATGGCAAGCACTGCCAACTTGCCGCCGTCTTTGAGCACATGCAAGCCGAAAGTGTCGATAGATGTGCTCTTGCCTGCGCCGGGAACGCCGGTGATGCCTATGCGGCGCGAGTTGCCCGAGTGGGGCAGGCACTTTTCGATGATTTCCTGTGCCAAAACCTGATGCTCGGGCGATAGGCTCTCAACGAGAGTTACCGCGCGGCTCAATGTGGTGACATCGCCTTTCAAGATGCCCTCAACCATTTCGCCCGATGTGGGCAATGGGCGACGGCGGCGGCGAGTCATGTAGGGGTTTACTATGGGAGGCTGGGCCACTCCTTCGTTGACGGTGAGGCCTGCAAATTGTTCGTCGTTTTCGATATGTTCCATGGTAATGATGTTTTTATTTTATCTCGCCCACTACGCGAACCGATGTGTTGTGTCGTTCCGGGTCGTTCGAGATGATAGTGATGCGTGCGTTGATTATTTTACTATATACTTTTGACGGGTCAATGCTCACTTTGATGCGAGCGGTTTTGCCTTTCTTAATCTTGGTCTTGTCAATATCAATGTCAATGCCTTCGGTGCCATATACGCGGCGAATGAGCAGAGGGTCGTTGCCAAAGTTCTCGATGGTGAATTCCTTGGTTACGACACCTTGGTCGTGTGACAGTAGTCCCATATCGAGTCGGTCGGGCGAAATGGCAATAGCGGGAGCGTTCATTCGTTCGCCGGGAGTCATTTTAGAGAAATCTTCTTCGATGACGGCAGTGACCTTAAACGCAAACGGCTCGGCCCCGGGGGTGGGGATAAGTGTGATTTCGTCTTCAATCAATCCCCATTTGTCACACTTGAAAGTGTTGAGGTAGAACGAAAACGACAGTTGCTCGCCGGGAGGAACTTCCTTGGGAGCCGACATGACGTTCAAATACTCGGGTACATTGAGCCATTGAGGGCGCAAGGTGTCGGTGCTTTGGTTGTAGGCATCAACAAATGCGCTCTTTGCCTTGCCGCGTTTTATTTCGCCTAATGCGAGAGTGTGGTTGCGCAGTTTCAGCACGCCGGCGTCAACCGGATATCGCACCTTGATGGTTTTGTCCGAAGCCACTACCACGCCCGATACTGTGAGCGTAGAGCGAGATTCCTCGCCGTTGGTGTCGATATAAATCTTTTTAGAGAAACGACCGGGACGGCCCACGGGGTCGTAGGCGACAGTTACATCAAGAGTATCACCCGGAGCAATGGGTTTGGTCGAATATTTGGGAGTGGTGCAGCCACATGAAGCGCGTGCCTTGACAATCACTAATGGCTCATCGCCGACATTGACAAGGCGCATCACGCACGAAGCGTCGCCGTCGTTTTCGTTGATAGTGCCGAAATCGTGTGAGGTGTTAAGCCACACGCCCTTTGGGCCTGCGATGGCCACACACCAAGCGGCAACAACGGTTACAAGAGCAAAAAGTCTTTTGGCTATCATTGTTTATCAGTTTTGGGGAACAACAACACCGGTGATTTTGAGAGTGATGCGTTTGTTGGTATTGGTAAAAATTTTCACTTTGCGTTCAAACTCTCCCGGGCGGCCTGTGGGGTTGTAAGTAACCTTGATTTTGCCCATCTTGCCGGGAGCGATAGGGTTACGGGGGTAGTCGGGAGTGGTGCAGCCACACGAGGTGCGAACATCAAGAAACACCAACGGCTCGTCGCCGGTATTCTGAAAGTCAAATGTGCACGACACTGCGCCGTCGGCCTCTTTGATAGTGCCGAAATCGTGCGATTTGGTCTCGAAAGTAATCACAGCGCCATTGCCGGCAAGCATCGCAGACACCGACATCACAAGCGCCATAAGAGCAAATATAATCCTTTTCATAAAGTTTCAATTTTATATAGATTTGTAAAGATACAACAATCCCTCAAACCAACGAGTTTTCTTTGCGTTAATCTATCTTAATGATAGGAGAAGGCGACTATTACAGTTTCATGCCGATGCCGAAGAGGGCATAGTCATAGAGTATGGGGTCGGTGGGGTTGAAGGTGCGCAGGGTTTGTGTCAACTCGACTGTTGTGCGACGGTCATTGGCACAACGGGTGATGAGGCCAAGTTGGCGGGCCGTATCGCCTACATGCACATCAAGCGGAATGAATAATTGTGAGGGTTGCAAGATGTCCCATACGCCCAGGTCGACAATTCCGTCGCGGCGCACGAGCCATCGCAATGCCATGTTGATGCGTTTGAGCGCGGTGGTGGCGAGGTTTTGGGGCAGACAACGGCTGTCGGCAGTTCCGCCGTTGGCTTCGGCCAGAGTTGCGTTCATGGCTTCGACAAGTCGCCAAGCGGGAAATTCGCTATCAGACACACCATTGACAAGAGCAAACTGTTGCAATGAGCCGTGTCGGGTGTAGATTTGTCGCAGTCCGCGCATGTAGTGTCGCAGGTTGGCGGCAAAGAATGTGCGATGAATGTTTATGTCGGGCAGTTCTTCATATCCCTCGTCGAGAATGTATTCAAGCGGGCGATACTCCATGAGCGAGAGCATTTTTTCGCAGTTGGCACATATCATCTTGCGGTTGCCCCACGCTATTGTGGCCGAGAGCAGCGCCACGATTTCAATGTCTTGCAGTCGCTCAAAGCGTCGGGGAAACTGCACGGGGTCTTTGTCTATAAACGAGATGTTGTTGATGCGGTGGGCTTCCTCATCGAGCAGTTGCTTTATTTCTGATAATGATAGATTTTCCATGATTGTGAGTTGTGGCTACAAATTTAGAAATAAATGTGGGAATAATGGGCCGAATGTGGCCTACATTTGCACAGATGCTACACAAATAACAATTTTAACGGCACAATTTGTGCTTTTCCTTAACATATATGTCTATTTATAGAATAAAATCGTTACTTTTGTGGCAAAATAACAAATAAACAAAAAATCATGGACCACATACAACAAGTAGCCCGCCGCCTTAAAGGTTTGCGCGATGCCCTCGATTTGAGCGTTGAGGAAATTGCAGCCGAATGTGGCGTGTCGGCCGAAACATTTGCCGCTTATGAAAACGGCGAAAAAGATATTTCAGTGAGTTTTCTTAACCGCATTGCCAATCGTTATGGTGTGGAGTTGACGGTGCTTCTTTTTGGCGAGGAGCCCAAGATGGACTCTCACTTTGTGACTCGTGCCGGCAAGGGCGTGAAGGTTGAACGCACCAAGGCTTATAGTTATCAGGATATTGCAGCGGGCTTTGCTCACCGCAAAATGGCTCCTTTTATCGTTACTGTCGAGCCTGCCGAAGATAAACCTGTGACAATGAATGCCCATGACGGTCAAGAGTTTAACTATGTGCTTGAAGGCCAGATGGAAATCACTGTCGGCAACACTACCACTGTGCTCAACGAAGGCGACAGCATCATGTTTGACGCACAGCGTCCCCACGGCATGAAGGCGTTGGGCGACAAGGCTGTGAAGTTTATTGCCATTATCTCATAATCAAATTTTAGCAACAAAATAACACGAAGATATGTTAGAACATTTTCTTGACAAGGTTCAGTTTGAGTCTTATGAAGACTTTATGGCCAACTTCAAAATCAATGTTCCCGAGCGTTTTAACTTTGGATATGATGTAGTTGACCGTTGGGCCGAAAAAGAACCCGATAAAAAAGCCTTGTTGTGGACCAACGACCAAGGCGAGGTAATTCAGTTTACATTTGCCGACATCAAGCGCGAGAGCGACAAGACTGCGGCATTCTTTGCATCGCAAGGCATCGGCCGCGGCGACATGGTTATGCTCATTCTCAAACGCCACTACCAATTTTGGTTCTCAATTGTGGCATTGCACAAGTTGGGCGCAACCGTAATTCCCGCAACTCACTTGTTGACCGAGAAAGATATTATCTACCGCTGCGAAAAGGCTGGTATCAAGGCTATTGTGGCATCGGGTGATGAGATTGTGCTCAATCACATCAATAATGCCAAGCCCAAGTGTCCCACTCTCACAAGTCTCATTTCTACCGGTCCCATCGTTCCTGAGGGTTGGCTCGACTTTAATGCCGAAATAGAAAATGCTGCTCCATTTGTGCGCCCCGAGGTGGCTAATGAGAACGATGATGTGTCGTTGCTCTATTTTACATCGGGCACAACCGGCAATCCCAAGATGGTGGCTCACGACTTTACCTATCCTCTTGGTCACATCATTACAGGCTCGTTTTGGCACAATGTGAAGGAAGACAGTTTGCACCTCACTCTCGCCGACACCGGTTGGGGTAAGGCCGTTTGGGGCAAACTTTATGGCCAATGGATTGCAGGTGCCAATGTGTTTGTCTATGACTTTGAGAAATTTGAGCCTGTCGATGTGCTTCACATGATTCAGCGCCACGGCATCACATCATTCTGTGCGCCTCCCACAGTGTTCCGCTTCCTCATTCGCGAAGACCTCACAAAATTTGACATTTCAACATTGCGCTATTGCACCATTGCAGGCGAGGCATTGAACCCCAAGGTGTATGAAGAATGGCTCAAACTCACCGGTATCAAATTGATGGAAGGTTTTGGCCAAACCGAAACCACTCTCACTATTGCCACATATCCTTGGCTCGAACCCAAGCCCGGCTCAATGGGTAAGAAAGGTCCGGTTTATGACATTGACCTCATCACAGCCGACGGTCGTCCTGCCGAAGACGGCGAACAAGGCGAAATCATTGTTCGCACCAACGGCGTTAAGCCCATCGGTCTGTTCAAAGAATATCTCAACGACCCCCAACTCACCAACGAGGCCTATCACGACGGCATTTACCACACAGGTGACGTGGCATGGCGCGATGAAGACGGCTATTTCTGGTTTGTGGGCCGCACCGACGATGTAATCAAATCATCGGGCTACCGCATCGGTCCGTTTGAGGTTGAGAGCGCGTTGATGACTCATCCCGCGGTGGTTGAATGTGCCATCACAGGTGTTCCCGACGAAATTCGCGGTCAAGTGGTTAAGGCCACTATCGTGCTTGCCAAGGACTACAAAGACAAAGCCGGAGAGGCTCTTATCAAAGAAATTCAAAATCATGTGAAACGCGTAACCGCACCCTACAAATATCCTCGCATCGTGGAGTTTGTAGAAGAATTGCCCAAGACTATCAGCGGAAAAATTCGCCGTGTGGAAATTCGCGACAAAAACAACAAATAAAAAACTTTGCCAATGAGCAATCGTTATAAGCGAATAGCCGTTAAAATAGGCAGCAATGTGCTGACTCGTGCCGACGGAACGCTCGACATTACTCGCATGAGTGCAATAGTTGACCAAGTGGCCGACTTGCACCATCGCGGTGTCAGAGTGATAATCATTTCGTCGGGTGCGGTGGCATCGGGTCGCAGCCTGTTGAGCGAAAACAAGAAACTTGATGCCGTGTCGGCCCGTCAGTTGTATAGCGCTGTGGGACAAGCCAAACTCATCAACCGTTACTACGAACTGTTTCGCGAGCATGGCATCGCCTGTGGCCAAGTGCTTACCACCAAAGAAAATTTCTCAACCCGTCGCCATTACCTCAATCAAAAACACTGTATGGAGGTGATGCTCGCCAATGATGTTATCCCCATTGTCAACGAAAACGACACAGTGTCGGTAACAGAATTGATGTTTACCGATAACGACGAGTTGTCGGGACTCATTGCCTCGATGATGGATATGCAAGCCTTGGTGATATTGAGCAACATTGACGGCGTGTATGACGGCAATCCCGCCGACCCCGCATCAAAGGTAATCACCGATATGTATCACGAAACCGATGCATCAGAGTTTATCCAAGAGGGAAAATCGACCTTTGGCCGTGGCGGCATGGCTACCAAATATCGCATCGCACGCAAGGTGGCAAGCGAGGGCATCGCAGTGATTATTGCCAACGGCAAGCGCGACAACATTTTGCAAAGCGTCATTGCCACCGAACGCACCGTGCCCTACACTCTCTTTCACCCCGCAAGCGAGGTGGCATCGGGTGTGCAAAAATGGATTGCACACAGCGAAGGTTGGGCCAAAGGAGAAATTCACATCAACGAAGGTGCGGCCAAAGCATTGCTCGGCACGCAGCGTGCAAGTCTGCTCCCGGTGGGCGTGACTCGCATCGACGGCGACTTTGAGAAAGACGATATCGTAAAAATCATAGCCCCGCAAGGCAACCTCATCGCCTTGGGCAAAACTTCTTATGACTCTGCCGACGCCCGCGCCGTGATAGGCGAAAGCGGCGCCCGTCCCATTGTTCACAGCGACTATCTTTATATTGACTGATTATGACACAACTACACGATACGTTTGTGCAAGCACGACAAGCCGCGCGCAGCCTCAACCGCCGTAGCGTAGAGCAGATAAACAGCCTGTTGTTGGCCTTGGCCGATGCTATTGAAAATGCCATTCCCCAACTGCTCGACGCCAATGCGCTCGACTTGGCGCGCATGGACAAGTCAAACCCCAAGTATGACCGCTTGCAACTCACCGACAGCCGATTGCGCGACATCGCAGCCGACATGCGCTCGGTAGCGGCATTACCCTCGCCGCTTGGCAAGACATTGAGCACCACAACACGCCCCAACGGAATGACAATCAGCAAAGTATCAGTGCCGTTTGGCGTAATCGGAATCATTTATGAAGCGCGCCCCAATGTGACCTTTGATGTATTCTCGCTCTGCACCAAGAGCGGTAGCGCATGTTTGCTCAAAGGTGGCAGCGATGCCCACGACACCAATGCATGTGCCGTCGCGCTCATCAAAAGCGTGCTTGCGGCCAACGGTTGGGACGAGAACACGGTAACCTTGTTGCCTGCGTCACACGAAGCCACAGCCGAGATGCTCAACGCTGTAGGCATGGTTGACCTCATCATACCTCGCGGTAGCAAAGGCCTCATTGACTTTGTGCGCAACAACTCGCGCGTACCTGTGATTGAAACCGGAGCCGGAGTGTGTCACACCTATGTGCATCAATCGGGCCTTACCGACATTGCCAGCGACATCGTGCTCAACGCCAAGACACGCCGTGTGAGCGTGTGCAACGCCCTTGACACACTTGTTATTGACCGCAGCCGATTGCGCGACTTGCGCAGCATCTGTCAACCCTTGGCCGACAAAGGCGTGGCAATATATGCCGACCCCGAAGCCTACGATATGCTCAACGGTGCATATCCGCAGTTGGAGCAAGCCCAAGACAGCGACTTTGGCCGCGAATGGCTCGACTATAAAATGTCGGTAAAAACAGTTGAGAACATTGACGAAGCAATACAGTTTATCGACGCCCACACCTCGCGCCACAGCGAGTGTATAGTAGCGCAAGACCAAAGCGCAATCGACTCTTTTGTCAACGAAGTAGATGCTGCGTGTGTCTATGCCAATGTGTCGACAGCATTCACCGATGGCGGACAATTCGGCTTTGGCGCCGAGATAGGCATCTCAACCCAAAAACTCCACGCTCGCGGTCCTATGGCCTTGCCCGAAATCACCACCTACAAATACATTGTAACCGGCACCGGCCAAACCCGCTAATCGCGGCACAAGATAAAATACAACGCCCCCACGGAATCCCGCGGGGGCGTTTGTTATTGGGAGTTAAAAGAGGGTTAATTGGGGGTCGAGGAGGCGGAATGATTGGCGGTGGTGGGGTGTGGGGCCGTGTTCGGCGATGGCGGCACGGTGGGCTTTGGTGGGGTAGCCTTTGTTTACATCCCAGCCATACATTGGATATTGCTCGTGAAGTTGCTTCATGCACTCGTCGCGGTGGGTCTTGGCGAGGATTGATGCGGCTGCGATGTTGCCAAATCGGCCGTCGCCTTTGACAAATGTCTCCCACGGTATGTCGCCGTAGGGCTTGAATCGGTTGCCGTCAACGATGATTGCTCCTGGAACGGTGGCAAGGCCGTCAAGGGCGCGATGCATGGCGAGGATTGATGCGTTGAGGATGTTGATTTGGTCGATTTCTTGGGCTGTGACGATGCCTACTGCCCACGCGATGGCTTGTTCTTCGATGATGGGGCGCAGTTTCTCGCGGCGCGCTTCGGTGAGTTGCTTTGAGTCGTTGAGCAGTGGGTGGTAAAAGTCGTCGGGCAGAATGACTGCCGCGGCATAGACGGGTCCGGCCAAACATCCGCGTCCGGCTTCGTCGCATCCGGCCTCATATCGGCCGCTTATGTAGCATGTAGGTAACATCAGTTTGGTGTGTCAATAAAACCGTATCCTATTCCCGGGCGGTTGATGATGTGGGCTGCATATCGGCCCAATTTCTTGCGCATGCGGGATATGTTTACATCGACTGTGCGGTCTATTACGATTACTTGTTCGGGCCACACGTTTTCGAAAATTTCGTTGCGTGAGAAGAATCGGTTGGGGTGGCGCATGAATAGTGTCAACATGTCCATTTCGGTGCGTGTCAGCGCTATTGAATGCCCGTCGATTGTTGCCCGGTTGACTATGGTGTCGATTTTGAGTGTTTCAAACGACAGTTGGTTGTTGTGGGCGTCGACTATGGCTTTGCGACGGAGTACGGAGCGCACTCGTGCTTCCATTTCTTTTATTGAAAATGGCTTGGTGATATAGTCGTCGGCGCCGATGTTGAGTCCGTTTACAATGTCGTCAACGTTGTTGCGTGCCGAGCAGAAGATGATGGGGGTGTCGGCTGTGGATTTGTTTTCTTTGAGGAGTTTGGCGAGTTCCAAGCCGCTCATGTGCCCCAACACGATATCGAGAATGAACAGGTCGTAGATGCTCAAATCGCGACGCAGGGCGTCTTCGGCCGATAGGACGGTGTCGACTATGTATCCGGCTTTTTGTAGGTTGAATTGTAATAATTCACACATAGTCTCCTCGTCATCGACTATGAGGAGACGCTGTGTGTGATGATTGCATGTATCGGGTGACACAGTGGGCTTTATTCGTTGTTTTTGCGCACTTGGTCTTTTACTGCGTCAACAACATTGATGATGTAGTCGCCGGTCTTTTCAAGGTCGCCGATGATGTCCATATATACGATACCTGCTTGGTATTCATAAACTTTGTTGTTGATGTTTTCAATGTTTTCGGTGCGGAGTTGAGCGCGAAGGTTGTTGATTTCGCGTTCTTTGTTGTAAGATGCGATGATGTCGTTTTTGCGAGCGTTTTCAACATCTTTCAAGAGTACCATCATGTTGTCCATGGCTTCTTCAACATAAGCAAACATTGCGTCGATGTTGTTGTAAACCACTTCGGGGAATTCGACATTGCCTTGTTGTTTGCGCACCATGGCTTTGGCTACGCTGAAACAGCCATCGGCAATACTTTCGATTTCAGAAACCATGCGCAAGAGGCATGAGATGCGGTGTTTACCCTCGTTTGACAAGCGACCTTCGGCACAGCGGTTGAGATATTCGGCGATTTCAACTTCCATGCGGTCGGCAATGTCTTCATATTTTTCGAGGCGAGAGAATATCTTGGTAAATTCTTCTTTCTTTTCGGGGGTGTGAACGAGTTCTTTGGCCATTACAAGCATGCGTTGCACTCGCTCGGCATATACGGTTGTTTCTTTTTCGGCTTGTGAGATATTGAGTTCTGACACGGTCATCAAGCCATGAGTAGAGATGAATTTGAGTTGGAATTCTTCGTCTTCTTTGTGTTTAGAGGGCATGATGCGTTTAACGATTGTCACATAGAGGTTGGTCATCCAAATCATTACACACAAGTTGACGAGGTTGAACACGGTGTGGAACATTGACAAGCCGAACGATACGCTCAACTGCATGGCTGCAATCTGTTCGGGGTCGGTGCCGCCGCCGTCAACATAGCCATAGAGCGCGTTGGGGTCGCCTTGGCCCAACGATTCGGTAATCCACTCGTTGAGGTGTACGAAGGGGAAGAACAGAGCCAAACACCACACTGTGCCTAATAAATTGAACATCAAGTGGCTTAATGCGGCGCGTTTGGCGGCTACATTACCGCTCAATGAAGCTATCAAGGGGGTTACTGTTGTACCGATGTTACTACCGAGAACCAATGCTGCCGCGATGTCAAACTGTATCCAACCTTTGCTGCACATGATGAGCACGATGGCAAATGTGGCCGATGATGATTGAATGACAAGAGTAACGATTAGGCCGACGAGCAAGAAAATGAGTACAGAGCCGAAGCCCATGTCGGTGTAGTTGCGGAGGAATTCAAAGATTTCGGGGTTGGCGCGCAAGTCGGGAACATATTGGTTAATCATGTCCAAGCCCATGAAGAGCAATGAGAAACCTAAAATGCCTTCACCGATTGATTTGCGGCGGCTCTTGCTTGAAAAGAGCAGGGGTACTGCAAATGCCATCAAGGGAATTGCAAATGCGCTGATGTTGACTTTGAAGCCAAAGAGGGTAAGAATCCACGCGGTGGCGGTTGTACCCACATTGGCACCCATGATTACGGCGATTGACTGTGCGAGTGTCATCAAACCGGCGTTCACAAAACTTACAACCATTACGGTTGAGGCTGATGAACTTTGAATGAGGGCTGTGATGGCAAAACCGGTGAGGCAGCCTGCAAAGCGATTTCGAGTCATAGCGCCCAAAATGTTGCGAAGTCGGTCGCCAGCGGCTTTTTGGAGGCCGTCACTCATAATTTTCATTCCGTAGAGGAACAAGCACACTGCACCAAGCAGCGAGATGAAGTCAATGATTCCGTATTGCATTGATAAAAATGTTGGTTTTTAATCTGTCGTTTGGCGAAAATTTCACCGATACAAAGATATGATTTATTTGTCAAAGCATCAACATTTGTGGTTAAAATGCGAATAAAAAAAATGCATGAAGATTTGGACGGAAGTGTTTTTGTGGATAACATTTGCTGCTTAAAATTGCCCATTCGGCATTAAAGCGGTAACTTTGCACTATGATTAAGAATTTGCTTTTTGATTTGGGCGGTGTCATTATGGATATTCGCCGCGAAAATGCTGTCAAGGCTCTTGAAGGTATCGGTATGGCCGGTGCCAACGACTTTTTGGGCGAGTATAGCCAAAAAGGTCCGTTTCTCGCGCTTGAAGACGGCTCGATGTCGGCCGATGAGTTTCGTGCCGAAATTCGTAAACACATCAACGGCGAGGTGACTGACGAGGCTATTGATGCCGCATTTTGTGAGTTCCTTGTTGGAATACCGACTCATCGTCTTGTGGCGTTGCGTGAATTGCGCAAGCGCTACAAAATCTATATGCTCTCAAACACCAACCCCATAATGTGGGATACTCGCATTGCCGAGGAGTTTCGCCACGAGGGCAAGGAGATGGCCGACTATTTTGACGGTATCGTGACTTCGTTTGAGGCAAAATGCATCAAGCCCGATGCCAAAATCTTTGAAACTGCGATAGAGCAGTGCCAACTTGTGCCCGAAGAGACTGTTTTTCTCGATGACTCGCAGAAAAATCTCAGTGCGGCGGCAATGTTGGGCTTTAACACTTTGCTTGTAACACCCGGAGCAGAGTTTGCCGACTTGCTCTCAATCTATTAATAGAAAAATGGGTCGTCGCATAGCCACAGTCGGAATGTTTGACGGTGTTCATCGCGGACACCGATACCTCGTTGAGCAAATGAGGAGCGAGGCTGTGACACGCGGCATGAAGACCGAGGTTGTTACCTTTGCGACGCATCCGTTGGCCACTATTCGCCCCGAGTGTGTGCCGCCAATGTTGTCAACGCCGAGCGAACGCGTGGCGTTGCTTGCCTCGATAGGCGTGGACCATTGCCGTGTGCTTGACTTTGATGCCGACATGCAACGGCTCACAGCACGCGAGTTTATGGCGATGCTCCACGAGCAAGATGGGGTAGATGTGATGATATTGGGGTTTAACAACCGATTTGGCAGCGACCGGCTGAGCTATATTGCCGACTATCAGCGCATAGGTGCCGAGGTTGGCGTTGAGGTGTTGCAGGCCAAGGAATGTCCCGGAGTCAGTTCATCGGTAGTGCGTCAGCAGCTTGCCGAGCACGATGTAAAAGGAGCGGCCGAGTCGCTTGGCCATTATTATAGCATCAGCGGAACGGTGGTTAAGGGCAAGCAGTTGGGCCGCACAATCGGTTTCCCGACGGCAAATGTGGCTGTTGGCGATGAAAGCAAACTCGTTCCGCCCATAGGTGCGTATGCTTGTGTGGCGGTAGTGGGAGCGGGCGAGCGATATCCGGCCATGGTCAACATAGGTCGTTGCCCCACGGTAGATGCCAATAACAATGCCACCACCATCGAGGCCAATATAATAGGCTTTGACTGCGATATTTACGGGAGAGAGATTGTGATAGAATTTGTTGATTATCTGCGTGGCGAGCAGCGTTTTGAGTCGCTTGACAAATTGATGGCTCAACTTGAGCTCGACCGACAGCGGGCGCTCGATATTACAGTTTCAGCGCTTTGAAAAAGTGCCACATGGCGAGTCCGCCCGACACCGACACATTGAGCGAATGTTTGGTGCCAAATTGTGGAATTTCGAGACACACATCGCTCATATCCACCACGGCTTGTTCCACACCATTTACTTCGTTACCGAGAACGATGGCATAGCCTTTGCCTTGTTCGGGGGTGTATTTCTGCATTTCTACGCTGCCTTTTACCTGCTCCAAGCAGCAGATAGTGTAGCCTTGCGATTTGAGTTGTTGTAAGCAGTCGGTTGTTGACTCATGGTATTCCCATGCAACAGAGTCTTCGGCGCCGAGAGCGGTTTTGTGAATTTCGGCACTTGGGGGAGTGGCTGTTATGCCGCAGAGCATGAGTCGCTCAACCAAAAACGCGTCGGCGGTGCGGAACACCGAGCCTACATTGTTGAGGCTGCGAATGTTGTCAAGCACTACGACGATGGGCAATTTGCCCTTTTCTCTATATTGTTCAACGCTGTCGCGTTGCAAGTCCCAAATCGTTTTCTTTTCCATGCTACAAAGTTACAAACTAAACATCACTTTATCAACATCAATGTTAATAAAGTGTGCAATATGCTGTATATCAATGGTTGCTATGTTGATAACTTGTGGATAACCGTGTTGATATCAGCGCAGCGACGGTCGCATGACACGCGACTGACACGCCATGTCAGTCGGGATTGGAGTCGTTTTTGAGGTTATGAGGCAGTGATATGACAAAAGTGGCAGATAAGGTTAATTATTTTCAAATAACGGGAGTGTTTTTGTGGTTTGTTAAAAAATGGCATTAGTTTTGCTGACTATCTTTATCGTAATTTGTCTAACTTTATCTTTAATAACTATGAAGCAGTTGAAAATCTCTAAGTCTATTACTGTTCGTACACAGTCTCTTGACAAGTATCTCCATGCAATCAGTCGTGAACCCCAACTAACCGCCGATGAGGAAGTAGAACTCGCGCGTCGCATCAAAGAGGGCGATAGCGATGCCTTGGACACTCTTGTGCGTAGCAATCTTCGCTTTGTGGTGTCGGTAGCCAAGCAATACCACAATAAAGGTGTTGAATTGCTCGACCTTATCAGTGAGGGTAATCTCGGTCTTATCAAAGCCGCGGAAAAGTTTGACGAAACGCGCGGTTTCAAGTTTATCTCTTATGCGGTGTGGTGGATTCGCCAAGCCATTCAGCAGGCTATTCCCGAGCAGTCGCGAGTTGTGCGCCTGCCCCAAAACCGTCTTGGGGAAATTAGCAAGGTGCGCAAGGCGATGAT